>NZ_JBFRFW010000001.1:0-712272 GCF_052115025.1 Bradyrhizobium sp. 2TAF24 | reverse complement strand
CGGCGCAGGCCGCCGATGCCGCACTGACGACCGCGTCGGCTGAAATGAAGTGGCGCAACGGCTGGTCGGCTGCCGCGACCTTCGAGGGCGAGTTCTCCAATGTCTCGCGCTCATATGGTGGCCGGGGCGTCGTTCGCTACAGCTGGTAAGCGCGGGCGACAGCCCGCGGGACTGTTCCGTACGCGTCTGAGATTCAAAAAAGCCGCCCGACCCGGGCGGCTTTCTTTTTTTGGGCGATAGCCGCCAAGCATGCATGATCACGAGGCCCGCAGGGCCGGCCTGTCCGGTGTCCGGACGGGCAGGAGCCGTGATGCTCGCCGCTACTGCTTCTTCCGCGTCGCATCGACATTGAGGCCGAGCAGCTTCCAGACACGGTTGTTCTGGACGAAGCGCAGCCGGTACTTCACTTCCATGTCGTCGGTCTTGAACACGCCGGCGAGCACGAGGGCACCTTCGTTGTCGAGCGTGGCCTTCTCGAACGAATCGTAGTCGGCAGTGACCACTTCCTCGAAGAACAGCTCGTTCTTGCGGAACGGCTCGAACGCGGCCTGCAGCTTCTCGACGGCGAGCTGCGACTGGAATTCCTTCGATGCCTTGGCGAACAGGACCGAGTAGTCGTTGGTCATGTTGGCGTCGTTGAAGGTCATGAGGGTGGTGCGGATCAGCACGTCCTGGTCGTCGTCGCCGGGAAGCTCGGCGGCGGCATGAAGCGGCGCGACGGAGACCGCAGCGAAGGCGAACAACGCGATCACAGCCGCGAGGATGCGGCCGGAGCGGAACAAGGTCGCAAGGTGGTTGGAAAGCGTCGTCATGAAAGCCCCTGTCGATAGAGAATCTGCAAATCTCAGCCTGGTTATTCCCGCGCCGAACCTAACCGCAATGCGGGGGGATTGACCAGCGGCTCGCTTGCGTCCGGTTCGATCCCTACACCCCCATGAAGCCGGCGTGCCTGGCGGCGCACGCTGCGCCCGCGCCAGCAATTCATAGAAACAAATCCGGCCTGCAGGGGGGCTCCGCCGTCTCTGCCTCTCGAGGCCCGCGCCGAGGTCGGCGTGGTCCGGGATGTCGTCGGGCGGCGGTGAAAGGCTCGCCCGGCCTCGCCTTGCCGCCCCGTCGGCGGGTTTCTAGAGCGTTTTCGAGCGAAGTGGGCACGGTTCGCGTGAAGAAAACGCGTCAAAACAAATAACTAGAGCGCGTTCGTGATTCCATCAAAAGCGAACGCGCTCTAGTGTCCCGCGCAGATGCCGTTGATTGGCCTGGAGCTGCCATGGATCGCTTTGACGCGATGAAAGTGTTCGTGTCTGCCGTCGACGAGGGCAGCCTGGCCGGTGCTGCACGGCGGCTGCGCCGGTCGCCGGCGGCGGTCAGCCGGGCGATCGCGTTCCTGGAGGCGCATGTCGGCGCGGAGCTGCTGCATCGCACGACACGGTCGCTGAAGCTCAGCGAGGCGGGCGAACGCTATGCCGCGGCCTGCCGCCGTGTCCTGACCGAGCTCGAGGAGGCGGACCTGCTCGCCGGCGGTGAGAAGGCCGCGCCGCGCGGCACGCTGACGCTGACGGCGCCGGTGATCACCGGCGAGGACGTGCTGCGGCCGGTGCTCGACGCCTTCATAGACGAATACCCGACGGTGTCCGTCCGCTTGCTGCTGCTCGACCGGCCGGTGAACCTGATCGACGAGGGCATCGACGTCGCCCTGCGCATCGCCCACCTGCCAGATTCCAGCTTTGTCGCCACGAAGCTCGGGGAGGTTCGCCGCGTCGTCGCTGCGGCGCCAGGCTATCTCGCGCAGCACCCCGTGATCGGCGAGCCGGCCGACCTTGCCAAGCAGCGCATCATCGCCATGACCCATTTCGGCATCGATTCCTGGAGTTTTCCGCCGCGCAAGGGCTCGTCGGTCCCGCGCACGGTGCAGTTCGCGCCGCGGCTCGTTGTCAACACGGTGCGGGCGGCGGTGGCGTCCGCAGCGGAGGGCCATGGTGTCACGCGGCTGTTCTCCTATCATATCGCCGAGGAGATCCGGGACGGGCGGCTGCAGATCCTGCTCGCCGCCGACGAGCACCCGCCGCTGCCCGTCCATCTGCTGGCGCCGCAGGGGCGCTTCGGGGTGCCCAAAGTGCGGGCTTTCGTCGATTTCGCCGTGCCGCGCCTGAAACGCTATTTTGAGCGGCTGTCGCGCGAGGCCAGCCACAACGCCGGCGCCATGCGTGCGCGGCGTACACGTCGCAGCGCCCGATAGGGGGGCGATCGCCGTCACGCTCTGGCTTCCGGCCATCGGATCGACCGATCGCACCATCGGTTTTGTCCGTTTCCGAATGTCGCGCAAGTCTGGGAAACCTGCCCGCAGCGTTGGACATCAAGGAAAGATGGTGGATATGACGGTCGCAGATGCCAGAGTTCTCATCGCGGGTGGCAGTTCGGGTATGGGGCTTGCCCTGGCGCAGCGCTGTCTCGCCGATGGCGCGCATGTCGTCATCGTCGGGCGAAATCAGGAGAGGCTGAACCGCGCCGGCAAGCACCTCGGCGTTAGCTCTCGTCTGGAAGCCATCGTGGCGGACGTTACCCGCGAGAGTGACGTCGCCGGCCTGTTCGCGCGGGTCGGGGAGCTCGATCACATCGTGTGCACTGCCGCCGATATCCGCGGTGCCTACGAACTGCTGCCCGCGCTGGATCTCGACGCTGCGCGGCGAGCCGTGGAAAGCAAGGTCTTCGGTCCGCTGCTGCTCGCCAAACATGGGGTAGGGCGGCTCGCGCCGTCCGGCTCGATCACGCTGACGTCCGGCATTGCCGCCTATCGCCCCCTGCCGCGCGGAACGGTCGTCGCGGCCGTCAATGCCGCCCTCGAGGGGCTCGTTCGAGCTCTTGCGGTCGAGTTGGCGCCGCAGCGGGTCAACGCGGTCTCGCCGGGATGGGTCGACACGCCGATCTGGGCCTTCGTGGCGGGTGACAGGAAGGACGAGATGTTCGACACCATGGCGAGGCGCCTGCCGGTCGGCCGGGTCGGGCGCGCCGCCGATATCGCCGAGGCCATCACCTTTCTCATGAACAGCACGTTCACGACGGGGACGGTGCTGCATGTCGAGGGTGGTCACCGTCTGATCTGACGATCGTCACCCATTGGTCCGCAGCCGCCAGAAACAGCTTCAACGCAGGCGGTTGAACACGGCGGCGGCGCCAGATCAGGATGAGCCGCGCCGCAGTCGCGATGCTCGGCCAAGCGCGTTCGACCACCTCGCCGCGATCGAGCAGGTCGCTGACGGCGAGGCGGGGGACAAGCGCACTGCCGGCGCCGGCAGCGACGAGCCGGCCGATCGCGGCGATGCTGCCGACCTCAGAGGCAATGACCGGCGCAACGCCGGCCTCGGACAATGCCTTGTCGAACAGGTGGCGGTAGACGCATCCACGTTCCGTGGCAATGAAACGAGATGGTGCACTTGCGGCGATGTCCGCCGCAGCCGCCTTTTCAGTCCCGTTGGCAGGTCCGATCAGAACGAGCGGTTCGGAAGAGATGACGCGCTTGGCCAGCCGTTCGTCGATCGGGCCCTTGTCGAAGCAGAACGCGGCATCGATGGCGCCGTCGGCAACGCCTTGTTGCAGCTCGCCACTCCCCGCGATTTTCAGGTGTACGGCGATCTCCGGCTGTTGCTGCTGGAAGGAGCTGAGCCATTGCGGCAGCCTCGCGGCGCCAATCGTTTCCAGCGCACCGAGCGTCAGGGTCCCGCCGTCCAGGGCCGATGCGGAGGCTACCGCAGCCCGGGCCTCGTCTGAGAGAGCGAGGATGTCTTCGGCATAGACCTTGAGCGCGTCGCCCGCTGGCGTGAGGTCGAGGCCTTGCCGAGTCCGCACGAAAAGCTGCGCGCCGAGGTCTGCCTCCAGGGCCTGGATCTGGTCGCTGACGCTGGACTGGGCGAGGTGAAGCTCGTCAGCGGCTCGCGTGACATTGCGGGTGCGGACGACGGCGAGGAAAGTCTTGAGAAATCTGGGGTGCATCGATGTCATTGTGAGTGGCGGTTGCCGCATGCTACTTCGGTACGGGCCGCCTGGGTATGACTGATCGCCCGCCGGCCTCCTTCTATTCCGACGTGGGCGCGCGGTCGCCGTTCGCGCGAGGCCAGCGGCAATGCCGGCGCCATTCGTTCGCCGCGCGGAAGAGTGACTGCCGCATGACGGGCATTCGCGCGCCCCGAGGAAGACCCTAGCCTCTCTTCATCGTCAACGCGAGGCGGCAAGGCCGCTTCGGCAACCGATGGAGAGCTATCATGGGTGCAGAGCAGAAGGTCGTCGTCATCACCGGCGCATCGCAGGGCATCGGCGCGGGGCTGGTCGAAGGCTTCCGTAACCGCAACTACCGCGTCGTCGCCAACTCCCGCGCGATCAAGCCGTCGTCGGACGCGGGCGTGCTGGCCGTCGCTGGCGACGCCGGCGATCCGGCCACCGCCGAACGCATCGTGTCGCAGGCGCTGGATCGGTTCGGCCGCATCGATACGCTCATCAACAACGCCGGCGTCTTCATCGCCAAGCCGTTCACTGACTACACCGACGAGGACTATGCGGCGGTTCTCGCGGTCAATCTCAACGGCTTCTTCCATCTCACCCAGCGCGTGGTCCGGGAGATGGTGAAGCAGGGCTCCGGCCATATCGTGCAGATCACCACGAGCCTCGTCGATCACGCCAGCAGCAGCGTTCCGTCGGTGCTGGCCTCGCTGACCAAGGGCGGGCTGAACGCGGCGACGAAGTCGCTGGCGATCGAGTATGCGGGCAAGGGCATCCGCGTGAACGCGGTGGCGCCGGGCGTGATCAAGACGCCGATGCACGCGCCGGCAACGCACGATTTCCTGGCCAAGCTGCACCCGGTCGGTCGCATGGGCGATATCAAGGACATCGTCGACGCCGTGCTGTTCCTGGAGAGCTCGGGCTTCGTCACCGGCGAGATCCTGCATGTCGACGGCGGCCAGAGCGCCGGCCACTGATCTGCACAGCTTGCACAGGAGATCATCACCATGCCGATCGTCACCATTCAGGTCACGCGCGAGGGCACTGCCCCGGGGACGACATCCGTGACCGCGGCCGAAAAGGCCGCACTCATCAAGGGCACGAGCGAACTGCTGCGCGACGTGCTCGGCAAGCCGCTCGAAGCGACCTTCGTCGTCATCGAGGAGGTCGATGTCGAGAACTGGGGCTGGGGCGGATTGCCCGTCCTCGATTATCGCAAGGCGCGCGCGGCGCGCTCGTCCTGAGCGAGGTGACCGGATGGCGGCGCATCTCCGCCGCCATCCGTCATCGCTGGCAGCGATGGCTGCTATCGCAACTCTTCGTTTTTCAGCCCGTCATCACAGGCTTAAAGCTATGTCCATGTCGCGCACGAATGCCGGTCATCATCACAACGCCATGGCGGCTCGCCAGCACGATGCTGGTGGCCCGGTCTGGCTGTCCGCCACCGCGGGCCTGTGCGCCTCGCTGGTCGGCCTCGGCCTTGCGCGCTTCGCCTATACGCCGCTGATTCCGGCGCTGATTGCAGCGAAGTGGTTCACGCCGTCGCAGGCGGTGTATCTCGGCGCGGTCAATCTCGCCGGCTATCTCGCCGGCACGCTGGTCGCGCGCAGCCTTGGCGAGCGGCTGGGGGCGGTGGGCACCCTGCGCGGGGTCATGGTGCTGGCATCGCTCTGCTGCTTCGCTTGCGCCGTGCCGTTGTCATTCCTGTGGTTCTTTGCCTTCCGCTTCCTGGCCGGCCTGACCGGGGGCGTGATCATGGTGCTCGCCGCCTCGACGATCCTGCCGCACACCGCGGCGAACAAGCGTGGTGTCGTCGGCGGCGTGATCTTCGCCGGCGTCGGCCTCGGCGTCGCCGCATCCGGCACGCTCGTGCCGCTGCTGCTCCAGCAGGGACTGATGCAGGCGTGGATCGGCCTCGGTGCGTTGTCGGCGATGTTGACGCTGGCGAGCTGGAAGGCATGGCCGAGCGATGTGGCGGTGAAGGCCGAGGCGCCGGCCGCGCGCACCGCGCGCTCGCCCCTCGTCGTGCTGTTGTGCGGGCAATACGGCCTCAACGCGCTCGCGCTGGTGCCGCACATGGTGTTTCGCGTCGACTTCGTGGCGCGTGGACTGGGGCAGGGCATCACGGCCGGTGCACATTATTGGGTGCTCTATGGTCTTGGCGCCGTGGTCGGGCCGCTCCTCGCCGGGCATCTCGCTGACCGTTCGGGCTTCGCACCGGCGTTGCGCGTGGCGCTGCTGATGCAGGCGATCGCGGTTGTGCTCCCCGTGATCAGCACGGCACCAGCGGCGATGATCGTATCGAGCCTCATCGTCGGCGGCTTCACGCCGGGCATCGTCCCGCTCGTGATCGGGCGCATTCACGAACTCGTGCCGCACAGCGCGGCCGGCCAGCGTGCGGCATGGGCCCAGGCGACCACGACCTTCGCAGTGTTTCAGGCCGCAGGCGCCTATGGCCTGTCGTTCGTCTTCGAGCGCACCGGCGGCGACTATGCGCTGCTGTTCATGATCGGCGCAGCAGCGGTCGCCGCCGCACTGGTCATCGATCTGCTCGGCGCGGTGGTGGTTGGGCGGAACTGAGCGAGGCGCCCCTTGCGTTCGATCGGAGCACTCGCCTGTCGCGAGTCCGGGCGCCGGCTCAGCGGGTGACGAACGTCCACAGCGTATCGCGAATCGCATTGGCGTCGATCAGCCGGGCCGCCGCATCGTCGCGTCCTTCGATCCAACTGAAACTGGCGCGGGGGCGGTAAACCAGCTCGACGATCTCGCCGCGGTGATTGTACAGCTCGATGAAGCCATCTTGGACGCCGGCGAGGTTCGCGATCTCGCGCAGCACCTGGTCGAAGGTGGCGAAGACGGTGCGCTCGCCGGTGCCGCCGCCGGTTCTCGGGTTGTCGAAGCGCAGCGATATTCTCGGGCAGGGTGGCCGGTTCCAGCGCGAGGTCGGCACCAGCCGTCCGCGCAAGGCGTGAAAGTCTTCAGGCGTCTCGTCGCCGGAAAATTCACAGCCAAAGATCGGGATGCAGAGCGTTGTCCGCATCCGCTCGGCGTCAAGACGCCCTTTCAGCTCGGCATGATAGTGCGGCGGGACTTCGAGCAGATGGGTGAAGCCGTAGCGGTTCGGCTGCAGGTCGCGCTTGCTCGGGCGCACGACGCCTGTACATCCCGCCTGATGCAGCACCTGTGCGGCAAAGGCGTCGTCGACCAGATCCTCCGAGACGAGCAGCGGCGCGCAGCCATCCGCGCCGCACAGTCTGACATAGGTGTGGATCGTGCGCCCCGGCAGCTCGTCGCCGCAGCGAACGAGATCCGTGCCGATCGTTTCGACGGGGTAGAACTGGTTCCGCAGTTTTTCGAGCGTGAGCATGATCCGTCCCAGCGTTGCGATCAGGCCGTACGGTGACGATGGGCGGAAAGCACGGCGGCGTCACCCGTCGTCAGTCGCAAGATGGGAAGGCCGGCAGCGTTGCGATCAGCTTGCCCAGCAGGTTGGCCAGCGTTTCCTGTTCCTTGCGCGACAGCCCGGCGAGCAGGCGGCGCTCGTTCTCGACATGGCGGGTGATGATGTCGTCGATCAGCGTGAAGCCTTTCCTGGTCAGAGCGACGATCGTCCCGCGCCGGTCGGCGGGGTCGTCCTTGCGCTGCACCAGCCCGGCCTTTTCCAGGCGGTCGATCCGTCCGGTCATGGCGCCGGATGTCACCATCGTCGCATCGTAGAGCGCGGTCGGAGTCAGCGCGTGGGGCGGTTCGGCACGGCGCAGCGTGGCCAGCACGTCGAATTCGCCGGCTGGCAGGCCGCTTGCCTGCAGGAATGGACGCAGATGGTCATGGGCCACGGCATGAGCGGCCTCGGCGAGCCTGCCGAAGACCATCATCGGCAGGCCATCGAGGTCGGGACGTTGCGCCTTCCACTCATCGATCGCGCGGGCGGCTCGGTCCATTGGAATCTCACATTCGGTTGATCGCAGCATTCGTCTCATTGAAAAGAATCTTAGATATAAGATATGTCGCCGGCATGAGCGGAGCGGATGGGCGCTCCCGCCCACATTCGGAGAAACCATGATGTTGTCCAGCCTTCGCCGGCAGGCTCGCGCAGCCGTGTTCGGATTTGCGCTGACCTGCGGCCTTGCCGGCGCCGCCCAGGCGCAGTCGGTCAAGCCCGTCTACGACCAGCTCACCCCCGACAACAGCGTCCTGCTGCTCGTCGATTTTCAACCCCAGTACGTCTTCTCCACCCGTTCGCAGCCCATCGACGCCATAGTGAACAATGCGCAGGCGCTTGCAAAGGCGGCGCGTGTCTTCAAGGTCCCGACGATCGTCAGCACCATCGTCGCCAAGGGCTTCGCCGGACCGCTGCTTGCCGATCTTCAGGCGGTCAATCCCGACCAGCAGCCAATCGACCGCACGGTCATCAACGCGTGGGCGGATGCGCGGGTGCGCGACGCGGTGCGCGCGACCGGGCGCAAGAAGCTGATTATCGCGGGGCTGTGGACCGACAACTGCGTCATGCTGCCGGCGCTTGCCGCCCTCAAGGACGGCTATGACGTCTATGTGGTCGCTGATGCCAGCGGCGACTATGACGAACTGTCGCATCAGCAGGCCATGGCTCGTCTCGTCCAGGCCGGGGCCGTGCCCATGACGTGGCTGCCGGTCATGCTGGAATGGCAGGCCGACTGGGCGAACAGCGCGACCGCCGGCCCGGTCAACCAGATCATGCGTGAGCATGCCAAGGCGATTGCGGCAGGATCCCAGTATCTGCGAGCGATGAAATAGACGGGGCGTGGCAAGATCGAACATGCGCGGTATGCCGGCGTGTTCGATCCCGCGATCACCGCGGCGCCGGCGTGCGGCCGAACTACCGCCGCACGGTCAGGCCGAGGCCCGCCAGCAGATGGCTCGAGTGGCTGTTGAGGCCGGCGCCGGCGCGCGCGTCGAGTGCGATGTCGGGTGTGAGAAAGTAGACCACGCCCCCGACCGCGTAGTGCTGGGGGCTGGTGGACGCGAGGCCGCCGCGCGGATAGTAGGCGTCCCACTCCGCGAACACTTCCAGCGATTTCGACAGCTGGAAGACGCCGGTCAGGCCTGTCGCGATCAGATGCTGGTAGCCGCCGAGCTCGTCACGCACCTGATTGTTGGCGACCAGCAGCTCGATGCCGAACCTGTCCTTGAGCACTTCCCAGCCGAAGTCGGCATTGAGGCCGGGGAGCACCCGCCCGGCGGTGGTGGCGCTGGCGCCGGTCGGGACCGTCATCTGCGGAATCAGCGCGGTCGCGGGCAACAGGCCGTCCTGGGCGGTCAGGGCGACCTTGGCGCCGAGGTAAAGGTCCTGCGCGCCGATCGCGGTGCGCGTCACGCCGTTGACCGTCCGTCGCTCGCTCAGCACATTTTGTCCGACGCGCATCTCGAACCAATCGGCGAACATGCCGACGCGCAGCAGGGACTCAGGCATGGAGTGCGACTGGAGCTGGCTGCCGTTCCGCGTGAAGGTGTATCCGCCCTCCAGCACCGCGCGGCCCAGCCCGGCGGTTGTGCTGGCCTCGGGGAAATGCGGCCGGTCCGGATCGACGTGATCGTCCCTGGAGTCGTCCACGGCCGATGCGTCGGCAGGGAAAGGGCCCAGCAGTGTCTTGCGCACCTCAGGGCTTTGCGGTGCCTGCAGCGGCTGCTGCGCTCGGGCGCCGCCCGCCACGACAAGCGTCAGAACGCAGACGAGCGCAATGATCCCTTGCACGATTGTTCTCCCGGCGCCCAAGGTCGGCCATCGGGACCAGCGCGTCAAGCGCGAGCGGTCGGTCAATAGACGCTCGCGCCGTGCACTGCGTGTCGCTGCCGCAGCTTTCGCGGTCCTTCAGCCATGCGGTCTGATCGGTCGTCAGCTTGGTCTTGTCCGCCGGCGCGGCCTTGCGCGCCTTCGCCTTGAAGGCCGATGCGGCAACCACGTCGAGATTGGCGAGGCCCGCGTTTTGGCAGATGGTCTTTTCATCGACCTTCTTCGCAGCGTCACAGGCGAAACTCTGGGCATGACTATCGGTCCCCTGCGCCATGCTCAGCCACAGCATTGCGGGGATCAGCAGGCTCCAGCGGCCGAGCGACGGCCGGCCGCCTTGTCGAATTGAAGCGTTCATTCCCTGCCGATCTCCTTTTTCCAGCCTCGCTGGCGGATGCCACCCTAAGGCGAAGATGAGGGAACTCAATCCTTCCCGTTGAGGGCCGGCAAGACGGCAGCGTGGACAAGGCCAGGAGTCCAAGCGGTCGACGGAAGTCAGAATCGGCCCTTGTCATTTATCAATATACATTATATTTAATCGTATAATAAAATCTCAGACGGAGACCAGGTTCATGCGGACGGTGCGCATCACGGAGAAGCTTTCGGTCGCGGCCCAGCCGCCATTGACCACGTTCGCGGCGTTGCCGCAGGCCGGATTTGCGGCCGTCATCAACAATCGTCCCGACGGCGAGGACGCCGAGCAGCCGGGAACAGCGGCGGAAGCGGCAGCTGCGCAGGCTGCGGGTCTTGGCTACACGCACATTCCCGTGACCGGCCCGACGATCACCGAGGCCGATGTGCGCCGCTTCCAGGAGGCGGTTGCCGCCTGCGACGGCGCGGTGCTGGCGCACTGCAAGGGCGGCACGCGGGCCCTGACGCTGCATGTGATCGGCGAGGTGCTGGACGGCCGCATGGCGATCGACGAGGTGCGCGGTTTCGGCGAAGCACATGGGTTCGATCTTGCCGGCGCGGAAGCGTGGCTGCGCCGTCGGCAACAATCGGAGGCGTCATCATGACCATGACCGCATCCACGGCCCGGCCCGTCACGACCGCGCAACGCCCCGACGTGCAGGGCTTCTTCGACCCGCGCACCTGGAGCATCCAGTATGTGGTGTCGGATCCGGCGACGGGCGCCTGCGCCATTATCGATCCGGTGCTCGACTTCGACGAGAAGTCCGGCGCTGTTGCGACCACCAATGCCGATGCGCTGCTGGCCCATGTCGCCGCGCGCGGCCTGAAGGTCGAGTGGATTCTCGACACCCATCCGCATGCCGACCACTTTTCCGCGGCTCAGTACCTGAAGGGCAAGACCGGCGCGCCGACGGCCATCGGCGAGCAGGTGGTCGCTGTCCAGAAGCTGTGGAAGGCCATCTACAACCTGCCGCAGCTTGCGACCGACGGCTCGCAGTGGGACCGCCTGTTCGCCCATGGCGACCGCTTCACGGTGGGAACGATCGAGGGCCGGGTGCTGTTCTCGCCCGGACATACGCTCGCCTCGATCTCCTATCTGATCGGGGATGCGGTGTTCGTGCACGACACGCTGTTCATGCCCGACAGCGGCACCGCCCGCGCCGATTTCCCCGGCGGCAGTGCGGAGGCGCTGTGGGCCTCGATCCAGGAGATTCTGGCGTTGCCGGATGCGACGCGCGTATTCACTGGGCACGACTACCAGCCCGGCGGCCGGCCGCCGCGCTGGGAAAGCACGGTCGGCGAGCAGAAGCGCGCGAACCCGCATGTCGTGGGCCAGGACGCGGCGAGCTTTGTGGCGTTGCGCCGTCTGCGCGACGCCACGCTGCCGATGCCAAAGCTCATTCTGCACGCCCTTCAGGTCAATATCCGTGGCGGCCGCCTGCCCGAGCCGGAAGGCAATGGCCGCCGCTACCTCAAGTTTCCGCTGGACGCGCTTGCGGGCGCGGCATGGGGATGAGCATGACGATAATGGACAAGATCGACAGAGCCGGCGCCGGAATGACGGCTGCCGGCGCGGAGATGGCAAGCCGTGCGGACGAGGTCGCCGATCTCCTGCGCACGCTCGCCAACCGCAACCGCCTGATGATCGTGTGCACGCTGGTCGGTGGGGAATATGCGGTGGGCCAGCTCGAGGACGAGCTCGACATCCATCAGCCGACGCTGTCGCAGCAGCTCACCGTGCTGCGCGCCGCCGGCATCGTCGAGACGCGTCGCGAGGCGAAGCAGATCTTTTATCGGCTCACCGACGAGAAGGCGGCGCGGCTGATCGAGGCGCTGCATGACATCTTCTGCGCCGATGCCGGGCAGCCGGCGAAACGGTCGCGCTCCACGGGGGTGAAATCATGACGGCCTATGGCGCTTCGCTCGCCGGCGGGCTGCTGATCGGCCTGTCCGCCGCGCTGCTGCTGGTGCTCAACGGCCGTGTCGCGGGGATCAGCGGCATCGTCGGCCGCCTCTCGCAGGGCATCCAGGTGCCCGTCAATGCCGCGTTCGTCGCCGGCCTGTTGTGCGGGCCGGTGGTCTATCGCGCCGTGTTCGGTCAATGGCCGGAGGCGACGATCACCACCTCACCGGCGCTGTTGATCGCTGGCGGGCTGCTCGTCGGCTTCGGCTCCCGCATGGGCTCGGGCTGCACCAGCGGCCATGGCGTGGTCGGTCTCGCGCGGCTGTCACCCCGCTCGATGGTCGCGGTGGCGACGTTCCTTGGCGCCGCCATCGTCACCGTCGGCATCATGAGGGCGATCGGATCATGACACGTTATCTCTCGCAGACAGTGGCCGGGCTGGCGTCGGGCGTGGTGTTCGGCTTCGGCCTGGCGTTGTCCGGCATGCTGGATCCCGCGCGCGTGCGCGGCTTTCTCGACATTGCGGGCGCATGGAATCCAGCGCTCGCCTTCGTGCTCGGCGGCGCCGTGATCATCGCGATGCTCGGCGTCGCGCTGGCGCGGCGGATGCGCCGGCCGCTGCTCGATACCGCCTTTCATCTCCCGCCGACAACGGCGAAGCCTGACCGCAAACTCGTCGTCGGCTCGGCGCTGTTCGGGGTCGGCTGGGGGCTCGTCGGACTTTGCCCCGGACCCGCGGTCGCCTCTCTCGTGACCGGCCGCACCTCCGTGCTGATCTTCGTCGCGGCGATGCTCGCAGGCATGGTGCTGCACGACCGCCTGACGGCCGCCATCGAAACGGCCTCGCTGGCCCGGGAGGATGCATGATTGCCCAAGCCATGACGGCCGTCGGCTCCGGCGGCCTGGTCGGCTTCACGCTCGGCCTGATCGGCGGCGGAGGTTCGATCCTGGCGACGCCGCTGCTGCTCTATGCGGTGGGCGTCGCGCAGCCGCACATCGCGATTGGCACCGGGGCCCTCGCGGTGTCGGTCAATGCCTATGCAGGGCTCGTCGGCCATGCCCGCAAGGGCCATGTGTGGTGGCGCTGCGCGCTCGTGTTCGCGATGATCGGCGCACTCGGGGCGCTCGCGGGCGCGGCGCTCGGCAAGGCGATGGACGGCCAGCGCCTGTTGTTCCTGTTCGGGCTCGTGATGCTCGCCGTCGGCGGGGTGATGCTGCGGCCGCGCGCCGTCGCGGGCGCCGCGCCGGCACAGGCCGATCGCCGGATGTGCCTACTGACCGCGCTGATCGCGGCGGGCGCCGGCGCGGCATCCGGCTTCTTCGGCATTGGCGGCGGCTTCCTGATCGTGCCCGGCCTCATCCTCGCCACCGGCATGCCCACCATCAACGCGGTGGGATCGTCGCTGCTCGCGGTCGGCACGTTCGGACTTGCGACCAGCCTCAGCTATGCCTCGTCGGGGCTGATCGATTGGCCGGTCGCAGCCGAGTTCATCGGCGGCGGCATCGGGGGCGGTGTCTTCGGCACGGTCATGGCGTCCCGCCTGGCGGCGCACCACAGCGGTCTCAACCGCATTTTCGCGGCGCTGATCTTCGTGGTGGCGGCAGTCATCCTGGTGCGCAGCGGCCTTGCGATCGCGCATCAGGGATGAGTGGTCGGGGCCGCGGCGGCTCTACATCAGCAGCAGGCCGCGCCTGATGCCGATCGCGACGGCGTCGGTGCGATTGCGCGCGCCGAGCTTGGCGAGCAGCGTGCCGACATGAAACTTGGTGGTGGCGATCGAGATGTCGAGATCGCGCGCGATCATCTTGTTGGACGCGCCGGCGGCGAGCCGCTCCAGCACCTGCCGCTCCCGAGCGGTCAGAAGCTCCCCTGGCGCGGTGTCGTGGTGGTCTGGCGCGAGGGTGCGTCGTCCGGTCGGGGCCGTGATCCGGTAGCCATGGGCCGTCAGGCGGATCGCGGCCTGCAGCACGGCAGCGTCCGCATCGCGCGCGACATGGTTGGCTGCGACACCGGCCATGGCGCTGTCACAGAGAACGAGGAAAGGCCCGGCCAGGTCGTCGGACCTATCGGTGAGGACGACGTCCGCCTCGTCGGGATCACCGATCTCGATGTCGGCCAGTTGCCGCAGCAGCAATCGCACGCGCCGTTCCAGCTGGCGATCGGCAATGGCGAGGCCGATCAGCACCACGGCCTCTTCCGCCGCCGGTTCCGTGCTGTTGGGGTCGCCCGCGGTCCACATGCCAGCTATTTAAGTGGCCGCTGTCCGACCACAATGTCGATGGTGGCGGGCTGGTGGGCGCGCAGCAGGCCGAGCTTGACGGTGGTGCCGACGCTGTCCGGCCCCAGGCGCCGGAAGATGTCGCGCACGCCGCTGATGGCCTCGCCGTTCCAGCTGATGATGCTGTCGCCGACAACAAGGCCGGCGGTCGCGGCGGGACCGCCGTCGTCGAGCCTGACAATGATCGCGCCCACGCCGCGGTGGCCATCACTGAGCGGATGCAATTGAACCCCGATATAGCCGCGCGCGATCGATCCAGCCGAGACCAGCCGGTCGACGATCCGCTCGACGGTCTCGGTGGGAATGACGATCGCAGTGCGCCGCGGCCCGAATGCGGCGAGGCCGATCAGCTTCCCGGCGGCATCCACGATCGCGCCACCATGAGCGCGCCGGGCGAGCCGCAGGTCGAGGCGAATCCTGCGGTCGATCGTACCGCCGAGCGAGCTGCGCCACGCGTCGCCGGTTTCCGCGACAACGCCTGCGGCCACGCACTCGGACGTCGCGCCGCGCCCGATCGCCAGCGCGAAGTCGCCGGGTGCGACCGCCGGGGCCGGCTCCACAGGCGGGGGATCGACGTCGGCTCTGTACAAGGCGACATCGGTCGTCGGATCGCGGCCGGCGAATTCGGCGCCGACCTGCCGGCCATCCCCAGCAAAGAGCTTGATCTGATCGCCGGCCGCCTCGTCGGCGCTGACCACGAGGCCCTTGCGCCAGGCGATGGCGCTCGCGCGGGAACCGTCCTCGTTGTCGAGCGCGAGCACGCGGTCGGCCCATGCCGTCACGAGGTGTCGCACGCCGTTCGTCGTGTTGCCGTTCATCGCCATCTCCCGCCGTTGTCTGCTGGCGAGAGAATGGTGCGCCTTGCGCAGGCACATTCCCACTGGCCCGATGGCCAGGTGAGTAACGGCCTGATGGTCAGGTGACGGCGGTCAGGCGCCGCCGATCAGGATGCCGACGGCAAGCACGATGGCGCCACCGAGCACGATCTGGAACACCGCCTGCAGGAACGGCGTGTCCATGTAGCGGGCGCGGATATAGGCGATCACCCACAGTTCGACGAACACCACGAGGCCGGCGATCGCGGTCGCGATCCAGAATGCATTGGCCCAGCTGTCGGGCACGAGGTAAGGCACGGTGTGGCCGAGGCCGCCGAGCGTGGTCATCAGGCCGCAGATGCCGCCGCGCAGCCAGGGCGAGCCGCGGCCGGTCATCGAGCCGTCGTCGGACAACGCCTCGGCAAAGCCCATGCTGATGCCGGCGCCGATCGAGGCGGCAAGGCCGACCAGGAAAGTCTGCCAGTTGTGATGGGTGGCGAAGGCGGCGGCGAACAGCGGCGCCAGCGTCGACACCGAGCCGTCCATCAGGCCGGCGAGACCCGGCTGGACGTATTGCAGCACGAACATGCGGTGGCTGGTGCGGTCCTCCTCGGCCCGCACGTCCGGGCTGAGGATGGTGTCGGTGAGCTTGACCGCGCGGTTCTCGTGGCCGCGCTCCATCTCGGCGAGATCGCCGAGCAGCTTGCGTACGTGCACGTCCTGGGCCTGCGCTGCGGCCTTGTCATAGAAACGCGCCGCTTCGAACTCCATCGTCTCCGCTTCCTTGCGGACGGCGTCGAGCGGCAGATTCTTGGTCAGCCAGATCGGGCGGCGGCGCAGAAAGCCCTTGACGTCCTCGCGCCGGATCGGCGGCAGGTTGGTGCCGAAGCGCTGTTCGTACATTTCCAGCAGCAAGTGCCGGTGGTGCTTTTCCTCCTCGGCCATCTCCTCGAAGATCTTGGCCGATTCCGGATAGCGCTCGGTCAGGTCCTCCGCGAAGGTCATATAGATGCGGCTGTCTTCCTCCTCGGAGGCAATCGCGACAGCCAGGATCTCGCGCTCGGTCAGGTCAGCGAAATTCTTCATGAGATTGAACTTTTTAGGAGTTTAGAATTATTCTAAAATAGCGGAGTTGTCTCGCAAGGTCAACGCGCACCGCGGCCGGTGATCTCGCCCCTTTTCGCCCGTCGCCGTTCGTAATATGGCTCAGCTCTTATCCATATCGCCAGGATATGACGATGGAGCTTCGGCATCTTCGCTATTTCATCGCGGTCGCGGAGGAAGGGCACATCACCCGAGCCGCCGAGCGACTCGGAATGCAGCAGCCACCGCTTAGCCAGCAGATCCGGGCGCTCGAGCGCGAGCTCGACGTGCAGCTGCTGCGCCGCAAGCCGCGCGGCGTCGAGCTCACCGACGCCGGGCGGGCCCTGCTTGCGGATGCGCAGGCGATCCTCGCCCATGTCGATCACGCCTTCGCCACCACCCGCCGCACCGCGCGGGGCGAGGAGGGGCGAATCTCGGTCGGCTTCACCAGTTCCGCGCCCTTCCACCCGTTCGTGCCGCGGGTCATCCGTGCCTTTCGTGACAGCTATCCGCTGGTGGCGCTGACGCTGGAGGAGAGCGGCACCAACGAACTGATCGACAACCTGCGCCACGAGCGGGTCGATGCGGTGTTCATCCGCACCCCCGTGGCGGATCCGGAGGGCCTGGTCATCACCTCGTTGCTGGAGGAAGCGATGCTGGTGGCTCTGCCTGATGGCCATCCGCTCGCGCACGGCGATGGTGCGTTGACGCTCGCCGCGCTGGCCGGGGAAACTTTTGTGGTGTATCGGCGGCCGAACGGAGCGGGATTCTATGACGCGATTCTTTCGGCATGCCATGCCGCCGGTTTCAGCCCGCGTGTCGGTCAGGAAGCACCGCGCATCGTTGCGACGCTGAATCTCGTGGCCGCGGGCCTCGGCATCTCCGTGGTGCCGGCGTCGCTCCAGCGCATGCATCTCGACGGCGTGGTGTATCGTCGTCTCAAGGGAACTGCCCAGCCGACCGCCCCGTTGCGGCTGGCGACGCGCCGCGGCGACAGCTCCGCCGCCGTCCGCCGTTTCGTCGAGCTCGTTGGGCAGACAGCGAAGAGTTTCGAGGTTGGTGGGGAGGAGGTTGGTCCCTGACGGTGCTAACATGGCCGTGCAACGCGACGAACGTGGCGCGGCGAACCTGAACGAAGCAAGAGAGTGGCAATGGACCGAGCGGCCCGGACCGACATCATGAACTGGCTGACCAGCGCGGGGCTGACCGGTCTCGCCGAGACCGAGCTGCTGCGCGGCTTCTGTGAGCGCTGCCGCGCCGCCGGCTTCGACCTGTCGCGCGCCCTGGTCTTCATCGACACCTTGCATCCGATCTTCGAGGGGCGCGGCTTCCGCTGGACCGACATCGAGATCAACGAGAGCGATACCTTCGAATACGGCTCGTCCAGCAGCGGCGAAGGCGCGGCCAACTGGCAACGCTCGCCGTTCTTCGCGATGCTCGAGCGCGGGCACGGGGAGATGCGCATCGATCTGGAGCGGCCCCGGTCCTCCGATTTTTCAATGGTGGGTGATCTCGCCGGCAAGGGGCACAAGGATTGCGTGCTGTTCATCCATCGCTTCGGCGACACCGAAATCATCGGTGACATGGACTGCGTCTATTCCTACTGGCTGATGCGCGATTCCTGCGGCTTCGATGCGGCCGAGCGGCTGGAGGCGCTGCGCGAGCTGGTGCCGCTGCTCGGGCTTGCGGTGAAGGCCTGCGCGCTGACGCGCGTCGCGCGCACCCTTGGCCATGTCTACCTCGGGCGCGATGCCGCCGAACGCGTGCTGCACGGCCGCATCTCGCGCGGCGTCGCCGACCGGATCAATGCCGTGCTGTGGTATTCCGACCTGCGCGGCTTCACCGCGATCAGCGAGGCGATGCCGCCGGCCGAACTGATTCCGTTCCTCAACGATTACGCCGACGCGGCCATCGGGGCGATCCATGACGCCGGCGGCGACGTGCTGAAGCTGATCGGCGATGGCGTGCTGGCGATCTTCAATCCCGACGACATGGTGCTGGCGCGCCAGGAGGCGTTGCGCGCCGAGCACGAGTTTCGCAAGGCGATCCGCGACATCAACCAGCGCCGCTCGGGCGCCAACAGGCTGATCACCACCGCTTATGTCAGCCTGCATGTCGGCGAAGTATTCTATGGCAATATCGGCAGCGACGAGCGCCTCGACTTCACGGTGGTCGGCCCGGCGGTCAACGAGGTCAGCCGCATCGCGGCGATGTGCAATTCGGTCGATCGTGAACTGTTGGTGTCGTCGACCTTCCTCGCCGGTCTTGATCCCGCCGGCCGCGATCACTTTGTCTCGACCGGGCGCTTCGCGCTGCGCGGCATCGGTCGCGCGCAGGACCTGTTCACGCTCGATCCCGAGATCAGGACGACGCCGCCGCGTGCCGAGCGGTACGATCGCTATCTGAGCCGGGCGTTCGCCTCCGACACCGGCGTGTGACGCGGCACGGGCCGCACCGCGACAATATTGCGTCGCCGCATATCTGTTCGGCGCTGCCGCATATTTTAAGCTGCGACCAACGGGCGTGGGCAAATCAAACAAAATTGGCTTCCCTCGCTGACAGAGATCATATTGAATACTTCTAATTATCCGGCTGGATAACAAAGAAGAGCGCCGCATGAGCGTTCGCAGGAAACGGTAAGGGCCGCGTGGTCTTTCACCCGCGCGGACGGGGAAGAATGAGAGCAACCGATATTGCGGCACCCGACTACTTTCACAAGGTGGTCGACTGCCAATGGGCCTGTCCCGCGCACACGCCAGTTCCCGAATACATTCGATTGATCGCCGCGGGTCGTTATAGCGACGCGTACATGATCAATTGGCGGTCGAACGTGTTTCCCGGGATTCTCGGACGCACCTGCGATCGTCCCTGCGAGCCGGCCTGCCGCCGCGGTCGCGTTGAGGATGAGCCGGTGGCGATCTGCCGCCTCAAGCGTGTCGCGGCCGATTTCAAGGACGATATCAAGGCACGCCTGCCGCAGCCGCCCGCGGCGAGGAATGGCAAGCGTATTGCGCTGGTTGGCGCGGGGCCTGCGTCGCTCACCGTTGCGCGCGATCTCGCGCCGCTCGGCTATGACTGCACGGTGTTCGATGGTGATACCCGCGCGGGCGGCATGATGCGCTCGCAGATTCCGAAATTCCGGTTGCCGGACAGCGTCATCGACGAAGAGACCGGGTTCGTGCTCGGCCTCGGTGTCGAATTCCGTGGCGGCACGCGGATCGACAGCCTCTCCGCGCTGCTCGCGCAAGGCTATGATGCGGTGGTGGTCGGTTCGGGCGCGCCGCGCGGTCGTGATCTCGACATTCCCGGCCGCAAGGAAGCCGCCGCCAACATCCATATCGGCATCGACTGGCTGTCCAGCGTGTCGTTCGATCACATTCACTCGATCGGCAGGCGCGTCATCGTGCTCGGTGGCGGCAACACGGCGATGGACTGCTGCCGCTCCGCGCGCCGGCTCGGCGGCGTGGACGTCAAGGTGGTGGTGCGCTCCGGTTTCGACGAGATGAAGGCTTCGCCCTGGGAGAAGGAGGACGCCGCGCGGGAAGGCATCCCGATCCATAATTTCCTCGTTCCCAAGGAGTTCAGGCACGCCGATGGCAAGCTGACCGGTGTGGTGTTCGAGAAGGTCAAGGCCGAGTATGACGCCAGGGGGCGGCGCAGGCTGGTTCCGGCCGGTGAGCCGGATGTGCTGTTCGAATGTGACGACGTGCTGGTCGCGGTAGGGCAGGAGAACGCGTTCCCCTGGATCGAGCGCGACATTGGCATCGCGTTCGACGATCACGGCATGCCGGTGGTCGATCCCGTGACCTTCCGCGCCACCCATCAGAAGGTGTTCTTCGCTGGCGATGCAGCGTTCGGTCCGAAGAATATCATCTGGGCTGTCGCTCACGGCCACGAGGTCGCGGTCTCGATCGACAAGATGCTGCATGGCGAGGATCCGGCGCATCGCCCGGCGCCGGCCGTGACCGTGATCAATCAGAAGATGGGCATCCACGAGTGGAGCTACAACAATGAGGTGATGCCCGACGAGCGCTATGCGGTGCCGCATCGCGACAACGCCAGTGCACTCGCCAATATCAAGGTCGAGGTCGAACTCGGCTATGACGTCAAGCTCGCGCTGTCGGAAGCCGGGCGCTGTCTCAACTGTGACGTCCAGACCGTGTTCAGCGCGCCGTTGTGCATCGAATGCGACGCTTGCGTCGACGTCTGTCCGATGGACAGCATCACCTTCACCGACAATGGCGAGGAGGATGATCTGCGGCATCGGCTGCGGGCGCCGGCGCTGAACAGCTCGCAGGACATCTATGTCGCCGACGGCCTCAAGACCGGCCGCATCATGGCCAAGGACGAAGATGTCTGCCTGCATTGCGGGTTGTGCGCCGAGCGGTGCCCCACCGGTGCGTGGGACATGAACAAGTATCTCATTGACGTCACTCACGCAGGTCCAGCATGCCGTTAACTGCCGTCAACGACTTCGTCATCCGCTTCGCCAACGTCAACGGCTCAGGCTCGGCCAGCGCCAACGAGATGTTCGCCCGCGCCATCATGCGCATGGGCATTCCGATCTCGCCGCGCAACGTCTTCCCCTCCAACATCCAGGGTCTGCCGACCTGGTTCGAGATTCGGGTCACGGAAGCCGGCCATCTCGGCGCCCGCGGCGGCACCGACGTCATGGTGGCGATGAATCCGCAGACCTTCAACGCGGACGTGATCTCGATCGAGCCGGATGGCTATCTCGTCTACGATTCGACACGGCCGCTGCCGCCGGGGCAGTTGCGCTCCGACATCACGGTGATCGGCCTGCCGCTGACGCAGATCTGCAATGCCGAGTACAGCGATCCGCGCCAGCGTCAGCTGTTCAAGAACATCATCTGCATCGGCGCGCTGTCCGCGCTGTTCGACATGGACTTCACCGAGTTGGAGAAGCTGGTTGGCGAGCAGTACAAGGGCAAGGACAAGCTGATTGCGCCCAACATTCATGCGCTGTACCTCGGGCGAGACTACGCCACAACCCACTTCAACTGCCCGCTCGGGCTGCGTCTCAAACGCACCGACAAGGTCGGCAACCGCATCCTGATCGAGGGCAATACGGCAGCGGCGCTCGGTGCTGTCTATGGTGGCGCGACGGTCTGCGCCTGGTACCCGATTACGCCGTCTTCCTCGTTGGCCGAAAACTTCAGCCGCTACTGCTCCAAATTCCGGCGCGATCCGGAAACCAAGCAGGCGCGCTATGCCATCGTGCAGGCCGAGGACGAGATCGCGTCGATCGGCATGGTGATCGGCGCGTCGTGGAACGGTGCCCGCGCCTTCACCGCAACCTCCGGCCCCGGCATCTCGCTGATGCAGGAGTTCCTGGGCATGGCGTATTTCGCTGAAATCCCGACGGTGGTGTTCGATGTCCAGCGCGCCGGTCCCTCGACCGGCATGCCGACCCGTACCCAGCAGTGCGACCTGATCAACTGTGCCTATGCCTCCCATGGCGATACCAAGCACGTGCTGCTGCTGCCGGAGGACGCCACCGAGGCCTTCGAGTTCGGCGCCAGCGCCTTCGATTTCGCCGACCGGCTGCAGACGCCGGTGTTCGTGATGCTCGACCTCGATATCGGCATGAACCATCGCCTGTGCCGGCCGCTGACCTGGGACGACAGCCGCAAATACGACCGCGGCAAGGTGCTGTCGGCGACAGAGCTCGACAAGGCCAGGGATTTCGGACGTTACATGGACGTCGATGGCGACGGCATCGGCTATCGCACCTATCCCGGCACCCATCCGACCAAGGGTACCTTCTTCACCCGCGGCACTTCGCATGACGCCCGCGCCCGCTACTCGGAGAACGGGGCGACCTATGTCGAGGGCATGCAGCGGCTGCTGCGCAAGCTCGAGACCGCCAAGGCCATCCTGCCGCGACCGCTGCGCATCAACGCCGAGAAGAGCACGCGCTTCGGCGTGATCTATTACGGCTCCACGGCGCCGGCGATGAGTGAAGCCGCCGAGATCCTCGCCCGTCGCGGCCACGCCCTCGACCTGATGCGAATCCGCGCCTTCCCGTTTCACCAGGACGTCGCGAGCTTTGTCGCCGATCACGACTTCGTATTCGTGGTCGAGCAGAACCGCGACGCCCAGCTGCGCTCGCTGATCGTCAACGAGTTCGGCATCGATCCCGTGCGGCTGGTGCCGGTGCTGCATTTCGACGGCACCTCGATCACGGCCCGCTTCATCGCCGGCGCCATCAGCGATCGGCTCGATACCCTGAACGTCACGCCGTTGCGAAAGGCGCTGTCATGACCTATCTGGCGAAGCCCAGGTTCCACCATCCGTCCCTGCCGAAAAACGACATCGGCTTCACCCGGCGCGACTATGAGGCCTCGACCTCGACGCTGTGCGCGGGCTGTGGCCACGATTCGATTTCGGCTGCGATCATCGAGGCCTGCTTCGAGCTGTCGATCGAGCCGCACCGTGTGGCGAAGATTTCCGGTATCGGCTGCTCGTCGAAAACGCCGGACTATTTTCTCGGCGCCTCCCACGGCTTCAACTCCGCTCACGGCCGCATGCCGTCGGTGCTCACCGGCGCCAACCTCGCCAACCGCGACCTGATCTATCTCGGCGTCTCCGGCGACGGCGATTCCGCCTCGATCGGCTTCGGTCAGTTCGCGCACGCCATGCGGCGCGCGGTCAACATGGTCTATATCGTCGAGAACAACGGCGTGTATGGATTGACCAAGGGGCAGTTCTCGGCAACGGCCGACCGCGGCTCGAAGTCCAAGAAGGGCGCCGTCAACAGCGACAGCTCGATTGATCTCGTGGCGATGGCGCTGCAGCTCGGGGCGACGTTCGTCGCCCGCAGCTTCTCCGGCGACAAGAGCCAGCTGGTGCCGCTGATCAAGGCGGCGATCCAGCACAAAGGCGCAGCTTTCATCGACGTCATTTCGCCGTGCATCGCGTTCAACAATCACGCAGGCTCGACCAAAAGCCTCGACTATGTCCGCGAGCACAATGAAGCGGTGAACGCGCTCGACATCATGGTCGGCCGCGATCCGATTACCGTGGATTATGCTCCCGGTCGCGTCGCCGCGGTGACCCAGCACGACGGCACCGTGCTGTCGTTGCGCAAGCTGAACGACGACTACGATCCGCACGACCGTCTGGCGGCGATGAACTTCCTGCAGCGCCATGCTGCGGAGGGGGTGATCGTCACCGGGCTGCTGTATGTGGAGGCGGAGGCCGACGATCTGCACACCAACCTCGACACGGTGGCGACGCCGCTCAATCAGCTCGATGAACGCGCGCTATGCCCAGGCTCCACCATTCTGGAGCAGATCAACGCCAGCCTGCGCTGAAACGGACAAGGCCGGCGCAGAGGCCGGCCTTGCACAAACGAGACGAAATGCGGTGCGATGATTGCCCGCCGCAGCGCGGATCAGCGCGTGGTTCGCGTCCAGATCTCGGAGCCGCACAGCGCTCCGACGCAGCCGCGCACCTCCAGCCGTCCCTGATCGAGCGCCGTGACCGTGCTGGCGTAGCTCTGGCCGTCATCGGCGTTGTAGATGCGACCGCTCCAGCTGTTGGCGGCGGATTGCTGCATATCGAGAAACAGCTGGAGGCCGATGATTGGCCGGTTGCGCAGCGAGGGATCGGGATTCTTGTTGTCTGCCTGGGGCTGACCGGTGGCGCTGTCGATCGGCTCACGCAGCCAGACCACCTTGCCGCAGAGGCCGCCGCCGCAACGGCTCACCTGCACCTTGGCGTCACCGGCCTGGGTCAGCCAGTAGCCGACAGGGCCACTGTCCGGTGCGGCACGAACCGAGGCAGGGGTGCCGACCAGGAGCACAGCGAGCACGAACAACGAGAAGGCGGAGTTGACAGCAGAGCGGACGTCGATTCGCATAAGGGGAGCCGTTCAATGGAGGAAGCAGGGATCGAGGAGCCCTCGGTGAAGCTCGATGGGGCAGACCGCAGACAAGACTCCGGATCCGAGATGGGACAGATGATGTTCAGGCAACGGAACGCGAGACCGAACCTCGGTCAGATAGCTTGCAAGAGCATGACGTGGAAGGCCTCGATGGCGACAATTGAATGACGTAGCGACAATTGCAGGTTGCGCCCGGCTCGATCGGGAGTGTCAAAAAAACAGACTCGACCGGCAGGTGCTGACATAACAAGAAACATATCGGCCATGGTCTTTTCAAGGCGATAAAACCAGCAATGGTGATGATGCGCACCACTTCCGGCGACCGCGGCCGTCCCTGGCCTCCCACGATGCGCCTCGTCGGCAAAAGATCGATTGCAAACAAGGGGTTCTGGAGCTGGGCATGAAACGAGACGCTTTCTATCCCGGCGTGCCGGTCTTCCACGGCTTTCGTAACCTGATGGACCCGGCGCTCTATGTTCCACTGCCCGATGACTGGATCATCGGCTCTGCCGATATCGTCGATTCGACCCGGGCGATCGCCGAGCAGCGTTACAAGGCCGTCAACATGGCCGGTGCGGCGGTGATCGCGGCGGTGACCAATGCCCTGGGCGAGCAGGAGTTTCCGTTCGTCTTTGGTGGCGATGGCGCCAGCTTCGCGGTCGCTCCGGCACAGGCTGAGGAGGCCTGTGCCGCGCTCGCCGCGACGGCGGCCTGGGTCAAGGCGGACCTCGACCTCGTGATGCGCACGGCCGCCGTCCCCATGCGGGCGGTGCGGGCGCAGGGGCTGGACGTCCGGGTGGCGCGCTATGCGCCATCGCCGGATGTGTCCTATGCGATGTTTTCCGGGGGCGGGCTCGGTTGGGTCGACGCCGCGATGAAACGCGGCGAGTTCGCCATCCCGCCGGTGCCGTCTGGTGCCGTACCGGACCTGACCGGCCTGTCGTGCCGCTTCGCCGAGATTCCAGCCTCGCGCGGCCTGATTCTCTCTGTCCTGGTGTTGCCGGGCCGGCAGGCGACGGCCGCAGCGTTTCGGGGGGTCATCGAGGATGTGGTCGCCCTGATCGATCACAGTCCTGATGCCGGCCGGCCGGTGCCGCAAGGCGGTCCGCCGCTGACCTGGCCGCCGGACGGGCTCGACTACGAGGCGCGGGCCGCGCATCGCGGGCCGTTGCTGCTGCGCCGCGCCTCGCTGCTCGGCTTTTCACTGTTTGCCTTCCTGATCATGCGTTTCGGCATCAGCGTCGGCGGCTTCAAGCCCAGGACCTATGTGGAGCAGGTGGTCGCCAACTCGGATTTCCGCAAATTCGACGACGCCCTGCGCATGGTTGTCGATTGCACGCCCGAGCTTGAGCAGGAGCTCGAGCGTCGCCTCGCCGAGGCCGCAGCGGCGGGGGCGGTACGCTACGGGCTGCATCGGCAGGATGCGGCGATGATGACCTGCTTCACGCTGTCGCCGACGCGCAGCAACCACGTTCATTTCATCGATGGCGCGCGCGGTGGCTACGCCTCCGCGGCCACCGCGCTGAAGGCGGCGGGCTAGGGTCCCGGTTCGCAAGTTCGCTGCATTTGCAGCAACCGCCGCGGCGATGCTGAAGCGAATGTCAGATTCACCACACTAGGTGCGACGGCTCCGGGAGCTGTCTGGGTACCATGACGTCAGCTTGACCGCGACCGCGCACGACAGCCCCAGCAGCACCATCGAGCAGGCTGCGAGGACGAAAAACCCCGTCACGGTGGCGCCGGTCGAGACCAGCCACATGCTGCCGACCGCGATGAAGATCAGGCGTGCCGTCTGCGACAGCACCGGGCCGAGAATCTTCGCTGCTCCTTGCGAGGAGAAATACAGCGAGATGTTGAGGCCGATAAACGCGTACAGCGGAGCGGCGATCGTGAGATAATGGTAGCTCGCCGCGCGCACGCCGGGATCGTCGGTGAAAAGGCTGACCCACAGCCAGGGAAAGGCGGCAATGATCATGCCGGCGACGGCAACTGCCGCGAAGGCGATGGTGCCGCCGGTCCATGCGACCTGCCGCGCCCGCGCGATGCGTCCGGCGCCGATCGCCATGCCGACCATCGGCACGGAGGCAACGCCGACGGCGAACGCGATCGAGGTGAGCATGAACTCAAGCCGCGCGCCAATGCCATAGCCGGCGAGCACCTCGGTGCCGAAGCGGGCGAGCATGTGGGTGAAGATCGTGATCGCCAGCACCGACTGCAGCGGCGAGAAGCAGGCGATCGCGCCGACCTTGAGAATGTCGACGAACATTTCGGCGCGAAAGCGCAACGGCGCATGGCGCAGGTTGAGCCGGCCGCGACCGCTGAGCAGATACCAGAAACTGATGGACAGGCCGGTGGCGAAGGCGATCAGCGTGCCGCAGGCGACGCCGCGCATGCCGAACCGCGGGATCGGGCCGAGACCGAGACCGAGCGCGCCGCCGAGCGTGATCTGGATCGCCGCAGACAACAGGATCAGCGTCGACGGCAGTCGCATGTTGCCGGTGCCGCGCAGGATCGAGGTCATCGTGTTCATCAGCCATGGCACGATGGCGCCGCCGAAGAAGATCTCGATGTAGCCGATCGCCTCTGTCAGGACCCGCCCGCGGCCGCCGAGCAATGCGAGCAGGCGCGGGCCGAAGCTCAGCATGCCGACGGTGAAGGTCAGGCCGAAACAGGCGCCGATCAGGATGGCGTGGAGCGCCAGCACATTGGCGCGTTCCGTATCTCCTGCGCCGAGCGCTCGGGCGATCGCGGAGGCAACGCCGCCGCCCATCGCGCCGCCGGACATCGTCATGGTGAGAATGACGAACGGAAACACCAGCGCCATCGCAGCCAACGGTTCGATGCCGAGCCGGCCGACATATGACGTCTCAGCGATCGCGACGCAGACGCCGACCGACAGCGCGACCACATTGGGCGCAGTCAATCTCAGCAGCGTCGACAGGATCGGGCCGTCGAGCAATGGATCGGAGATGCGGACAGTTGCGAGCGAAGGCGCCTCGATCGCCTGCAGCTCGGCCGCCCCCAGATCCGTCATGACGTCTCCCTGATAGGTCGTTGGCGCCGGCCGCGATCGTACCAGCGCACCGGCATTTGACAGGCTGTCCGGGAGCTTCGCAAGGCGCGGTGGGCCATCAACATGCCTGCGGGCATGCGGCAGGGTATATGAGCCATGCGATCAGGCGTCGCGTAACGGAAGGGCGCGGGCGCGCCGTCACCACGGCAGGCCGCAGAGGTCGATCACGCCCTTACGTGGTTTCTGCACGAGATCGAACACCATCGGCGTCAGTAGGTCGAAGCGGCCATGCCCCGCCGGCTGTTCGGCGAGAATCTCGCCTTCGAACGCGTGCCAGCCGCGTGCCTGGAAGAACGCGACCGTCGTGGGTTCGGAGAACAGCAACGCAAAGCCGAGCGAACCTTCGTGCCTGAGCGTCTGGGTCGCCGCATTGAGCGCGATGTTCGCAAGGCCACGGCGGCGGTGATCAGCGCGGGTGACCACGCCGCCGACGCCGCCGATATGGGCGGCGCGGCCGTTCAGCGTCGCGTTGCGACGATAGAGCCCGACATGACAGACGAGGCCGGCATCGTCCGCTTCTACCAGCACGCGGAAATCCGCGCGTGCGAACGTCACCTGCCCCCAGGGCAGCGCCGCCTTCACCGCGGCAGGCCAGACCGCGGTCAGCAGCGGTTCGGCCACGGGCCATGCGGCGTCGCCGTTCAGAATCTCGATGTCGATGCTCATGAAGCCATTCTTGCGCGTGCCGCAGCTTTCACTGTGAACTGTGTGGAGGTTGTCCATGACAATGCGCCTCTGGCACGTAAAGGTCGAGAGGCCATGGCGTGAGGCGGTGTTGAAGGAAGGGCTGGCGTCATCACACGAGACACGATGGCGTACAGTGCGTGGGTCGTCATGACGCTTGAGGTCTTTACCATTCGTCGCCGGACGTCGCTTCTGCCTGGAGATGATGCCAAAGCGCCTCGGCGACGGGCCCGTGAGGCCGGTCACGCCGGCGTATCACAGCCGCGGCCTCCGTCCGGCCAGGCAAATGGGCGTTGGCGATCGAGATCAGCCTTCCGTCCTCCAGCTCGTCCTTGATGAGCCACGCCGGCAGATGGCCCCAGGCCAGTCCGTGGAGAATCAGTTCTTTCTTCATCAGATGGTCCGGTGCGGAGCACAGATGCGCACCGTCGATGAGGAAATAACCCTCCGAGGACGGACGCCGTGCGGTGTCGCGAATCACGCCCTGGGTGAAGGGGCGCATCTGCTCCGGGGTGATGTCGTGCTGATGCTCGAATGTCAGGAATCCGGGAGCCGCCACCGGTACAAAGACCACCTCGCACAGATCGATCCGCTCGAGGTGCGGGTCGGAAGGATCCGCGTGATGGAAGACGAGGTCCGCATCGCCTTCCATCAGCCGTTCGAGCGGGCCGCTGACCGCCTCGTAGGCCAGGTGCAGGCGTGTGCGGTGGTGTTCGGCAAAGAACCGGCTTAGCAGGCCGAGGAGCCGCGGGCGCGGGCAGAGATCGCCGATGACGATGCGCAGCACCGTCTCCTCGCCGCTCGCCAGCTGGTCGGCATAGGTTCGCAGATGGTCGAACTCGCGGAGCGCCAGTTGTGCGCGTGCGAGGAACATGCGGCCTGCGTCCGTGAGGCCCGCCCGATAGGCGCTGCGGTCGAGCAGGGTCAGGCCCAGGATCTGCTCGAGGCGTGCAACGGCAGCGAAGACGGATGGGTGGGATCGGTTCAAGGCAATGGCTGCGGCCTGGAAGCTGCCCTCGGTCGCGACGGCGGCAAAGCACCGGAGGTCGTGAAGCTTGAGCCCTTGCATTGTTTTAAAATCCTACAATGATTGCTCAATCATAGTAATTTTATCTGACGTTGACGAGGTCTAGTTGTGCCAGACCAAGCGGAGCGGGGGACGGGGCTCCTCGTCGCTGGATGGAATCTCCTCAACGCCTCCCCGAAAGAGACCAAGCATGGCCAGTTTCGTGACGCGCCGCGCCGCCTTGGCGCTCGGTGCCGCCGCCCTTGTGCTGCCGCCCGCGGCGATGGCCGGGGGTGGCGACCGGCCCTCGACCCAAACGATCACGCCGCCCAACCAGATCAAACATGAGGATCAGATGACTGACGTCCGCCATTTCACCACCGGCGATGGTTGCCGCATTGCCTACACGCTGGAGGGCGCAGAGGGCCGGCCAGTGCTCGTGCTGGCGAACTCCATCGCGACGTCGCTGCACATGTGGGATGGGCAGGTGGCAAAACTGTCCGAGACGTTTCGCGTGCTGCGCTATGACTATCGCGGTCATGGCGGATCCAGCGTTCCGGTAGGGGCCTATTCGGTCGACCGGCTGGGGCGTGATGTCATCGAGCTGCTCGATTCCCTTCAGTTCGCTCGCGTTCATTTTTGCGGTCTGTCGCTGGGCGGTTGGGTCGGGCAGTGGCTGGGCATCCACGCGCCTGATCGGATCGAGCGCCTCATCCTCTCCAACACCGCGCCCCATCTTGGACCGGCATCCTATTTCGACGAGCAGATTCGCGCGGTTCTCGCGGCCAAGGACATGTCGGCCGCTGCAGACATGTTCATGCACAACTGGTTTCCCGAAGCGATGCTCACAGGGCCGAACGAGATCGTCGATAGGTTTCGCGCCATGGTCCTGGCAACTCCGCCACAAGGCCTTGCGGGATGTTACGCGGCTGTCCGCGACAGCGATCTGCGTCGCACCATTGCCCTCATCACCGCGCCCACACTGGTGATCGGCGGGAAGGACGACAAGGTGACCCTGGCGAGCCACAGTGAAGCGATCGCAGCAACCATCCCCGGCGCCACGCTGACGCTGCTGCCTGGCGTCCACCTGCTGAACGTCGAACGGCCGGCAGAATTCACGAGCGCGGTGACGCGGTTTCTCACTGCGGCTTAGGCCGGCATGTGGTGCGAGAGGGGTGATCCGCGCAGCGTCCGTGCGGATCCGCCCCCCTCGGACTTTCATGCCCACCGCGATGCAAGGGGAGCATATTCTCCGATCCGGCGCCGAGGGAGGACAGGCCGTGCGTCTTGGACACCTTGGTGGTCGCGGGCACCGTTACCGTGCCCCGCCCGGCGCAGGACTGGCGGGGCGGGTGGCGACCGGTCGTCGCGCCCCCATATTCACTTTCGGCGGAAACTTCTATATCGGTTCCGTGTTGAAAGACTGTCTCCCCTGATCAGCGGACATTCCCATGACCTTCAAACTCCCCGACCTGCCTTACGCCTATGATGCGCTCCAGCCCTACATGTCCAAGGAAACGCTGGAATATCATCACGACAAGCATCACCAGGCCTATGTCACCAACGGCAACAACCTGCTGAAGGGCACCGACCTCGAGAACAAGTCGCTCGAAGAGATCGTGAAGGGATCGTTCGGCAAGAACGCGCCGCTCTTCAACAATGCCGGCCAGCACTACAACCACCTGCACTTCTGGAATTGGCTGAAGCCGAACGGCGGCGGCGACAAGCTGCCGGGCAAGCTGCAGAAGCAGATCGATTCCGATCTCGGTGGCTATGCCAAGTTCAAGGACGACTTCATCGCGGCGGGCGTCGGCCAGTTCGGCTCCGGCTGGGCCTGGCTCTCGGTCAAGAACGGCAAGCTCGAAATCTCCAAGACCGCGAACGGCGAAAGCCCGCTGGTTCACGGCGCGACGCCGATCCTCGGCGTCGACGTGTGGGAGCACTCCTACTACATCGACTACCGCAATCGCCGCCCGGACTACCTCAAGGCGTTCGTCGAGAATCTCGTCAACTGGGAGTATGTCGAGGAGCTGTTCAGCAAGGCGAGCTGAGCCCGACATCATCTGATCTGCGAAAGGCGGCCTGCAGGCCGCCTTTTTGCTTGAGTGGGGTTAGTCAGGCGAGAGCGCGGGCCGGACGGAAAGGCCGGTCCCGTGTGGGCCGCGGAGAGCGGCGGGCTCGGCGCAACCCCGCGGGGCGCGGCGGCGAGTGGCCAGCCCTGCGTCTGGAGGGGGTTGTTCCCTGCGAATGTTACATTATAACATTCGGTACTGAATCCAGACCCGTCGAGTTGCCCGTGGCTGCGCCCCTGACCCATCCCGATGAGAGCTCCCATGACCATTCCCATGACCACTCCCATGGGCATCGCCATGCCTTGCACGCCCATCCCCCTCAGGAGGCCCCATGGTCGCTGTTGCGGATGGGGGTGGTTGCCCGGCTCGGCATCGCCGGCGCTGCCAGTGCGGCGCTGTGGGCCGCCGTGTGGCTGGCAATGAGGTGACCATGGCCCCGCAACTCGAATTTCGTGACCTGACGCTTGGCTATGACCGGCACCCGGCCATCCATCATCTCAACGGCGAGGTGGCGCCCGGTACGCTGCTGGCGGTGGTCGGGCCCAACGGCGCCGGCAAATCCACCCTGTTTCGGGGCATCACCGGGCTGCTGAAGCCGCTGTCCGGGACGGTCGCGCGCGGCGGACTGCGGCCGCGCGAGATCGCCTATCTGCCCCAGATCGCGGAGATCGACCGCAGCTTCCCGATTTCGGTGTTCGATCTGGTCGGTATGGGGCTTTGGCGCGCCCGTGGGCCGTTCGGCGGCTTCGGCCGGAGCGACCGGACCCGCATCAGCGCGGCCCTTGCGGCCGTCGGCCTCAACGGCTTCGAGAACCGGCCGATCGGGACACTGTCCGGCGGCCAGACCCAGCGCATGCTGTTCGCGCGGGTGCTGCTGCAGGACGCTCGCCTGATCGTGCTCGACGAGCCGTTCAACGCTGTCGACGCGCGCACCGCCGCTGACCTGCTCGAGGTCGTCAGGCAGTGGCACCGCGAGCATCGCACCGTGCTGGCCGCGTTGCACGACCTCGAGCTCGTGAAGGCGAGCTTCCCCGAGACGCTGCTGCTGGCGCGCTCCGCGGTGGCCTGGGGCGCGACGGCCCAGGTACTCAGCGCAGACAACCTGCGCCAGGCGCGGCGCATGTGCGAGGCCTTCGACGAGCGGGCCGGCGCCTGCATGGAGACGCCGCCGCAGGCGGCTTGATGCCAATGTATGATCTGCTGATTGCTCCGTTCAGTGAGTTCGAGTTCATGCGCCGTGCGCTGGCTGGTGTCGTGGCGCTGGCGTTCGGCGGCGCGCCGATCGGCGTGTTCCTGATGCTGCGGCGGATGAGCCTTGTCGGTGACGCCATGGCCCATGCCATCCTGCCGGGCGCGGCAGTGGGGTTTCTGCTGTCGGGCCTCAACCTGTTCGCCATGACCTTCGGCGGGCTGATCGCCGGCTTTGCGGTGGCAATCCTCGCCGGCGTCGTGAGCCGCGTGACCGAATTGAAGGAGGACGCGTCGCTCGCGGCGTTCTACCTGGTGTCGCTGGCGCTCGGCGTCACCATCGTCTCGATCCGCGGCACCAATATCGACCTGCTGCACGTGCTATTTGGCAACGTGCTGGCGATGGACGACCAGACGTTGCTGGTGATCGCATTCAACGCCACGGTGACGCTGCTGGTGCTGGCGGTGATCTGGCGGCCGCTGGTGATCGAGTGCGTCGATCCGCTGTTCCTGCGCACCGTCAGCCGCACCGGCGCACCGGCGCATCTGGCTTTCATGGCCCTCGTCGTCGTTAACCTGGTCAACGGCTTCCAGGCGCTCGGCACGCTACTGGCGGTGGGATTGATGGTGCTGCCGGCGGGCATCGCCCGGTTCTGGTCGCGCGACATCACGGGTATGATGGTGATCGCGGTCGGCGCCGCCATGCTGTCGGGCTATGCCGGACTGGTGCTGTCGTTCCACAGCAAGGTGCCGTCCGGTCCGGCCATCATCCTGGTCGCGGCCGTGCTCTATCTGGTGTCGCTGCTGCTCGGGCGTGCCGGCGGCGTGATGCGCCAGCTGTTTCCCGCGCCCCATCTCGAGGCCTGATCATGCGTCGTCGTTCCGTTCTTCTCGCCCTGGCGCTCGCTGCGTTGGCGACACCGCGCGCCGGCGCGGAGGAGGCGCCGCGGCTGAACGTGGTGGCGACCTTCTCGATCCTGGCGGACTTCGCCCGCAATGTCGGCGGCGACCGCGTCAATGTCACCGCCTTGGTTGGGCCGGACAGCGACACCCATGTCTACACGCCGACGCCAGAGGATGCGAAGCGCGTGTCGGAGGCGAAGCTCGTCATCGTCAACGGGCTCGGCCTCGAAGGCTGGCTGCCGCGGCTGGTGAAGTCGTCGGGCGATCGCGCCATTATCGTCACCGTCACCAAGGGCATTATCGCCCGCAAACTGCCGGAGGGCCGCGATCATGGCCACGCCGTCGATCCCCACGCCTGGCAGGCGGTGCCGAACGCCAGGATCTATGTCGCCAACATCCGCGACGCGCTGATCGCGGCTGATCCGCCCTCGGCCGAGATCTATCGCGGCAATGCGCAGGCCTATCTGGCCGAGCTCGACAAGCTCGACCGCGAGGTGCGGGCCGCGGTCGACAACATTCCCGCCAATCGACGCCGGGTGATTTCGACGCATGATGCGTTCGGTTATTTCGCCGATGCCTACGGCATCGCCTTCATCGCGCCGCAGGGTGTCTCCACCGAGGCGGAGGTGAGCGCGCGGGATCTCGCCGCCATCGTCCGGCAGATCAAGGCCGAGGCCATTCCGGCGGTGTTCCTGGAAAACGTCACCGATCCGCGGCTGATGCGCCAGATCGCCAGCGAGACCGGGGCGCGGATCGGCGGTACGCTCTATTCGGATTCCCTCACCGGCGAAAAGGGCGAAGCCCCCACTTACATTGCCATGGTCAGGCACAATATAAAGGCCCTGACCAGCGCACTGTCGGGCCAGGGGCCGCCCCGGGGTCGGTGAAGGAAAATCTTTTCCGAACAATCAGATAGCTGCCGCAGGTTGGGTTTGGCGTGGAGCCCGGCTCCCGCCGCCCGCAGGGCCCACGTCCATCCGGAGTTTCCATGTCCACCGCTTCGCCTTCCGCTTCCGACAAAATCCCCGTCACGGTGCTGACCGGCTATCTCGGGGCCGGCAAGACCACGCTGCTCAATCGCATCCTCTCGGAGAACCACGGCAAGAAGTACGCCGTGATCGTCAACGAGTTCGGCGAGATCGGCATCGACAACGACCTCGTCATCGGCGCCGACGAGGAAGTCTTCGAGATGAACAACGGCTGCGTCTGCTGCACCGTGCGTGGCGATCTCGTGCGCATCATGGAAGGCCTGATGAAGCGCAAGGGCAAGTTCGACGCCATCATCCTGGAGACCACCGGGCTCGCCGATCCGGCGCCGGTGGCGCAGACCTTTTTCGTCGACGAGGACGTGCAGACCAAGGCGCGCCTCGATGCGGTGGTCACGGTGGCCGACGCCAAGTGGCTGAGCGATCGCCTCAAGGATGCGCCGGAAGCGAAGAACCAGATCGCGTTCGCCGATGTCATCGTGCTGAACAAGACCGACCTCGTATCGAAGCCGGAACTCGCCGAGGTCGAGGCGCGCATCCGCGGCATCAACCCCTACGCCAAGCTGCATCGCACCGAGCGCTGCCAGGTGCCGCTCGCCGCCGTGCTGGAGCGCAACGCGTTCGATCTCGACCGCATCCTGGAGATCGAGCCGGATTTCCTCGAGGCCGACGACGGCCACGATCATCACCATCATGATCACGACCATGGTCATGATCACCATCATCACCACGACCATGACCATCATCACGGTCACGGCCTGAAGCACTATCACGACGAGGACATGCAGTCGTTGTCGCTGCGCTCGGCGAAACCCCTCGATCCCAACAAGTTCATGCCCTGGCTGCAGGCCCTGGTCGCCCGCGACGGCGCCCGCATCCTGCGTTCCAAGGGCATCCTGGCGTTCAAGGACGACGACGATCGCTACGTGTTCCAGGGCGTGCACATGATGCTGGAAGGCGATCACCAGCGCGCCTGGAAGGACGGTGAGCCGCGCGAGAGCCGCGTCGTGTTCATCGGCCGCGACCTGCCGGAGCAGGAGATCCGCGACGGCTTCGAAAAGTGCATCGCAGCGTGATGGCCGGGCTCAATCCACCAGAGGCGGCGGAGTCCATCGTCTCGATCACCGATCGCGTGAGCAAGGTCACGCTGGCCCAGCCGGCGACCTCGGTGCACTTCCTCGGCGACACCGCGGTCTTCGTCGGTGCCGAGGAGGCCGTGTCGCTGGTTGATGCGGCGGGAGCGGTGACGGCCGTGGACGTCCATGGCGGCGGCATTCTGTGCGCGGTGTCGGACGGCAAGCGGGTGGTCACCGGCGGTGACGACGGCAAGGTCATGGCGATCGACGCGGCCGGTGCGACCGAGCTGATCGTGACCGAGGCGAAGCGGCGCTGGATCGACAATGTGGCACTGCATCCGGAAGGGGCGGTAGCCTGGTCGGCGGGCAAGACCGCGTTCGTCCGCGCGCCGCGCCATGACGACAAGTCGTTCGAGGTGCCGACGACGGTCGGGGGGCTTGCCTTCGCGCCGAAAGGGCTGCGTCTCGCCATCGCCCACTACAATGGCGTGACACTGTGGTTTCCCAACATGGCGGCGAAGCCCGACGTGCTGGAATGGAAAGGCTCGCATCTCGGCGTCACCTTCAGCGCCGACAACCGCTTCCTGGTCACCACGATGCATGAGCCGGCGCTGCACGGCTGGCGGTTGGCCGACAGCAAGCATATGCGGATGACCGGCTATCCGAGCCGCGTGCGCTCCATGGCCTGGACCGCGGGCGGCAGGTTCCTGGCGACCTCCGGCGCCGACACGGTGATCCTGTGGCCGTTCGCCAGCAAGGACGGGCCGATGGGCAAGGAGCCGGCGATGCTCGCGCCGATGAAGTCCAGGGTTGCCGTCGTGGCCTGCCATCCCCGGCAGGACGTGCTGGCTGCGGGGTATGCCGACGGGACCATCCTGATGGTCCGGCTCGCGGATGGCGCCGAGATCCTGATTCGGCGCAATGACGGCGCCGCCGTCTCGGCTCTGGCCTGGGATGGCAAGGGCGGGCGTCTTGCCTTCGCCAGCGAGAACGGTGACGCCGGGGTGCTGGATCTCTGACGTAGCGGGGACGTCTGGCCGGGGTGGACGGCCCCGGTCGGACGTGTAGTTATGTCGCATGAAATCGCTATAACGAGCGGACCATGCGATTCCTGACGACCTTCCATACCGGAGACTTCCTAGACACCCTCGCCAGCCTGACGGTGGCGTTCGTGCTGGGCACGCTGATCGGCGCGGAGCGCCAGTATCGGTTGCGCACGGCAGGCCTGCGCACCAACGTGCTGGTGGCGGTTGCCGCTGCGGCGTTCGTCGACCTTGCGATGCATCTCGACGGTGCCGACGGCGCGGTCCGGGTGATCGCCTATGTGGTGTCCGGCATCGGCTTTCTCGGTGCCGGCGTCATCATGAAGGAAGGCACCAATGTGCGCGGCCTCAACACTGCGGCGACGCTGTGGAGCTGTGCTGCGGTCGGCTGCTGCGCCGGCGCTGACCTCGCCGCCCAGGCCGCGGCCCTCACTGCCTTCGTGCTCGCCGGTAACACCTTGCTGCGGCCGCTGGTCAACGCCATCAACCGCATCCCGCTCGACGAGCGGTCGTCGGAAGTGGATTATGACTTCAAGGTGACGGTTGATACGCCGGCGCTCGGCGATCTGCGGGAAGTCATGGTCGAGAAACTGGAGACGGCGAACTATCCGGTCGGCGACATCGAGGTGGTGGATCGCGCCAGCGGGGCGTCGGAGATCGTCGCGCGACTGATCCGGACCACGGTCGATCCGAAGGAACTCGATGCGGTCGCCGAGACGATGGAGCGAGAGGCTGGTGTCCGCCATGCCACTTGGGAAGCCAGCACCCGCGACTGACGGGAACATTGTCTTCGCCGCCGCGTTGTCGCTCCGGTCCAGTTCCGGAGGCGGCCATGGGTGCGCGCGGCGATCTTGAGCAACGTCAACAGCATGATCTGCGGCTGCAGATGGCGCTGGCGGCGGTGCTGTTCGTGGCCGGCATTGCTTTGTCCGGCATTTCGCTCTTCCACATCGCATCGCAAGGCCCGCACGTAGCGGAGCTCGCGGCGCCCGCCGGCGCTGCGTTGTCTGCCGCGCCGGTTCCCGCCGACAGGACCACGCCATCGATATCCGTCAAGTGAGCGTGGGGGATCGCGGCGGCCTTCCTCGTCCGCACCGTGGTGACCATCTTTTGACAGCTCCTGCCGATGATCGCGTCTCGCGAGACGTGCCGCGCTGCGTCATAGTGGTCGTCGATCGTGCGCCGGGCGCGCGGCAGCCAACGGAGTGGTCATGAAAATCGAGGATGTGAAACGAACCGCCTATTCGATGCCGTTGACGAATCCGTCATTCCCGCCGGGACCCTATCGCTTCTTCAACCGCGAATATTTCATCATCACCTACCGCACCGATCCGGAGGCGCTGGCCGCGGTGGTGCCCGAGCCGCTGCAGGTCACCGATCCGGTGGTGAAGTACGAATTCATCCGCATGCCGGACTCCACCGGCTTTGGTGACTACACCGAAACCGGCCAGGCCATTCCGGTGCGCTTCAATGGCGAAGAGGGCGTCTACATCCACTCGATGTATCTCGACGACGATGCGCCGATCGCCGGTGGCCGCGAACTGTGGGGCTTTCCCAAGAAGCTGGCCGCCCCGAAGATCGTCACCGAGAGCGACGTGCTGGTCGGCACGCTGCATTATGGCTCGGTGCTGTGTGCGAGCGGCACCATGGGCTACAAGCACCGCCCGGCCGATCCCGCGGCGGTGATGCATGCGCTGCAGGTGCCGAACTTCATCCTCAAGATTATTCCGCATGTCGACGGCTCGCCGCGCATCTGCGAGCTCGTGCGCTATCACCTGCAGGATATCGTGCTGAAGGAGGCCTGGACCGGGCCGGCAGCGCTGGGGCTGTTTCCGCACGCGCTTGCCGACGTGGCGCGGCTCCCGGTGCGCGAGGTGGTCTCCGCGCTGCACTTCAAGGTCGACCTCACGCTTGGGCTCGGCGACGTCGCGTACGACTATCTGGCGAAGTAGCGCGAGAATATTCCGGCGGATGCCGTGCGGCTGCATTCCACGACCGTCTTGTCGTGGCGCAAAAGAGTTCGGGGGCAGCCTGCGCATGCCCCCGAAACAACAACATGGCGTCAGCGCACCAGGACGTTACGGAACTGCCAGGGATCGCTGGTGTCGATATCCTCGGCGAACAGGCCCGGCCGGTCGGCGAGCGGCGTCCAGTCGGTGTAGTAACCGTTCACCGGACCGAGATAGGGCCGCTGGATCTCGAGGCAGCGGCGGAAGTCCATCTCATCGGCCTCGACGATGCCGGCCTCCGGATTCTCCAGCGCCCACACCATGCCGGCGAGCACCGCCGACGATACCTGCATGCCGGTGGCGTTCTGGTACGGTGCGATCTTGCGGGTCTCCTCGACCGACAGCTGCGAGCCGTACCAGTAGGCGTTCTTGCCATGGCCGTAGAGCAGCACGCCGAGCTCGTCGATGCCGTCCTCGATCTCGTTCTCGTCGAGGATGTGCCACGACGGCTGCATCTTGCCGGCGGCGCCGAACATCTCGTGCAGCGACAGCACCGCGTCGTTCGCGGGATGGTAGGCGTAGTGACAGGTCGGGCGGTACACCACCTTGTCGCCGTCACGCACGGTATAGTAGTCGGCGATCGAGATCGCCTCGTTGTGGGTGACGAGGAAGCCGTATTGTGGGCCGGGCGTCGGGCACCAGGTGCGCACGCGGGTGTTGGCGCCGGGCTGCAGCAGGTAGATCGCGGCCTGGCAGCCGAAATTGTGGGTGCGGCCGTTGTCGGGCATCCACTTCTCATGGCTGCCCCAGCCGAGCTCGGCCGGCTGCAGGCCTTCGGAGACGAAGCCTTCGACCGACCAGGTGTTGACGAACACGTTGCGCGGCTTCGGCTTCTTCGAGCGCTGGGTGTCGCGCTCGGCGATGTGGACGCCCTTGACGCCGAGCTTGTGGGCGAGTTCGGCCCAGCCTTCGCGGCTCGCCGGTTCGTTGAACGACAGGCCGGTGTCGGTGGCGAGGTTGAGCAGCGCCTGCTTGACGAACCACGACACCATGCCGGGGTTGGCGCCACAGGTCGACACTGCGGTGGTGCCGCCCGGATTCTTGCGCTTGGCGGCGAGCAGCGTCTCGCGCAATGCATAGTTGGAGCGCGCCTCGGGGCCGGCACTCTTGTCGAAGTAGAAGCCGAGCCACGGCTCAACCACGGTATCGATATAGAGCGCGCCGATCTCGCGGCACATGGTCATGATGTCGACCGAGCAGGTGTCCACCGAAAGGTTGACGCAGAAGCCCTGGCCGCCGCCGGCGGTGAGCAGCGGGATCAGCAGCTCGCGATAGTTGTCCTTGGTGACAGCCTTCTCGATGAAGCGCACGCCGTGCTCGTCGGCGATGTGATGGTCGGTATGCGGGTCGATGATGACGAAGCGCGATTTGTCATAGTCGAAGTGCTTCTCGATCAGCGGCAGGGTGCCCTTGCCGATCGAACCGAAGCCGATCATGACGATTGGGCCTGTGATGCGCGCATGCACGGATGAGGTCGACATCCAAAATCTCCAGCTGGCAGCAGTGATGGCTTGAAACGCGGGTCGCCGTGGCGGCGGATTCAAAGGCGTTCAAACGCAAATGACGGATGAAATCAAGGCTTCTGACGCGCCGGCCAGCGGGATCCTGCCGGCATTGCGCCCAAAGAAGCAGCAGTTTCAGCGGCTGTCACGCCGCCGTCACACCACGTGGTCCGGCTCGAGCGCGCAGCGGGTGGTGGTCGCCAGCTCGATCTGCAGCGTGGCATGGCCGATGCCGAACCGCTCGTTGAGCTGGCCGCAGGCCTCGACCAGGAAGGCATCGCCGGGGTGGCCGGCGGGTGTCACGAGATGGGCCGTGAGCGCGGTTTCGGTCGTGCTCATCGGCCAGATGTGCAGGTCGTGGAGCGAGGCTACGCCCGGCAGGCCGGCGAGATAGTCGCGCACCGCCGCGGGATTGATACGTGCGGGAACCGCAGCGAGCGACATGGCCGTGCTCTCCCGCAGCAGGCCCCAGGTTCCCCACACGATCACGACGACGATCGCGAGGCTGGTCAGCGGATCGATCCACAGCCAGCCCGTGCCCATGATGACAAAGCCCGCGATCACCACGCCGGCCGACACCGCCGCATCCGCCGCCATGTGCAGGTAGGCGCCGCGAATGTTGAGGTCGCCCTTGCGACCGGACGCGAACAGCAGCGCGGTGCCGCCGTTGATGGCGATGCCCATCGCCGCGACGATGATCACGGTCATGCTCGCCACGGGTTCCGGATTCAGCAGGCGCTGCACGGCTTCCAGGATGATGGCACCGCACGCGATCAGCAGCAGTACGGCATTGGTCAGCGCGGCGAGGATCGAGGAGTTGCGCAGGCCATAGGTGAGACGAGGCGTCGGCGGGCGCTTCGACAGCACCGCCGCGATCCACGCCACCACGAGACCGAGCACGTCCGAGAGATTGTGCCCGGCGTCGGCGAGCAGCGCGGTCGAGTTCGCGACATAGCCATAGCCCGCCTCGACTGCGATGAAGAGCGTATTCAGCACGATTCCGATCGCGAAGGCGCGGCCGAAATCCGCCGGCGCATGCGAATGGCCATGCGCGTGGCTGTGGCCTGCATGATCGTGGCCGGCGTGATCGTGGGAGTGGCTGTGGCTCATGGCGAGAGCCTAGCATCGATCGCCGAAGGGGGCGACAGCCGAAGCGATGTCGAACAATATTCGCTATTTTATAACGTAGCGCGCGAGCATATGCCGCCAGCCGACGCCGTATCGGCGTCATCTGGCGAGCGGGGCCCGTCGACAAGGACGGCGTGTCATGAGCGCTGCCGGCGAACGTCGTGTACGTCATGACGGCGGCACGACAGTGATCACCGTGAGCGAGCGCCAGCCGCCGGCGGGTGTCTGAAAGGCGATGGTCTGTCCGGGCGACAGGCCGATCAGCGCAGCACCGATCGGCGTCAGGATCGAGATGCGTCCGGCATCGACGTCGGCTTCGTCCGGATACACCAGCGTGACGCTGCGCGTCTGGCCCGTGACGTCGTCGCGGAATGTGACGCCTGACTGCATGGTCACGACATCGTCGGCCGGATGATCCTGCGGCAGCACGGCGGCGCGGTCGATCTCGCGCGCCAGGAATTCGGCCGTGGCCGGATAGGTCTCGGCCGCGGCGTCGGCGAGCTGGCGCAGCCGCAGGAGATCGCGGGCGTGAATGGAGATGGCGGGCAGTCGGGTCTGCAGCTGTTCGATCATGGTTGTCACCGTCGGGCGGCAGGCGCGCCCGCGTTTGCCTCGGATTGAAATGAAGGAGGAACGACGCGCTGCGAGCTGCGCGACCAGATCAATGCGACCCGGACGGCGGGCATGGCGATGGCCATGCCAGGGAGCTCATGAAACGAAGGGGCGTCTGAACATCATGTCCCGGAACGGCGCGCGCACGCGTCCGCCCGGGTCATCTTCCTGCGATGAGATGACCGGCGCGAAGCATCAGGCGATGGATGCGCGTCTGCAACATGATGGAGCCAAGTTAGGAGGAGGGGGTGGAAAGTCAACGCGCGGGCTGCGGCATGTTGGCCCGCCTGCGGCGCTCCGCCGCAGCGATCAGGCGGCGCGCCGGGCGGTCTTGCCGGCTCCGCGGGGGCGGCTGACGCTCGCGCCGGCGGCCACGATCAGCCCGGCCGCGCCATCGAGCGCCCCAGGCTGAAGCTCGAGGCCGAGCAGGCGATCACGCTCGAACGGTCCGGGCAGCGACAGCTGGGCGGTCTTTTCCTGTGAGAAGCCGAAGCGTGTGTAATAGGGCGCGTCGCCGAGCAGGATCACCGCGCCATGGCCACGGACGGTGGCGGCGAGCAGCGCGTGGCGCATCAGCGCGGCACCGAGGCCGAGATCGCGGCAGGACGGATCGACCGCCAGCGGCCCGAGCATCAGCGCCGGGCAGCCCCCGGCGCTGACGTGCCACAACCGCACGGTGCCGACGAGCTTGCCACCGCGCACCGCCGAGAAGGCGAGACCTTCCGCGGGCAGGCGTCCGTCGCGAAGGCGCTGGCAGGTGCGCGCGGACCGACCAGGGCCGAAGCACGCATCCAGCAACGCCTCGCGCGCAGCGACGTCTGAGGTCCGTTCCGCACGGATCGCGAACGGAGCGGCCTCGGAAATCGGGGCAGGGCTGGTCAGGGCAGTCGTTTTCAGAGCGGTCATGGCACGTCAGTCCCCACGCACCCGCGCGATGGCGGCCGCGTGTTGTCATCCAGGCGGAAGGTGACGGGAGGAGGCCGGCCAGCCGGCCTCCGCGGTCTCGGAGCTTCGAAAAGCTCAGATGTGGTAGGTCCGCAGCGGCGGAATGCCGTTGAAGGCCACCGAGGAGTAGGTCGAGGTGTACGCCCCGGTGCCCTCGATCAGCAGCTTGTCGCCGATCTCGAGCGTGACCGGCAGCGGATAGGGCTGCTTCTCGTAGAGCACATCGGCGGAGTCGCAGGTCGGGCCCGCGAGCACGCACGGCGTCATGTCCGCCCCGTCGTGCGGGGTGCGGATGGCGTAGCGGATCGACTCGTCCATCGTCTCGGCGAGACCGCCGAACTTGCCGATGTCGAGGTAGACCCAGCGCACCTCGTCCTCGTCGCTCTTCTTCGAGATCAGCACCACCTCGGTCTCGATGATGCCGGCATTGCCGACCATGCCGCGGCCCGGCTCGATGATCGTTTCCGGGATCTGGTTGCCGAAGTGCTTGCGCAGCGCCCTGAAGATCGAGCGGCCGTACTGCAGCACGGGCGGCACGTCCTTGAGGTACTTGGTCGGGAAACCGCCGCCCATGTTGACCATGGTCAGGGTGATGCCGCGCTCGGCGCAGTCACGGAACACGGTCGAGGCCATCGCCAGCGCCCGGTCCCACGCCTTCACCTTGCGCTGCTGCGAGCCGACATGGAACGAGATGCCGCAGGGCTCGAGGCCGAGGCGCTTGGCGAGGTCGAGGACCTCGACCGCCATCTCGGGATCGCAGCCGAACTTGCGCGACAGCGGCCACTCGGCGCCGGCGCAATCATAGAGGATGCGGCAGAACACCCGCGCGCCCGGGGCGGCGCGGGCGACCTTCTCGACCTCGGCGGAGCAGTCGACCGCGAACAGGCGGATGCCGAGCGCGTAGGCGCGCGCGATGTCGCGCTCCTTCTTGATGGTGTTGCCGAACGAGATGCGGTCCGCGGTCGCGCCGGCGGCCAGCGCCATCTCGATTTCCGCGACGGTCGCGGTGTCGAAGCACGAGCCGAGCGACGCCAGCAGGGACAGCACTTCCGGCGCCGGATTGGCCTTCACCGCATAGAACACGCGACTGTCCGGCAGCGCCTTGGCGAAAGTCTGGTAGTTGTCGCGCACGACATCGAGGTCGACGACGAGGCAGGGCTCGGTGTCGAGGCCGTCACGACGGCGGTTGCGCAGGAATTCCTGAATGCGCTCGGTCATAGCACCCTCCAAACGGCCCAACGGGGACCGTCCAAACGTGAATTCCGGCTGCGAGCTTGGGGCCCTGTCACGCGATGGAGGCGCGACGAAGCCTGACACTCGAACCGAACTGTGCTGCCGTGGATTGGAGGGGAAATCCCATCCGCACACCTGGCAATGAAGGACAAGCCTCTTCGGTATTCGCGCCAGCTGGTGGAAAGCTGGCAGAGACCAAAAAAGCCCGCTCCGTCGTTGCTTTAAGTCGCGTCCCCCGTTGAGCGCGGGGTGCGCCGGTTCGCCTCCGGCTGCCGATCACGGTTGCAAGAAAGAAGGACCCTTGAGTGTCGCGCCTCTGGAGAGAGGTGCTGGGCTTACTCGCTTCCTTGGCGGCTGTCCGGCCTCTTGTCCGGATACCTACCGACCGACACACGACCACAGGCACGTGCGAAATTGGGCAAAACGGGAAATAGGTCTTTTGACTCTGCTCCGCAACATTTTTTTCAGCAACGCGCAGATTTTCTGCACAGCGCGCGAGCGTGTGTTGCCGAGAGAGCGCGCTTGTTGCGTCAGACGTGCGCGCGAGATGAACAGCTGTTCAAGGTCTTTAATGAAAGATGAGCGCGGCGGTATCGCTGTCGTGGCGCTAAGCGCGCGAGGTGTGGCGCGACGTCGCGGCGTCTCAGGCGCGGCGCGTGAACGGCTCGATGCGCTGTGCGTTGCGGACGAACGACGCCATGATGGCGACGCCGAGCAAGAACAGCACGGCCTGGAGGATGTGGGCGCCGGTGTCCTCGAGGCCGAACAGCAGCGACAGCGCCCAGCCGCCGGCGAAAGCCGCGCCGAACACCTCGGCGCCGATCAGGATCGCGGCCGAGATCACGGTGATGACGCTGGGCCAGGCGATCTGGCGGGGCGCGGAGGAGGTGGTGGGCGAGCTCATGCGAAAAGGTCCTGTTAGCGGGCCGCAATCTCCCCGAAAACGGCCCCCCGATCAAGCGTGGAGGGCCCAAAAAAGCCGCCGCGGTGCTATTATCTGGCTGATCGAATTTGGCCGTAAGCAGGTTTTTTCATGTCCGATTCCTCCGATTCCGCCGTCAATCCGCTGCTGCAGGCGTGGCAGACCCCGCTCGAGACCCCGCCGTTCGCGGCGATCCGGCCCGAGCATTTCATGCCGGCCTTCGAGCAGGCCTTCGCCGACCATGCCATGGAGGTCGCCGCCATCGTCAACGACCCGACGGAGCCGGACTTCGACAACACCGTCACCGCCTGGGAGCGCGCCGGGCGGCTGCTCAACCGCGTCTCGGCCGTGTTCTACGACCTCGTTTCGGCGCACTCCAACCCGGAGCTTCTGGCGATCGAGAGCGAGGTGGCGCTGCGGATGGCGCGGCACTGGAATCCGATCATGATGAACGCGGTGCTGTTCGGCCGCGTCGCCAAGCTTCACCATGACCGCCAGTCCCTCGGGCTGACCGAGGAGCAGCAGCGGCTGCTGGAGCGGCTCTACACCCGGATGCACCGGGCCGGCGCCGGCCTCGACGAGGCGGCCAAGGCGCGGATGAGCGAAATCAACGAGCGGCTTGCCGCGCTCAGCACCACCTTCAGCCATCATCTGCTCGGGGATGAGCAGGACTGGACGCTGGAGCTCGGCGCTGACGACCTCGGCGGGCTCAGCCCGGCCTTTGTCGCCGCGGCCCGGGCGGCTGCGGCCGAGCGCGGCCTCGACGGCAAGGCCGTGGTGACGCTGTCGCGCTCCTCGGTCGAGCCGTTCCTGCAGAGCTCGACCCGCCGTGACCTTCGGGAGAAGGTCTACAAGGCTTTCACCGCACGGGGCGACAACGGCAACACCAACGACAACAGCGTGACCATCCGGGAGATCCTGGCGCTGCGCGAGGAGTCCGCCAAAATCCTCGGCTATCCGAACTTTGCGGCCTATCGCCTGGAGGATTCGATGGCGAAGACCCCGGAGGCGGTGCGCAGCCTGCTGGAGCGGGTGTGGGAGCCGGCGAGGGCCAAGGCGCTCGCCGACCGCGACGCCCTGCAGGAGCTGATCCGTGAGGACGGCGGCAACTTCGCGCTCGCTCCCTGGGACTGGCGCTTCTATGCCGAGAAGCTGCGCCAGCGCCGCGCCAATTTCGACGACGCGGCGATCAAGCCCTATCTCGAGCTCGATCAGATGATCGCGGCGGCGTTCGACGTCGCCCACCGCCTGTTCGGGCTGTCTTTCCAGGAGCGCAAGGACATCCCGGTCTGGCATCCCGACGTGCGGGTGTGGGAGGTGACCGATGCCGCCGGTGCCCATAAGGCGCTGTTCTATGGCGACTACTTCGCCCGCGCCTCCAAGCGCTCCGGCGCCTGGATGACGTCGCTGCGTGACCAGCAGAAGCTCGACGGCGCCGTGTCGCCGCTGATCATCAATGTCATGAACTTCGCCAAGGGGGCGGACGGTCACCCGGCGCTGCTGTCGCCGGATGACGCCCGCACCCTGTTCCACGAGTTCGGCCATGGCCTGCACGGCATGCTGTCTGATGTCGTCTACCCCTCGCTGTCAGGCACCAGCGTGTTCACCGACTTCGTCGAACTGCCGTCGCAGCTCTACGAGCATTGGCAGCAGCGCCCCGAGGTGCTGCGCCAGTTCGCCCGCCACTACGAGACCGGCGAGCCGCTGCCCGACGACCTGCTGCAGCGCTTCCTCGCTGCCCGCAAGTTCAACCAGGGTTTCGCCACGGTGGAATTCCTGGCATCGGCGCTGATGGACATGGAATTCCATTCCCATCCGGCCGCGTCGATCACCGACGTCCGGGCATTCGAGCGCCAGGAGCTCGACAAGATCGGCATGCCGGCGGAGATCGCCATGCGCCATCGGCCGCAGCAGTTCGGCCATATCTTCTCGGGCGACCACTATGCCGCGGGCTACTACAGCTACATGTGGTCCGAGGTGATGGACGCCGATGCCTTCGGCGCCTTCGAGGAAGCCGGCGACATCTTCGATCCGGCGGTCGCCAGGCGGCTGCATGACAACATCTACTCGACCGGCGGCTCGCGCGACCCGGAGGAGGCCTACGTCGCCTTCCGCGGCCGGGAGCCGGAGGTCGACGCGCTGCTGCGCGGGCGAGGGTTGCTGGATACGCCTGAGGCGGCCTAAAAAGGCAGCATCAGGCATTCCCCTAGTGCCGCCGATCTGAAGTTCCTGCACCGCTAGCCGCAAGCTTGTCTCAGGAACTTCAGATCGATAAGCGGCACTAGAATTATAGATTTGCAAGTGCCCTCTTGCATCCGAAGTTCGTGTAGGATTGTGCCGCAATATCTCACGAACTTCGGATGCGGGGCACTTGGCTCGGAATGTCGCGCACGACTCATCTGATGGACAGGTCATGACACGACATTCTTCTGGTCACCGCCGCGGCGTCGTCGCGGCTCCTCATTCCGCAACCGTCGAGGCGGGGCGCCATGTGCTCGCCGAGGGCGGCAACGCCCTCGAGGCCATGGTGGCCATGGCCGCCTCGATCGCGGCGGTCTACCCCCACATGAACCATATCGGCGGCGACGGCTTCTGGCTGGTCCGCGAGCCGTCAGGCCGCGTCCGTGCCCTGATGGGCGCCGGCGCAGCGGGCAGCCGGGCGACGCCGGCCTTCTACCGCGAGCACGGCCACGACATGATCCCGCCGCGCGGGCCGCTGGCAGCGCTGACGGTGCCGGCGGCGATCGGCGGCTGGCAGCTCGCGCTGGAGGCGGCCAGGGCGCTCGGCGGCCGGCTGCCGCTCGACGTGCTGCTCGGGCCGGCGATCCGCAGCGCCAAGGACGGCTATGTCGCGACCCGCAGCCAGGTCGAACTGACGCGCGGCAAGCTTGACGAGCTCAAGGATGTGCCCGGCTTCGCCCAAACCTTCCTGGTCGACGGCAAGGTGCCCGAGCTCGGCGCAACCTTGAAGCAAACGGCGATGGCCGCGACGCTGGAGCATCTCGTCCAGGCCGGCCTCGACGACTTCTACCGCGGCGACGTCGGCCGCGAGATCGCCGCCGACCTCGAGCGTATCGGCAGCCCGGTGACCCGCGCCGACCTCGCGGCGGCGAAGCCCTGGGTCGCCGAGGCGCTGTCCACGGCGATCGGTGCCGGCACGCTGTACAACGCCCCGCCGCCGACCCAGGGGCTGGCCTCGCTGATCATTCTCGGACTGTTCGATCGCCTGCGCGTCCAGGAGGCCGAGGGCTTCGACTATATCCACGGCCTCGTCGAGGCGACCAAGCGCGCGTTCCGTGTGCGCGACCGCTTCGTCACCGATCCGCGCCGGCTCACGGCCGAGCTCGACCGTTTCCTGGCGCCGGCTTTTCTCGATGCCGAGGTCGGCAAGATCGACCGTCAAAAGGCCGCGCCGTGGCCGTCAGCCTGGAGCGAGGGCGACACCATCTGGATGGGCGCCGCCGACGCCTCGGGCCTCGTCGTCTCCTACATCCAGTCGATCTTCTGGGAGTTCGGCTCGGGCTGCGTGCTGCCGGCGACCGGCGTGCTGATGCAGAACCGCGGCGCCAGCTTCTCGCTGGACCCGAAGGCGGCCAACCCGCTCAGCCCGGGACGGCTGCCGTTCCATACCCTCAACCCGGCGCTCGCCGTGCTCAAGGACGGCCGGATCATGGCCTACGGCACCATGGGCGGTGACGGCCAGCCCCAGACCCAGGCCATGGTGTTCTCCCGCCATGTCCTGTTCCGCCAGCCGCTGGAGCTGGCGCTCGACCAGCCGCGCTGGCTCTTGGGGCGCACCTGGGGCTCGAGCCACACCAATTTGCGGCTGGAATCCCGCTTCGACGGCAACCTGATCGACCGCCTGCTGTCGGCGCGGCACGATGTCGAGGTGCTGCCCGAGGCCTATTCCGACACCATGGGCCACGCCGGCGCGGTGGTGCTGCATCCCGGTGGCCTCCTCGAGGGTGGCCACGATCCGCGCGCGGACGGCGGGGCAGCGGGCGTGTAGCACGTGATGACCTTGTCTCCGGTCTGCCGGCCTGTCCGCCGTCTCGTTTCAGCCTCACTTCCCGGTAGCATGGAGTGCTGCCGGGGCATCGCCGCGAAGGTTTCATGACGCGTCGCATTATCACGGGTTTTTTCGCTGCCGTTTTCGCTTTCTGCCTGACCTGCGCCGCCGCATGGGCGCACCCCCATGTCTGGGTCACGGCGACCAGCGAATTGGTCTATGCACCCGACGGCTCGCTCACGGCGGTGCGGCATGCCTGGACCTTCGACGACATGTTCTCGACCTATGCGCTGCAGGGCATCGAGACCAAGACCAAGGGGGTCTACACCCGCGAGGAGCTGGCGTCGCTGGCGCAGACCAATGTCGAGTCGCTCAAGGAGTTCGGCTTCTTCACCTTCGCGCGCGCGGGCGACGCCGGCACACGCAACCGCAAGCAGAAGTTCGAGGATCCCACCGATTATTATCTCGAGCACAAGGACGGCGCGCTGACGCTGCATTTCACGCTGCCGCTGAAGACGCCGGTGAAGAGCCGGCAGTTGGTGGTCGACATCTACGATCCGACCTACTTCGTCGACTTCTCGCTGGCGAAGGCCGACCCGATCAAGCTGGTCGGCGCGCCCGACGGCTGCAAGATGAGCATCGAACGGCCGAACGACGGATCGGCGCAGGCCCAGGCGCAGTCGATCGGCGAGCAGAACTTCCTCGACGGCAGCAACGCCAATTTCGGCGCCATGTTCGCCAACAAGGTGACAGTCGATTGTCCATGATCGCTGCAGGGCCGCGCGGGCCGCTCGTTGAAACGCGTCTCGCCGTGGCGCTGCTCGCGGTCGTGGCCGCGGTGCTGTGGGGCGACGGGCTTCTCCATGCCGCGCTGGCGCAGTCGCCGTTCGGCGTCGGCCGTCCCGGCAGCTCCGATCCGCAGGTCGGTGGCTTGGTCGGCTGGCTGCTCGACAAGCAGTCGCAGTTCTACCGCCAGATGTCGGCGACCATCCGTGCGGCGAAAAGTGACGGCAGTGCGGTCTGGACCCTGCTCGGGATTTCGTTCGCCTACGGCATCTTCCATGCCGCCGGCCCCGGCCACGGCAAGGCGGTGATCTCGTCTTACCTCGTCGCCAACGAGGAGACCGCACGGCGCGGTATCGTGCTGGCGTTCGCCGCGGCGCTGCTGCAGGCGCTGGTCGCCATCATCGTGGTCGGCATTGGCGCCTGGCTGCTCAATGCCACTGCCAGGACCATGTGCGGGGCGGAGCGGGTCATCGAGATCGCGAGTTACGCCCTCATCGCCGTCTTCGGGGCGCGGCTGGTCTGGACCAAGGGAGGCGGCTTGCTGCGCGCGCTGCGTGGCGCGCGGCGTCCGTTGACGGCTGCCGTGCCGCTGGTGCCTGCGTTAGCCGGGGCATCCGATGCGGCCGCGGCGTCGTCACACGCCCATGCGCGCGTCCAGGATCAGGGGAATGACCATCCCGGCCACGGTCACCACCGTCATGATCATGGCCATGCCGGTCCGGCGCATGGCGAGCCCGGCCATGTCCACGACGAGCACTGCGGCCATAACCACGGGCCGACGCCCGACCAGCTGGCCGGCCCCGGCGGCTGGCGGCGCGGCCTGAGCGCGATCTTCGCGGTCGGCCTGCGGCCCTGTTCCGGTGCGATCCTGGTGCTGGTGTTTGCGCTGGCGCAGGGCATGCTGTGGGCCGGCGTCGCCGCGACGCTGCTGATGGGGCTGGGCACCGCGATTACGGTGGCTGCCATCGCTATCCTTGCGGTCTCCGCCAAGGGATTGGCGCGGCGCCTCAGCGCCGGTCGTGTCGGCGGCGGCGCGCTGATCCTGCGCGGCGTGGAATTCGGCGCCGCCGCGCTGGTGCTGCTGCTCGGTGTCGGCCTGCTGCTGGGCTATGTCGTGGCCGAGCGGGTGACATGTTTCTGACGCAGCCGCAGCGCGACGATCGGCCGCCTGGACGCGAGACTCTGTTGACAATGCCGGGCGTCCGGGCGAAGCCAACGGCGCCATGACGACGCCCGCATCTCCGCAATCGGTCTCCCCCTCCGCCGCGACGCGCGAGCGTGTCGGCGTGCTGCTGGTCAACCTCGGCACGCCGGACACCGCGGACGCCGCCGGCGTCCGCGTCTACCTCAAGGAATTCCTGTCCGATCCGCGGGTGATCGAGGACCAGGGGCTGCTGTGGAAGCTGATCCTCAACGGCATCATCCTGCGGGTGCGGCCGGGACGGAAGGCGCGCGACTACCAGAAGATCTGGAACACGGCGCGGAACGAGTCGCCGCTCAAGACCATCACGCGGTCGCAGTCGGACAAGCTCGCGGCAGCGATCGCCGATCATGATCATGTCGTGGTCGACTGGGCAATGCGCTACGGTAATCCCTCGATCCGTGCGCGCATCGAGGCGCTGCTGGCGCAGGGCTGCGACCGCCTGCTGGTGGTGCCGCTGTATCCGCAGTATTCGGCCGCGACCACGGCGACGGTCTGCGACGAGGTGTTCCGGGTGCTCGCGGATCTGCGGGCGCAGCCGACGCTGCGCGTGACGCCGCCCTATTTTGTCGACAGCGATTATATCGAGGCGCTCGGCGTCTCGATCGAGCGCCATCTCGCGGCGCTGCCGTTCGTGCCGGAGGTGATCGTCGCCTCCTTCCATGGCATGCCGAAGGAATATGTCGACAAGGGCGATCCCTACCAGGTGCAATGCGTCGCCACCACGGACGCGCTGCGCAAGCGGCTGGGGCTCGACGACACCAGGTTGCTGCTGACCTTCCAGTCCCGCTTCGGCAACGCCGAGTGGCTGCAGCCCTATACCGACAAGACCATGGAGCGCCTCGCCGGCGAAGGCGTGCGGCGCATCGCGGTGGTAACGCCCGGCTTCTCGGCCGACTGCCTGGAGACTCTGGAAGAGATTGCCCAGGAGAATGCCGAGATCTTCAAGCATGCCGGTGGCGAGCAGTTCACCGCCATCCCCTGCCTGAACGACAGTGACGAGGGCATGGACGTGATCCGCCAGCTTGTCCTGCGCGAGCTGCAAGGCTGGATATAACGGCCGGATCTACAACGCTGGTTCTGAACGACAGGGCTGGACCCGAACGGCGGGCGGTTGCGGCGCCGGCGTGCCGGTCCCCCGCGCGCTTTTACCCCCTCGACGGGATACACCGAACCATCCATTCTCTGTGAGCGACTAAGACGTCACAGTTTTCGCGTAAGGAAAGCGCCCATTGATCTGGCGCCCGTCAGCCGCCGCATGTCGCGGGCAGGGCGTGAGCGCCACAGGAGTTGTTCATGTCCGGATTTGATGTTTTTGCGATTGTCGTGGTTCTGCTAGTGATCGTGACGCTGTTTGCCGGCGTCAAGACCGTGCCGCAGGGGTTTGACTGGACCATCGAGCGGTTCGGCAAGTACACCCGCACGCTGCGGCCGGGACTGAACCTTATCATTCCGTATTTCGATCGTGTCGGCCGCAAGATCAACATGATGGAGCAGGTGATCGACATTCCCGAGCAGGAGGTCATCACCAAGGACAACGCCACCGTCACTGTCGACGGGGTCGCATTCTTCCAGGTGTTCGACGCCGCCAAGGCGAGTTACGAGGTTGCCAATCTCACCCAGGCGATCGTCACGCTGACCATGACCAACATCCGCTCGGTGATGGGCTCGATGGACCTCGACCAGGTGCTGTCGCATCGTGACGAGATCAACGAGCGGCTGCTGCGTGTGGTCGACGCCGCGGTGTCACCGTGGGGCCTCAAGGTCAACCGCATCGAGATCAAGGATATCGTGCCGCCGGCGGACCTCGTCGAGGCGATGGGCCGCCAGATGAAGGCCGAGCGCGTCAAGCGCGCCGACATCCTGCAGGCGGAAGGCCAGCGCCAGTCGGAGATCCTGCGCGCCGAGGGCGCCAAGCAGGCGCAGATCCTGCAGGCGGAGGGGCGCCGCGAAGCTGCGTTCCGTGATGCCGAGGCGCGTGAACGGTCCGCGGAAGCCGAAGCCAAGGCGACCCAGATGGTGTCCCAGGCGATCGCCAGCGGCGATGTCGCGTCGCTGAACTACTTCATCGCCGACAAGTACATCAAGGCGTTCGGCGAGATCGCGCAGTCGCCGAACCAGAAGATCGTGATGCTGCCGATCGAGGCCACGGGCATTCTCGCGTCGCTCGGCGGCATCGGCGAAATCGCCAAGGCGGCATTCGGCGAGAGCGCCGCGTCGGCGACGTCGGCAGCGCGCCGGCCGACCGTCCCCAACACCGGGCCGGGCTCGAGCGGCGGGCAGGGGTGAGTCGCGGGAGAAGGCCATGGTCGAGACGTTGAACGCGCTGGGCACGTGGAACTGGCTGATCGCTGGGCTCATCCTGGTCGGAGTGGAGTTGCTGGCGCCCGGCGTCTTCATGCTGTGGCTCGGGCTCGCGGCGCTGTTGGTCGGGGTGCTGTCGTTCGTGGTGCCGTGGTCGTGGCAGGCGCAACTGCTGGCCTTTTCGGTGTTCGCGCTGGCGGCAGTGCCGCTGTGGCGGCGCGTCGGATCGCGGCGCGCGGCGGATACCGATCAGCCGTTTCTCAACCGCCGGGCGGAAGCGCTGGTGGGGCGGGTGTTCACGCTGGAGCGGCCGATCGTCGACGGCAGCGGCACGGTGCGGGTGGACGACACGGTGTGGCGCGTGGCGGGCCACGATGCGCCCGCAGGCAGCCAGGTGCGTGTGGTGGCGGCCGATGGCGGCCGCCTGCGCGTCGAGCCGGCCTGAGGTGAAGGCCGGCGCCTATTTCCGCCGGCCCCAGCGTTCGGCGAAGTCGCTCAGCGGCAGGAATGCCGTCATCAGGTCGCGGCCGCGCGCGGTCAGCTGATAGCCTTCGGTCGGTACGTTCTCGACAAGACCGGCGTCCTTGAGGTCCTTGAGCCGTGCCTGCAGGACCGTCGGCGAGGCGTTGTCGCAGGCCTCGCGCAGCGCGCGCGAGGTCAGCGCGCGGTCGCGCAACTCCCAGACAATCCGCAGTGTCCAGCGCCGGCCGAGCAGGTCGAGCAGCGCCATGATCGGGCGTCCGGAGCGTGATCCGCGCACGGCAGTCGTCGTCTTGCGGGCCGCTTTCATCGTCATCCTTCTTGCAGATCGCTACAAAAAATGTAGCATTGATACGTTTTTAATAGCAGAGGAGCGCGCCCCATGCCGCGCATCGCCCCACTGGAACCGCCTTACGCGCCTGAGCTGCAGGCTCACTTCGACCGCATCATGCCGCCCGGCGTGCCGCCGCTGAGGTTGTTCCGCACGCTGGCCACCAGCGAGCGGGCCTGGACGAAATTTCGGGCGGGCAGCCTGCTCGACCGCGGGCCGCTGCCGCTGCGCGAGCGGGAAATCGTGATCGACCGCACCTGCGCGCTGACACGTTGCGCCTACGAGTGGGGCGTGCATGTGGCGTATTTCGCCGATCGAGCCGGACTGACTGGGGAACAGGTGCGGGCGACAGTGCTGGAACCGGCAACTGCGGCGTGCTGGTCGGAGGCCGAACAGGCACTGATTGCAGCGATTGACGCGCTGCATCACCGCGCGACCTGGAACGAGGAAGAGTTCACCGCCATCAAGCGGCACTATGACGACGCGCAGATCCTGGAGGTGATCCTGCTCTGCGGCTTCTACCGGACGGTGGCGTATCTGGCGAATGGCCTCGCCCTGCCGCTGGAAGCGGGAACGGCCCGCTTTCCCGATGCGGCATGACAAGAGGGAGCGTTCAGTTCCGCGCGATGATTTCGCGTTCATCGCGGTGAACGGCCATGTCCGCCAGATCGTTGCCGCAGCGTCGTCGCAGCACGATCTTTGATCGGCGGGTTTTGATGACATTGTGCCGGCGCCGCCGGGCGGCGGGCGGACGTGCGAGCCGTGCATCCTCGTCGATCAGCGGCAGCGCGAAGATTTCGCTCCACCGCGTCGCGGCTTCCGCGATCTCCGGGGCGTCGGTGGACTGCAGCAGCGGGATGGACAGTGACGGGTCACGATGGGCGAGCACCAGCATCTGCCCGTCGTCGGTCGCGCGGGTCGCGATCCCTAGAAATTCCTGAACATCGACGTTGATCGCCATCCGCATGCCGCGAACGGCTCGCCGCAGCACCACGCGGTCGCGGTTGATCTCGACCTGCCGCACGCCGCCGTCGGCGCGTGTATCGCGCGTATCGAACCGCACAGGCAGGGAAAGAGGGTCGAGCCGCAACATGCAGCTCGACCCGGCGGATGGTCCGCCAGCTCCGAATTGACGCCTCACGACTTTGATCTCCCCGCCGGGATTATTCTCCCGGTCGATGGAGGCACTTTGCCATGCGCCTGTCCCAAAGCGCTTAAGAAGGCTGGTTAATCGATCCTGACCCCTTGACATGCTTGACGAGACCTTGCCAAACGGCCGAAATTTGTTGGTTTTCCAACGAGCGATGTGCTTGAAATCCACATGGAATCGGCACATTTGAGAAGCGTGCACGCGCCCCTGCCGGGGCCCTGTTTTCCTGCCTTTTCACTCTCGGATCTGGGATTGGCCCGTGACCTCTTCAGCTAGCGCATCACCGTCTGCCGCGACCAGGGCCGGTTCTGATCTGCTCGACCAGTCTGCTCTGAGCGATCTCGCCGGGCGTCTCGTCGACGCCGCGAAACGCGCCGGTGCCGACGCGGCCGATGCGGTCGCGGTGCGAGGCATGTCGCAGGGCGTCGAGGTGCGGGACGGCCGCGTCGAGGAGTCGGAGCGTTCGGAAGGCGACGATGTCGGTTTGCGGGTGATCGTCGGCAAGCGGCAGGCCGTGGTCTCGACCAACGATGTCGCCGGCGATGCCGTCACCAGGCTCGCGGAGCGTGCCGTGGCGATGGCACGCGTCGCACCCGACGACGCCTATGTTGGTCTCGCCGATCCGGCGCTGCTCGCGCGCAGCTTCCCGAACCTCGATCTTCTCGACCCCGATATGCCCTCCACGGTGGAGCTCGAGCAGCGCGCGCTCGCGGCCGAGGCCGCTGGTCTCGCCGTCGCGGGCGTCACCAAGTCCGGCGGGGCGTCCGCGTCCTGCGGCATCGGCGGTATGGTGCTCGTCACCAGCTCCGGTTTCCATGGTGCCTATCTGCGCTCCTGCCAGGGCATCTCGATGACGGCGATCGCCGGTGAGGGCACCGGCATGGAGCGCGATTACGATTACTCGTCGGCGATCCACGGTGCGGATCTGCTCGCGCCGGCGGACATCGGCGCCCGTGCCGGCGCGCGTGCGGTGGCGCGGGTCAATCCGCGCAAGGTCGCGACCTGCAAGGTGCCGGTGGTGTATGATCCGCGCGTTTCCAACTCGCTGGTCGGCCATGTCGTTGGCGCTGCCAACGGTGCGTCGATCGCGCGCAAGACCAGCTTTCTCAAGGATAGCCTCGGCAAGCAGCTGTTTGGCAGCGGCATCCGCATTATCGACGATCCGCTGCGCGTGCGCGGCTTGCGCTCGCAACCGTTCGACGCCGAGGGCGTCGCGGTGAAGCCGCTGGCGATCATCGATGGCGGTGTGCTGACCTCCTGGCTGCTGGATTCGGCGACCGCCCGCGAACTCGGTCTTGCCACCACGGGCCACGCCCATCGCGGTGTGTCGTCGTCGCCGTCACCGGGCGCCTATAATCTGCATATGGAGCCGGGCCGGCTCACGCCCGCGGAGTTGATGGCCGATATCAAGGAAGGCTTCTACATCACCGACCTGATCGGTTCCGGCGTCAATGGCGTCACCGGCGACTACAGCCGCGGTGCTGCCGGCTTCTGGATCGAGAACGGCAAGCCGACCTATGCGGTCAGCGAGGTCACCATCGCCGGCCATCTGCTGGAGATGTTCAAATCGCTGACACCGGCCAACGATCTCGAATTCCGCTACGGCGTCAACGCGCCGACCGTCCGCATCGAGGGATTGACGATTGCCGGACGCTGAGATCGTTCATGACGACGCCCTGGCGCGCGACGCCGCGCTGCTGACCGAAAGCGTTCGTGAGGCCGGTGCGCTGGCGCTCAGCTTGTTCCGCACTGATCTGCGCAACTGGATCAAGGGCAAGTCCTCGCCCGTCACCGAAGCCGATATTGCCGCCAACGATCTGCTGGAGCGGCGGCTCCGGGCGGCGACGCCGGACTATGGCTGGCTGTCGGAGGAGAGCGCCGACGATCCGTCGCGGCTCGGCAAGCGCCTGGTGTGGATCGTGGATCCTATCGATGGCACGCGCTCTTATCTCGCCGGTCAGGATGACTGGTGCGTCAGCGTGGCGCTGGTGGCCGATGGCGTGCCGCTGCTGGGCGCGGTGTTCGTGCCGGTGTCTGATGAAATGTTCATTGCCGCGCGCAGCCGCGGCGCCACGCTGAACGGCCGGACGATTCGCGTCAGCCCCGGCGACCGCCTCGACCCTGCGCGGATCGTAGGCCCCAAACCTCTGGTCGATCGATTGGGCAGTGCCCTGGAACCAGGCAATATCCATCCCCGAATTGGCTCTCTGGCACTCAAGATCTGTCGGGCGGCCGAGGGGCGGCTGGATGCTGCTTTTGCGGGCGGGCAAAGCCGGGATTGGGACCTTGCGGCGGCCGACTTAATCGTGCACGAAGCGGCCGGGACGATGACCACGTTGACGGGCGAGCTCATCCGCTATAACCGCCCGGAAGTGAGGCACGACACCCTGGTGGCGGCGGGAACAGCCCGTCACGCCCGTATCGTTGAGCACTTCAGACACCAGCCGCTGTTCTAGAATTGTTCTCGTCGTCGCCGTCCGACCGGAAGCTGTTTGTTTCAGGAAAAAGATCCATGTCCGATACGCCGCAGCAGTTGCTCCATCTCGTGATCGGAGGCGAACTGGTCGATCTCGATCACGTCACGTTCAAGGATCTCGACAAGGTCGAAGTCGTCGGCCTGTACCCGAATTACGCCTCGGCTTATGCGGCCTGGAAGGCGAAGGCGCAGCAGACCGTCGACAATGCGCACATGCGCTATTTCATCGTTCACCTGCACCGCCTGCTCGACCCGGCGACCGACAAGACGCACTGAGCCCCGGCGCGCCGCTTCGCTCCATGTCCTTTCGCAAGATATCGCGTTCGAGCTGGTTTCAGCAGGTGGCGGGATTCCTCGCCGCTGAATTCCTGCGTTTCGTCTGGCTGACGAACCGCTTCAGCTATGATCCGCCCGACCTGCATGAACAGATCAGCTCGCGGCTGCCGGTCATCGGGGTGTTCTGGCACGGCCAGCATTTCATGATGCCGTTCGTTGTGCGCAAGCGGTATCGCTTCAAGGTCCTGATTTCGCGCCATCGTGATGGCGAGATCAACGCGATCGCGTGCGAGCGGCTCGGCATCGGTGTGTTGCGTGGCTCCGGCGACCATGGGTCGTCGTTTCATCGCAAAGGGGGGGTTGCAGCGTTCAAGAATATGCTGCGCACCCTGCAGGACGGCTGCAATATCGCGGTGACGGCTGACGTTCCCAAAGTCTCCCGGGTGGCTGGTCTTGGCGTGATTATGCTTGCACGGGACTCCGGGCGGCCCATTATACCGACCGCGATCGCGACCAGCCGGTTCAAGCGGCTGAACAACTGGGATCGTTCGGTGATTCACCTGCCGTTCGGCCGTGGCGTGATCGCGATCGGCGAGGCCGTGTCGGTCCCTGCCGATGCCGACGCCGACACCATGGAGGCGCTTCGCGTGCAGCTCGAGGCCAACCTGAATGAGGTCAACCGCCGGGCCTATGCGATCGTCGGCCGTTCCGATGGGGCGCTGCATGGCGCATGATGTGCCGCTGACGCTGCGGGCTTATCGCAGGTTGTCCGCGATGGCGGTGCCGGTGTCGGGCCTGCTGCTCGGACACCGGCTGCGGCAGGGCAAGGAGGAGGCGGCGCGGGTCGGGGAGCGGCGCGGCGTCGCCAGCGTCGAGCGGCCCGCCGGTCCGCTGATCTGGATTCACGGCGCGAGCGTCGGTGAGGTGCTGGCCGCGGCCGAGCTGATCGAGCGGCTGCGCGCGCTCAACGTTCGCATCCTGCTGACCTCCGGCACGGTGACGTCGGCATCGATCGTCGCCAAGCGCTTTCCGGCCGATGTCATCCATCAGTACATTCCGCTGGATGCGCCGCGTTATGTGGCGCGGTTCATCGAGCACTGGCAGCCATCGCTCGCACTGTTCATCGAGTCCGACCTGTGGCCCAACCTCATCATGGCCAATGCCGCGCGCCGGGTGCCGATGGTGTTGATCAACGGGCGGATGTCGCATCGCTCGTTCCCGCGCTGGCAGCGCGCCTACGCCACCATCTCCGCGCTGCTCGGCCGCTTCGATCTGTGCCTCGCCCAGTCGCAGACCGATGCGGAGCGGTTCGCCGCGCTTGGCGCGCGCGACGTCATCGCCACCGGCAACCTCAAGCTCGACGTGCAGGCGCCGCCGGCGGATCAGGGCAAGCTCGATCGCCTGATCGCGGTCACGCGCGGCCGGCCGGTGATCGTCGCGGCCTCGACCCATGCGGGCGAGGAGGAGATGATCACCGAGGTGCATCGGCGGCTCGCGACGGCGTTCCCGTCGCTGCTGACCGTGATCGTGCCGCGCCATCCGGCGCGGGGCGAGGCGATCGCGCGGATGGCCTATGCCGCCGGCTTGCATGTCGCGCAGCGTTCGCAGGAAGAGCTGCCGCTCGCCCAGACCGAGATCTATGTCGCCGACACCCTCGGCGAGCTCGGGCTGTTCTATCGCCTGTCGCCGATCGTCTTCATGGGCGGATCGTTGATCGAGCATGGCGGACAGAATCCGATCGAGGCGATCAAGCTCGGCGCCGCCGTGCTTCATGGCCCGCATGTCTTCAACTTTACCGATGTCTATGGCGCGCTCGACAGCGCGCGCGGCGCGCGGCAGGTCGACACCGTCGACAGCCTGTCGGCCCAGATCGCCGCATGGCTGACCGACGAGGTGACGCGGCAGCGCGCGATCGATGCCGGCCGTCAGGTGGTCGAGCAGCTCGGCGGCGCGCTGGAGCGCACGCTCGCGGCGCTCGAGCCCTATCTCATGCAACTGCGCATCGAGCGCGGAGTGCAGCGTGCGTGAGCCGGCCTTCTGGCACCGCGGCTCGTCCTGGCAATCGCGTCTGCTGTCGCCGCTCGGCGCCGTCTATGGCGGCCTGACGGCGCGCCGAATGGCGCGTCCGGGCACGCGGGTCGGCATCCCCGTCATCTGTGTCGGCAACTATCATCTTGGCGGCGCGGGCAAGACGCCGACCGTGCTGGCGCTGGCCGATCTGCTGCGCGGCATGGGTGAGCGGCCGTGGGTGGTCAGCCGTGGCTATGGCGGCCGTCTCGCCGGTCCCGTCATCGTCGATCCGGCACGGCATGGTGCCGCCGATGTCGGTGACGAGCCGCTGATGATGGCGGACCGCTTGCCGGTGGTGGTCGCGCGCCGGCGTGATCAGGGCGCGCAGCTGGCACGGGCGCAGGGCGCCAGCGTGATCCTGCTCGACGACGGCTTCCAGAATCCGTCGCTTGAGAAAGATGCGGCGCTGATCGTGATCGACAGCCGCCGCGGTCTCGGCAATGGCTGTGTCTTCCCGGCGGGGCCGCTGCGCGCGCCGCTGCCGCCGCAGCTCGCGCGGACCGACGCATTGCTCGTGGTCGGCGATGGCGATGCGGCTCAGCCGGTCGTGGATCTGGTGGCGGCGCGTGGCAAGCCGGTGTTGCAGGGCCATCTGCGGCCCGATCCTGCGTCGCTCGCGGCGCTGGTCGGCCGCCGCGTGCTCGCCTTCGCCGGCATCGGCGATCCCCAGCGCTTTTTTGCGACATTGCGTGCTGCAGGCGTCGATGTCGTCGAGACCGAAGCTTTCCCGGACCATCATCCGTTCGTTGGGCCGGAGCTCGCGGCGCTGGCGGGGCGTGCGGCACGCGGCGACCTCACCCTGGTCACGACCGACAAGGACCTGGCGCGGCTGCGCGGCGACGAGGCACTGGCGGCATATGCCGACGCGATCAAGCCATTCAAGGTCACGCTGGAGATCGGCCCGGGCGCCACGCTCGAAGCGTTGCTGGCGCGAGTGGTCAAGTCAGGTTGAGGCCGCCGTCGGACAGCAGGATCTCGCCGGTCAGATAGTCCGAGGTCACGAGCAGGGCGACCGCCTGTGCGATATCCTCCGGGCGCGCCGCGCGGCGCATCGGGGCGCGGTCGCGCCAGAGCTGCTGCGCTTCGGTCCAGTCCGCGGTCATGGGTGTATCGACAAGGCCCGGCGCGACGGCGTTGACCCGGATATCCGGCGCGAGCGATACGGCGAGCAGGCGCGTCACATGGTTGAGTGCGGCTTTGGTCGCGGCATATGGAATCGAGGCGCCCTTGGCGCGGACGCCGGCATGTGAGCTGATATTGACGACACAGCCAGCGCGGCCACGGCGGGCCGCCGCGCGCAGCGCCGGCTCGGCTTCGGCGATCAGCCGGAATGGCGCCACCACATTGACCTCATGCAACTCCTGCCAGACGTCGGGTGTCGCCCGAGCAAGGTCGGCATGGGGAATGACGCGGCTGATGCCGGCATTGTTGACGAGAACGTCGAGCCGCCCCCACACGGCGATCGCCTCCCGGATCAGCCGGCACCTGTCGTCATCACGCGCGAGGTCGGCCTGCACATAGGTCGCGGTGCCGAGTTCCGCCGCGAACCGGCGCCCGTCCTCGGTCGAGGAACGAGAGTGCAGTACGACCGCAAACCCATCAGCCGCCAATCGGCGTGCGATGGCCGCGCCGATGCCCGAAGTGGAACCGGTGACGAGCGCGACGGGGCGCGAATGTGGCATGGAAGGAGCCGGGGCAGGATTGCCAGGAGCCGTGATCAGAGCGCGTCAGTTCGATTTCAGGGCGCCGGGATAGTGACGGCTGAGCACCGCGTCTGGCGTGGCGTAAGCCTCCTGGCGATCCACGCTCCAGTACTTCAGTTCCTCGAGCGGGATATGCGTGCCGGACACCGCGCAGACCACGTAGCTCCCCGGGGCAATGACGCGAAAATCTCCATCGAGATACTGCACCTTGGCTTCGCCATGGCCGGAAGAACTGAACTTGTTGAGCACGCCGGGTTCCCTTAGCTGGTCGCGGATGATGAACCGGTACTGTAGCACAGATGGGCCGGGGCGAGCCGCTTTTCCAGAGGATCAGACGGGAGCACGGGGCCGCCGTGTGGCGCGGGTTGGGGTCAGAACAGGTCGCCCTGGCTGTCGGCCTTCGCCGGCCGCCGCGGCGCTGTCGGCTTCGCGGCCGGACGCGCCGTCTGGGGCTCCGATGGCTCGCGGGCAGTGTCCTGCGGCGCTGCGCCGTCGGCGGTGACGGCCACACGGCCATCGGTGAATTCGAGTGTCAGGTGGGCGCCGGCCGTGATGCCGGCGGCCGCGTGCAGGGGAGCACCGCTGCCGTCACGCACCAGCGCAAAGCCGCGGGCCAGGACGCTGCGGTAGGACAGGGCTGTGAGCAGCTGTCCGGCGTGGGCGACACGCGCCTGGTGGCGCTGGATCAGGGTCGCCAGCGCCCGCGCGGCGCGCTCGGCGAGGCGGAGGCTGCGCTCACGGTCGCGCGCGATCGCGTTGCGCTGCGCCTGTGCGTTGGCGAGGCGCGACGCCTTGAGGCGGATCTCGAGGCCGGCGAAGCGCTCGCGTCGTCCACGCACCAGGGTGCGTGCGCTGTGGGACAGGCGGTCGCCGGTCACCGTCAACCGCTGTGCGGCATGATCGACCTGGGTGCGCAGCACCCGCAGTGTCAGCCGGGCGCCCGCCTGGGCGAAGCGACGGAAATGGGCGTGGGTGTTGCCCTTCAGCGCGCGCGGCAGGGCAGTGCTTGCGCTGTCGAGTCGCTGCCGCGGGATCGCCAGCAATTCGGTCGCGGCGGGCAGCGCCCGCGCGGCGCTGCGCAGTTCGCTGCGGCGATGCTCCTGGGCGCGCTGCCAGCTCGCGAAGCTGCGCCGGGCGAGGCTCGCGACTTCGACCGCCAGCTCCGCACGCACCGGCACCGCCATCTCGGCGGCGGCGGTCGGCGTTGGCGCGCGGCGGTCGGAGGCGAAGTCGATCAGGGTGATGTCGGTCTCGTGCCCGACCGCGGAGATCAGCGGGATGAGGCTATCGGCGGCCGCGCGCACCACGATCTCTTCGTTGAACGACCACAGGTCTTCGAGCGAGCCGCCGCCGCGCGCGACGATCAGCAGGTCGGGACGGGGAATGCGGCCGTGCTCCGGCAGGGCGTTGAAGCCGCGGATGGCGGCCGCGATCTGCTCGGCTGAGCCTTCGCCCTGCACGCGCACTGGCCATACCAGCACACGGCGTGGAAAGCGGTCTTCGAGGCGATGCAGGATGTCGCGGATCACCGCGCCGGTCGGCGAGGTGACGACGCCGATTACGTTCGGCAGCCAGGGCAGCAGCTGCTTGCGCGCCTCGTCGAACAGCCCTTCGGCGGCGAGCTTGCGCTTGCGCTCCTCCATCAGCGCCATCAGTGCGCCGACGCCGGCGGGCTCCAGCGCCTCGATGACGATCTGGTATTTCGACGAGCCGGGATAGGTGGTCAGCTTGCCGGTGGCGATGACCTCGAGGCCCTCCTGCGGCTTGAACCGCATCCGGCCGTGCACGCCCTTCCAGATCACCGCCTCGATCTTGGCGTTGACGTCCTTGAGGGCAAAATAGCAGTGCCCCGAGGAATGCGGTCCGCGGAAGCCGGAGATCTCGCCGCGCACGCGGACATGGCTGTAGGCGTCCTCCACCGTCCGCTTCAGCGCGGAGGACAGCTCCGAGACGGTGAATTCCGGGGCATTGAGCAGCGGCGCGTAGGACGCATCAGACATACGAATCGGGCCTTCCAGCAGTTGGACGCGAAGGTAAGCCTTCCACTCCGGCCAGCCAATCCGATGTTGATTGACAGATAATTCTATATTATAGAGTTATCTGCAGTGATCTATTTTGTTGCCAGGTTGGAGATTTCAGATGCCCATCTCGTTGATCTTCAAAGTATTTGTCTGGATTTCGGCGCTGCTGGGCCTCTTGACCTGTCTTGTGGTCCTGATGTTGGCCGCGCCGCTGAAACGGCCCCCCGAACTGGCGTCGATCTCCGCAGCGCGCAAGACGCTCGACCTCAGCCGCCTGCCGCCGCTGTCACGCGTCCAGGCGCGGGACGGCACCGAGCTCGCCTACCGCCACTACGCCGCCACCCTGCCGGCCGCGGCCGGCATTGCCGTGGTTGTCCACGGCTCGTCCGGATCAAGCCGGGGGGCGGTTCATGTGCTGTCCGGGGCGCTGGCGGCGCGTGGCGTGGAGACCTATGCGGTCGATATCCGTGGCCATGGCGCTTCGGGCACCCGCGGCGACATCGGCTATGCCGGCCAGCTGCAGGACGATCTCGCGGATGTCGTCGCCGAGATTCGCACCGCGCATCCGACTGAACCGCTGACCCTGATCGGTCATTCCTCAGGCGGTGGTTTTGCGTTGCGCATGGCGGGATCGCCGATCCAGGACCTGTTCGCCCGCACCGTGCTGCTCGCGCCCTATCTCGGCTACGATGCGCCGACCACCCGGCCGAACTCGGGCGGCTGGGCGCAGGCCGATATCCCACGCGTGCTCGCGCTGCTGGTGCTGCGCAAGCTCGGCGTGACCTGGGCGGAAGCGCTGCCGACGCTCGCCTTCGCGGTGCCGCCGAACGCCGAGCAGCGGCTGACCACCGTCTACTCGTTTCGCCTGATGCGCGACTTCGCCACCTCCGGCGACTTCCGCCGCGACGTCGCGGCAGCGATGAAGCCGATCACGCTGTTCTCCGGCGCCGCGGACGAGTTGATGTTCGCCGACAAATACCAGGAGGCGCTCGGCCCGCGCGTCGACGTCCATCTCATCGACGGCATCGATCACATGGGAATCCTCGGCAATCCCGTGGCCGCCGCCGCGATCGCCGACCATGTCGCCCGCGCGGACCTGCGCTCCTGAGGTGACCGACGCTGCTTCGCCGGTTCCGGTTGAGGATCGGCGCACATTGCGCCACAACGGGCGCGGCAACATCCGAAAGGCCGACGGCAGGCAGGGCATGAGCATCGATCGGAAACAGGCGGCGGAAGCGCTGAGTGACATCGAGGCGATCGCCCACCGGGTGCGCCAGTCGCAGTTCTACCGCACCTCCAGCCTGCTGCTGGTGATGTGGGGCGTGCTGGTGGCCGCCGGCTATGTGGTGTCGCAATTCCTGCCGCACCGCGCCGGCTATGCCTGGGTCACGGTGTATGTGGCGGGGATCGTCGGCAGTTTCGTGCTCAGCGCGTTCGAGTATGCGCGCTCGCGCGTGCGGGCGTTCGACAGCAGGATGTTCGCGGCATTCGTGCTGTTCGTCGCCTTCGGCCTGCTGTGGACGCTGGGCATGGCCCATTTTACGCCACGGCAGCTGAGCGCGTTCTGGCCGACCTACTTCATGCTGGCCTACGGCATCGCCGGGCTGTGGATCGGTCCCGCCTTCGTCGCCATCGCGCTGTCGATCTCGGCCCTGACCTTTGCTGGCTATGTCTGGAGCGGTCCCTGGTTCGACCTGTGGATGGCATTGGTCGACGGCGGCGGGCTGATCCTCGGCGGGCTGTGGATGCGGCGGGACTGACGCCATGGCGGAACTCGACGACATCATCCACCAGCCGCTGCGGCTGCGCATCATGGCCGCGCTGAACGCCCTGCCGGTGGGGGAGGGGCTGGAGTTCGTGCGGCTGAAGAAGCTGACCGGGGCGACCGACGGCAATCTCGGCGCCCATATCGAGACCCTGGCCAGGGCGGCCTATGTCGACGTCGACAAGTCCTTTGTCGGCAAGAAGCCGCAGACCCGGGTCACCGCAACGGCCGCGGGCCGGGGCGCCTTTGCTCGCCATGTGGCGCAGCTGCGGCAGATCATCGACAGCGGTGGCGAGGGCTGAATCCGCCTCTTGTGTCGCCCGCCCTGACCCGCTAACCGGGCGGGTCAGGAGATCGCCATGAACATTCTGCTTCTCGGGTCGGGCGGGCGCGAACATGCGCTGGCCTGGAAAATCGCCAGTTCGCCCCTCGTCAGCAAGCTGTGGTGCGCGCCAGGCAACGCCGGTATCGCGCGGGAGGCGGAATGCGTCGCCCTCGACGTCACCGACCATGCTGCGGTGATCGCGTTCTGTCGGACCAACAAGGTCGCCCTGGTGATTGTCGGGCCCGAGGCACCCCTTGCGGTGGGCATTGTCGACGATCTCGCCGCCGCGGGAATCAAGGCGTTCGGGCCGAGCAAGGCGGCCTCGCAGCTCGAGAGCTCCAAGGGCTTCACCAAGGACCTGTGCCGGGCCAACAACATCCCGACCGCGGCATACGAGCGCTTTCGCGATGCGGCTGCGGCCAAGGCCTATATCCACCAGAAGGGCGCGCCGATCGTGGTCAAGGCCGACGGCCTTGCCGCGGGCAAGGGCGTTGTCGTTGCCATGACGCTTGCCGAGGCGGAGGCGGCCATCGACATGATCCTCGGCGGCGGCTTTGGCGCCGCCGGCGCGGAAGCGGTGGTCGAGGAGTTCATGACGGGCGAGGAGGCCTCGTTCTTCGTGCTGTGCGACGGCGACAACGCGCTGCCGCTCGCCACCGCCCAGGACCACAAGCGCGCCTTCGATGGCGACAAGGGGCCGAACACCGGCGGCATGGGCGCCTACTCACCCGCGCCGGTGATGACGGATGCCATGTGCCAGCGCACCATGGACGAGATCATCCTGCCGACGCTGCGCGCGATGAAGGCCAACGGCATGCCCTACAAGGGTGTGCTGTTCGCCGGCCTGATGATCACGGCGGGCGGGCCGAAGCTGATCGAGTACAACGTCCGCTTCGGCGATCCGGAGTGCCAGGTGCTGATGGTGCGCATGATGTCGGACCTCGTGCCGGCGCTGCTCGCCGCCTGTGATGGTGCGCTCAAGCACTTCGATGTGCGCTGGTATCCGGACGCTGCGCTCACCGTGGTGATGGCGGCCAAGGGTTATCCCGGCGACTACGCCAAGGGCACGGTGATCGAGGGGCTCGATGACGCCGGCCGCATCGATGGTGTCGAGATTTTCCATGCCGGCACCAGGGCCGACGGCGATCGCATCCTCGCCAATGGCGGGCGCGTGCTCAATGTCACCGCACGCGGCGTCACCGTGCGTGCGGCGCAGACGAGCGCTTATGAGGCGGTCGATCGCGTCCGCTGGCCGGATGGCTTCTGCCGCCGCGACATCGGCTGGCAGGCCGTCGCCCGGGAGTCCTGAGGTCTCGGACAGGCTGTGGCGGCGGGGGAACAGCCCCGCGCCGCGGCGCGTTGCCAAGCGACGCTGGCGGTGGCACTCATGCCGTCCCGCCACGCATGACGTGAGGTGCCGCCATGTCCGATCTCGCCGACCTGTTTCCGGGATTTGCGTCCGAATGGATTTCGACCAGCCGCGGCCGCATCTTCGCGCGCATCGGCGGCGACGGACCGCCGCTGATGCTGCTGCACGGTTATCCGCAGACCCATGTGATGTGGCACAAGGTGGCGCCGCAGCTCGCCGGGCGCTTCAAGCTCATCGTTCCCGATCTGCCCGGCTACGGCTGGTCCGATGTGCCCAAGACCGACGCCGACCATACGCCGTTCACCAAGCGCGCGATGGCGCAGGCGATGATCGAGGTGATGGACAAACTCGGCCATGCGCAGTTCATGCTCGCCGGCCATGATCGCGGCGGCCGGGTGACCTATCGCCTCGCGCTCGACCATCCGGGCCGGCTGTCGCGGCTCGCCACCCTCGACATCCTGCCGACGTACGACTACTGGGCGAAAATGGACCGCGCGTTCGGGCTGCGCGCCTATCACTGGCTGTTCCTGGCACAACCCTATCCGCTGCCGGAAAAGCTGATCCAGTCTGATCCGGATGGCTATTTCGGGCCTATTTTTCAGGGTTGGTCGAAGAAGGATGTGCCGAACCCGTTCGATCCGCGCGCGGTGGCTCATTATCTCGCCGCGCTGCGCGATCGCCTGCGCATTCACGCCGCCTGCGAAGACTATCGCGCCGGCGCCTACGCCGATCTCGATCACGATACGGCGGATCGCGACGCGGGCAAGAAGATCACCGCGCCGCTGCTCGCGCTGTGGGGCGCGGCGGGCTTTGCCGGCGCCGCCGGCACGCCGCTCGACACCTGGCGGGCGTGGGCGACCAACGTGTCCGGCGCTCCGATCGACGCCGGGCATTTCCTGTGCGAGGAGAATCCCGATGCGACCGCATCGGCCCTGCTGACGTTCTTTTCGGAGTGAATGATGGCGCTGCGCCCGGCAACGCGAGACGACGTTTCCCGCATCATGCAACTGCTGGCCGAGGACCAGATCAGCGACCAGCGCGACGATCCCGATGGCGATATGACGCCCTACCTCGCGGCGTTCGACGCTATCGCCGCGGATCCCAACAATGGCCTCCATGTCTGGGAGGAGGACGGCGAGGTGGTCGGCTGCTTCCAGCTCACCTTCCTGCCGGGGCTGCTGCTCAAGGGGGGCTGGCGCGCGCAGATCGAGGGCGTGCGGGTGGACCGCCGTTTTCGCGGCCGCAAGATCGGCGAGCAGATGCTCGCCGAGGCGGTGCGGATGTCGCGGGCGTGGCCGGAGTGCCGGGTGCTGCAGCTCACCACCAACAAGGACCGCCGCGACGCCCATCGCTTCTATCGCCGGCTCGGCTTCACCGCCTCGCACGAGGGTATGAAAATCAAGCTGTGACCGCGCGGCATGGCTGCTAGCGGCGGGCCCTGAAAAAGTCGCGCAGCAGTGTTGCGGCCTCGGTTTCGCCGACCGCCGAATAGATCTCCGGTGCGTGGTGGCAGGTGGGGGAGGCAAAAAAGCGCACACCCGATTCCACCGCGCCGCCCTTGGGGTCGGCTGCGCCATAGTACAGTCGGCGAAGGCGGGCGAAGGAGATGGCGCCGGCGCACATGGTGCAGGGTTCCAGCGTGACGTAGAGGTCGCAGTCGACAAGCCGCTCGCTGCCGAGCGCGGTGGCGGCCTGGCGGATCGCCAGGATCTCGGCGTGGGCGGAGGGGTCACGGTCGATCAGGGTGCGGTTGCCGGCCCGGGCGATGACCTCGCCGTCGCGGACGATGACGCAGCCGATGGGCACTTCACCGCCATTTCCGGCGATTTTGGCCTGATTCAGGGCCAGATCCATGAAAGATTGTGCGCTCATGCCTCGTCTCGCGCCGATAACTCTGGTACAGCATGGCCCAGACAGCGGTTGTCCGAACCGATCCATGCCCAATAAGCCAGTCGCCAGGGTCTGGTCCGACAGTGTCGGATCGGGACTTGGCGATCGTTAGCATTTACTGTGAGAGACGTCATGCCCCGCGACCGGGATACCAGCAAACCAGCTCCGCGCGGCGCCCGCGCCCGCCCCGGCGGCAAGGGGCGCGATGGCGGCGAGCGGCCGGCCCGCCGCGGGGCTAAGGACTTCGGCGAGCGTAAATCTTTCGGCGACAAGAAACCCTTCGCCGGCAAGAAGTCGTTCGGTGACAAGAAGCCGTATGGCGACAAGGCGGCCGGCGGCAAGCGGCCGTTCGCGGCCAAGGGCGAGCGCAACCGCGACGACGGTGATCGCCCGCGTCCACGCTTCGATCGCGACGACCGGCCGGACCGCGGTCCGCGCAAGCCGTTCCGTCCGCGCGACGACCGCGGAGGCGACGACCGTCCGCGCTTCAAGCCGCGTGAGGAGCGTGGTGGCAATGATCGTCCGCGCTTCAAACCGCGTGAGGACCGTGGCGGAGAGGATCGTCCGCGTTTCAAGCCGCGTGAGGACCGCGGCGATCGTCCGTTCAAGCCGCGCGAAGATCGTGGCGAGCGTTCATTCAAGCCGCGCGATCGCGACGACCGCGCGCCGCGCGGCGAGGGCCGTGCCGCAGGACGCTCCTCGGACGCAAAGTTCGGCGACAAGCGCCCGTTCAAGGGCAAGGGCGAAGGTTTCCGCAAGGATGGCGATCGTCCGCGTGGTGGTGGATTCCGCCGCGACGACGGCGACCGGCCGTTCAGCCGTGGCCCGCGCAAGCCGCGCGAGGATTTCGCCGGGCGCGATCGCGCTGACGAGAAGCCGTGGCAGCGCCGCGAGCGGCCGCAGGGGGATCGGCCGCAGGGCGAGCGGCGCTTCGACCGGCGTGACGATGCCCGGCGCGGCGGCGATGACCGTCCGCGGTTTTCGCGCTCCCGCGACGACCGTGGCGGCGACGAGCGCGGTCCGCGCAAGTTCAACCGGCCGCGCGACGATCGTGAGGCGGGGGATCGACCGAAGTTCGATCGCGCGCGCGGCGAGCGCCGCGACTGGCAGGAGCATCCGCGCAGCGAAGGACGTGAGGAGCGCCAGCGTGGCGAGCCGGACGAGTCCCGGATTTTCGTCAAGCGCCCGGCCTTCGGCGGCCGCGGCGCCTACCGCGAGCGCAAGCCCGATACCGACCGGCGCAGCAAGCGCCCGGCGGCGGCAGAGCCCAAGAAGCCGGGCGAGCGGATCGCCAAGCGCCTCGCGCGCGCCGGCCTGTGCTCGCGTCGTGACGCCGAGGAATGGATCACGCAGGGGCGCGTGTCGGTCAATGGCCGCGTCCTGACCTCGCCGGCGCTCGACGTCACCGAACGCGACGTTATCCTGGTGGACGGCAAGCCGTTGCCGGAGCGCGAGCGCACGCGGCTGTTCCTGTATCACAAGCCGCGCGGTCTCATGACCACCCATGCCGATCCGGAAGGGCGGCCGACGGTGTTCGACAACCTGCCCGACAATCTGCCGCGGCTGATCAGCATCGGCCGTCTCGATTTCAATACCGAAGGCTTGCTGTTGCTGACCAACGACGGCGGTCTCGCTCGCGCGCTCGAACTGCCCGAGACCGGCTGGCTGCGCCGCTATCGCGTCCGTGCGCACGGTACCGTGACCCAGGCCCAGCTCGACGAGCTGCGCAACGGCGTCGAGGTCGACGGCGTCAAGTACGGTTCGATCGATGCCCAGCTCGAGCACGACCAGGGCGCCAATGTCTGGATCGTGTTCGCGATCCGCGAAGGCAAGAACCGCGAAGTTCGCAACGTGCTGGCGCATCTCGGCCTCGAGGTGAACCGCCTGATCCGCGTCTCCTATGGTCCGTTCCAACTCGCCGAACTCGGCGAGGGCGAGGTCGACGAGGTCAAGACCCGCGTGCTGCGCGAGCAGCTCGGCGACAAGGTCATCGAGCTTGCAGGTGCGGAGTTCAATGCATCGTCGCGCCCCAGCAAGGTCAGCGAGGGCGCCGAGCGCGTGCACGAAGAGGCGCCGGTCAAGCGCAAGCGCAGTGTGGTCGCTGACCGCAAGGGCCGCCGCGTGCTGGTCGAGCGTTCGGGCGAGCACGACGAGAATGCCGAGGCGCGGCCCTATCGCCGCCCCAAGCGCACCTATCACGGCAAGCGCGACCTCGAGCCGAAGGACTGAGTGATGCGTGTCGTCGGCGGACGGCTGCGCGGCCGCACTATCGCAGCGCCGACCTCGCGCGACATCCGCCCCACGGCGGACCGCCTGCGCGAGTCGCTGTTCAACATCCTCGCCCATGCCTATGACGATCCCATCGAAGGCGCGCGGGTGCTAGATCTGTTCGCCGGCACCGGCGCGCTCGGCATCGAGGCGAGTTCTCGCGGCGCAGCCTTCGTGCTGTTCGTCGACAATGGTGCTGAGGCGCGGGCGTTGCTGCGCCAGAACGTCGAGGCGCTCGGCCTTGGCGGCGTTTCCAAGGTCTACCGCCGCGACGCTACCGAGCCGGGACCGGTGCACCCGATGGAGCCGTTTTCGCTCGCCTTCCTCGATCCGCCCTACGGCAAAGGGCTTGCGGACAAGGCCGTTGCCGCGCTGCGCGACGGCGGCTGGCTCGCGCCGCAAGCGCTGGTGATCGTCGAAGAAGCGAAGGCTGCGGGGTTTGCCGCGCCCGAGGGGTTCGAAGAGCTCGAGCGCCGCGCCTACGACGACACCGAGTTCGTCATCATGCGGGCGCGGTCCTGACGATTGTCCGCAAGGCGGCCTAACGCCGCCCGAACAGGCGCTCGATGTCGCCGAGCTTCAGTTCGACATAGGTCGGCCGGCCGTGGTTGCACTGGCCGGAGTTCGGCGTCACTTCCATCTCGCGCAGCAGGGCGTTCATTTCCTCGGGCTTCAGCACCCGCCCGGCGCGCACCGAGCCGTGGCAGGCCATGGTGGCGGCGACATGCATCAGCCGTCGCTCCAGCGGAAGCGCCTCGTCCCATTCCGCCATATGGTCAGCGAGGTCGCGCAGCAGCGCGCGCGCATCGGTCTTGCCGAGCAGCGATGGCGTCTCGCGCACGGCGACCGCGCCGGGGCCGAAGGATTCGATCACGAGGCCGAACTGCTCCAGTTCCGTGGCGCGCCCCACCAGCTTCTCCACGGTCGCCTCGTCGAGCTCGACGATCTCGGGAATCAGCAGGATCTGGCGCTGCACGCCGTCGCGGGCGAGCGAGGCCTTGAGCTTCTCGTAGACGATGCGCTCATGGGCGGCGTGCTGGTCGATCACCACGAGGCCGTCGCGGGTCTGCGACACGATGTAGGTCTCGTGGATCTGGGTGCGTGCGGCGCCGAGCGGGCGGTCGAGCAGGTCGGCGGGCGCTGGCGCGACCGCGGCGCGCACGTCAGCGGACGGCGCGCCGACGTCGAAGACCGGCTGGGGCGGTGCCGCGAAGCCAGCCTCCGCGAACGGTCGCGGGGCCAGGCCATCGAATGCCGTGGCCAGCGCCGACGGCGCAGCCGGCGAGCGCTGCCAGTCCCAGTTCATTGGGCGGCTTGCGGCGGGACGGAACGCGCCGACCGCGGCCTCGCCGCCGTTGGCGGCGGTGCGCCGGCCCTCGCGCGCGAGGCCGTCTTTGAGCGCGTGGACGATCAGCGCCCGCACGAGGCCGGCGTTGCGGAAGCGCACCTCGGTCTTGGCGGGATGGACGTTGGTGTCGACCTCCTGCGGATCGAGGGTCACGAACAGTGCGACGACCGGATGGCGGTCGCGCGGCAGGTAGTCGGCATAGGCGCCGCGCACGGCACCGAGGATCAGCTTGTCGCGCACCGGGCGGCCGTTGACGAACAGGTATTGGCCAAGCGCATTGGCGCGGGTCAGCGCCGGCGCGGCAGCATAGCCCTCCACGAGCGTGCCCTCGCGCTCGGAGCGGACCGCGATGGCGCTGGCGCGGAAGTCGGCGCCGAGAATATCGCCGAGGCGTGTCAGCTGTCCGGGGGCGCCGGGCAGCGCCGCAGCCCAGGTCACGGGCGCGCGCTCCTCGCCGGCGAGGCTGAAGGCGATGTCGGGCCGTGCCATCGCGAGACGCCGCACGGTCTCGCGGATCGCCTCCGCCTCGGTGCGGTCGGTCTTGAGAAATTTGAGCCGGGCCGGGGTCGCGAAGAACAGGTCGTTGACCTCGACACGGGTGCCGTGGGCGAGCGCCGCGGGCGCGATCTCGGATTTGACACCGCCCTCGACATTCAGCGCCCAGGCGTGGGGCTCGCTGGCATGCCGCGTGGTGATGGCGAGGCGGGCGACCGCACCGATCGACGGCAGCGCCTCGCCGCGGAAGCCGAGGGTGCGGATGCGCAGCAGGTCCTCGTCGTCGAGCTTGGAGGTGGCGTGGCGATCGACCGCGAGTGCGAGGTCAGCCCGCGTCATGCCATGACCGTCGTCGGTGATGGTGATGCGGCGCCGGCCGCCGCCCTCGGTGAAGACATCGACTCGGCTGGCGCCGGCGTCGATGGCATTCTCGACCAGCTCCTTGACCGCGCTCGCCGGCCGCTCGACCACCTCGCCGGCGGCGATGCGGTTGACGATGGCTTCAGGCAACTGACGGACGGGCATGGACGACCAGGCGACTCGCAGGGAATGGAACGCCTAATCTAGGGGCTTTGAGCCGCCTGCGGGAGGCCGGCGCGCGGCTTATCCCGCGCGTCTAAACCCCTCGACCGCATGCGGCAACTGCGCCAGTTCCTGGTCAATCTCACGGGCGAGGGCCGACGAGATCGGCGTCAGGGGCAGGCGGCATTCGGGGGAACTGATCAGGCCCTGTCGCCACAGCGCATACTTGATCGGCACCGGGTTGGGTTCCCCGAACAGCTTGGGGATCAGCCGTGCCAGCGGCGTCCAGCGCGCCAGTGCGCCGTGCTGGTCGTTCGCGGCCATGCGGTCGGCGACCGCCACGAAGGCATCGGTGGCCAGATGGCAGGACGCCAGGATGCCGCCATCGGCGCCGTTGGCGAGCATGGTCAGGAACAGCGCGTCCTCGCCGGTGAGCACCGAAAAGCCCTTCGGCCGCAGCGCCAGCAATTCCAGCGACTGGGCAAGGTTGCCGGAGCTGTCCTTGATGCCGACGATGTTGGGGAGTTCCGCCATCCGCAGCACGGTGTCGTTGGTGAGGTTGACCGAGGTCCGGTAGGGGATGTTGTAGATCAGGATCTGGCGGTCGGTCTCGCTGGCGATGGCCGTGAAATGCGCCCGCAGTCCCTCCTGGGTCGGGCGGTTGTAGTACGGGCAGACCGACAGGATGCCCTGGAACGGATGGGCGGACAGCCGCCGCACGGCGCGGATCACCTTGTGGGTGGCGTTGCCGCCAATGCCGACGAATACCGGCACCCGGCCGGCGACGACGGCGACCGTCTCGGCCACCATGGTCTCGATCTCGTCGTCGTCGAGGGTCGGCGATTCCCCGGTGGTGCCGAGCGGGATGAAGCCGGCGACGCCCTGTGCGAGCAGGTGCTCGATCAGGCGGCGGGTGCTGGCGAGGTCGAGCCGGCCATCCTTGAAGGGCGTCACCAGTGGCGCCCAAACCCCGGTCAATGTGGTCATGATCATGATTCCGTGTTGAGGGGCGGAATCCTAGGCCTGCTTTTGAAATTATGATATCTAATGTATTTAATCGATATCTTTAGAGATCGTAATAAATATGGCCCACGACATCGACGTCACCATCGTGCGTGCGTTTCTCGCGGTGGTGGACAGCGGCAGCGTCACCCGGGCGGCGGAGCTGCTCAACCTGTCGCAGGGCGCGATCAGCCAGCAGATCAAGCGGCTGGAGGAGATCGCAGGCCATCCGCTGTTCGTGCGCGCGGGACGCCGCCTTGTGCTGGCGCCCGAGGGGCGCAGCCTCGTCGCACCGGCCACGCAGATGATTACCGCGAACGATAATCTGTGGGCGGCGCTGCGCGAGCCGCCGTTCGAAGGCGAGGTTCGCTTTGGCGCGCCCTATGACATCATCGGCAGCTACACGCCGCCGATCCTGCGCCGCTTTAGCAAGGCGTTTCCATCGATCCGGGTGACGCTGGTGTGCCAGGACACGGTGGTGCTGATGTCGGAATTGAAAGCCGGCAACCTCGATCTCGCGCTCACGACCGAAATGACCTGCAGCAAGGGCGGCGAGACGCTGCGCATGGACCGCCTGGTATGGGTCGGCGCCCGTGGCGGCGAGGCGCATCGCCGCATGCCGCTGCCGGTGTCGTTCGGGGCGGAGGCCTGCATCTTCCGGCCGATCGCGATCGCCGCGCTGCGCAAGGCGCGGCGGGAATGGATCGCGGTCTGCGAGGTCAGCAACATGGAGCCGGTGCGGGCGACGCTCGAGGCCGACCTCGCGGTGGCGCCGCTGCTCAGCCATTCGCTGCCGGATAGCCTCGAAATCCTTTCCGATCGCTCCCTGCCGAAGCTGCCGGAGTTCAGGATCAACCTCTACCAGGCACCGCACGCCAAGCCGGCGGTGCAGGCTTTCGCCGACCACGCCCGGCGCTGCATCTCTGCGAGCCTCGCCGGGTAGGTCGGCTGGCGTGGGCCCGGTTCAGGTCCGGCTGATCGAGACGCCGCCGTCGACCAGCAGGGCCGTGCCGGTCATGAAGCTCGACGCATCCGACGCGAGATAGAGCGCGGCGCGGGCGATCTCTTCCGGGGCGGCCAGGCGTTTCAGGGCATGCAGTCCCTCGACGAAGGCGCGCATCTCCGGAGTGTTCGACACGCTGCGCCCCATCGGCGTGTCGGTGCCGCCGGGCAGCAGCGCATTGGCACGGATGCCCTGCGCGCCGAACTCGGCGGCGATCACCTTGGTCAGGCCGATCACGCCGGCCTTGCTCGCCGCATAGGCGCCCATGCCGGGAAAGCCGACGGTGTGCCCGACGAAGGTGGAGGTGAAGATCAGCGCGCCGCCGCCACGGGCGAGCATCGCCGGGATCTGATGCCGTGCGCCGAGAAAGGCGCTGGTGAGGTTGGTGTCGAGGGTGTCGCGCCAGGTCTCGACCGAGAGTTCGGGCACCGGCGCCGCATGCCCGGTCGCACCAGCATTGTTGAAGGCAATGTCGAGCCCGCCGAAGCGGCTCTGCGCCGCCGCGACCAGCGCTACTGCGTGCGCCTCATCCTTCACGTCGCCGGGGACAGCGAGCGCGCGGCCGCCCGCGGCCGTGATTTCGGCGACGAGGCCGTCGAGCTCGATCGCGCGGCGGCCGGACGCAACGACAGCAGCGCCTTCCCTGGCGAACAGCAGCGCAGCCGCGCGGCCGATGCCGGAGCTCGCGCCAGTGACAATGGCAACCTTGTCGGTGAGTGTCGTCATCAAGAGCCTCCAGTAAGTGAGGCGGCTCTTGTTTCAGGAGCGGTCGGGCGCAGCCACCCGATTTCCGCAACGGCGTCGTGGTCCGGTGACGACGATTCGGGTCAGTCGTCGATGCGTCCGCCGCGCATCGCCTTGATCGAGCCGCGGTGCTTCTTGCCCTCGAGACGTCGCTTCTTGGAGCCGAGGGTGGGGCGGGTGGCACGGCGCGGAGTCGGGCGCACCGACGCCTCGCGGATCATGTCCACCAGCCGCTCGATCGCGTCCTCGCGGTTGCGTTCCTGGGTGCGGTAGCGCTGGGCATGGATGACGATGACGCCATCCTTGGTCATGCGCTGACCGGCGATGCGCTGCAGCCGCGCGTCGATATCCGGCGCCAGCATCGCGCGGCGGCTGTCGTAGCGCAGCTGTGCCGCGGTCGACAGCTTGTTGACGTTCTGGCCGCCGGGGCCGGAGGCGCGAACGAAGCTGATCTCGATATCGTTCTCGTCGATTGCGATCGAATGGGTGATCCGCAGCATGGCACAACCGGTTGTCCGCGCTCCCCACGGGAATCGCTCGCGGCCACCATAGCGTGTTACGCCGCCGTGGACCGGCTCAATTTTTGTCGGTTGGTGGTGCGGCGTCGGTCGGCGCGGGCTTGGCGGAGGCCTCGGTGGAGCGTCCGGCCGCCGCCATCAGCAGGCCCTGGCCCCACAGCCGCTTGGCGGCGCGGCGGGCGTCGTCGAGGCTCACCGTATCGATCAGCGCGCCGCGCTTGTCGAGATAATCGATGCCGAGGTTGTCGAGCTGGTACTGCACCATGACGCTGGCGATCTTCGACGATGTGTCGAGCGCGAGCGCCTGTGAACCCTTGAGATAGGATTTCGCCTCGTCGAGCTCCTGCTGGGTCGGACCTTGCTCCGCCATGCGGCGGATCTCGCTGTCGACCGTGGCGGCGGTTTCCGCGGCACGGTCGGCGCGGGTCGCGGTCGATCCGACGAACACGCCGGACTGGTTCATCCACACCAGCGACTGGTAGACCGAGTACACGAGGCCGCGCTTCTCGCGGACCTCCTTGTAGAGCCGCGACGACAGCGCGCCGCCGCCCAGGATGTGGTTGACGACGTAGGCTGGCATGAAATCGGGGTCGCTGCGCAGCAGGCCCGGGCCGCCGAACACGATCACGGTCTGCGGCACGTCGAGCGGCACCTGCACGCGTTTCGGGGGCATGGCCGCGGTGACGGCCGGCACCGGCGTGAGGTCGGATTTCGCCGGCAGCGCGCCGAAGGTGCGGTCGAGCAGCTTGCCCAGCGTGGCCCCATCGATGTCGCCGACGACTGCGATCTTCAGCTTGTCGCGGGCCAGCACCTTGCGCTGGTAGGTGCGGAGGTCATCGACCTGGATGGTTGCCAGGCTGTCCAGCGTGCCGTTGCTGGGGCGTCCATAGGGGTGATCGCCGTAGGCGAGCTGCCAGAACGCATTGCCCGCGAGCGTCGTCGGCGTGGTGCTGTCGCGGCGCAGCTCGGAGCCGATCTGGGAGCGGATGCGCTCCACCGGCTCGCTGTCGAAGCGTGGCGCGGAGAGCGCAAGCTGCAGCAGCTCGAACGCCTGGTCGTGATCCTCCTTCAGCATCCGCAGCGAGCCGCGCAGGTAGTCGCGCGACGTGCTGAAGTTCATCTGGATGGCGCGACGCTCGAGGCGGTCGTGGAACGTGGTGCTGTCGAGATCGCCGGCGCCCTCGTCGAGCAGGTTGGCCAGCACGTTGCTGACGCCGGGCTTGCCGGGTGGGTCCTGGGCGGCGCCGCCGGCGAAGGCATATTCAATGGACACCAGCGGCACGGTGGCATCCTGCACGAACCAGGCCTCGATGCCGCCGGGTGACACCACGCGCTGGATCCGGGTGGCCGCGTGCGCTGGCGACAGGCCGAACGGCCGCAGGGCGACGACAGCGGCGCCGGCAGCAGCACCACGGAGGAATTGCTGACGGGTCAGCTTCACGAGCGCTTCTCCTCGCGCCGCGGCGCGGCGTCCTTTATCAGATAGCCGGTGACCGAGCGCTTCTTGTCGAGCCAGGTGCGGGCGGCGTCGCGAACCTGTTCGGCGGTGATGGCGCGAATGCGTTGCGGCCAGTCGATCACCTGGTCGATGCTGAGGCCGACGGTCAGCGCCGCGCCATACCAGCGCGCAAGCGTGCTCTGGCTGTCCTGGGCGTAGACGGCTTCAGCGATGAGCTGGGTCTTGGCCCGCTCCAGCGTTTCGGCGGAGACGCCGTTCTGCGCGACCTCGGCCAGGACGGCGTCGATGGTCTGCTCGATCTGCGGGAAGGTGATGCCGGGCTTCGGCGACACCGAAATGGCGAACTGCGTCGCGTCGACCGCCGTGCCCTGGTACCAGGCGGCGGCCGAGACGGCGAGCGGCTTGTCCACCACCAGCGCGCGGTAGAGCAGCGAGTTGCTGCCGCTGCCGAGCACCTGGGCGAGCACATCGAGCGCGGGGCTGTCGTTGCCGGCCGCGGTCGCCGCCGGCACCAGGTAATAGCGCCGCACGCCGGTCTGCTCGACACGGGGGTCGGCGAGCGTCACGGTGCGTGGCCCGGCGGGCGTCGGCTCCTGGGGGCGGATGCGTTTTGGCGCGATGTCCGCCTGCGCCGGGATCGGGCCAAAGGAGCGTTCGACCAGCGGGCGGATCTCGTCCGCGGTGACGTCTCCGGCGATCACCAGGGTCGCGTTGTTCGGCGCGTAGAAGCGCTTGTAGAAGGCGAGCGCGTCCTCGCGGTTGAGCTTCTCGATCTCCTGGTGCCAGCCGATCACCGGCCGCCCGTAGGGATGGTTGAGATAGAGCGCGGCCATGATCTGCTCGGTGAGCCGCGCATCCGGGCTGTTGGCGACGCGCATGTTGTACTCTTCCAGCACCACGTCGCGCTCGGACAGCACCTCCTCGTTCTTCAGCGTCAGGCCGGTCATGCGGTCGGCCTCGAAGCCCAGCATGGTGGCAAGCTGGTCGCGCGGCACGCGCTGGAAGTAACCGGTGTAGTCGGCCGCCGTGAAGGCGTTCTCGGTGCCGCCGACGCGCACCACGGTCTTGGAGAACTCGCCGGCCGGATGGTGCTCCGTCCCCTTGAACATCAGATGTTCGAGGAAGTGGGCGAGCCCCGACTTGCCGGCTGTCTCGTCGGCCGAGCCGACCTTGAACCAGATCATCTGGGTCACGACCGGGGTGCGGTGGTCGGGAATGACCACCACCTGCAGCCCGTTGGCGAGGGTGAAGCTCGCCGGGCGCTGCGCCATGGCGCTGTCCTGCGACGTCGCGGCGGGCTTCTCGGCGGGGGCCGGAGCCTGGGCGGAGGAGACGGCGGGGAGAAGCGACAGGCCGAGGGCGGCCAGCAGCATCGCAGGGCGGTTCGAACGGGATGAGGGTGTCATGTTCTCGTCAGCGGCTCGCAGAGGTTTGACCCAGCAAAGCCTGATCCCGGCCGGTTCGGGATCACGGTCTTGCGAACCGACGACAATGTGATCGGGCCGCCACTTTTTTGCGACGGACCCGACGTGCGTCAGGCTCAGTTATCCTTCTTGACCCCGCTGTTGGGATCGAACGGATTGGCCGACTGCTGATCGATCGGCTTGCTCGGCAGGCCGGTGCCGTAGCCATAGCTCGGCGACGGGGTCTGATAGCCGACGGGCGGTTGGGTCAGATTCTCGCGGGTCGGCTCGCCCTTGAACTGGCCGACTTCCGCTGAATTGCCCTTGAAGACGTTGGAGAACATTGAATTGCTGAATCCGAGCTGGCCCGGGCTCAGCATCGGGCCGGTGCCGGTGCCGCCATAGGCGTCCGGTGTGCTGCCCGGCTGCTGCACGGTCGACGACGAGCGCGCGGTCCTGGTGCGCTTCGGCGCAAGCTCTGCCGGTGTCAGCGTCCGGCTCATCTCGAACATGTCCGGCTTGGATTTCTTGGCGGCTTCGGCCGAGGCCTTTTCCGCCGCGATGGTCGGGTCCTTCGGCCAGTTCGGCGGATTTACCTCAGCCTTGGCGTCGGCCGGCGGCGGCAGGTCGAGTTTGCGCGGCACGACCAGCGGCGACCGCTCGCGGTAGTTGATGCCGCGGTTGTCCATGTTGGTGCCGCCGAGGCCGGTGACGATGTTCTTGATGATGCGGTCCTCGATCGGTCCGCTGTCTTCCTCGTCGTCGTCGCCGGCGCGTGCGGCGGTTGCCGCGAGGCAGAGGCCGATGCCGAGCGCACAGGCCGCGAGGCGGAGGCCGCGCGGCAGCAGGGTTGGCAGCGTGGCGTCAGACGACATGAGCGAAGGCCGACCGGCTTCGGTTTTGCGCATCGTGCAGTATCCCGATCAAATCTGTGCCGCGGTCGCAGAATAGCGCTCTGCTTCAAACGGTTAGCAGGCTCCCTGACGACCGCCCCATGGCCGTATCGGCCGTGATCAGGGCGCTTTTACGGCGGGTTTTCCGAGGAAGGAGTCATACAGGAGCCCCGCCACACCGGCAACAATGGCTGCGTCGGCAAGGTTAAACACATACCAGTTGTAGGTTTTTCCGCCGATTTCGATGTGGAACAGGGCAAAATCGACCACTGCCCCATAGGCAAAACGGTCGATGGCGTTGCCGATCGCCCCGCCGATGATCAAGCCCAGACCGATTGTCGCAACCAGGGTCTGGGCCCGCGCCATCCACACCGCCATCACCACCACGGCGACGGCCTTCACCAGCAGCAGGACGATCTGGCCGACGGTGCCCTGATTCTGGAACATGCCGTAGCTGATGCCGGTGTTCCAGGCGAGCACCAGGTCGAAGAACGGGGTGACGGCGACGATGCCGCGGTGGGCGAGATCATAGCCGAACAGCAGCCAGAGCTTGACGGCCTGGTCGATCACAAGGGTCACGACGGCAGCCGCGATGCCCGCCCGGAGCGGCGGCGTCGCTGTCGTCGGCGTGGTCCCGGTCCCGGTCATGACAGCGCGCTACACCACATGTCCCAGGGCCTTCAATTCGCGCAGCGCCTTGGCGTCGCGCGGCGAGACGTCGGGGTACTCCGGATCGCTGCCGACGGTCGGCAGGATCTTCCAGGAGCGCGCGCATTTGGTGCCGACAGCCCGCTCGATCACCACGGCGACGCCCGGCACGTCGGCGAGACGGAAGGCATCGGCCGGTGCGTCCGCGTCGCTCAGCATCGCATTGGAGGTGATGCCGATCTCCGCGAGGTCAGCGTCGGCAAGGATCGCAAACACCGTCTTGTCGGCGACGTAGACCAGCGGCGAGGCCTCCAGCGACGCGCCGATGCGCTTGGCCTTGCGCTCGATTTCCAGCGCGCCAGTGATGACGCGGCGCACCGCGCGGATGGTCTCCCACTTCTGTGCCAGCGCGTCGTCGCGGAAGCCGGCGAGATCGTCCGGGAAGGTGGTGAGATGCACCGACGCCTCGCCGTTCGGGCGATACATCACCCAGGCCTCGTCGCAGGTGAACGACAGGATCGGCGCCAGCCATTTCAGCAGCGCGTCGCACAGCCGGTCGATGGTGGTGAGCGCCGCCCTGCGCGCCACCGACGACGGCGGGTCGCAGTACAGCGTGTCCTTGCGGATATCGAAATAGAACGCCGACAGCTCAGTGTTCATGAACGCCGCGAGGCTCGCGATCACGGTCTTGTAGTCGAAATCGGCATAGGCCTGGCGGATCACGCCATCGAGCTCGGCGAGGCGGTGAAGCATCAGCCGTTCGAGCTCGGGCATCTCACCGGCGGCGACGGTTTCTTCCGCCTTGAAGTGGCGGAGCGTGCCGAGCATCCAGCGGATCGAGTTGCGCAGCTTGCGGTAGGTCTCGATGGTGTTCTTGAGGATCTCCGGGCCGATGCGCTGGTCGTCGGCGGTGTCGGAGCTCGCCACCCACAGCCGCAGGATGTCGGCGCCGGACTGTTCCATCACCTGCTGCGGCTCCACCGTGTTGCCGACCGACTTCGACATCTTGCGGCCCTGCTCGTCGAGCGTGAAGCCGTGGGTCAGCACGACGTCATAGGGCGCGCGGCCGCGCGTGCCGCTGCTTTCCAGCAGCGACGAGTGGAACCAGCCGCGGTGCTGGTCCGAGCCCTCGAGATACATCACGGTGTCCGTGCCGCCATCGATCTTGCGATGGATGCCGGCGAGGCTCGGGAAGTTCTGGGCGTCCTCCAGCACGAAGGCGTGGGTCGAGCCGGAATCGAACCAGACGTCGAGGATGTCGTCGACCTTCTGCCACGGCTCGGTGGCGAGCGCTCCGAGGAAACGTTCGCGTGCGCCCTCGGCGTACCAGGCGTCGGCGCCTTCCTGCATGAAGGCCTCGGCGATGCGCAGGTTGACTGCCTCGTCCTGCAGGATGTCGACGGAGCCGTCCCCCTTGTCGCGGATGAATACCGCGATCGGCACGCCCCAGGCGCGCTGGCGCGACACCACCCAGTCCGGGCGGCCGGAGATCATGCCGTTGATGCGGTTCTGGCCCTGTTGCGGCACCCAGCGGGTTACCGAGATCGCGTGCAGCGCGCGGGCGCGCAAGGTGTCGCCGGGCTTCGCCGTGCCGTTGTCGGCAATCGGCTTGTCCATGGCGATGAACCACTGTGGCGTGTTGCGGAAGATCACCGGCTTCTTCGAGCGCCACGAATGCGGGTACTGGTGCTTCAGCCGCGACCGCGCCAGCAGCAGGCCGCGCTCGCTCAGCGCCTTGATCACGGCCTCGTTGGCGTCGCCCTTCTCGCCCTCGTCGGTGATGACGCGGCGGCCGGTGAAGCCCGGCGCCTGGGTGGTGAGGGCGCCGTTTTCGTCGACGGTATAGGGGATGGCCGAGCTGATGCCGCGCGCCTCGAGCGCGCGGGCGTTGGACATCCAGATCTCGAAGTCCTCGCGGCCGTGGCCGGGAGCGGTATGCACGAAGCCGGTGCCGGTGTCGTCGGAGACATGGTCGCCATCGAGCAGCGGCACGCGGAACTTGTAGCCGTCTTCGAGGCCGGCGAACGGATGGGTGCACTCCATGTGTGCCAGCACTGGTGCCGGGACGTCGCCGACCTTTTCATAGGCCGTGACGCGGGCCTGCTTGAACACCGCTTCCGCAAGGGCGTCGGCAAGGATCAGAAGATCGCCGGTCTTCGTCCAGTTGTCGGCCGGCGCGTCGGTAACACGGTAGAGACCATAGGCGATCTTCGAGGAGAAGCTGATGGCGCGGTTGCCGGGCAGCGTCCACGGCGTGGTGGTCCAGATCACCACCGACGCGTCGGCCACCGCCTGCACGATCGCCGCAGATGCATCCTTGCCCGATGCGAGCTCGACCTGAGCGACCGGGAATTTCACCCACACCGCGTCGGAAGTGTAGTCCTCGTACTCGACCTCGGCTTCGGCGAGCGCGGTCTTCTCCACCACCGACCACATCACGGGCTTGGAGCCGCGATACAGCGTGCCGTTGGCGGCGAACTTCATGATCTCGCGCGCGATCTGGGCTTCCGCCGGATAGCTCATGGTGGTGTAGGGGTGATCCCAGTCACCGACGACGCCGAGCCGCTTGAACTCCTCGCGCTGCACGCCGAGCCAGTGCGATGCGTAGGCGCGGCATTCGCGCCGGAACGCGATCATCGCGGCGGGATCCTTGAGATCGGGCTTGCTCTTGCCCTGGGAGCGGTAGTTCTCTTCCTCGATCTTCCATTCGATCGGCAGGCCGTGGCAGTCCCAGCCCGGGACGTAGTTGGAATCGAAGCCGAGCATCTGCTGGCTGCGCGTCACCAGGTCCTTCAGGATCTTGTTGAGCGCATGGCCGATATGGATGTGGCCGTTGGCATAGGGCGGGCCGTCGTGGAGCACGAATTTGGGCCGCCCGCGGGCGGTGTCCCTCAGCTTGCGGTAGAGCTCGATGTCGTTCCAGCGCTTGAGGATTTCGGGCTCGCGCTGCGGCAGTCCCGCGCGCATCGGAAACCCGGTTTCCGGCAGGTAGAGCGTCTTGGCGTAGTCGTGGCCCTCGGAGGCGGGGGCGGCGGCTTTGGTCGGCTTGTCGGTCATGGGATGGGGCTCGGCGGTACGGCGCGCGAAAATCAATTCAGCGCAAGGATTTAGGGCATGTCAGGCTGATCCCGGTCTTGCGCTGGAGCGTGGACGCTCAGGCGGAAGCCGGGCCGCTAATGATGCTGATGATGCGCCGTGCGGTCATGGCTGCTCATTAGCAAAGTGAGGCGGGATCGGAAAGACCCGTAACAGCCTCAATCTATGACATTTCCGAGGTTCGGGAACGCGCCGGGTGCCGCCGCCAGGGCGGCGCGGGCCTGCCGGCTGTCGTCGTCCATCTGCCGGATCAGCGGCGCGATGCCCTCGAACTTCAGCTCATCACGCAGATGGGCGATGAAGGCGATGTCGAGCCGCTGGCCGTAAAGGTCGTCGTTGAAGTCGAACAGGAAGATTTCCAGCAGCGGGGCGCCATTGTCGAAGGTGGGGCGGCGGCCGAAGCTCGCCACGCCTTCGAAACGCTCGGCGCCGCGGCCGATCCGCACCGCATAGATGCCGTGCTTCAGCCCGCAGGCGGGATCGAGCCGGATGTTGGCGGTCGGGTAGCCGAGATCGCGGCCGCGCTTCTCGCCATGGATGACCTCACCCGAGATGAACCAGGGATATCCGAGCAGGGCGCTCGCCTCGTCCACCAGCCCCTGTCCCAGCGCGTTGCGGATCGCGGTCGAGGACACTGCGCGTCCTTCGACGTCGATATGCGACTGGATATGGACCTCGATGCCGAGCTTGGGCGCCTCGGCGGCGAGCAGCGCCGGCGACCCCGAGCGGCCCTTGCCGAAGTGGAAGTCGAAGCCGATCGAGATACCGCTGACGCCGAGCCGTCCGATCAGATCGTGGTTAATGAAATCCATGGCCGAGGTGCGCGCGCGGGCGGCGTCGAAGGTCATCACCACGGCGCCGGCAAGCCCGGTGGTCGCCAGCAGCCGCAGCTTGTCGTTGAGTTCGGTGAGCTTGAATTGCGGTGTGTTGGGGCTGAAGAAGCTGCGGGGATGCGGCTCGAAGGTGACAGCAAGGGCCGGGTGGCCGTGCGCCCGCGCCATGTCGAGGGCTGCCGAGATCACGGCCCGGTGTCCGAGATGAACCCCGTCGAAATTGCCCAGGGCCACCACGGCGCCGCGCGGGATGGCGGCAGGCGGGGTGGTATCGCGAATAACGGTAAAGCCGGTCGTCATGGCACCTTGCGACGGATCGTTGACGGATCAGGATAGACCGTGATGCCTCCCCGTTCCGGAAGTCAAGCCGGCGGTTTGGCAAACCCTGAAGTCGCCGATTAACGTGCTGTTTAAGGGCTGGTGCTAGTTGTTGAGGCGCGGCGGGGGCGGACAATCACACAGTCTGTGTCATGTCGTGGTGCCATGCCGGCGGGGCCATCTCGCCACGGCATCAAGGGGGGATGCGCCAGGACGGCGCGAGGGAGCACAGTGCGATGGCGATGGATTTGTCGATGTCGGTCCTGGTGGTGGACGATTACAGCACCATGATCCGCATCATCCGCAATTTGTTGAAGCAGCTCGGCTTCGAGAATATCGACGATGCCAGCGACGGCTCGGCGGCGCTCGATAAGATGCGCGGCAAGAAATATGGTCTCGTGATCTCCGACTGGAACATGGAGCCGATGACCGGTTACGACCTGCTCAAGGAGGTCCGCGCCGATCCCAATCTGGCGATGACACCCTTCATCATGATCACGGCGGAATCCAAGACCGAGAACGTGATCGCGGCCAAGAAGGCCGGTGTAAACAACTACATCGTGAAGCCGTTCAACGCCGCAACCTTGAAGACCAAGATCGAGGCGGTGTTCCCGGATCCGGCTGGCTGATCACGGCCTGCCGAGTTTGTGATGCGATGGCCGGGCTTGTCCCGGCCATTTGTTTTTGTGGGGTCGCGCTTACCAGCGCAGCTCGTGCATCAGCGCCAGCGGCGGCCTGGTTTCGCCGAAGAACTCGCGCACGGCGGCATCGTCCATCCTGTCCATGCCCTTGAACGCATCGGCATGGATGCCGCGCGTCAGGAACACGCAGTCGAGCCCCATGGCGTTGGCGCCGGTGAGGTCGGTGCGCACGGAGTCGCCGATGGCCAGTACCTTGCCGGCGGTGCTCTGCCGCACCGCGTGGGCGATGCCGAGCGCGCGGTCGTAGATCGGCCGGTGCGGCTTGCCATAGAAGATGACCTCGCCGCCGAGCGAGCGATAGAGTTCGGCGATCGCGCCGGCGCAGTAGATCAGCCGGTCGCCGCGCTCGACCACGATGTCGGGGTTGGCGCAGATCAGCGTCAGCTTGCGCGCCAGTGCCTGGTTCAGAAGCGCGCGATAATCCTCAGGGGTCTCGGTCTCGTCGTCGAACGGTCCGGTGCAGACGATGTAACCGGCTTCATCGAGTGGCGTGAAGCGCACATCGAGGTCGCGGAAGATCGAGTTGTCGCGCTCCGGGCCGATCTTGTGCACCGCCTGGCCGGGGTGCCCGGTGATGAACTGGCGGGTCAGGTCGCCCGACGACACGATGGCGTCATAGGTGGTGTCGGCGACGCCGAGCTTGCGCAGCTGGCGCTGCACCGAATCTGCCGGGCGCGGCGCATTGGTGATCATCACCACCGTGCCGCCGCCGTCGCGAAAGGCCTGCAACGCCGCGCAGGCTTCGGGAAAGGCGACGAGGCCGTCATGAATCACGCCCCAGATGTCGCTGAGGATGATGTCCACGCCATGCGTGAGGTCGCTCAGGTGATCGGCAAATCGGATTGTTGTCATCGGGGATGTCGCCTGATGGTGGCTCGGTTTCGGCGCGCGGCGCGGCGGGCCATGGGGGATTTAAGTCCCTCTGTCGTCCATCAGGGCAGGTTGTTCAAGGGTTTTGTGGCCGCACCGGCCGGGCGAAAACGCGCCGGCTCAGCGGGTGCGTGAGCGGGGCACCAGTGCCGCACTGCCAGTGAGGCGCGCGGGCTCATTGCGCATCGCGTCCGGCCGGATGTCGGCCCGGACCTCGGTTTTCGGCGTTGCCGGCTTCGGCTCGGCTGCCCCATTGGCCGTCTGTGAGCCTTCCGGGCGCAGCGGGCGCGGCGGCGCGAACAGGAAGCCCTGACCGAAACGGACATCATAGTCGAGCAGGTCGATCACAGTGCGTTCGCCTTCGATCCGCTCGGCGACCAGATCGATGCCGAACCGGCCGAGCAGGTCGGCGAGATCGGCGGGATGGATGTCAGCCGCGGACATCTGCTTCTGGTCGAGCAGGAGATGGGCGGGCACCTTGATGAAGCGGACGCCGCGATCGGCAAGCTCGCGCGGCTCGATCCGCAGGTCGCTGACATGGTCGACCGAGAAGCGGTAGCCGCGCTGGGCGAGCGCCGCGAGATTTTCGCCTTCGGTCGGGCCGAGCCGGCGCAGCGCGGCCTGCTTGAACTCGAGCACCAGGGACGGAGCGATCGCGCGGTTGGCTTCGAGCATGTCGAGGCATTGGGCAAAGGCGTCCGGATTGCCGAGCGTCGCCGTCGACAGGTTGCAGAACACGCCGACATCCTTGTTGCGCACCATCAGGCGCCGCAGCACCTGGATACCTCGCAGCAGCACCATGTGGTCGATCTGGCCCATCAGGCCGGAGGTTTCCGCCGCCGCGATGAAATCGCTTGCGGCGATCAACTGGTCGTTGTCGTCGCGAATGCGCGAGACCGCCTCGTAGAAGCGCACCTTGCGCTGAGGCAGCGTCACCAGCGGCTGCAGGTACAGCTCGATCTGGTTGGTCTCGATCGCCTTGTGAATCGCGGTGAGCACCTGTTGATGGGAGGGCGGCAGCGCCGCCGGACGCGGCGAGGCCGCAGGCTGCTGCGGCCGGGAAGCCGGCGTATCCACCCACTCGAGATCACCGGTCTGGCGCGGGGGCTGGGGGCGCTCGGGTTGCTGCATGAGAGGCGCGCGGGCCGCCAGCTGTTCGTCGTGGGCCGCCACTGAAATGGCGAGCTGCTTCATCAGCGTGCCGAGTTCGTTGATCTCACCGAGCGCGGTCTGCACCCGTTCCTGGGACGTGGCGTCGAGCGCGGTGGTGCGCTGTTCGACAGCCGCGAGGCGGCGGCCGAACTCCGCCACCTGGCGGGCGAGGTCGGCGGTGCCGCGCGACAGGTCGGCAATCTGCGTCGCTGCGTTGCTGCGGTCGCGCAACCGCATCGAGATCGCGTTGTAGAGAATCAGGAAGGTCAGCGTGGCCAGAGCAATGATCGCGGATTCCGACAGGTTGAAGCCAGCCATGGCGTACAGCGCGAGGCCAAGCGACGCCGAAATCAGCACCATGCAGATGGCGATGAAGATCGTCGAAATGCGGACCATGCCTGACCTGAAACCCCGTCGCCTGCCGCCAGCAAGCGCCCCTCGGTAGAAATACTCAACAACCACAGTAGCATGATTGCTGATTCGACGCGGGATTGTTGGCGCCAAAAAAAGCCTCCCGCGGGGGTTGTCCCCGGGGGAGGCGTGTCACATGGCCCGCGGCCGGTCAGGCGACGGCGCGGATCACCTTGCCGAGCTTGTCGATGATCTCGCCGATCTGGCTTTCGCTGATGATCAGCGGCGGGGTCAGCGCGAGGGTATCGCCGACCGCCCGCACCATCAGGTCGTGATCATGGAACGAGCTGTTGAGCGCGTCGACGCCGCGCTGCCCCGGAGTTCCCTTCGGCGCGAGATCGATCGCCGCGGTGAGGCCGACGGTGCGGATGTCGACCACGTTCGGGGCGTTCCTGAGCGACATCACCGCTTCGGCCAGCACCGGCTCGAGCTTGCGAGCGCGTTCGAACAGCTCCTCCTGGCGGTAGAGCTCGAGGGTCGCAAGGCCGGCGGCACAGGCGAGCGGATGGGCCGAATAGGTGTAGCCATGGAACAGCTCCACCACATGCTCCGGTCCGGTCATGAAGGTGTCGTGCAGCGCATCGCGCACCAGCACGCCGCCCATCGGCACCGCGCCATTGGTGACGCCCTTGGCGAAGGTGATCATGTCGGGGAGGACGCCGTAGCGCTCGGCGGCAAAGCTGAAGCCGAGGCGGCCGAAGCCGGTGATGACCTCGTCGAAGATCAGGAGGATGCCATGGGTATCGCAGATCGTGCGGAGCCGCTGCAGGTAGCCCTTCGGCGCCGGCAGCACGCCGGTGGAACCCGCCATCGGTTCGACGATCACCGCGGCGATGGTGTTGGCGCCGTGCAGGCCGACCAGCTTTTCCAGCTCGTCGGCGAGATGCGCGCCCCATTCCGGTTCACCGCGGGTGAACGCCTGCTGCTCGCGATTGTAGGTCGAGGGCAGGTGGTCGACACCGGTCAGCAGGTTGCCGAACAGCTTGCGGTTGTTGACGATGCCGCCCACCGCGGTGCCGCCGAAGCCGACGCCGTGGTAGCCGCGCTCGCGGCCGATCAGGCGGTTGCGCGCGCCTTCGCCGCGAATGTTGTGGTAGGCGAGCGCGATCTTCAGCGCGGTGTCGGCGGCTTCCGAGCCGGAGTTGCAGAAGAACACATGGTCGAGCCCTTTGGGGGCCAGCGCCGCAATCCGGCTGGCGAGCTCGAACGCTTGCGGATGGCCGAACTGGAAGGGCGGCGCATAGTCCAGCGTTTCGGCCTGCTTGGTGATCGCGGCGGTGATGGCGTCGCGGTTATGGCCGGCATTGCTGCACCACATGCCGGCGGCGCCGTCGATCAGCTTGCGCCCGTCGGAGGTGAAGTAGTGCATGTCCTTGGCGCCGACGACCATGCGGGGCGCACGCTTGAAGGCGCGGTTCGCCGTGAACGGCATCCAGTAAGCGGCGAGATCGTTGGGAACCGTGGAGGGCGCGAGGGGGGCGGCGCTGCTGTTCGAGGACATGATGACCTGCTGTTTTTTGAACGGTTTTTGAGGCGGTGTCGCCGAGTGTCCGATTCTTACATTCGCATCACTCTGCGGCGGGCCGCTTTGCGAATGCGGGAGCTGTAAGGACACCAGCGAATATCAGTTTCTAGCGTGGTCTTGGACCTGACATGGGGCTTGAGAACCAGCGGCGAAGCTGACGCGAATGTCAGATCCACCATGCCAGCATCGTCACCCTATCAGGTCGCGGACGAGGCGGAAGGGTCGATGCTGACCATGCCATCGTAGGGGATTCGACGGATGGATGGCGGCAGGAAAATACTACCTAAGATTTAGTTTCTGATTCATCCGCACTTAAAGGTTGTGTGGTGTGATTGTGGCGATGACACGGAGAGCCACCATGCGTTGGTTTCGACGGTTTCGGGCCTGCCGCGGCGGAGCATCGGCTGTCGAGTTCGCGATGATCGCGCCGGTGTTTCTGATGCTGGTGTTCGGCATCGTCATTTATGGCAGCTATCTTGCGGTGGTGTATGGCGTGCAGCAGCTGACGGCGGCTGCGGCGCGCTCCTCGATCGCCGGGCTCAGCGACACCGAGCGCAGCAGCCTCGCCACGAGCTACGTGACCGCGAATGCCGGCTCCTATCCGTTGCTGTCCGCGGGCAACCTGACGGTCAATGCGGCGGCTTCCCCGTCCAACGCCAATGTGTTCGTCGTGACCGTCAACTACAACGCGTCCGGTCTCTTCATCTACACGCTGCCGAGTTTCATGCCGACGCCGCCGACGACGATCGTCAGCTCCGCGGCGATCCCGCGCGGCGGTTTCTGAGGAGATCATCATGCGGCGAACGATCCGGGGCTTCCGACGTGACCGCCGCGGCAACATCGCGGTGAGCGGCGCGTTGATGATGCTGGTGATGTGCGGCTTCGCCGCCTTCGGCATCGACATCGGCTCGATCTTTCTCGATCAGCGGCGCACGCAGAGCGCTGCCGATCTCGCCGCGATCGTCGCGGCGAGCAACATCAACAATGCAGTCAATGCCGCTACGGCGGCGGTGGTGGACAACAACTATCCTGCCAACTCTCTCGTGGCTGTGGAGTATGGTACATATGTTGCGAACGCGGCGCTGTCGCCGCAGCAGCGGTTCACCACCGCCGCCGGGCCCGGCCCCGGCACCAATGCCGTCCGGGTCACGCTGCAGACCCAGACCCCGCTGTATTTCGGCAAGGTCCTGGTCGGCAGCAACAGCGTCAATGTGCGCGCCACCGCGACCGCCGCGACCACCGGGATGGCGTCGTTCGCGATCGGTACGCAATTGCTGTCGCTCAATGCCGGCCTGCTCAACCAGATCCTCGGCAGTCTGCTCGGCACCACCTTGTCGCTGTCGGTCATGGATTATCAGGCGCTGCTCAACGCCCAGATCGACGCTTTCAAATACATGTCGGCGCTGGCGACGCAGGTCAACGTCACCGGCGTGACCTACAATCAACTGCTGGCGGGACAGGTGAAGATGCCGGACCTCGTCGCGGCGTTGCTGGCGACGCAGCGGGCGGCCAACGGCAACAATTCGGCGACGCTCGCGCTGTCGAGCATCAACCAGGCGGTGGTCGGTCTCACCAGCAAGTTCACTGCGCAAGCGCTGATGAATCCCGGCCCCTACGGCGGGTTGGTGGCTGGCCAGACCCCGCAAGTCGCGGTGCCGGTATCGGTGCTCGACATCCTGACCGCGATGGCGGTGATCTCCAACGGCACCAATCAGATCGCGGCGGGGCTCAATCTCAACCTGCCCGGCATCGCCAGCGTCGCGCTGCAGGCGACGGTCGGCGAGCAGCCGGTCGGCTCGAGCTGGTTCACCGTCGGCGCGGTCGGCGCCAGCGTTCATACCGCTCAGACGCGGGTGTTTCTTCAGATCCAGCTGCTCGGCAGCGGCAGCGTTGCCGCGGTCAACCTGCCGATCTATGTCGAGGTGGCGCCGGGGACCGCGACGCTCAACGCGCTGCAGTGCGGCTATCCCGACATCAGCACCTCGACGGTCACGCTCGGCGTATCGCCCGGCATCATTGATGCCTGGATCGGTGGGGTGACGAGCGCCGACATGACCAACTTCACGACCAAGCCCAACCCGCCGCCGGCGACGCTGGTCAATCTCGGCCTTATCCAGGTGACAGGACTAGCGCACGCCACGATGTCCAACAGCTCGCCGACCAGCGTCAATTTCAGCTATGCCGATATCCAGGCGATGACCCGCAAGACCGTCAACACCACCTCGTTCCTGTCGTCGCTGACGGCGAGCCTGCTCGGCAACCTGAACCTGAATGTGCAGATCATCGGGCTCGGCCTGCCGATCCCGGGGCTCACGGCCCTGGTCGCCAGCATCATCGGTGGAGTGACCGCGCCGGTCGATCAACTGCTCGCATCGGTGTTGCAGACGCTCGGCATCAGCCTCGGCCAGGCGTCCGTCTGGGTGACCGGCATCCGCTGTGACGGCGCCGTGCTGGTCAACTGACGAGCGGCGCGCGATTCCGATCTGCTTGCCCCTGCGTCCCCCGGCTGCTAACCGGTGGCCACGAGTAGGTTATTCTGACCTGCATCCGTGGTGGCGAGCGACATGTCCGAGAAAGCCAAAAAGCCCCAGAAACTCAAGGCCCGCCTGCCGCGCGGGCTGGCCGACCGCGGTCCCGTCGAGATCGCCGCGACGCGGCGCATGATCGCCACCATCCAGCGCGTCTACGAGCTCTACGGCTTCGAGCCGGTGGAGACGCCGGCGATGGAATATACCGATGCGCTCGGCAAGTTCCTGCCGGACCAGGACCGCCCCAACGAGGGCGTGTTCTCGTTCCAGGACGACGACGAGCAGTGGATCAGCCTGCGCTACGACCTCACGGCGCCGCTGGCGCGCTATGTCGCCGAAAATTTCGACGCACTGCCCAAACCCTATCGCAGCTACCGCGTCGGCTACGTCTATCGCAACGAGAAGCCGGGCCCCGGGCGTTTCCGCCAGTTCATGCAGTTCGATGCCGATACCGTCGGCAGCGCCTCGCCGGCGGCGGACGCCGAGATCTGCATGATGGCTGCCGATACCATGGAGGCGCTCGGCATCCCGCGCGGGGCCTATGTGGTCAAGGTCAACAACCGCAAGGTGCTCGACGGCGTGCTCGAGGCGATCGGCCTCGGTGGCGACGCCAACGCCGGGCGCCGCCTCACCGTGCTGCGCGCGATCGACAAGCTCGACAAGTTCGGGCCCGACGGCGTGCGGCTGCTGCTCGGCGAGGGCCGCAAGGACGAGAGTGGCGATTTCACCAAGGGCGCGCAATTGTCTGTCGACGCCATCGAGAAGGTGATCGCCTTCACCGAGGGTAAGCCGGCCGGGGACTCGCCGCTGGCGGCGGAGGGCCAGGCCGAGCTCGACCAGATCCGCCAGCTCGTCAACGCCGGCGGCTACGGCGAGGACCGCATCCGCATCGATCCGTCGGTAGTGCGCGGCCTCGAGTACTACACAGGCCCTGTCTACGAGGTCGAACTGCTGCTCGATACCAAGGACGAGAAGGGGCGTCCGGTACGCTTCGGCTCGGTCGGCGGTGGTGGTCGCTATGACGGGCTGGTGTCGCGCTTCCGCGGCGAGCCGGTGCCGGCGACGGGCTTCTCGATCGGCGTGTCGCGCCTGCAGGCGGCGCTGTCGCTGATCGGCAAGCTGGACAGCGCGCCGGACATCGGGCCTGTCGTGGTCACGGTGTTCGATCGTGATCGCGTTGCCGATTATCAGGCGATGGTCACGAGGCTGCGCCAGGCCGGTATCCGCGCCGAGCTCTATCTCGGCAATCCCAAGAACATGGGCAACCAGCTCAAATACGCCGACCGCCGCAACTCGCCCTGCGTCATCATCCAGGGATCGGACGAGAAGGCGCGGGGCGAGGTGCAGATCAAGGATCTGATCGAGGGCGCCAAGGCGGCGGCGGCAATCGCTTCCAACCAGGAATGGCGTGAGACGCGTCCGGCGCAGTTCGCGGCGCGCGAGGATGCGCTGGTCGAAGCCGTGCGCGAGGTGCTGGCCCGCCACGACGTCAACTGGTCCGCCTGACCGCGCCGTCTGCCGGTGCACAGCCATGCATCGGCGGAGCAGAGCGGTTGAGCAAATGATCGATGAAGGAATGCGCAGGGTCTGCCACACTGTCGCTGCGCAGCAGGAGGAGAAACGATGCCCGAAGTTCACGTCTTCATGGCCGAAGGCCGCACCGACGAGCAGAAGAAGAATATGATGTTCGACATCACCCAGGCGCTGGTCAAGAACCTTGGCGTGCCGGCGGACGTGGTCACGGTGCAGATCGTCGAGGCGCGGCTCGCCGACAAGATGAAGGGCGGCGAGACGTTCGTCGAGCGGGTGGCCAAGCAGGCCAAGAAATAGACGCCGTCATCGTCGTCAACCGCGCGGGGATGACATGAACGAGATGGCGGCGATCTCCATCGGGATGAGCGCCGAGCGCGGCGTGACGGTGACCGATGAGCTGACGGTCGCCCATGTCGCCGCGCACATGCCGCGGGTCTATGCCACCCCGATGATGATCCTGCTGATGGAGATGGCCGCGACGGTGGCCATCGCGCCGCATCTGCCGGATGGCTTTGTCAGTGTCGGCACGGAGGTCAATGTCCGCCACCTCGCGGCGACGCCGGTCGGGCGCCTGGTGCGCGCAACCGCGCGGGTGATCCGGATCGACGGCCGAAGCGTCCTGTTCGACGTCGCGGCTTTTGACGGTGATCGCAAGATCGGTGACGGCACGCACCGGCGTGGCGTCATCAATGTCGCGAAGTTCGAGAAGCGTTTTTCGGTCGCCTGATTGCGGCGTCGGCCGGCATCACGGCTTGCGCATCAGGCTCTTCGCCGCTTCCAGGTCCTTGATGTTGACCTTCATGCCGCCGGGCATCACGACATCGCCCGGCTTCTGGTCGGGTTTGCAGGCGCCCAGCCATTTCGCGTCGACGGTGACGGCGGTTTCACGCGGCACCGCGGCCGGGCCGCCGGACTGCTGTGATGTGATCCTGGCGGTGTAGGCCGAATTGAAGTCGCCGGCGATCTCCGCATGGGAAGTCATCGAGACCCCGGCAGCGGCACACTGGGCGTCGACCACAAAACCTGTCGCGGTCTTCTGGACCTTGCGATCGGCGCAGGTGTCGCGCTGCATCGGTCCGGCCATGGCAACCATCTGCTTGTCGGTGGTTTCGTCGGTGCATTGCTGGATCGTCATCGCCGGCACCTGTCCGCCTGCGATCGCCACCTTGAGGTCCCATAGCCCGGCCTTGCGGGTCGGCAACTCCTCTGCGTGCGCGGCGGCGGGCAGTGCAACGCAGATCAGGGCCGCACCAAGCACGCGGGACAGCGGGACGGTTCGCATGGAAGAAGAACTCCGGGCAGACGTCAAAACCTCGTCGCAGCTTGGACGATGCGGCGGGGAATTTGGTTCGGAGAATTCGTGCCGCCTCAGTAGCGCACGCTCAGCGGCCGCTCCGCCCGTCCCTGCGGCACCCAGATGCAGGCGAACGAGAGATAGCCGCCGTAGGACGGCTGCACGCCGGTCAGCTTCACCACCTTGCCGTACTGCGCACAGTGATTGACAGCGAGCGCCCTGACGTCGGTCTCGCCGGCCAGCGCATAGGCGATGATGCCGCCGGTATCATTGCCCTTGAAGGGCGGCACGTAGTCGGCCCGCGCGTGGCCGACCGTCAGCCCCCCGGCGAGGGCGCCAAGCACTGCCAGCACGCCGGTCATCTTCGTTCGCATGTCGATCTCCGGTTCGATTCCGACCCTCAACTTACCGGGCGCCCGCACAGCTGAGAAGCCGGCAAGGGCGATCCGCCGGGAGTTGTCGCTCGGTGTTGCCGCGGTGCACTTGACCTCATGCCGGCTTCGCGGCACCGTCCGCCGCAATCAACTTTGGCAGGCGGTCATGCGCAAGCTCCTCACGTCTTTCAGCCCATCCAGCATCGGAGCCGCTTTCGGCGTGCTTTTCGCCATGCTGGCGTTCCAGCCGGCGGCGCAGGCCGCCAATCCTCTCGAGATGAACTTCTGGCTGTCCGGTCCGCACTATGACGGCAATGTGCCGGGGTGCGAATCGGCGCTCGACACCATCTCATCGCGGTTCTCCGCCAAGGAGGGCGAGTTCTGGAACTCGGGTCTGCAGATCACCGGCTTCGCCAACGTGCGCGAGGTGGCGTTCCGGCCGTGGGCGTCGAACACCATTCCGCGGCGCTTCTGCTCGGCCAGCGCGATGCTGAGCGACGGCCATGCGCGGCAGGTCCACTATTCGATTATCGAGGATGGCGGTTTCGCCGGCTACGGCCCGGATGTCGAGTGGTGCGTCACCGGGCTCGACCGCAACTGGGCGTACAACCCGGCCTGCAAGGCGGCCCGCCCGTAAGCCCTTCTCCTATTTCAAGAATACGAAGCCCTGCGGAAGCGATCCGCAGGGCTTCGTATTTTGTTCTTGAAATGTTCTGGTTCGCTGGCTAGGGTCGCCGCGTGTCCGGTTGCGTCTCTGTTTGCGTTTTGGGGGATTGCCATGTTCGATTTGTCGGCTTTGCGTTTCTCGACCCGCGCTGTTGCCAAGCTCCTGCTGTTTTCCATCCTGATCGGCCTGCTGGCCGGCGTGCTTCCCCCAGGTCCGGCATCGGCGCAGGACCGGCGGCAGAATGCACCCGGCGAATTTGATTTCTACGTGCTGTCGCTGTCGTGGTCGCCGTCGTTCTGCGAAGCAGCGAGCGAGCGGGGCAACACTGGCCGCAACCAGCAGATCCAGTGCGGCGGGCGGCCCTATTCGTTCGTGGTGCATGGCCTGTGGCCGCAGTATGACCGTGGCTTTCCGAACTACTGCCAGCGTCCGGCACCGCGGCTCGACCGCAACATCGTCTCCTCGATGCTCGATCTGATGCCGGCCCCGGGATTGATCTTCAACGAATGGGACAAGCACGGCACCTGCTCGGGCATGCAGGCGCGGGCCTATTTCGAGACTGTGCGCAAGGCGCGGGCGGTGGTGAAGATTCCGACCGAATATCTCGAGCTGTCGGAGACCAAGGTGGTGTCGCCGGCCGAAGTCGAGGACGCCTTCGTGAAGGCCAACCCTGGACTCAGCAACGCGGCGGTCGCGGTGACCTGCGACAGCCGCCGCCTCAGTGAGGTGCGCATCTGCCTGAGCAAGGACCTCCAGTTCCGCGCCTGCGAAGAGATTGATCGGCGCGCCTGCCGTCGTGACAAGGTCGACATGCCGCCGATGCGCGGCGGTTCGAGCGGCTAAGTCCCGCCCCGGGGCGCCGCCAGGCCGAGCGGCGGCGTTTCCCTTTGCCGGAAAAATGCTCTACCGATGCCGGCATGAACTACCGCCATGCCTTTCACGCCGGAAACTTCGCCGATGTCGTCAAGCACATCGCGCTGGTGCGGATCCTGTTGTACCTGCAGGACAAGCCGGCCGCCTTCCGTGTCATCGACACCCATGCGGGGGCGGGGCGGTACGACCTGACCAGCGTCGAAGCCCAGCGCGGCGGAGAATGGCTGACCGGCATCGCGCGAGTGATGCAGGCGCGATTTTCCGACGCCGCGCTGGCATTGATCAGCCCTTATCTGGACATCGTCCGGGCCTTCAATCCGCCCGGGCAGCTCAAGGTCTACCCTGGCTCACCGTTGATCGCACGGGCGCTACTGCGGCCGCAGGATCGCCTGGTGGCCTGTGAGGTCGAGCCCCAAGCCCGCAAGGGCCTGATCGATGCCCTGCGGCGGGACGAGCAGGGCCGGGTGGTCGACCTCGATGGCTGGACCGCCTTGCCGGCCTTTGTGCCGCCCAACGAACGGCGCGGCCTCGTGCTGGTGGACCCGCCGTTCGAAGCTGCCGACGAGTTCACCCGCCTGGCGGACGGTTTTGCCGCAGCCTTCGCCAAGTGGCCGACCGGCAGCTACCTGCTGTGGTATCCGGCCAAGCAGCGCCGGGCGACCGATACCCTGGCCCAGGCGGTGGCGCGGGTCGCCGCCACCCGGCTTACGCCGGACAAGGTGCTGCGAATCGAGTTCAGCGTGGCCCCCCAGGACCCCGACGGGGGCCTGACATCCGCCGGCCTGCTGGTGGTCAATCCGCCTTGGACGCTGGCGAACGACCTGCGAATCCTGCTTCAGGAATTGGAGAAGCCCCTGGGGATCGGTGGTGCGGCGCGCTTCAAGGTTGAGTTTGCCAAGACCTGACAACCCTTTGGCGGTTAGATCCAGCCAAACGATCTGAAATTGCAACTGAGCCATAGTCAATTTGCATAGAAGCGTATTATGCTCGTCATGTGAGGGCGGGCTTTACGTTCCGCTTCCGCGAATGGAGGCGGCGGAGTGACGAGGCCTCTGGGGGATTTCAGGGCAAGGTCGGCCGTGACAGGCCTGCCCCGCCTGCCGGGATGAACCCCCAGCGTGCCGATGCTTTCCGGAAGTGAATGTCCGGTCGCGCCGATGCGTGGAATGCGCAGCGGTGAAGCATTGCGGGGAGAGGAGTTTTCCCGATGGCTATGACGGGTACCGTCAAGTTCTTCAATGGTGAGCGTGGCTATGGCTTCATCAAGCCGGACGATGGTGGCCGCGATGTGTTCGTCCACATCACGGCGGTCGAGCGCGCCGGTCTGAAGGACCTGAAGGAAGGACAGCGCATTACGTTCGAAGTTGAGCCGGACAAGAAGGGCAAGGGTCCGAAGGCGGTGGACCTGGTCGTTTCATCCTGAGCCGTCGGCTCGGGCGGACTTGAACTGAACGCGTCGAACGAAGCTTGCGGCGACTGCTGAGTGCTCCGCATCCGAAGTTCGTGATACATCGCAGCGTACTCCTCCACGATTTTCGGATGCAGGAGGGGCACTAGCAAATCTCGGATTCTAGTGCCGCTTTTCGCTCCGAAGCTCCTGAGATGAGCTTGCGGCGGGTTGTGCGGGAACTTCAGGCTGGTGGCACGAGTGCCCTCGCACGCAACCGGCTTGCTGTTTCCAGACAACCGCTCGACAACGGTATCGTCGGCAAAAAAAATCCCGGCTTGCGCCGGGATTTCAAGGGCTGGTGTCCGGCAGCTCGAGCTGCTCTTAGAAGTGATAGTTCACGCCGAGGCGAATGGTGCTGAAGGTGAAGCCGTTGTTCGTGCCGGTGAGCACGAAGTTGTGGTGCGACAGGTCCGTGTACAGATACTCGACCTTTGCCGACCAGTTCGGGGCGAAGCTCATTTCGGCGCCGCCACCCAGCGTCCAGCCTGCGGTGGTGTAGGATTCGGTGCCGCCGAACGCTTCCGCCTTCACCTCGCCGAATGCGAGACCGCCGGTGCCGTAAATCAGGATGTTGTTCATGGCGTAGCCGACGCGGCCGCGCACCGTGCCAAACCACGGATTGGAGAACTTCCAGGCCGCGAAGCGATCATCGGCGCCGCTCGCCTGGATATCGCCTTCGATGCCGAACACGAACTGGCCCGACTGCCAGTTGTAGCCGGCCTGCACGCCGCCGACGAAACCGGACGGCCGCGTCAGGCTGTTGTCGACCTCGCCCCAGCTGTAGCCAAGGTTGGCGCCGAGATAGGGGCCGGCCCAGCTGAAGGCGTTGAGCGGCTGATTGACCGTGTAGGGGCGGTAAGGCAGGTCGGCAGCCTGGGCCGACAGGGCCGTCATGCAGATGGCCGCGCACATCGCGGCTCCAAGGTGTGCCTTGCTCATCTCGATACTCCGAACTCCACTCGCCCGCCTGCCGCCCGTTCCCAGCCACGTCCTGCTGGAACCCGTACGGTTACGGAAGTCCAAACCTGATACGCGGGATTTATCGAGATCTTTAAGTTAAACGGGGGTTAAGTCCGGCACTCGCCGCCGTATCGTTGTTAAAAGAGTCTTACTTGTGGTCGTCTGCGTGGAACCAGCGCGGCCGTGAACCTTGCGACAGGAGCCCAAACGGCACCGCTATCGACGATTTGCTCCGCGGGTTCCGGACCATTACTTAGCGAACATGGACAGCGATCCGATCAATCCGACCAAGTCTGGCGACCAGCCGCGTTTGCCGAAAGCTGCGACGAGCGACATGCCGCCGCAGGACATCGACCTGACCGAGGTCRCAGCCGACGAGGATGATGAGCGTCTGCCCGATCTCGTCGATGAGTCCGGCGAGGCTGCGCCCGAGGGGCCGCTCGCGGTGGGGCGGGCGGCGATCGCTCAGGCGGTGCGGCTGGCGCCGACGCTGCCCGGCGTCTATCGCATGCTCAATACCGCGCACGACGTGCTCTATGTCGGCAAGGCCAAGAACGTGCGCAAGCGGCTGTCCTCCTATGTCCGGCCGACCGGCCATCCGCTGCGCATCGCGCGGATGATTGCGGCGACCGTCAGTGTCGAGATCGTATCGACCGCCACAGAGACCGAGGCGCTGCTGCTCGAAGCCAACCTCATCAAGCAGCTGCGGCCGCGTTTCAACGTGTTGCTGCGTGACGACAAGTCGTTTCCCTACATCCTGATCACCGGCGATCACTGGGCGCCGCAGATTCTCAAGCATCGCGGGGCGCAGAGCCGGCCCGGGCGCTATTTCGGCCCGTTCGCCTCGGTCGGCGCCGTCAACCGCACCATCACTGCGCTGCAACGCGCCTTCCTGGTGCGCTCCTGCACCGATTCGTTCTTCGAAAGCCGCAGCCGGCCGTGCCTGCTCCACCAGATCAAGCGCTGTGCTGGTCCGTGCACCCGCGAGATCGACTTCTCCGGTTATACCGAACTGGTGCGCGAGGCGACCGACTTCCTGTCCGGCCGCAGCCGCGCGGTGAAAGAGCAACTGGCTGCCGAAATGGAGAAGGCGTCGGCCGATCTCGCCTTTGAGACCGCCGCGATCTATCGCGATCGTCTCGCCGCGCTGTCGGCGATCCAGTCCCAGCAGGGCATCAATCCGCGCACCGTGGACGAGGCGGACGTGTTCGCCATCCACCAGGAGGGCGGCTACTCCTGTGTCGAAGTGTTCTTCTTCCGCACCGGCCAGAACTGGGGCAACCGCGCCTACTTTCCCCGTGCCGACAAGTCGTTCGACGCGGGCGAGGTGCTCGGCGCATTCCTTGCCCAGTTCTACGACGATAAGCCGCCGCCGAAGCTGGTCCTGCTGTCCCATGACATCGAGGAGCGCGGCCTCCTGGCCGAGGCGCTGAGCGCCAAGGCCGGCTTCAAGGTCGAGGTCAACGTGCCGCAGCGCGGCGAGAAGAAGGACCTGGTGGTCCATGCGCTCAACAACGCCCGCGAGGCGCTCGGCCGCAAGCTCGCAGACACCGCGACCCAGTCGCGCCTGCTGGAGGGGATCGTGACGACGCTCGGCCTGCCGCGGCCGCCGCGCCGCATCGAGGTCTATGACAACAGTCATATCCAGGGCACCAATGCAGTCGGTGCCATGATCGTGGCGGGGCCGGACGGCTTCATGAAGAACCAGTACCGCAAGTTCAATATCCGCTCGGAGGCGCTGACCCCGGGGGACGACTACGGGATGATGCGTGAGGTGCTGGAGCGTCGTTTCAAGCGGCTGCTGGCCAGTGCGCCGGAGGCCTTGCCGGAGGCGGGCGCGGACGCGGAGGGGGCGGCGGACGAGGTGACGCCGCAATGGCCGGATCTCGTCATCATCGACGGTGGTCTTGGCCAGCTCAACGCGGTGCGCGAGATCTTCACGTCGCTCGGGGTGACCAATGTCGCGTTGATGTCGGTGGCCAAGGGCCCGGACCGGGACGCCGGACGGGAGACCCTGTTCCTGCCGGATCGGCCGGCGATCAAGCTCGAGCCGCGGGACCCGGTGCTTTATTTCATCCAGCGCCTGCGCGACGAGGCCCATCGGTTCGTGATCGGGTCGCACCGCAAGTTGCGCAAGAAGGACATCCGCGAGGCTGGATTGCAGGAAATCCCGGGAATCGGCCCGTCACGCAAACGTGCGCTGCTGCACCATTTCGGCACGCTGAAGGAGATCGAGCGGGCGTCCGTCGCCGACCTCTGCAAGGTTCCGGGCATCAGTGCGGAGGGGGCCCGCAAGATCTTCGATTTCTTCCATGCACAGTCGAAATAAGGGCCTGCAAACACAGGGATCTTCATAACGGGTCAAAATTCGCCGTTCTCGGGCCGGGCCGGCTTTGCGGACGGCCGGAATGAGGCTATCTGTCCTTGCGCCCGTCCGGGCGATTTGGTTTGCAAGGGTGGGGACGCGAGCGATGCGCTCTCGGCGGTTGACGCCGATACGCGGGCGGTATTGGTAATGCAGATGGACAGCGTGACGGCCAGGGGATCGGCGAGGCACTCGTTCTCGCTCCCGAACGTGCTTACCTATTCGCGGATTGCCGCGGTGCCGGTCGTGGTCGGCTGCATCTACGCCCAGTCGATCATGGATGGGCCGCTGTGGTTGCGCTGGGTCGCGCTGGCCGTCTTCATTGCCGCCGGCGTGACGGATTTCCTCGACGGCTACTATGCCCGGATCTGGGACCAGCAGTCGGCCTTCGGCCGGATGCTCGATCCGATCGCCGACAAGCTTCTGGTCGCCTCCTGCCTGCTGATGCTGGCTGCCGACCGCATCATTCACGGCTGGACCCTGTGGGCTGCGATCGTCATCCTGTGCCGCGAGATCCTGGTGTCGGGGCTGCGGGAGTATCTCGCCGGACTGCGCGTCAGCGTGCCGGTCACGCGTCTCGCCAAATGGAAGACTACGGTGCAGCTGGTCGCCATCGGCTTCCTGCTGGCGGGTGAGGCCGGTGATCAGGTGCTGCCGGTGGTGACGCCGGTCGGCCTCGCGCTGCTGTGGATCTCGGCGATCGTCACGCTTTATACCGGGTGGGATTATTTCCGTGCCGGCATCCGCCATCTGATCGCGGAGGAATCATGAAGGTTCTCTATTTCGCCTGGGTACGCGAGCGCGTTGGCAAGGCGGAAGAGACCATCGATCCGCCGGCGTCGGTACGGACCGTGGCGGACCTGATGCAATGGCTGGCGGGACAGGGCGAGCACTACGCCAGCGCTTTCGAGAGGCCTGTGGTGCGGGCCGCGATCGACCATGCGCACGCCAAGCCGGATGCGGCGATTGCCGGCGCGCGCGAGATCGCATTCTTCCCGCCGATGACCGGCGGTTAGCACGGCCATGACGATACCTGTCACCATTCGCCTGCAGCAGGCCGATTTCGACATCGCCCGCGAGATCGCCGCTCTGACGGACGGCCGTACCGACATCGGCGCCGTGGTGAGTTTCAGTGGCATCTGCCGTGGCGGCGAGGGCGCCGACGCGATCACGGCGCTGACACTCGAACACTATCCCGGCATGGCCGAGGTAGAGATCCGTCGCCATGTCGACGAGGCGCTGGCGCGCTGGCCGCTCACCGCCGTCACGGTGATCCATCGCCATGGCCGCGTCGTGCCGGGCGACAATATCGTGCTGGTGCTGACGGCGTCGGCGCACCGCCAGGCGGCGTTTGACGGCGCCGAATTTCTCATGGACTATCTCAAGACCAACGCGCCGTTCTGGAAGTCCGAAGAGCGCGCGCAGGGTACGGCAAGCTGGGTCGAAGCGCATCAGCGCGACGACGTGGCGGCCGCCCGCTGGGGCAAATCCTGATGGCAAAGACTGCAAAGACGTCCGGCCGGCGCGGCAGCACGGCCAAATCGGCCGGCGCAAAGACTGCCTCCAAGTCTGCGTCCAAGTCCGACGCCAAGTCCGTCTCGAAGTCCGTCTCGAAGTCCGCCGTGACCAAGCCGGCCAAGGTCGGCCCGTCCGAACTCGTGACACTGCTCGACCATGTCCGTTTCGCCGTGAGCCGCTTCAATGCGGCCGAGCTGGTGTTCGCCCATGGCACCACCGATCCGGTGGCCGAGGCGATCTTTCTGGTCGGCGAGGCGCTGTCGCTGCATCCTGATCAGTTCGAGACGTTTGCCATGGCGCGGGTCACCCGCGCCGAGGGGCTCAAGCTGCTGGCCCTGATCGATGCCCGCGTCCGTACCCGCAAGCCGTCAGCTTACCTGCTCAACAAGGTCTACATGCGCGGGCTGCCATTCTATGTGGACGAGCGCGTCATTGTGCCGCGTTCCTTCATCGGGGAGCTGCTGGAGTCCCACTTCAGCGGCGACGACGGCTCGCTCATCGAGGATCCCGGCGCGGTCGGGCGGGTGCTCGATCTCTGCACGGGTTCGGGATGTCTTGCCATTCTCGCGGCGCGGCATTTCCCGAATGCCCAGGTGGATGCGGTCGAACTGTCCAAGGACGCGTTCGCGGTCGCCACCCGCAACGTCACGGACCATGGTCTCGACGGCACGGTCACACTCTACCGCGGCGACCTGTTCGCGCCCCTGCCGAAGGACGCGCGCTACGACCTCATCATCACCAATCCGCCTTATGTCGATGCCGAAGGCATGGCGGGCCTGCCGCGCGAATGCCGTCATGAGCCGAAGATGGCGTTCGACGGCGGCGACGACGGCCTTGATATCGTTCGCCGCATCCTGGCGGACGCGCCGCGCCATCTGACCGAGGATGGCGGGCTGTTGTGCGAGGTCGGTCGCGGTCGCAGCGCCATGGAAGAGGCATTCCCGCATCTGCCGCTGCTGTGGCTCGACACCGAGGAGTCCGAGGGCGAGGTTTTCTGGCTGCCGGCTTCAGCCTTGTGAGGCTGCGCGACGTCTCGTCGCAGCGCACGATCTCATGACCGTCCTGCGAGCGTCGCGCGGCTCAGGTCATCTTGCTGCCGTGATGTTGCGGTCATTCGGGTGTGCCCGGGAATTACTGTTGTCCCTTACTCACGGTTCGTGCGCTCCGACACCCATGGTCCGACCTCCATGGGATGACGGCCGCGCATGTATTGGTCTGAATGATTGATCATCCATGCTGCTGGTCCCCCGACAAAACGCGTTCTCACGCGACGCCTGGCTCGGAGAGCTCCGGGCGACGCTGGCGCTCGGCTGGCCGCTGGTGCTCACCAATCTCGCCCAGATCGCGCTGACCACCACCGACGTGATCGTGCTGGGACGGCTTGGCGCGGCGCAGCTCGCCGCCGCGACACTCGGCGTCAATCTCTATTTCGGCCTGCTGATCTTCGCCATCGGCGTGGTGACGGCGACCTCGCCGATGATGGCGAGCGCGATCGGGCGCGGCCGGCATGTGGTGCGCGACGTGCGCCGCACCTTCCGCCAGGGATTGTGGACGGCTGTCATCCTTGCGGTGCCGAGCTGGCTCGTGCTGTGGCACAGCGAACCGATCCTGCTGCTGTTCGGCCAGGAACCGCAGCTCGCCGCCGACGCGCAATCCTTTGTTCGCATGCTGCAGTGGGGATTCCTCCCGGCGCTCGGTTATATCGCGCTGCGCTCGTTCGTCGCCGCGCTGGAACGCCCGACATGGGCGCTCGTCGTGACCGGCACCGCGATCCTGTTCAACGTCGCGGCGAACTGGGTGCTGGTGTTCGGTCATTTCGGCGTGCCGGCGCTCGGCCTGCGCGGTTCGGGCCTGGCGACGACGCTGTCCAACCTGTTCGTGTTCGTCAGCCTCGCGTGCCTGGTGGCGTTCAGCCACCGGTTTCGCCGCTACCGCCTGTTCGGCAACTGGTGGCGGCCGGACTGGGCGCGTCTTGTCGCGCTGTGGCGGCTCGGCCTGCCGATCGGCGCGACGCTGGCATTCGAGATCACGGTCTTCAATGCCGCGGTCTTCCTGATGGGGCAGTTCGGCACCGTGGCAATTGCCGCGCACTCCATCGCCATTCAGATCGCCTCGGCCTCGTTCATGGTGCCGATGGGGCTCGGCCAGGCTGCCACGGTGCGGGTTGGTCTCGCCCGCGGCGCGCGCGACCGCGACGGCATCACCCGCGCCGGCTGGACCGCGTTCACGCTCGCGGTCACGTTCATGTCGACAACCTGCGTGCTCATGCTGTCGGCGCCGCATCTGCTGATCGGTGCCTTCGTCGACATCCATGATCCGGCGAATGCCGCGGTGGTGGCGACCGCAGTGTCGTTCCTGCTGTGGGCGGCGATCTTCCAGGTCGTCGACGGGGCGCAGGCGGTCGGGGCCGGCATGCTGCGGGGCCTGCAGGACGCCCGTGTGCCGATGCTCTATGCCGGCTTCGGCTATTGGGGCGTCGGCCTGTCGCTGAGCGCGATCCTCGCGTTTCGCACCGACCTCGGCGCTGTCGGCATCTGGATCGGGCTTGCCGCCGGGCTTGCGGTGGTGGCGTGCGTGATGATCCGGCGCTGGAGCCTGCGTGAGCGGCTCTGCCTGGTGCCGCTCTCCTGAACGGCGGCGCTCATCGTGCTGGCGGTGGCTGTCACCCTGTTCCTGATCAACAGCAGCGCGCTTGCGCCGCAGCCGGCCGGAGGGCCGCGGCTTCTCGCTCACCGCGGCATCGCCCAGCAGTTCGACACCACCGATGTGCGCAATGACACCTGTACGGCGACGCGGATGCGGCCGCCGACGCATCCCTATCTCGAGAACACCATCGCGTCGCTGCAGGCGGCATTTGCGGCCGGTGCCGATATCGCCGAGGTCGACGTCCATCCGACGACCGATGGGCAGTTCGCCGTGTTTCACGACTGGACGCTGGACTGCCGCACCAACGGCAGCGGGGTGACGCGTGAGCATGCGATGGCCGAGCTCAGGACGCTGGATATCGGCTATGGCTACACTGCCGACGGCGGCCGGACCTTTCCGTTCCGGGGCAAGGGCGTCGGGCTGATGCCGACCCTCGACGAGGTGCTGGCGGCGTTTCCCGATCGCGGCATCAACATCAACATCAACGTCAAGAGCCGTGACCGCAGCGAGGGAACGAAGCTTGCTGCCGTCCTGGCGCGGCTCGATCCGGCGCGGCGCGCGCAACTGAGCGTGTATGGCGGCGACGAGCCCGTGGGCGAGGCGCGGCGGCTGTTGCCGGATCTCAGGATCACCTCGCGCGCCTCTCTGAAAGCCTGCCTGCTGCCCTATCTCGCGCTCGGCTGGAGCGGTTTCGTGCCGGAGGCCTGTCACGGCGTCGCGGTGCTGGTGCCAATCAACCTTGCGCCCTGGCTGTGGGGGTGGCCCAACCGCTTCCTCGCGCGAATGGCTGGGGTCGGCACCGATGTCTATGTGATCGGGCCATACCACGGCGGCGAATTCTCCACGGGGATCGACTCGGCTGCCGACCTCGCCCGTCTGCCGGCAGGCTATGCCGGCGGCATCTGGACCAACGAGATCGTGCTGGTGGCGCAGCGGCTCAAGGACAGAGGCCCCTGAGACAAACAAAAACGCCGGGCTTTCGCCCGGCGTCGTGGACCTGTCGGCCTGAGGTGGCTCAGGCGGCGGCCTTCTTCGGCTGCACCTCGGCGGTGTAGTCTTCCATCAGCTGCTTGGTGATGGCGCCCGGGGTGAACTTCCAGTTGGCGATCTCGGCCACCGGGGTCACCTCGGCAGCAGTGCCGGTGATGAAGCATTCGGTGAAGCCATTCAGCTCCTCCGGCAGGATGCGGCGCTCGACCACCTCGATGCCGCGCTTCCTGGCGAGCTCGATCACGGTTTCACGTGTGATGCCGGCGAGGAAGCAGTCGGCGATCGGCGTGTGGATCTTGCCATCCTTGATGAAGAAGATGTTGGCGCCGGTGCATTCGGCGACGCGACCCTGCCAATCCAGCATCATGGCGTCGGCATAGCCCTCGCGCTCCGCCTTGTGCTTGGAGATGGTGCAGATCATGTAGAGGCCCGCAGCCTTCGCCAGCGCCGGGATCGTCTTCGGATCCGGACGGCGGTAGTCGGCGAGCGCGAGGCGGATACCCTTCAGCCGCTCGGCCGGGTCGAAGTAGCTCGGCCAGCTCCAGCAGGCGATCGCCAGATGGATGGTGTTGCTCTGCGCCGACACGCCCATCATCTCCGAGCCGCGCCAGGCCACCGGCCGGACATAGGCGTCGGGCAGGCCGTTCTTTTCCAGCACGAGCTGCTTGGCGGCATCGATTTCGGCCACCGAATAGGGGATCTCGAAGTCGAGGATGTTGGCCGAGCGCTTCAGCCGCTCGCTGTGCGCGGTGCTCTTGAAGATCTTGCCGCCATAGGCCCGCTCGCCCTCGAACACGCAGCTCGCATAGTGCAGCCCATGGGTCAGGACGTGGACATTGGCGTCAGCCCACGGCACCAGCTTGCCGTCGTACCAGATGACACCATCGATTTTGTCGAACGACACACCCATTGCTTTTCTCCCGGTGTAGAGCGGTCTTGCGTGGTTGGCGCACGGCCGAGGTTTCGTCGGGGCCCGGGTGGCCGACTTTTGCGGGAACACCCGAAGTCCAGTATGTTTCGCCAAGTCCTATTGCGCAAAGGACTGGCCGACAATCGGGCTCCGAAAAATCAGGGATTTTCCGGCAACCGGTTGTCCGTCATCCCGCCCGTGAGGCTGTGAAATATTCTAATATTTCGTGGCGACGGGTGTTTTTGTAACAATGAAACCGAAATATGTCAATATGCCTGACGTAAATTTCAAGCCTGATATGCCCCAGCCGCGCAGCGGGGCCGGCGAGTCGCAGTCGGTCTCCGACGGCGCAGATCCGCGCTGGGACATCATCGAGCTGTTGTTCTTCGCCTACCGCGACTTCGTCGGCGACGCCGATGACGTGCTGCGGGCGTTCGGGTTCGGCCGCGCCCACCATCGTGTGGTCCATTTCGTGACCCGCTACCCGGGGCTGAAGGTCGCGGATCTGCTGGATGTGCTGCGCATCACCAAGCAGTCGCTGGGACGGGTGCTCAAGCAACTGCTGGACGAGAATTACATCGTGCAGAAGTCGGGCGACAGCGACCGCCGGCAGCGGCTGCTCTACGCCACCGCCAAGGGCGAGGCGCTGGTCGCCAAGCTCGCTGGCCTGCAGACTGACCGCATCAACCGCGCGTTGCAGGGGGTGGGGGCGATGGAGGCCGAAACCATCCGCCATTTCCTGCGCGCCATGATCGATCGCCATGATCCGGACAAGGTGCTCGAAATCATTCTGGGCGCCGAGCCGATCGTCCCCGGATCCAAGACCGGGCCCAAAGTGGCGCTGAAGCCCGGGCCGAAGTGAGACCCAGCATGACCACAACGACCGCGCCGGTATCCCGCGCGAGACCCCAACCGACCGACGATGCCCCGCATATCCTGCTGGTGGACGACGATCGCCGTATCCGCGATCTGCTGTCGCGCTTTCTTGCCAACGAAGGCTATCGGGTGACGACGGCCATGAGTGCGGCGGATGCGCGCTCCAAGCTGGTCGGCCTGCATTTCGACCTGCTCATTCTCGATGTCATGATGCCCGGCGAGAACGGCTTCGACCTTGCGCGCTCGTTGCGCGCGTCGTCGCCGGTGCCGATCATCATGCTGACCGCACGGCACGAGCCCGAAGCCCGGATCGAAGGCCTGCAGATCGGCGCCGACGACTATGTGGCCAAGCCGTTCGAGCCGCGCGAGCTGGTGCTGCGCATCGCCAACATCCTCAAACGGGCGATGCCTGCACCGGCGCCTGCGATCGAGGAAGTGGCATTCGGTCCCTATGTCTATCATCTCGAGCGCGGCGAGCTGCGTCAGGGCGATGAGATCCTCAAGCTGACCGATCGCGAGCGCGAGATGCTGCGTATCCTGGCCGCGCAGCCCGGCGAGACCGTGCCGCGCGGTGCCCTGACAGGCGGCGGTTCCGTCAACGAGCGGGCGGTCGACGTGCAGATCAACCGGCTGCGCCGCAAGATCGAGCGCGATCCGGCCAATCCGCTGTTCCTTCAGGCGGTGCGGGGCATCGGCTATCGCCTGGTCGCTGCACCCTAGGGCAGGCCGGCAAAAGCCCTCTTTGACAAGATCGACGCGATGAGCACCCTCGACACTGGCCTCACCCTGATCCGCACCGCCTCCCAGAGGGTTTCGGATGCCAGCGGCTGGATGGGCACCACCTTCAAGAACTGGATGCCGAAGGGACTGTACGCCCGCGCACTGCTGATCATCATCGTCCCGATGGTGGTCCTGCAGTCGGTAGTCGCCTTCGTGTTCATGGAGCGGCACTGGAATACGGTGACACGGCATCTGTCGGCCGCCGTGGTGCAGGACATCGCCGCGCTGATCGAGGTCTACAAGGCGTATCCGCAGGACAAGGACCGCACCCAGCTGCGGCGCATCGCCCAGGAACGCCTCGGACTCGTGGTCGACTTCCTCCCCGTCGGCGACATGCCGCCGCCGGGACCGAAGCCGTTCTTCTCGCTGCTCGACCAGACGCTGTCGGTGCAGCTCAGCCAGCAGATTGGCAAGCCGTTCTGGATCGACACCGTCGGCAAGTCGTCGCTGGTCGAGATCCGCATTCGGCTCGACGACACCATCATGCGGATCTTCGCGCGGCGCAGCGCCGCCTACGCCTCGAATTCCGAGATCTTCATCTTCTGGATGCTCGGCACCTCGTCGATCCTGCTGATCGTCGCGGTGCTGTTCCTGCGCAACCAGATCAAGCCGATCCTGCGGCTGGCCGACGCCGCCGAGAGCTTCGGCAAGGGCCGCGAGCAGCCGGATTTCCGCCCGCGCGGCGCGCGCGAAGTCCGCCGCGCGGCACAGGCGTTCTTCGAGATGAAGACCCGCATCGAGCGCAGTATCGAGCAGCGCACCGCGATGCTCGCCGGCGTCTCCCATGACCTGCGCACCATCCTGACCCGCTTCAAGCTCGAGCTGGCGCTGATCGGCGACAGCCCCGAGGTCGAGGCGATGCGCAAGGATGTCGACGAGATGAACGGCATGCTCGAGGCGTATCTGGCGTTCGCCCGCGGCGACAGCGGTGAGACGGCGCAGCCGACCGACATGGAGGCGGCGCTCGAGGAGCTGCGCAGCGACGCCGAGCGGCATGGCCACACCGCGACCGTGGTGTTCCATGGCGATCCGCGGGTGACGGTGAAGCCGGCGGCGTTCAAGCGCTGCCTCGCCAACCTGGTGTCGAACGCGGCGCGTTATGCCGACACCATCTCGATCACCGGCCATCGCGATCACCGCTACCTCAGCGTTGCGGTGGACGATGACGGCCCCGGCATTCCGCCCGACAAGCGCGAGGAGGTGTTCAAGCCGTTCCTGCGCCTCGACGACGCCCGCAACCAGGACGAGGGCGGCACCGGGCTCGGCCTTGCCATCGCTCGCGACATCGCCCGCTCGCACGGCGGCGACATCATGCTCGGCGACAGCCCGCTTGGCGGCCTGCGCGCGACGGTCCGGATTCCGGTGTAGGCGGTCGCAGGCGGCGCGGCCTTCAGGTCTTGTCGCCGTCGAGACGCGACGTCCAGCTTTCGACGGTGTGGGAGTTGACGCGGCGGGCGGCGAGATTGCGCCAGCTCTCGGCGAGCTCAGGCAATTCGGCGAGCACGGCGAGTTCGTCGAACGCCGTGGTTCGGTGGTACAGCAGCGTGCAGATCCGCGACAGCGACCATTCGGGTTGAGGCCGCTCCACCAGCGTGATCGCGTCGCCCGGCATGATGCAGCCGCTCTCGATCACGCGATAATACCAGCCGGTGCGTCCCGTCATCTGGACGCGATAGGCCATGTCGTCGACCGCAAAGCGTGCGTTGAGCTTCCAGCATGGCTGGCGGCCCTGGCTGACCTGCACCAGCACGGCGCCGATGCGGTAGATGTCGCCGACGCACACCGTGGCCTCGGTCATGCCGAAGGTCGAGATGTTCTCGCCGAATGCGGGAGTGGTCGCCAGCGTCGGCGCGAGGGCCGGGTTCTCGTCCAGCCAAGTGGCATAATGTTCGCGTGCGTAGTGATGCAGCGCTTTCTCCGGACCGCCGTGATGACGCATGTCGGCCTGGGTATCGCCGACGAGGCCGACCAGGGTGATGTCCCAAGGGCCGGGCACGGCGGACTTGACGATCGCACTCGCGATCTTGCGCGGGCCGAGCGGGCTCGGCGCGCCGGCATACATCGTCTCGATCGGGATCGGTCCAGTCATCGCACCCGGCTACCCTGCCAGCTCTTTCGATCGCCTCGTCGCGGCGGCGACAGCCCGCGTGAGCAAGGGCTGCAATCCATCCGTCGCCATCAGCACACCAAGGGCAGCGGCGGTGGTGCCGCCGGGCGAGGTGACGTTCTGGCGCAGCACGGCGGCATCGAGGTCCGTGCGATGCAGCAGCTCGCCCGAGCCCGACACGGTCTCGCGCGCGAGCTTGGCTGCCAGGGCGGGGGGCAGACCGGCGGCGACGCCGGCGCGCGAGAGCTCTTCGGCGAGCAGGAACACATAGGCCGGGCCGGAGCCGGAGACCGCGGTGACTGCGTCCATCAACGCCTCGTCCTCGACCCACTCGACCGCGCCGGTGGCGCGCAGCAGCGTGTCGGTCATCGTTCGCTGCGCGGCGGTTACGCGGGGGGCCGGCACCGCGACCGTCATGCCGCGGCCGATCGCGGCCGGCGTGTTGGGCATGGCACGCACCACGGCGCCGCCGCAGACTTCGGTGATCGATGCGATGGTGGCGCCCGCCATGATCGAGACCACCAGCGTGGTATCGCCGACCAGCTGCCGCAAGGTCGGCCCGGCCTCGCGGAACATCTGCGGCTTCACCGCGAGCACCAGCGCGCCGACATGACCGACGTCGGCAGCCGCGGGATTGAGCCGCACACCGTGCGCGGCCTGAGTGCGGATATCGTCCGAGGGCTGAGGATCGATGACGACGACGCGCCGGGGATCGAGGCCCTGCGCCAGCCAGCCCGCGAGCATGGCGCCGCCCATCTTGCCCGCGCCTGCAAGCGCCAGGGTGCCGGAAAAGGTTGCGAGTGCGCCGGAAGGGGAAGTCATCGTCGGTGTCCTGGTCTGAATGATCAGGACGCCATATCACCGGAACGGGTCGGCGATGTCCATTGCAAAGGCTCGGTGCGGCCGAGCGGCAGCATGCGCCCGGCGACGGTTGCGACTGCTAAAATCGCTTCTGGAAAAAGATGCGCTTGTGGCCGCGCGGGTGATCCTCGATCGTGCCGAAGGCCGTGTAGCCCTGCTTGCGATAGAAGTCCGGCGCCTGGAAGGCGTAGGTGTCGAGCCACACCCCGATGCAGCTGCGGCTGCGCGCGATCGTTTCGGCCTGCGCCAGCAGGCGTGAGCCGAGGCCGCGACCGCGGAGCTGCTCCGGCACCACCAGCAGTTCGACAAAGAGCCAGTCGTAGATGGTGCGCCCCCACAAGCCGCCGAGCGTCGTGCCGGAGGCAGGGTCCTTGACCAGAATGGCAACAGGCTGGAAATGCGCCGGGCCGCCGGCCTTCTCGTTGAAGGCCATGAGAGCGTCGACGATGGCCTTGCGATCGCTGTCGCTTGCGGTCTTCGCGACCACAATGGCGGGGTCGCTCATCGTCGTGTCTCCCTGCGCGAAACCGTCAGGCTTCGCCCGCGGTGTCGAACAGTGCGGCGCTCATGGCGTCGGGAGCCGACTTGCCTGCCCACACCACGAACTGGAAAGCCGGAAAATAACGCTCGCAGGATTGCAGTGCGCCGACGAACATGGTCTCGCACTGCGCTTCGGAGGCGATGATGCCGTTCGGCAGCACCAGCGCCTGCCGGTACATGATGAGGCCTGACGACGTCCACAGGTCGAAGTGGCCGACCCAGAGCTGTTCGTTGATCGCCGCGATCAGGCGCTGGACTTCGGCGCGCCGTGCCTCGGGAATCTTCATGTCGAAAGCGCAGGCAAGATGCAGCGCTTCGATCTCGCCCATCCACGTGAAGGAGAGTTCGTAGTCGGTCCACGTCCCCTTGGAGAGGATCGTCACCTCGTCGGTGCCCGAACGCTCGAACGTCCAGTCGTTGAACGCAGCGATCTCCTCCACCACGCGGATGGGGTTGTTCCCTGAATCAAAATTGATGTCCAAATGGGACATGCTGTTTGCGCCCTGCCTTGTGCCGATGATGCGCACGCCGAATACAAGACGCCGGATGTCGCGCGATGTGTCGCAGCACGTTGTTCCCTGCTCATCGCCCGATTCCGTCTTGAATCAGGATGTTGCCCGGCGGAACAAACTGCGTTGATGGATTGATCAGTGATTTGCGGCAGGCGTGCAACGGGGGGCGAATCCCGTCCACAGGCAAAGGCCCGGTCGTCCACAGCCGATCATGGCAATAATGAGAACAAAACGGAATCGGATTCAGGCTGCGTCGATGGCTGCCACGTCCGGGCACGTCGACCCTCGCATGCCCGGCATGCCAGGCCGTGTCGTGGGGCGGCTTGCGCGCCTCGATCCGGTTCTGCATAGTTCGTGCAAGCCGTCCATACGGGCGGTGATGTTCTCAGGGCGGGGTGAAAGTCCCCACCGGCGGTAAGGGCGACAGCCCAAGCCCGCGAGCGCCCATCGGATGTCTTCGGACGTGTGAGATGTCTTCGGACATGTGATGGGGTCAGCAGATTCGGTGTAATTCCGAAGCCGACGGTTACAGTCCGGATGAAAGAGAACGGGAAGTGGCAGCCGCACGCCTCGCGCGCGGCTGAAGGCCCGTGTGCCCTGATTCTGGTCCTAATGAGGAAGAGCCATGAATCAGATCTCGAATGACCTTGTCTCCAACCAAGCCGTATCCAACCAGGCTGCATCCAGCCAGATCGTCTCCCCGGGCGAGCCGCTGCGGTTCGCGAAGCCGCATCGCGTCGCCTTCATCCAGTCGTCGTGGCATCGCGAAATCGTCGAGTCCTGTCGCCACGCCTTCCTGCAGGAGGCGGCTGTTCTCGGCATTCCCGAAACCCAGGTCGGTTTGTTCGAGGTGCCCGGAGCTTATGAGATTCCGCTCCACGCCCAACTGCTCGCCAAGACCGGGCGTTACACGGCCATCGTCGCGGCGGCGCTGGTGGTCGACGGCGGCATCTACCGGCACGAGTTCGTCGCCAGCACGGTGGTCAATGCACTGATGCAGGTACAACTGCAGACCGAGGTGCCGATCTTCTCGGCGGTGCTGACACCGCAGCAGTTCCACGAACATGCGGCGCATGTCGATTTCTTCCGCCAGCATTTCGCGACCAAGGGGCAGGAGGTGGCGCAGGCGTGCGCGCGCACGCTCTACAGCCTCGACTATCTCGGCAGCCAGGTCGCCGCCGGTATCGATTGACGGGCGAAGACGGGGCGCGTGGCATCGCTGCGCGCCCCATCGGCCATGGAGCAGCGCCCGCGTGCGGCGCTGCGCGTCTGCGAATGGCGCGGGATATGGCTGCAGCCGGCGCGCCGCGCCGGCTGTGATCAGTCGAACAGGCTGGAGACCGACTCTTCGGAGGCCGTGCGGCCGATGGCTTCGCCGATCAGGCTGGCGATCGACAGCACGCGGATGTTGTGCGCGACGCGAACCGCCTCGGTCGGCTGGATCGAGTCGGTGATCACCAGTTCCTTGAGCTTGGACGAGGCGATGCGCGCGGTGGCGCCGCCCGACAGCACGCCGTGGGTGATGTAGGCGTAGACCTCCTTGGCGCCGTTGGCGAGCAGCGCGTCGGCCGCGTTTACCAGCGTGCCGCCGGAGTCGACGATGTCGTCGATCAGGATACAGGTGTAGCCCTCGACGTCGCCGATCACGTTCATCACTTCGGATTCACCGGCACGCTCGCGGCGTTTGTCGATGATGGCGAGCGGTGCGTTGATGCGCTTGGCGAGGCCGCGGGCGCGCACCACGCCGCCGACGTCTGGCGACACCACCATCAGGTTGGTGAGATCGAACCGCTCCTTGATGTCCCGCACCATCACGGGCGAGGCATAGAGGTTGTCGGTCGGAATATCGAAGAAGCCCTGGATCTGGGCGGCATGCAGGTCGAGCGTCATGACGCGGTCGGCGCCGGCATGGGTAATCAGGTTGGCGACCAGCTTGGCCGAGATTGGCGTGCGTCCACCGGCCTTGCGGTCCTGGCGGGCATAGCCGAAATACGGGATCACCGCGGTGATGCGGCGCGCCGAGGCACGGCGCAGGGCGTCGGTGACGATCAGCAGTTCCATCAGGTGGTCGTTGGCCGGATACGACGTCGACTGGATGACGAACACGTCCGAGCCGCGCACGTTTTCCTGAATCTCAACGAACACTTCCATGTCGGCGAAACGCCGGACTATGGCCCTGGTGAGCGGCTGACCAAGAAAGGCTCCGATCGCTTCGGCGAGCGCCGGATTGGAGTTTCCGGCGACGAGTTTGATGGCCCCGTTTTTCGCCGACATCGACGCTTCTCCCCGTGTCATTGTGGCGATGGTCTTCAGCATGCCTACTGTTACCTAAGGTGGCTCAAACCGTGCCGGCTCCCGCCGGGCGAGCGAGGGAATAGCAAGGAGCATGCCGGACTGGCAATACGTCGCAGGGCGTTTTCCGGCGCAAAATCAGGTAGCCGCAATGCCCGCGGTTAATGGGCGCTGAAGCTCAGGGCCATGCCACCACCAGTGGTGGAGGAGATGTCCGTCATCCCCTCGGCGGATGCGATCGCGGGTCCTGCCTGGGCAGGCGCGGTGGGCTCGGGGGCCTCGGCCGGTGCGGTTCCATTGACGAAGCCGGACAGGCTGATCAGCCCGGTCTGGGCGATCCGGCGCAACAGTGCCTCGTCGGCCGTGGCCCACGCATCCTGGCCGGCCTTGCCTCCGGCTTCCTCGCCGGTCAGGCGCAGTGCACGGTTGTGGTTGCGGTCGTAGACATCCCACACCCAGGCGATCGAGGTGCGACCGCCTCGGACCTGGGCGGCGAGATAGCCGCGGACGCGGTAGCTCGCGGCGCCGTCGCGGGAGACCACCGTGACGTTGCGGGACTGCGCCTCGCTATCGAGCACCCGCACGAAGCGGTCGAATACCTGGGGCGGCGGACCGTCGATGGAGTCGAAGCTGACGGTGTTGCCGCCGCTCGTGGAGGCCGGCATCGCGGCCATCGCCGCCATTGGTCCGCCGGCATTGCCGGCCGGGCCACCGGCGCAACCGGCCACGGCGCCGGCAACAAGCAACAGCAGAGCCACCCGAATCCAGCCGGGGATCCAGCCCCTGACCGTCAGCCGCCCTGCCACGCCTTGCCCTGTCATGCCGCGATGTCCCGACCGTCCACCGGACCGGGTGCGTGCCCCCAAGGCATCGCCACCGGCATGGCCGAGCGATATCGTTAAAATCCGTTAACGTCTAGGGCAGGCGGCGGACAAGGTTACCGGGGCAGTGAGATCAAAGCTCGAACAAGCCTCGAACATGGCTCGAATTTGAGCCGCATTCGAACGGCCCGTTGTGGATGGCTCCATTGAGAAGGCTCGGGAGGCCCTGCTCACGCTCGGCGGACCCCGGATTAAGGAGGGGCTGTCGAGCGGGGCGTCCGCCGGCGAGAGCGTCAGCCGAGGCCTCCGTCGGCGATCAGCAGTTCCTGAGTATCCGCGAGCTCGCGTAATTGCCGGACCGCGCTCGGAAGATCCCCGACACCGACGGCGTTCCAGATGTCGTCCGTATGTCTTGGCAGATTGGCGATCGTCACGGCGAACGTGGCGGCCTCGGCCAGCGCTCCCTTCTCATTGATGAGATAGCGCCGGTTCAGCGCGAACAACACCTGGGCGAGGCAGCTCAGGGCGCGATAAGCGCAGCCGGCGGCGTGAGTCCGGTCGCCGCGAGCGATGGCGCCGGCTGCATTGTCGATGCTGAACGACACTTCCCAGGCGAACCGCTGGACGAGAGCGGAACGCAACGCGTCAGGGTATGGCAAGACCTCGGATTTGAGCGAGGCGATGGCATGTGCAGGATCGTGCAACGGTCGGCACAACGCGACCTCGCCGATCCAGATCGCCGAGCAGAAACCGTGCGGGTGTCCCGGCTGATAGTCGATGGCGATTTTCCCGGCCCTGCCCTCGGCGATGACCGCGTGCACACGCTTGAGATCGCGGTACAGGAGGTCGATCTTGCGGCCAGCGATGGAAAGCCACGCGCCGCCGTTGATCCACGGCCCCCATGCACCGGGCGGTGTCACGGTGGCAGCGGCGATATCGTCGACCAGCGGCGCGAGAGCCGTTCTGATCTGCTCGATCGCGAGTGGTGCCGTTGGTTCGTAGTAGAGCCCGAGATCATAGTCGGATGTCGCGATGGCCGTGCCGCGTGCCCGGGAGCCGCCGAGCACCAGTGCGGTCAGTCCGGTGATGGGGCGAAGAGCATCGGTCAGTTGCTGGAGGATGGCATCGGTCATGGGGCGCGCGGCTGTCAGGCATTCTCGAATGTCGTCGTCGGCATCGCGGTTACCGGTGATGTTCGTCTTCTCATGGCGGCAGGTCGAAGCCGATCGCGGCTTCCGCCTCCAGCGTTTGCTTCACCGCGGGGCGTGCCAGCATGCGTTCGAGATGGGCGTCGAGGTGCGGGAAGGTGTTCGGCGCGGGCTTGAGCGAGTTGAACAGCCGCCAGTACAGGCGGAACAGGTGGATGTCGACGATCGAGTAGCGGCCAAGCGCCCAGTCCCGCGCGCCGAGGCGGCGGTCGGCGATGCCATAGACCTGCGTCGCATAGTCAAGGCCGCGCTTGCGCGCTGGATGCAGGGTCGCCGCGATGAACGACATCCAGGACACCGCGCGCGCTTCCGTCTCGATGTCGTCGCCCGGGAGCAATGCCGCTTCGGGAAAGCGCTTGGCGAGATAGAACAGGATGCCGGCGACTTCGGTCAGCGGCCGGCCGTCGATCACCAGCGTCGGGACCTTGCCTTCGGGATTGAGAGCCAGAAATTCCGGCGCGCGTTGCTCCTGTCCGGCAAAAGACAGCGGGTGAACCTCGAACGGCACGCCGATTTCATACAGCGCGATGTGCACCGCCATCGAGCTCGAGCCGGGAGAAAGGTACAGCATCAGCATGGCGCGGCCTTGTCGCGGCGTGGGGCCTCGGTCGCTCAGCCCTCCAGCACGAGGCCGTGGATGTGCCGGCCGTAGTCCGGCTCGGAGCGGTGCACCGAGCGACGATAGCTGAAGAAGCGCTCGTCCTCATAGGTACAGATGTCGGGATCGTCGATCAGCAGTACGCCGGCGCGCTCGAGCCGCATCCGGATGTAGCCGGCGAGGTCGAACATGGCATGGCCGGTCCGTTCCGCAGGCGCGAAGAACGCGGCATTGGCCGGGTCGGCGCGGCCGAAGCGGCCGACGAACTCCTCGCCCACCTCGTAGCTGCGTTGCCGGATCAGCGGGCCGATCGCCGCGACCACGCGGCTGCGGTCGGCGCCGAGCTTGTCCATTTCCGCGAGCGTCGCTTCCAGCACGCCCATGAAGGCGCCGCGCCAGCCGGCATGCGCCGCGCCGATCACCCGCGCCTGCGGGTCGGCGAGCAGGATCGGCCCGCAGTCTGCCGCGCTGACACCGAGGGCGAGGCCAGGCGTCGCGGTGACGATGGCATCGACCTTCGGACGCGCCTCCAGGCTCCAGGGCTCGGTCACGACGGCGACGTCGGGCGAATGCACCTGGTAGGCGGTGAGGAAGTGCGCCGGCTGCACGCGGAGTGTCTCCGCCATGCGGCGGCGGTTCTCCGCGACATGGGCCTGATCGTCGTTCGAGCCGAGGCCGCCGTTGAGGCTGGCATAGATGCCTTGGGAAACGCCGCCTTCGCGGGTGAAGAAGGCGTGGCGCAGGCCCGGGACGGCGGACAGCAGCGGGGAGGTCAGGATCATTCCGGCTCTTCTCGTGTTGCGGCAGCGATCAGGCGCGCTGTGGCAGGCAAATTCGCGGCAAATGAGGCGGTCAATCGGATTCCGCAGCGGCGCCGTCTGCTGTTGGCGTGCTGCTGCGCGCCGGCGGGGCGTCCGGTTGATCGGAAAGGCCGGCGAGCTCGGTCAGCGCGGGATGTGAAACGCCAAGCACCTTGAACAGCGAGCCCATGCCACCGCGTCCGGAATCGGTCAGCCGCTTCAGCCCGCCGGCGATATCCTCGCCGACCTGGGGCGAAGCCTTCGACATCAGCGTGAGAGCGCGGGTCTCGATGCCGAGGCGGCGCAGGAAGGTGCCCTGTTCGACCGGGCCGTGCACCCGCGCGCCGATGTCCTCGGCGGCCTGAGTCAGCGCCTGGAAGTCGACATGGGCGGTGACGTCGATCTGGCCGGCATTCTTCAGCGGATCGGCGAAACTGTGTCGCGCGATCGCCTGGAGCGTGTCGCCGGCGTCGCTGCGCAGGTGGCCGTAGTCGATGAGCAGCGCCGCGCCGCCGAACTTCCGCACCCGGCTGGCGAGCTTCATGATCTCGGTCGGGGGGCGCCACTCGAACACGGCGCCGACCGGTGCCGCCTGCAGCAGCGGCGGCAGCAGCACGTCGAACTGCGGGGTCGGCGCGGCGGCGGTGCCGAAGGCGAGACGGTCGGTGCGGTCGATCTCCACCACGCGCTCGTGCCAGCCAGTGTCTTTGCGCACCATCTGGTGCACCGGCAGCACATCGAAATACTCGTTGGCGAAGATGATCGACGGGCCCTCCGGCACTTCGTCGATGCTGTTGTGCCAGTGCAGGTTCTTGACGCCTTCGAGCGCCGAGCCCTGGCGTTCGCGCAACGCGGCGTTGATCTCGACGAGGTGCACATGGCAGGCGAGATAGAACGGCGGCACGATACGGATGGCGCGCAGCGCGTCCATCATCAGTGTGCCGCGGCCGGGCCCCAGCTCGATCAGGCGCACCGTGCCGGGGGCTCCCATCGCCTTCCAGACCGATGCCGCCCATAGCCCGAGCAGTTCGCCGAACATCTGGCTGACTTCGGGCGCGGTGATGAAGTCCCCTTCGCGGCCGAGCGGGTCGCGTGCGATGTAGTAGCCGTATTCCGGATGGCTGAGGCACAGCTCCATGTAGCGCCACACCGGCATCGGGCCGGTGGCCTTGATCAGCCTGCGGATCTCGGCCTCGAGGGGCGAGCTGGCGAGCACGGGGGATCCTTGATTAATCTGTTCGGCCTTGGTCAGCCGTGTTCAACCCTGGGGAGCAATCAGCGGCTTACGGCGCCATGCCACCACAAGGAAGGCGATCCCTGCAAGAATCATCGGCACCGACAGCAGCATACCCATGGTCAGGCCGCCCCACAAAAAGCCGAGCTGGCGGTCGGGCTCACGGAAGCATTCGCCGGTGATGCGGAAGATGCCATAAAGTGTCGCGAAGGCGCCAATGATCAGGCCTGGGCGCTTGAGCGCGCCGCCGCGCACCAGCAGCGCCAGCACCGCGAACAGCACGATACCCTCCAGCGCGGCCTCGTAGAGCTGGCTAGGGTGGCGTGGATCCGGGCCGCCGGTCGGGAAAACCATCGCCCAGGACACGTCCTTCGCGACGCGGCCCCACAGCTCGCCATTGATGAAGTTAGCGATGCGGCCGAGGAACAGCCCGATCGGTCCCACCGCACAGGTGATGTCGCCGAGCGACAGCACTGAAATGCCCCGCCGGCGTCCGAACAGCAGCACCGCGGCGACGCAGCCGAGGAAGCCGCCATGGAACGACATGCCGCCCTTCCACAGCTCGATGATCTCGGCCGGGTGCTGGATGAAATAGTCGAGGTTGTAGAACAGAACGTAGCCGGTGCGGCCGCCGAGAATGATGCCGAACGTCACCCACAGGATGAAGTCGTCCATATCGAGCAGGGTGATCGGCGAGGTGCCGCCCCACAGCCGCCCGTTGCGAATGATGGCACGGGCATACATCCAGCCGAGTACGATGCCGCCGATATAGGCAAGCGCGTACCAGCGGACGGCGAACGGTCCGAAACTGACCGCGATCGGATCGAAGACCGGAAAAGCGAGGGCGAACATCGGTGCTGGTTTATGGCGTCAGCCGCCGCCGGTAAAGCGCGAACAGGCGCTCCCAGTGGCGTTCGGCGGCTTGCTTGTTGAAAGCGGCCCGCTGCGGGAAAGCGAAGCCATGCTCGACGCCGGGATAGAGCTCGACCTCGGCGTCGAGGCCGGCCTCCTTGAGGGCGGTCCGCAGCGGTGCCACCGTCTCCAGCGGCACGTAATGGTCGATCTCCGCACAGGCGATGTAGAACTCCGCCTTGGCCTGCCGCGCGGCGAGATGCGGGCTGTCGGGGTGGTCGGTCAGCAGGTGGGTGCCGTAGATCGAGGCTGCGGCCGCGACGCGGTCCGGGTAGCGCGCGGCGGCGCTGATGGCGTAGCGGCCGCTCATGCAGTAGCCGAGGGTTCCGAGCGGTCCCCGTGCCGCGGCGGCATCGCCGTCGACGAACGCCAGCAGTGCCTCGGTGTCCGCCATTACCTTGGGAATGTCGATCGAAGCCATCAGCGCGAACACGCGATCGAAATGGCGCTTGCGCTCGGGGGAGGCCGGGTCCTGCGGGATCGGGCCGAGTTCCAGCACGTCCGATCGATAGTACAGGTTCGGCAGCACCACATAGTAGCCGACGGCCGCCAGGCGCCGCGCCATGTCGCGCAGTTCCTCGCGGATGCCGGGGGCATCCATGTAGAACAGCAGCACCGGATGTGGGCCGTCGCGCTCGGGGTGGGCGATGAAGGTGGCGATCCGGCCGTCCTGCGACGGAATGTCGATCTGGCGCTCGATCATGAAATTGAAGCTTCGGCTGGATGGTCCAAGGAAAGGCGAATCACAGCTTAGCAGCCGCCGCCGTGCGAAAGTGTGACCGTGGCCGGCATGCTGGCGCATGCCCCGCTGCGATCCGGAAAATCCGACTTGAAGTGCGCCGTCTTCATCGCCATTTTGCCGCCTGGATGCAGCCGCCTGCTGCGCCGGACGCCAGCCTCAGGGAGACTTCGCGATGACCCAGACCACCAACCGGTTCTTTGACGAGATGGCCCGGCTGATGAACGACGCCGCCGGCGCCGCGCAGGGGGTCAAGCGCGAGGTCGAGGGCGCGTTCCGGCATCAGGCCGAGCGGATCCTGCGCGATCTTGATCTGGTCAAGCGTGAGGAGTTCGAGGCGGTGAAGGAAATGGCCCGTCTCGCCCGCGAAGAGAACGAGGCTTTGAAGGCGCGCCTCGAGAAACTGGAAAAGAAGGCGGGCCCGCTGGCGGAGACCTGATACGCGCGCGATGCGCAAGCCGCATGTGCCGCCGGCCGGAGCGCCAGCCAGCAAGACACGCGCTGGCAAAACGCCCGTCAGCAAGGCGCCTGCCCGAAAGGCGGCCGCAGCAGTGTCGGCGAACGGCAAAGCGTCGGCTGGCAAGACAGTTGGGTCCATTGTGAAGCGCAAGCCAGCTGGGCGGGCCGGGATGCTTCGCGATCTTCCGATTTTGGCTTTCGAGAGCCCGCGTGCGTGGGAGGCGTGGCTAAAAGCGCAGCCTGCCGCTGCGCCCGGCGTCTGGCTCAAGCTGGCGAAGAAGTCGGCGGGGACGCCCAGCGTGACCCGCCCGGAGGCGATCGACGGCGCCCTCTGCCACGGCTGGATCGACGGTCAGCTCGATGTCTACGATGCCGACTGGTGGTTGATCCGCTTCACCCCGCGCAGGTCCGGTAGCAAGTGGTCGCAGAAGAACCGCGACCGGGCGATCGAGCTGATCGCGGAAAAGCGCATGGCCGCGGCAGGGCTGCGTGAGATCGAGCGAGCCAAGGCGGACGGCCGTTGGGATGGCGCCTATGCGCCGCAGAAGACCGCAGGCGTTCCTGACGATCTCGCCGCGGCGCTGATGCAGAACCGGAAAGCCAAGGCGCTGTTCGGCGATCTGGACAGCGCCAATCGTTACGCCGTGCGGCGATGATCTTCTGACGGTTGTCCGGATCGTTGACCGCCCTGAGATAGGCCTCGCGGAATTTGGCGATGATGTCCGGGGCGGTTTTTATCGGTGCCGAGAAGCCCTGCCAGGCCCAGGCCTCGTAGCCGGGAATGTCGGCGGCGACCGGTGGCACACCGGGCAGGCCGTAGAATTCCTTCGGCGAGCACACCGCGATCGCCTTCAGCCCCTTGAGGTTGAGCTGGCCGCGGGCGGTGGCGAAGTCGATGAACATCATGCCGATCTGGCCGCTGGCGAGATCCTGCAGCGCGGGGCCCGCGCCCTTGTAGGGCACATGGTTGATCTTGATGCCGGCGCCTTGCGCGAACAGCTCGGCGGCGAGGTGGAACGGCGAGCCGACGCCGGCGCTGGCATAGTCGATGGCACCCGGGGCCTTCCGGGCGGTCTCGATGAGCTCCTTGACCGAGCCGACATTGAGCTTGTCGGTGTTGACCATCAGCACCAGCGCGAAGCGCCCGGTCAGCGTCACCGGCGCGAGATCCTTGTGCGCGTCGTAGGCGAGCTTCTGGTACAGCGAGCGGTTGGAGGCGTAGGTCGAGGTGTCGCCGAGCAGGAAGGTGTAGCCATCGGCTTCGGCCTTGGCGGCGGCTTCGGCGCCGATGTTGGTGCCGGCGCCCGGGCGGTTCTCGACCACGATCTGCTGGCCAAGGGTGGCGCTCATGGCCGTGCCGGCGAGGCGCGCGAAGAAGTCGGTGCCGCCGCCGGCGGCATAGGGCACGATCAGGCGCACGGGCCGCGTCGGCCAGGCGGCATCGGCATGTCCGCGTCCGGCGAAGGTGGCGGCAAGGCCCGCCGTGGCAGCGGTGGTCAGGAAGTGGCGTCGGCTGAACATCTTGAAGTCCTCCCGGGATGGTTGTGCGGATGGCTGGTTGCGTGGTGAGCCACCTTCTTGGAATAGTTGCACGTGCATCTAATAACCTCCCTTGCCCGATGGCAATGGGCGGCGTGTCCGAGCCAGAAAATCCCCGGCATTCCTTGTGTTTTCGCCCCTTTGGGGCTATGACGGCCGCGGTCTGCCACCCCCGCACCCCTGGAGGCTTGTGGCAGGCGTTTCACGAGGCCGCGGTGCGGCCTTTAACTTTATGAAAATGAACGTGTTTTTGACGCTGCGGGCTGCTTCCGCGCGTCCGGGGCATGTTCGCAACAAGGACTGACAACAATGGCGACCGTCAAGGAATTGAAGGCGACCGCGCGTCCGAAGGCCGGCAAGGGGGCCGCCCGCGCAGAACGCCGTGCTGGCCGCGTGCCGGCAGTGATCTATGGTGACAATCAGGCCCCGCTGACCATCTCGCTCGACGACAAGGCGCTGCGTCAGAACATCTTCGCCGGCCACTTCCTCACCACGATCTTCAACATCGATCTCGAGGGCAAGAAGCACCGTGTGATTCCGCGCGACTACGCGCTCGATCCGGTGAAGGACTTCCCGATCCATGTCGACTTCCTGCGCCTCGGCGAAGGCGCGACCATCCGCGTCAGCGTTCCGCTGCACGTGGTGGGCGCGGAAGCCTCGCCCGGCGTCAAGCGCGGCGGCACCGTCAACATCGTCAACCACACCGTCGAGCTGGAAGCGGAAGTCGATCACATTCCGCAGTTCATCGAGGTTGACGTCAGCAAGCTCGAGATCAACAACTCGGTGCACCTCAGCGAAGTCGTGCTGCCGAAGGGCGTGAAGGTCGTGTCGCGCGATGACCAGACCCTGGTCACCGTCGTGCCGCCGTCGGGCTACAACGAGGAGAGCAAGCCGGCCGGTGACGCGGCTGCGCCTGCTGCCGGTGCCGCGGCGCCCGCGGCGGCGGCTGCCGCTGCCAAGGCTCCTGCGGCCAAGGCTCCCGCTGCTGCCAAGGCCCCCGCGGCCGGCGGCGACAAGAAGAAGTAACCAGCAACCCGCGCCATGCGCCTGTTCGTCGGACTGGGCAATCCCGGCTCGAAGTACGAGCGCAACCGGCACAATATCGGGTTCATGGCTGTCGATGCGATTGCGCGGCGTCACGGTTTCTCACCGTGGCGCCGCCGCTTTCAGGGGGAGACCTCGGAAGGCACGCTCGACGGCGAGCGTGTCGTGCTGCTGAAGCCGACGACGTACATGAACGAATCCGGCCGCGCCGTCGGCGAGGCCGCGCATTTCTTCAAGATCGGCCTCGGCGACATCTCCGTCTTTCACGACGAACTCGAGCTGCCGCCGGGCAAGGTCCGCCTCAAGGTCGGGGGCGGCATCGCCGGCCACAACGGTCTGCGGTCGATCTCGGCTCATGTCGGCAACGACTATCGCCGCATCCGCCTTGGCATCGGTCATCCCGGCGTGAAGGAACGGGTGCATGGTCATGTGCTCGGCGATTTCGCCAAGTCGGACCAGCCGTGGGTCGAGGCGCTGTGCGAGGCCGTCGCCGACCATGCGGGGCTGATCGCCGGGGGGCGCGACTCCTCGTTCCAGAACAAGGTGCATCTGGCGATGGAAGCGAAGGGCTTCGGCGCCAACGGTGACAACGGCAACGGCAACGGCGGCGCGACGCCGTAACAGCATTCAGGACACGCTATGGGATTCAAATGCGGAATCGTCGGTCTGCCCAATGTCGGCAAATCGACGCTGTTCAACGCGCTGACCGAGACGGCCTCGGCGCAGGCCGCCAACTATCCGTTCTGCACCATCGAGCCGAATGTCGGCGCCGTGGCGGTGCCGGATCAGCGGCTCGACAAGCTGGCCGGGATTGCCAAGTCCGGCCAGATCATTCCGACCCAGCTCACCTTCGTCGATATCGCAGGGTTGGTGCGCGGCGCCTCGAAGGGCGAGGGCCTCGGCAATCAGTTCCTTGCCAACATCCGTGAGGTCGATGCGGTGGCGCATGTGGTGCGCTGCTTCGAGGACGACGACATCACCCATGTCGAAGGCAAGATCGCGCCGCTCGCCGACATCGAGACCATCGAGACCGAGCTGATGCTCGCCGACCTCGACAGCCTCGAGAAGCGTGTCGACAACCTCAGCAAGAAGGCCAAGGGTGGCGACAAGGACTCCAAGGAGATGCTGGATCTCGTGCAGCGGGCGCTCGTCCTGCTGCGCGACGGCAAGCCGGCACGCCTCCTGGAGCGCAAGCCCGAGGAAGAGCGCGTGTTCCGCATGCTCGGCCTGCTGTCGTCGAAGCCCGTGCTCTATGTCTGCAACGTCGAGGAGAGCTCGGCCCACAGCGGCAACTCGTTCTCCGCGGCCGTCGCCGAGTTCGCCAAGAAGGAAGGCGCGGTCGCGGTGGTTATTTCGGCCAAGATCGAATCCGAGATCGCGACGCTGTCGCGCGAGGAGCGCGAGGAGTTCCTCGCCACGCTGGAGCTGGAAGAGCCCGGGCTCGACCGCCTGATCCGCGCCGGGTATCAGCTGCTTGACCTGATCACCTATTTCACGGTCGGTCCGAAGGAGGCCCGCGCCTGGACCATCACGCGCGGCACCAAGGCGCCGGCGGCCGCCGGCGTCATCCATACCGATTTCGAGAAGGGCTTCATCCGCGCCGAGACCATCGCCTTCGACGACTATGTTGCGTTCAGCGGTGAGGCCGGTGCGCGCGATGCCGGCAAGCTGCGGCTGGAAGGCAAGGAATACGTCGTCGCCGACGGCGACGTCATGCACTTCCGCTTCAATAACTGAGGCGGATGGGCCTTGAGGCCGACGCGGCCGGATCTTGCCGATCCCGCCGCGTCGTGCCGGACAACTGGCTTAGTGGTGCTGGCCCTGGTCGCGGATCGCGCCGAGGTGCTCGTTGATGCGGAACACGATCAGGATGAACTCGGCGCCGATGCGCGCGGAGATCAGCCCGACGATGATGCCCGCCAGACTGAGCAGGATGCTGATGAAACCGCCGAACGGGGTGACCGCCATCAGCGCAAGGCCGGAGAAGATGCCCGACAGGCCGCCCAATCCGATCAGGATGATGACAAGCCAGTAGAACGACTTGATGATCGTCGGCGTGATGAACCGATCCCACTGGAACAAGTCGCGAAATTCGAACATCGGCAATCTCCCTGCAATCACGTCACGTTCGGCATGGCCGCGTGGACGGGGGTCCCGTTCGCCACACCGACCCGTCGGCGGAGCGGGCGCTCCACGGGCATCGGCGGCACGGCTTAGCCTCCACGCGTTCACGCGGCAAGATCGCAACCCGGCCGTGCGGACCGGATGGCTTGAGATTGCCGCCAATAACGGCCACAATCAGGCTATGCAAGATGTCATCCCCATCCATGACGCTGTCTTTTGAAGATTTTGAACCCGGTCATTTCGGGACTTTCGGCCCGCGCCATGTGACGCGGGAAGAAATCATCGCTTTTGCGGCCGAGTTCGATCCGCAGCCCATGCATCTCGACGAAGAGGCGGCGAAGCATTCGATGCTGCGCGGCCTGTCGGCGTCGGGCTGGCATCTGTGCTCGCTGATGATGCGGATGATCTGCGACGGCTTTTTGCTCCGGTCCACGTCGCTGGGCGGTCCCGGCATCGACGAGCTGAAATGGCTCGCGCCGCTGCGACCGGGGGACGACATCACCCTCGATGTCCATGTGCTGGAGACGCGGGTGTCACGCAACCGGCCGGAGCTTGGCATCGTGACGCTCAGGGTCGAAATCCACAACGCTTCCGGGCAAAAGCTGCTGGAAGGACGATGGCCGGCGATGTTTCGCCGGCGCGACGCCGCGCCGGCGGCGTGAGGAACGCTCATGCCCTATCTTGACGACATGGAAGTCGGCGCGCGCAGCGAGCTGGGCTCGTTCACCTTCACCGCGGAGCTGATCAAGGCGTTCGCGCGCCAGTTCGATCCGCAGCCGTTTCATCTCGATGAGGAGGCGGGGCGCAAGTCGCTGTTCGGCGGCCTTGCCGCCTCCGGCTGGCATGTGGCGTCGGTCGGCATGAAGCTGCTGGTCACCAAGCGCCGCGGGGAGATCGAGGAGGCGGCAGCGCGCGGCGTGGTCGAGCCGCCGTCCGGTCCGTCGCCCGGTTTCCGCGATCTGAAATGGCACAAGCCGGTGCTGGCCGGCGACACCCTGACCTACAGCTCGGAGATCACCTCGCTGCGGGCGTCCGGGTCGAAGCCCGAGTGGGGCATTCTGGAAGCCCGCAACAGCGCCACCAACCAGCGGGGTGAGCTGGCGTTCTCCTTCACCGCGATCGGCTTCATCCCGCGCCGGATAAGTTGATCTCGCCGGCTGTGGAAAACCTCTTGCGTGGATGGGGCATTTTTTGCCTATCTCCCGCCGGGTAAACGCCTCGTTAAGACTTTCGTCAGAATGTGGCCGCAGCATCATTTTGAACCTGTTGCGGCGACCGCCCGACCAAACTGCACGCACTGATGGGGACCACCATGGCCGACCGGGCCGGACTGAAAATCGTCGGCTTCATCTTCGCCACGGTGACCCTGGCGGTGATGTTCACCACCGTTCAGGTGGTCAAGGGGCAGGCTGACGGCCGCTATCAGCTCGAGGATGAGGCGTCACGCTAAGCACACGCCGGGCCGTTATCCTCTCGATCTCCAGACATCTGTGGCGTTGCGTTGCCGCACCGGGATGGTACCGGTGCGTTGGGAGAGCCACGACATTCGGATATCGAGGATGATGAGTATCGTGCCGTCACGACGCCCAAGCCCGGTGTGCTCACTGATCCTGGGGGCGCTTGGCATGCTGCTGCTCATATCCACGGCGCCTGCCTGTGAGGTGCCGCCGCCGCTCGCTTCCGTTGATGTCCCCGGCTTTTACGATGATCCGGAAGGTTATGGCCGGGCGATCGCGCCGCTCCATGCGTTCATCGATCGGGTGAACAAGGCGTCCGATGCTGGCGATGTGTCCTGTCTGGCGGATCTGCTTGGCCAATGGGCGCACGCCGACGCGCTGATGGCGCCGCTTCGTGGCTATCAAGGCTATTATGAGCGGTCCTGGGCGGGCACCGATTTTGCGCTGGTGTTGCTGAGGATTCGGCGGGCAGGCCGTCCAATGCCGGCGGCGATGCCCGAGATCGTGCCATGGCTGGTGCGGATCGCGGCCGCGACGCGCGACGCCGACGCCATCAATCATCTGCACAACAATCTCGTCTACTGGGCCGGTCTGAACCTCGCGGCGATCGGCACGCTGGCCGATCGGCCGGACCTGGTGGATGCCGGCATCGCGCGGGCGCGCGAGGGCATCCGTGACATCCAGCCCGATGGCACGCTCGCGCGCGAACTCAAACGCGGCGAGCGCGCGCTGCACTATCACAACTTCGCGCTGATCCCGCTGGTGTTCACCGCGGAGCTGGCTCGTGCCCGGGGTGTCGATCTCTATGCCGAGAACAATGGCGCGCTACGGCGGCTCGCTGATCTGGTGATCCGCGCGGTGATCGACCCGAACAGTTTTTCGGCCTATCTGCCGACGCCGCAAAAGCTGTTTCCCTGGACCTTCACCAGTGACCTGGCCTGGCTGGAGCCTTATCAGACCCATGTCCATGATCCGCAGTTGCTTGCACTGATGGCGCCGCGGCGGCCCTTCATCAATCTGCGGCTCGGCGGTGACGTCACCGCCGCTTGGGCGAAGCCTCCGCTGGCGGCTGCAGCGCCGCCGCCGCGACGCTAGAGCACGTTCGCTCCTGGTGAAAGCGCGAATGCGCTCTCATTTTTCGTTTTGACGCGTTGCCTTCACGCGAACCCAAGCCCATCCCGAATCAAGTCCGGGAGCATGCCTCGCTCGAAAGCGCTGGAGCTAACGGCTCCAGGCCAATGCCAGCAGCACGACGGCGACGGCCAGCAGCGCGACGAAACGCAGAAAGATTCGGCCCATGCGGTGCTGTGATGGCGGGGCGGGAATCGGGTCGGAATTGTTCGGGCGAATAATCTTCACGAAATGATCCCCGGTTGTCCCCGCCGCGCCAGCGGTGCCGCTGCACGGTGGCGGACAGAGGCCCGCGCACAACTGCTGGTATTGTCGCGTGTCGGCCGCAAATGCGCGGCAACGGCCGTTGGTCGCGGCCGGGTGGGCGCAGGTTCAAGGTGTGATGGGGATGCGCGCAGCCGTGCGGCGGATCTGCCACACCATGCTTCGCTTGGAGGCCGTGCGGCCGTTGCGAAGCCATGTCAGGTCCGCCACACGGGATGACCCGGAACGAAGCCGCCGCCTTTCGTTCGAAAGGCGGCGGGGTCGAATGCACGGGCCCTCGGGCGAGGCCGCCCAGATCAGAGCTGGCGCACGTTTTCCGCGGCGCGCTTCCACTGAGCGACGTTGTCGGCGATCATGCGGGTCGACTTCATCGCGGCCTGGCTGAGCTGGGCATAGCCGGCGATTTCCCGCTGCACGCGCTGACCTTCGCTGTGCAGGAGGTCGCGGAGCGCCTCGAGCTCGCCGATCAGGTTCTCGATTTCTGTCAAGGACGTCCCTGCGACGCGCTGGATCAGCGAGTTGACATTGCTGACGGTGGCTTCGGCGGAGGCATCCAGAGGCACGTCGCTGGCGGCACCACCAGCGGGCCGGCGCAGATAGGCGATGTCGTTGCGCACGAAGTCCCGAATTCCGGCCTCGACCTCCGTGACGGCGGCCAGATTGGCGTCGTCCTCGGGTGTTTCGGGCTTCTCTGGTCGAATGGCATTCATCGGCTTTTCCCTGTTTCGCATGGAGCGAGCGCGGACTGTCCCCCGCACGACGAAAGTTACGGCGCCATCAGTCCAGCCGATTTTGGCCATAGCGCGGCCAATCTGCGGCGTGTCCCCGGCAATCCTTCGGAATGAATCGGAGGCGGTTGTAGCCGAATCTTTTACCAGTTGCTCTTGAAACCTGCAGTCAGGCTTTTATTCAGGCTGCCGGTGGCGGTTTCACTGACCTGCCCCGACAGGCTGACGCCGCCGAATAGCTTCTGCTCGGCGCCTACCCGCCCGAGCCACCTGTCGTCGTTGGCGGAGAACGACTGGCCAGCGACGAAGCTCGTGCCGGTCTCGGCGATATTCAGTTTCGCGGCGTGGTCGACCTCGTAACTGCGTGCTGCGCGGCGCGCCACCGGTGCGAAGGATTGTTCGATGACGTGATAGCCCCCCTCAAGGGTGAGCGAATAGGCATCACCGTTCAACGGCACCGACTTGCTGATGGATGTGCCGACCTTGCTCTGGTCCTGAAGCGGGTCGACGCGGGCCTCGATGGCCGTCTTGTCCCAGACCGGTCCGAGGCCGGGGGCCGTCATCGATGCCCAGGCCGTGCCTGAAGATTGTGACAGCCGTGGATCTGTGGAGAGCTTTTCCGGGAGCGGCGCGAGCGTATAGGGGCCGCCGGCCACGTTCATGTCGGCCCCGACGCGGGTATCCCAGAACGGTGTCACGGCCTGCTTCACCGTCAGGGAAGAAAAACCTTCCGGCTTGCTGTCGCGGGACCACGCTGACGGACTGGCGTCGACGTTACGGACATTGGCACGCTGCGTCGGTCGGCGCCCGAGTTCGGACGCTGAGGGCTGGTTGGAATTCAGCGCGCTCCAGTCGACGCTTGCTGCATCGGGCAGCGCGGTGGCCTCGATGTCTGCGGTGGCACTGGCCTTGTCGGGACCGATCGCGGGGGCATCGGCTGCCGGCGCGGCCTTCTCGATGAACGCCCAGGGATTCTCAGCCGCGGCCGCCGGTGCGGCCATCGCCAGCACGCCAAGCGCGAGTGACGCAAACGGCCACCCGATCCACGACCGATGGCGGTGAAAGAAGGAGAGTGTCACGGACATCGAATGTCATTCACCACGGGCGCTCACGACGGGTCCGATCGCCAGATCGGACGGTCAACAGCAGCGCCAACACACGCATCTTTGTTCCAATGGTCTGTGGTGCAATTGTGGCGTGTCCTGCGGACGGAATTATGACGCGTGGATAACGTTCCACCGTCGGCTGCCGCGGCGCTCAAACCGCGCGGGCAGCTTTCGGTGAGAACGCGACCTCGACCAGTGTCCCGGCCTGCGGGGTCGCCTTGATCTGGAATTGGCCGCGATTGGCTTCCACCAGCGCCTTGGTGAGCGACAGGTTGATGCCGGCATTGTCCTGGGCGAGCTGCTCGCCGGCGGATGACCGTGACGGATCACCGGCAGCGTCGGTTTCAGGATGATTGAGACCGCGACCGGTATCGCGAATCCGCAGCACCACGTCGCCGAGATCAGTGAGCGCGGTCGAGACGATGACCTGGCCGCCGGCGCGGGCGACATGGATCGAGTTGCCGACCAGGTTCAGCACGATCTGGCGCAGGGCGCCGGCGTCGGCCGTCACCGGCGGCAGCGCATGGGCGAGCGACGTGCGGATGATGATGCGTTCGCGATTGGCCTGCGGCTGCATGATCGTCACGCATTTTTCGACCATGTCGTTGAGATCCTGCCGCGCGAATGTGAGGTCGAGCTTGCCGGTTTCGGCGCGAGACAGATCGAGCATGTCGTTGATGATGGTCAGCACGCGCTCGCCGGCGGCGCGGATGTCCTTGAGATAGGCGGCATAGCGCTCGTTGCCGAGCGCGCCGAAACGTTCCTCGACCATCACATCGGTGAAGCCGATGATCGCATTGAGCGGGGTGCGAACCTCGTGGCTGATGCGAGCCAGAATGTCCGCGCGGGCGTGCGCGGCACGATCGGGCTGCGGCGTGTCCGCCGTTGTCGCGCCGGGCGCTTGCGGTGCTGCCTCGCGGCGGCCGATGGCAAAGAAGCGGTCGCCATGCGCGGTGCTGCGGCCGAGCGTCAGGCGCAGCGGCACGACGTCGCCGCCATGCGTGCGCCCCTTGGCGCTGGCGCTGATGCGGCCGGTCGGGCCCGCGTGGCCGACCTCCGCGATGGCCTTGCGGATCGTGTCGTGATCGGCCGGAGCGAACAGGTCGGTGAGATGGCAGCGCACGATGTCGCGGTCGCCGTATCCGAACATGGTTTCGGCGCCACGGTTGCAGGTGACGATGTCGCCGGCGGCGTCGAAGATCAGGATGCCGTCGTCAGTGGCGTCGAGGATGGTCCCGAGCTCTTCCTCCACCGAGGTCGCGGGGGCGAGGGGAGGTGGCGCAGCCGGCGCGGCCGCTGGTGGCTGCGATCCCAGCGACGTCACCGCGGCAAAGATCAGCGCATGGGCATCTTCGCCGTCCCAGACGATGCGGTGCAGCCGCGCATCGGTTGGCGCACCGTGGCCCCCTGGGGCGGCGATCGTCACCGGCGTGCCGTCTTCGCTGGAGCTGTTGCCGCCGGAGCCGTGGGGTTCGACATACAGCGCGTCGAGGCCGCCGGCAGCCGTCAGCGCCGGCAGGTCGCTGTAACCGACACCCGCCAGGAAGGTCTTGTTGGCATACAGCAGCCGGTCGAGGCGGTAGATCAGGATGCCGACCGGCATGCGATTATAAAGCAGCGTGTCGCGCCGGGCATCGCCTTGCGGCAGAGCTTCGTTCGGGGCGGTTTCGATCATGGCGGCCAACGGCGCAGGGTCATCCAGCGTCGGCGGCTCCGGAGCGATCGGCGGCGCCGCATGCGCTTCGTCACGGGCATCGAGTTCGCGCCGTTCGGATTCCAGCCGTGCGGCGAGCTGGCGCGCCAGTTCGTTGAAGGCGTTGTTCTCGACCGGGGTCAGCGTCGGGGTTTTCAGATCGCTCGCCGGCCGGAACGGCACGACGTTCTGGGGAGTGTCCACGGGCTTGTTCGTTTCCGTTGCGGGCGCCGCCGAGGCAACGCCATGAGACGAGGGAGGAGGCGTGTCGCCAGCGCGCAGGGGCGTGTCGATGTCCAGGGGGGCTTGCGGCTCGCTGGGCGGCGGTGGGCGCAGCGGTTGCGCCGGCAGCAGGGTGTCGTGTCGTCGCAGCTCCGCGAGTTTGGCGAGCGCGTCGAGATCGCGGCAGACACCGAAGCCGCGATAGCCGAGAAACTGTCTTGCCTGATCGTAGACGGGCAGCCCCGACAGCTCGACAGGGAGACGGGTGCCATGGCCGTCGGCGGGCCAGTCGACGACGATCCCGCTCCAGGTGTCGCGGGTGGCGACGGCGGCGGCGACGCGGCCGTCCGGATCGAGCCCGAAGGCGGCGACGATGTCGGGCCAGGGCCGCCCGAAGGCCGTGGTCGTGCGCGGTCCGATCAGGCGGGAGAACTCGTCGGAGCCGAGTGCGAAGCGCCCCTCCGCGTCCATCTGCCACATGAAGCGCAGCGGGTGCCGGCGCGGCACGAGTGGCGGGGGGAATTCAGGTGCGGGGGCGAGGCCGGCGTCCTGAGGTCGCAAGGGCTGTGCAGCCGCGTCGAGCGGTGCGTCTTGCGGGATGTCTTGCGGGATGTTTTGGGGCGGATTGACAGGAGATGCCGCCATCGTCGCCGTCGGCGTTGCGGTGGGCGGCTGTTCGGGTGCTGCTGCGGCCGGCTCGGTTGCGGAGGGGATTGGCGCCGGGATGGCCTCCGCGATGTTGGGCTGCGCAGATGTTTCGATCTCGGCAGGGAGCGGCGCAGCCGGTTCGTCGTTGGGCCGCGCATGCATGTCGGCGGCGGCCGCGGGCGATGCGTGATCGGGCGCCGCCGGCTCGACAGCTGTCGTGGCCGTGATGGCGACATCGGCCGCCGCATGACCGGTCATGTCAGGCAGCGGTGTCGGCTCCGGCATCGCGGGCGCGGGTTCGTGGCTCAGGATCACAGCGCTCGGATGGACCTGATCGATCGTCGGCTCCGCATCCGGCTGTGGAGGCGGCGCGCGCGGCACTGGTGCGATCGGTGCGGCATCGTGCACCGCAGGCGCGGCCTCCGGCTGAGGAGCGGTCGGTTCGGCGGCTTGTTCGACAGCCGGCTCGGCGACGGCTGGCTCCTCAGTCACCGGCGGTGTGATGATCGCGATCACCGCGAGATCGGCGCCCTGGCCGACGCGATTCAGAACGACATCACCTGCCGCTGTCGTCGTTTCGGTGTGGCCGATACGCAAGGCGTCGTGAATGTTCGGCTCGAGCCCGAGCGATGCGGGGCCGGCGGCGGCCATGGGCGTGGTGGCGAGCAGCGCCGTTGCCGCAGCATTGGCGACCGCAGGCAGCCCGTCGGGTGTGAAGGCCACGACCGCAGCATCGATGTCGTCGACAAGGCCCAGCAGCCGGGCCTGGTAGGGCAGCGTGCGGCCGACCGGGTCGAGTGCCACCACCAGCACGCCGATGCCGCCGCCGGTGAACACCAGCCGCGTGCAGGCGCAGGTGAGAAGCTGTCCCAGCGACATGCCGAAGCCCCGCAGGCGTTCCAGGCGAACGGCGCCGTTGAGAGGCAGGCGCCCCGCCATCCGCGCGACCTGACGGCGGTGCTGGTCCGCCGGTCCGAAGGTGCGCCTGGCGAGCATGGTGCTGTTGTGGACGCCGAAAACCGCGGCGCCGGCCGGATTGGCCCAAAGGATGCGCGTTCCGTCGTTCGCCCAGAGCCAGGCCGGCCGACCGCTGGTCGCGTGAACCGCAAGCTGCGGGTCGCGGATACCCCGGACCTGAAATTCGGCTTCATTGATCGGCATGATCGATCGAATGGTCTCCGGTGGCTGTGGTCGCCCGCATGCTGGCCGTCGATGCCGGCGGCCATAAGGTAAACAGCCTTAATAAAACCTTTAGTAAAGGGCTGCCGCCCCGAGGTCCATGTCCGGGCCCCTGCCTATACCCGCAAACCTCAGATATCCTTAATTGTTATGGTCTTCGGCGCGGTTATCGGGGGCTGCGTCGAGATTGCGGGCGGTTGCAAAAAACATCCGAACGGTCACGATGTCGGCTGTGGGCGGAGCAATCCGGTGTCGGTTGTGTCCATTGGGCGCGCCCGCGACAACAGCAAAGAGCGCCGCGATCGGCGACAGCAGGGAGGCAGGCGATGGAGCAGAACAACCGGTTCGAGATTCCGAAGGAGCTGCGCACCATGGCGGAGGCGAGTTTCGACCAGGCCCGCAAGGCGTTCGAGGGCTTCCTGAGCTCCGCGCAGCAGGCGGTCAGCTCGTTCGAGGGCCAGGGTGAGGCGGTGCGTGCCAGCGCCAAGGACGTCAGTGTCAAGGCCATCACCTTCGCGGAGAAGAACATTGCGGCGTCGCTCGACTATGCCGAGCACCTGCTCAAGGCCAAGGACATGACCGAGGTCATGAAGCTGCACAGCGAATACGTCCAGGCCCAGATGCGGGCGCTGGCCGAGCAGGCGAGCGAGATCGGCCAGGCCGTCACCAAGGCGGCGCTGGATGTCGCCAAGCCGAAGTAAAGCTGAGGCCGCGGCGTCCGGGCCGGGCGCGTCCGGCAATGTTGCAATGCACAAAATGATGCGGTAGTCTGTTGAGATTGCAGGTCGGCGACGCCCTGCAATCGATCCTTGCGGATGGCCTGCCGCCACTGGTTGGGTTCCGCTTCCCCAAACCCGCCGAAGGATGCTGGCATGGCTCGCGATTCTGATCCGTTCTCGTTTTCCCCCACTTCGCTGACCGACTTCCCGGAGAGCATGCGCGCGTTTGCCGAAAAGGGCTTTGCCCAGGCGCGCGACGGCTATCAGAAGCTGAAGGAAGCTGCAGAAGCCAACAATGGCGCCATCGAGGCCGCCTATCAGTCGGCGACGCGCGGGGCGAGCGACTACGCCACCAAACTGCTGGAGATCGCCAAGACCAATACGGACGAGGCGTTCGGCTTTGCCCAGGCGCTGCTCGGCTCGAAATCGGTGACCGACGCGTTTGGCCTCATGAATAGCCACGCCCACAGGCAGTTCGAGCTGCTCACGGCCCAGTCGAAGGACCTTGTCGAGCTTAGCCAGAAGGTGGCAAGCGAAGCGGTCGAGCCGATCAAGAGCAGCGCCGCTAAGGCCTTCAAGACCGGCCTCTGAGGCTGGACCTGAGCCGGGGCGCTCACGCGCGCCCCGCGCGATACAAGAACGTTGTCCAAAGCGACCCGATGGCCTTGCCAAAGGGCCGCGATGCTCATAGTTTCCGGCCCGTTCGAGGGCCGTCGTCCGGGCCATGCGCTGGACCGGACAGAACGCCCCCCGTCATCGGGAATGCAGTTGTAGCTCAGTTGGTTAGAGCGCCTGTCTGTGGAACAGGAGGTCGGTGGTTCGAGCCCACCCAACTGTACCAGATGGCTTGACCATTTCCCCTCCACATCTTTCGGTTGACTGATCGCTCGGCCCCGCGATTTCCTAGCCCCGGGGCATGAGGGTCTCGTCGTGCGTGTGCGGACCAGCGCGCGGAGTGTCTTCGCGCCTTCGGAATGAGCGTGCCGCTGTCTCGCGGGCCGGTTGCGCCCTGCGTGGCTGCCCGGGGTACGTACGCATGGGGGAACCGGATGAGCGAGCTTTGGTACTATATCGACCCGAACGGCACGACGGCCGGGCCGGTGGGCTTCGCCGACCTGGTCAACGTGCTGCGGACCAATGGCACGGGATTGAACACCCTGGTCTGGATCGACGGAATGGGCGCCTGGGAGAAAGCCGCCGACAACCCGACCGTCGTCGAACGGCTGCGGTCGCGCCGCTCAGCAGTGCCGCCACCGCCGCCGCGCAGCCCGGGGGCAGCCCCTGCCGCACGCACCGATTCATCGCGGGCCGAGGCTTCATATGAACAGACGGCGGACACGCATCCGTGGCGGCGCTTTTTTGCCCGGTGCCTCGATGCGACGTTCGCGGCATATCTGATCGGGATCGTCGGCGCTGTTGTCTTCTTTTCGGCGGCGGCGGCCTTTTCGTTCTCTGCCTCGCCCCTGTTGCTCGCGATCCTGCTATTCCCGTTGCTGTTGCTCTTCGCCGTCCTCTTCCTGCTGGTCGAGGCTTTTTGCCTCAGCCGCTTTGGCACGACGCCGGGAAAGGCGCTGTATGGCATCTCGGTGAGAAGCCTGGAGGGCAGGCGCCTCACCTTCAAGCGCGCGTTGTGGCGAGCATTTGCTGTCCTGGTGAGAGGGCAGGGACTGTGGCTTCCGTTCGTCAGTCTGGTCACCGCCATCGTCGCCTACATCACATTGAAGCGCGATGGGCAGACGACCTGGGATCGTGACGGAGACATCGTCGTCCGTCACCGTCCTTTCAGCGTTCTGCGGATCGTCGTTCTGATCGTCATCTGGCTATCGGTCGTGGTCGTCTTTGTTGCCGGCTACACGTGATCGACAAGGCGACGATGTGGCACCGTGCAGCACTTGCGCATACGGCGACAAAGGAGCTGCGAGGATGGCGCATCCGCGATAGAATTCACGCGTGATCATCGACGCGATCGCCGCGTCTTCGAATGAGGATCGTCATGAAAAAGTCAGCGTTCGCCGTGCTCGCCATCGTGCTGCTTCCGCTCGCCGCTGCCGCCGCCGATCCCGCGGACGCGATCAAGGTGATCAAGCAGGTCTGGAAGAAGGGCGGGCACAACACCGCCGGGATCGCCGACATCACCATCGGCAACGACAATCCGTTCGCGGTGAAGGACATCAAGATCAAATGCGTGTTCACGACGCGCAGCACCGGCAAGGTGACCGAGATCCAGCAGACCATCGCCGGGCCGGTGAAGCCGAAGTCCGAGCACACCTTCAAGAAGGTGAGCTTCGGTTTCGTCGATACCCAGGGAGCGGACGGCGCCTGCGAGGTGCGCGGCGCCACCCAGATCTGACGGCCGGTTCTCGCGACATCGTGTCGTGCTTGGCTCGCGCCGACTGCGGGGCGTATCGGCGCTGCGCGTGAGGGGCAGGGCAGGCGAAAGCTCGGGACTCCAGCGGCGCTGCATCGGCAGCGGGGCGTATGGCCGTGTCCAGAATCCTTTTTTTTGCCACAATCTCGCATTGCGCTGCATGATGTGACTCAAATGTCGATGTTTTGCGCAAATCGGCGAACTCAAGACTTGCAATCAGAGTTTGCACTTTAACGAATCAAAATTTTGATTCATTTTTCGGCCCTGGGGTCAATCTGGAGGCCAAGCTATGAACGTCATTGTTTTTGCTTCGCGTAAGGGAGGCTCAGGCAAGAGTACTCTCGCCGCGCATCTTGCGGCCCATGTGCATAAGACATCGAAGCCCTGCCTGTTGATCGATGCCGATCCGCAGGGATCGCTCACCCTGTGGCAGAAGCTGCGCGGCACCAACGAGCCGCCGATCCGCACGGCCTCGCGCTCGGTCAGCGAGCTGGTGGCCGCGGCGAAGCGCAATGGCTTCGAATGGGTGTTCATCGACACGCCCCCGAACACCTCTGCGGTCGTCGAGGACGCCATCAGTTGCGCGACGATGGTCGTGATCCCGGCGCGTCCGGGCGTCTTCGACATCGACGCCGTGCAGGAGACGATTTCCACCTGCCGCTCGGCACGCAAGCCCTATGCCGTCGTGATCAATGGTGCGCCTGCGCTGCGCAACGATCAGGAAAGCCCGATCGTCACGCTCGCGCGCGAAGCGCTGTCCAAGTTCCGGGCTCCGGTGTGGAGCGGGCAGGTCACCAATCGCGCCGATCTGCTGCTGGCGCTGGCCCATGGCGAGGGCGCACGCGAATATAACGCCGAGGGGCGTGCGGCCACTGAGATCAACCGGTTGTGGTCTGCGATCGAGCGGTCGGTGAAGGCCATCCGCGGCATGGCGTCGAGTGCCGGCGCAATGCACAAGCAGGCGGCCTGACCCGCTTTCCCTCCCGCCGCAATTCGCCAGATAAAACGCGCGGGTCTCGCGCGTTTTTCGTTCGTGGGGGTCTGGCTGGTCAGGCGACGCGGACCGCAGCGCTCGCCGGCTGCTCTGCGTCGTCGCCGTTCGGCTCGTCATGGGTGAGGTTGCGGAAGACATCGATCGCCGACGGCTTGCCGACCAGGTAGCCCTGCACTTCGTCGCAGTGCTCGCTGCGCAGGAACGACAGTTCGTCGCTGGTCTCGACGCCCTCGGCCAGCACCGGCAGTCCGAGGCCACGGCCGAGGCCAAGCACGGCACGCACGATGGTCGCGGCCTGCTCGTTGGCGTTGACCGAGGTGATGAACGAGCGGTCGATCTTGATCTTGTCGAACGGGAATGCGCGCAGGTTGGACAGCGACGAATATCCGGTGCCGAAATCGTCCATGGCGATGCGGATGCCGAGCGCCTTGATCTGGCGCAGCGTGGTCAGCGCGCGGTTGAGGTCGCGCACCAGCGCCGTCTCGGTGATCTCGATCTCGAGCCGCCCGGGCGACAGGCCCGTCTCAAGCAGGATCTGATGCACCGTTTGTGAGAAGTTCGGGCTGTGGATCTGCACTGCCGAGACATTGACGGCGACCGTCAGCGGCCGCGACCAGGACGCCGCTTCGCTGCAGGCCTCGCGCAGCACCCAGGTGCCGATCTCGAGGATGGCGCCGGTTTCCTCGGCGATCGGGATGAAGGTGGCCGGCGACACTGAGCCGCGTTGCGGGTGCTGCCATCGCAGCAATGCCTCGAAGCCGGTGACTTCCTGGCTCTCGATGTCCTGCTGGGGCTGATAGACCAGCCGCAGTTCGCCGCGGGCGGTGGCGTGGCGCAGGTCGTGTTCGAGCTCGCGGCGGTCACGCACTTCGACGCCCATCTTGGCCTCGAAGAAGCGGAACGTCGAGCGTCCCTCGCTCTTGGCGCGATACAGCGCCGTGTCGGCGTGGGTGAGCAAGCTTTCGCGGTCCCGCGCATCGTCAGGACACAGCGCGATGCCGATGCTGCACAGGATGCCGTCGGCATCCGAATTGTTCACCTCCTGGCGCAGAGCGTCGAGCACGGCCTCAGCAAGCCGGCCCGCAGCCGAAGGGCTGGTCAGCTCCGGCACCAGGATCGCGAATTCGTCACCGCCGAGCCGCGCCATCATCTGCCGTTCGCCAAGCAGTGCGGTCACGCGCGAGGCGACTGTCTGCAGCACCTTGTCGCCCGCGGCATGGCCGAACAGGTCGTTGATTTCCTTGAAGCGATCGAGATCGAGGCACAGCACGGCCAGCCGCTCGCCGCGCGCGAGAGCGAGGGTGATTTCCTGATCGAGGCGAGTGTTGAAGTGGCTGCGGTTGGGGAGCGACGTCAGCGCGTCGTGGTGGGCGAGGTAGCGGATGTGCCGCTCCGCTTCCTTGCGGGCGCGCAGGTCGCGCACGGCGATGACATGGTGCGGCCGTCCGCCATAGTTCATCGGTCGCAGGATCACCTCCACCGGCAGCACGGAACCGCTGCGGTGGCGCAGTTCGGTTTCGATCGGCTGGTCGGACGTCGACAGCAGCCGGGTCTGCAGGGTCACGTCGGGGAAGCAAATCGAGAGGCTGTTGTGGGCGAGCTCATCGAGATCGTAGCCGCACAGTCGCGCAAAACTGTTGTTGACGGTGATGATGGCGCTGCCGCTGGTCAGCACGAGGCCCTCGACGGCAGCGTTGGCGAGACTCTGCATGCGGTCGGATTCCAGTTCCGAACGGCGCCGGTCATGGATATCGAGCGCGACCCCAGCCATCGCCAGCAGCATGATGCTGAAGCTCGCGACCGCGACACCGGCAGCCAGCCAGCCGTTGGGGATGGCGAGCTCCGAGATTGGGATGGTCGGATCCGGAATGATCGCGACGGCGCCCATCGCGGTGAAATGATGGCTGACGATAGCAAGGGTCAGCAGCAGGGCGCCGGCAGCCTTTCGCAGCTGCGTCGTGGCGTGCAGGGCGACCGGCATTGCGGTCGCGCCGATCACCGCACCAAGCGCGATGGAGAGCGCGATGAGCGTCCTGTCCCACAGGATGAGGCCCTGGATCTCGAACGCTGCCATGCCGGTGTAGTGCATGGCTGCGATGCCGCCGCCGACGACGGCGCCGCCCATCCACGGAGCGAGGCGCCGGTTCGGCAGCAGCGACACCGCAAGTCCGGCGCCGGTCAGCAGCATCGCCATGACCAGCGAGGCGACCGTGAGGATGATGTTGTAACGGTTCGGAATGCCGGGACTGAAGGCCAGCATCGCGATGAAGTGCGTCGCCCAGATGCCGGATCCCGTCGAGATCGCCGCCACGGCAAGCCACACATCGCGCATGCGGCCCTTGGAGCTGCGCGCGTGACGAAGCAGGTTGACAGCGGCAAACGAAGCTATGGCGCAGATGACGGCTGCGAGCGCCACGAGAGAGAGATCGTGAGCTGTGACGATGCAGTTGTAGACCTTGAACATGGATATCCGCGCCCGTTTGTCTCAACATTCGGGCTTACGGGGAACTGCGTAACCTGAGGTAAATAGATCGGTCGTGGACAAAACCAATAAGCAACAAGGTAAATAGTTTGCGCGATGGTCAGCTGATTGCCGTCATAATTTGCAGGGTCGGCGCGAACATCCTTCAGGAAACACGCCGACGTAGAGTCGCGGCGATGGAACTCAAGCTCGCATGGCGCTGCGTTAGCGGTCGGCGCGGCTGATCACGTCCATCAGCTCTGCGATCTTGCGTCGCTGATCCGCCTTGTCGCCTGAATGGATCGCATGCTCGACGCAATGCGCGACGTGATCGCGCAGCACCTCTTCCTCGACCCGGCGCAGGGCCGCACGTGCCGCGGCGATCTGCGTGACGATATCGATGCAGTAGCGGTCGTCCTCCACCATTCCGGCGAGGCCGCGGATTTGCCCTTCGATGCGCTTGAGGCGCTTCAGGCACGATGACTTGATCTCGGTGCGCATGGCCTTTATATACCCCCATGGGGTATAAAGTTCAAGCCCGTGATGCAGGCGGTGCGTAGCGCCGAAGGAGTGCGAAATGTCGACGTCAGGGAAGAGTGAGGGGGCCGGCTGCGGCCATGGCGATCATGCCGAAGCGGCGGTTGCCCCGCCTTCCCCGACATGCTGCCAGCATGACCACACGCATCATCACGGCAGTCACCGTCATCATGGCCATGACGACGGTCGCGAGACGGTGCGGGCGATTGACCCCGTCTGCGGCATGAGCGTCGATCCGGCGAAGGCAAAGCATGGCTTCAGCTATCGCGGCCAGGATTACTTTTTTTGCTCGGCCGGTTGCCGCAGCAAGTTCGAGGCAGCTCCGGAGACTTATCTGGCGCGTACACCGCCGGCGCCGAAGCGGCCGGCGCCAACTGCCCAGCCCGTCGCAGAGGATGCGATCTACACCTGTCCGATGCATCCGGAGGTGCGTCAGGTCGGCCCCGGCGCATGCCCGCTCTGCGGCATGGCGCTCGAACCTGAGCTGGTGACGCTCGACGACAAGCCGGATCCTGAACTGGTGGACATGACCCGTCGCTTCTGGATCGCGCTGGCGCTGACGATTCCCGTCGCGGTGATCGATATGGCCGCGCATCTTGCCGGCGTGTCCATCCTCCCCGCGCCCTATGCCAACTGGGTCTTGCTGACGCTGGCGACGCCGGTGGTGGCATGGGCCGGAGCGCCGTTCTTCGCGCGCGGCTATCGCTCGCTGCAGACCGGGCATCTCAACATGTTCACGCTGATCGCCATGGGGACGGGCGTGGCCTGGCTCTACAGCGTGGTCGCGACGCTCGCGCCGCAGGTGTTTCCCGATGCGTTTCGCGATCACCATGGCGCGGTCGCCGTCTATTTCGAGGCGGCGGCGGTCATCACCGTGCTCGTGCTGTTGGGGCAGGTGCTGGAGTTGCGCGCCCGCGAGCGCACGTCAGGTGCGATCAAGGCGCTGCTCGGGCTCGCGCCGAAGCTGGCACGCCGGATCACCAGCAGCGGCGATGAGGACGTGTCGCTGGAGGCGATCGCCGTCGGCGACCTGCTGCGGGTGCGCCCCGGCGAAACCATTCCTGTCGACGGCGTCATTGTCGAGGGGCGCTCGAACATCGATGAATCGATGGTGACGGGCGAGGCGATGCCGGTCGGCAAGGGGGAAGGTGCAGCGGTGATCGGCGGCACGCTCAATCAGAGCGGCGGCCTGGTGATGCGGGCGGAGAAGGTCGGCCGCGACACCATGCTGGCGCGGATCGTGGACATGGTGGCGCGGGCGCAGCGGTCGCGCGCGCCGATCCAGCGCCTCGCCGATCGGGTGGCGGGCTGGTTTGTCCCGGCCGTGATCGCGGTGGCCGTGATCGCGTTCCTGGCGTGGGCCGTGTTCGGGCCGGAGCCGCGGTTGTCCTTTGGCCTCGTCGCCGCCGTAACCGTGCTCATCATCGCCTGTCCCTGCGCGCTTGGCCTCGCGACGCCGATGTCGATCATGGTCGGCGTCGGGCGCGGCGCGCGCGCAGGTATCCTGATCCGCGATGCCGACGCGCTGGAGCGCATGGAGGCCGTGGACACGCTGGTGCTCGACAAGACTGGCACGCTGACCGAGGGCAAGCCGAAGGTGGTGGCCGTTGTCGTCGCGCGGGATGGCACGGAGACCGAGCTGCTGCGGCTTGCCGCCAGTGTCGAACGTGCCAGCGAGCATCCGCTGGCGCGAGCGGTGCTCGCCGAAGCTGACGCTCGCAAGCTCACGCTCGGCGATGTCCGGAATTTCCAGTCGCCTGTCGGCAAGGGGGCTTCGGGTGAGGTCGACGGCCATCGCGTTTTGCTTGGCAATGCGATGCTGATGGCCGAATCCGGTGTGGATGTCGGAGCGCTCGAGCCGCGCGCGCGGGAGCGGCGCGAGGCCGGCGCGACCGTGATCTATGCCGCGATCGATGGAGTGGCGGCGGGGACCATCGCCATTGCCGATCCGGTCAAGGCGGGCGCGCGGGCGGCACTCGATGCGCTGCGCAGGGAGGGCCTGCGGATCATCATGCTGACCGGCGATCATGCGGCGACCGCGCAGGCGGTGGCCAGAACCCTCGGCATCGATGAGGTCGAGGCCGGCGTGCTGCCTGAACGCAAGGGCGCCGTGGTAGAGCGGCTCAAGGCCGAAGGCCGGCGGGTCGCAATGGTCGGCGACGGCATCAATGACGCCCCCGCACTGGCGAGCGCCGACGTCGGTATTGCGATGGGGGGCGGTACGGATGTCGCGATCGAAAGCGCGGGCATCACGCTGCTCCGCGGCGATCTCAACGGCCTCGTGCAGGCACGGACGCTGTCGCACGCGACCATGCGCAACATCCGGCAGAACCTGGCGTTTGCGTTCGTCTACAACGCCGCCGGTGTTCCCGTCGCGGCCGGCGTGCTCTATCCGCTGTTCGGCTTGCTGTTGTCCCCGATGGTCGGCGCTGCCGCCATGGCGCTGTCGTCGGTCAGCGTCATCGCCAATGCCCTGCGGTTGGCTCGGCTGCGCCTGTGATGGCATGCGGCGTTCCACGCCGCGATCACACCGAGCAACAAACTGACATCGGGCGTGAGCGTCCGGTGTCATCGCCGGGCGTCCAGGCGCCGGTGATTTCACAGTCGTCAGACGCGGCACCGCAAAAGAAAAAGCCGGACTCTTGCGAGCCCGGCTGGACAGTTATGGCCATGAGAGGCCGACACAATCACCTTCCAAGAGGGATAGCTGAAGTCCAGCGGTCACTGGAGGAGGGGGACGATGCGCAACCGCAAGCATTCAGTAAGCGCATTTGATTCCTGTTCGCGTGATGCGGCAACAGCCCACTCCGCATGTCAGTCATGCGGAGTTTGCGGGAGCGATCACAGGATCATGATGGCCAGCGCTGCGCCTTGCTCACCACGAAGTCACGGAAAACCTGCACGCGGGCAACGGTTTTCAGCTCCTCGGGATAGACGAAGTAGGTGTCGAGCTGGATCGAATCGGCTTCGCCGAACAGCTGCACCAGGCGGCTGTTTTCATCGACGAGATAGTCGGGCAGGGCGGCGATGCCGAGCCCCTGCTGGCAGCCGCGCAGCAGGCCGAGGATGTTGTTGACCTTGAAGTAGGGCTCGCGCGGGCCGGAACCGTTGCGGCCGGCCTCGATCAGCCATGCACGGTTTTGCAGATGCGACGGAACCTGGGAATCGCTGAGGATGATGATGCGATGGTTGTCGAGGTCGTCGAGGGTGCGCGGCGTGCCGAAGCGCTTGATGTATTCCGGCGAGCAGTAGGCATGAAAGCCGATCGAGAACAGCTTGCGCTGGATCAGGTCGGGCTGGGTCGGCTTGCGGGTACGGATGGCGACATCGGCCTCGCGCATCGACAGGTCGAGCTCTTCGTCCGTGACCATCAGCTGCACGCGGATCTCGGGATAGAGCGAGGTGAACTCGCCGAGCCGCGGGATCAGCCAATTGATGCCGACGCCCGGCGTGGTCGTCACTTTCAGTTCGCCGCTCGGGCGTTCGCGGCTGTCCGTCAGCTTGGCGCGGGCGGCCTGCAGCTGCATGAACACGTCATGCGCCGTGCGAAACAGCAGGTCGCCCTGTTCGGTCAGGATGAGACCGCGGGCGTGGCGGTGAAACAGCGAGACGGCGAGCTCCTGCTCCAGCGCGCTGACCTGACGGGATACCGCGGACTGCGACAGCCCGAGTTGCTCGCCGGCATGGGTGAAGCTGCCGGCTTCTGCCGCAGCATGAAATACCTTGAGCTTGTCCCAATCCATCGAAGTCGATCCGTGACGATTCTGAGGCATCAAACTGTTCCGTCTGTTCGGCCTACTCGGCGGCGGCGCGCTCGGCCGCGGTGGCATGGATGAAACGCTCCGCTTCCAGAGCGGCCATGCAGCCGAGGCCGGCGGCGGTCACCGCCTGCCGGTAGGTTTCGTCAGCAACGTCTCCGGCGGCGAAGACGCCGGGGACCGAAGTGGCAGTCGAGTGCGGGGCGATCTCGACATAGCCCGACGGTTTGAGTTTGAGCTGGCCCGCGACCAGATCGGTCGCCGGCGCATGTCCGATGGCGACGAAGACGCCGTCCGCCGGCAGGTCGGTGACTGCGCCGGATTTCAGATTCTTCAGGCGGATGTGGGTGACCTTCGACGGGTTCTGCTCGCCGCGGATCTCCTCGATCGCGGTGTCCCAGATCACCTTGATCTTGGGGTGCTTGAACAGGCGGTCCTGCAGGATGCGCTCGGCGCGCAGCGTATCGCGACGGTGCACCAGCGTGACCTGCGAAGCGAAATTGGTGAGGAACAGCGCTTCCTCGACGGCAGTGTTGCCGCCGCCGACGACGAACACCTGCTTGCCGCGGTAGAAGAAGCCGTCGCAGGTGGCACAGGCCGATACGCCAAAGCCCTTATAGGTTTCCTCCGAGGGCAGGCCCAGCCAGCGCGCCTGCGCGCCGGTCGCCAGGATGACGGTCTCGGCGAGATAGACGTCGCCGGAGTCGCAGGTGATGCGGAACGGGCGGTGGCCCAGCTCCAGCTTGTTGACATGGTCGGTGACGATCCGCGTTCCGACGTGGGTCGCCTGTTTCTCCATCTGCTCCATCAGCCACGGGCCCTGGATCACGTCGGCAAAGCCCGGATAGTTCTCGACGTCAGTGGTGATGGTGAGCTGGCCGCCGGGCTGGATGCCCTGGATCAGGATCGGTTCGAGCATCGCGCGTGCCGCGTAGATCGCCGCCGTGTAGCCAGCAGGCCCGGAGCCGATGATCACCACCTTGGCGTGGGTGGCTTGGGAGGCGGCTTGGGAAGCGGACGAGTGGGCGGCAGGCGCGTTAGCAGAAGACATGGATCCATCCTCGCTCCCCAGATGCGGTGTGTTCGCGGGGAGGCAGAAACTGCTCAGAAAGGTGGCTGCGATGCATCAAAAACAGCAAATTTCATCTTAGGTTATCTGGGCAGCCATGCAAGTTATGCAACCCATTTCCACCGATTTTCTGACGCAGTTGTCATATGTCGGCTGTCACAATTTACTCGCGCGCTTTGGCGCAATAAAATTTCACAAACGAGGTGGCACTGCGGTATGAAAGGCTGACAGCTCCCGTCGGCTGTCGCGCCAATTGAGGAATCCTGCGTCCGTGTCCAAGGGTCTCGACGAGATCGATCTGAAAATTCTCCATGAAATTCAGGCCGATGGCCGAATTACCAATGTCGAATTGGCCAAGCGCGTCGGCATATCGCCTCCGCCCTGTCTGCGCCGTGTGAAGGCACTGGAGGACGCGGGCTACATCCAGGGCTATCGCGGCCTGCTGGATCCTCATCGGCTGGGCTTCGATGTGACCGTGTTCGCTTCGGTCCATCTCTCCAGCCAGGCGGAAGCAGACCTGCGGGCCTTCGAGCAGTTCGTGCGCGGCGAGCCGCTGGTGCGCGAGTGCTGGATGCTGTCGGGCGAGGTCGATTTCATCCTGAAATGCGTGGCGCCCGATATGGCGACCTTTCAGCATTTCGTCTCGCATCTGACCGCGGCGCCGCATGTGCGCAACGTCCGGACATCGCTGGTGCTGCATAACTCCAAGAACGCGGCGGCGGTGCCGCTGGAAATGAAGCTGCAGCCGGCACAGGGGCGGCGCGCCACCACGCCCTGAAACAAAAACCGCGCCGCGGAGGGCGTCCACGGCGCGGTGCATGTCATTCGAGGCGCGCCAAAGCGCGCGTTGGCTTTGTCAGGCCTTGTTGCGGATTGCGGCGTCGGCGCTCCACGCTCCGCCACCTGCGCATGCGAGGTAGAGGAAGATGAAGCAGAACAGGATCGCCTGGCCGCCATTGTTCAGGATCGGCAGGAACGCGCGCGGCGCGTGCCCCATGAAATAGGCAAACGCCATTTCGCCGCTGACGATGAACGCCACCGGACGCGTGAAGAGACCGAGAACCAGCAGGATGCCGCCAACGAGTTCGAGACTTCCGGCGAGGCCATAGAGCGAAAACAGCTCGACCTTTTCGAACATCGGAATCGGCGGCCATTTGAACAGCTTCGCGATGCCGTACTGCAGAAATAGAAGTCCAGTAACGATGCGTAGGAGGCTGAGCACGCGTGGCGCCCACGATGCTGCGATAGTGTCCAAAGCCATTCTGATCCCCCAGTGTTTGGCGTCATGGAATTTAATCGTGTCGAACTCGACAGTACCCCTTCTGGGGCTAAGGCCGAGCTCACGGCTTTATTCCATGCACGGACTGCGCGGTGCAATACAACCGGCGGCGCGGCCCGGCTGGAAAGCGCTCCGATCACGAAGAGTTATGTGCGTACCGCAACACACGAAAAAGCCGCAGCCCGAAGGCTGCGGCTCGACGCATGACGGAGAGCGATGTCCATCAGGTAACTTGCAGGTTACCGCCACTCCACGTTGGCGATCTCGTAGGCCTTGGCGCCGCCGGGCGCCATCACTTCGACGGATGAGCCCTTGGTCTTGCCGATCAGCGCACGCCCCAGCGGCGAGGTGATCGAGATGCGGCCCTTCTTGGCGTCGGCTTCGGGCTCGCCGACGATCTGCCACACCGCCTTCTTCTCGGTGTCCTCATCGATCAGCGTCACAGTGGCGCCGAACTTGATCGTATCGCCGGACAGTTTGGCGACGTCGATGACGTCGGCGCGCGCGAGCTTGTCCTCGAGCTCGGCGATGCGGCCTTCGTTGTGCGACTGGGCTTCCTTGGCGGCGTGGTATTCCGCATTTTCCGACAGGTCGCCATGGGAGCGCGCTTCGGCGATAGCCTCGATGATGCGCGGGCGCTCAACCTGCTGACGCTGCCTCAGTTCTTCCTCCAGGGCAGTATGTCCGGCCTGGGTCATGGGAACTTTCTCAACCATTCGTCGTCGTCCTTGGTTTTCGTGCGCGGGGCCGACGGGCTGCCGATGCACGAAACATCACATTGTGCTCTGCCCCGGGATGGGGGCGAGCGCTGAAAGGGAACACAGCCTCACTCTACTGGTTCCAGCAGATCATGGCCTGATCGCAGGCCATTTGGGCCGGATCAGCGTCGTGTCGGGCGGATGAATGCTGCCGTGACCGTGCAACGACCCCGCATGCCCCGACCAGCCGTCCGTCTTCCGGATCCCTGTCCCGTCGGCCCTGACGCATGCGCGCGGTGCCGGTTTGGGGACACTAGAGGTCGGAAGAATAGCTTTGCAGTGTGCGGACCTCGAGATCTCCGCCGAGATAGGCGCGGATTCCCTGCGCGGCCGCCACGGCCCCGGAAAGAGTGGTGTAGTACGGTACTTTATGCAAGAGGGCAGCTCGCCTCAGGGAACGGCTGTCAGCCAGAGCCTGCGGTCCCTCGGTGGTATTGAAGACGAGCTGGACGTCACCGTTGGTGATGGCGTCGACGATATGCGGCCGTCCTTCCAGCACCTTGTTGACCTTCTCGGCCGGCACGCCGTTGTCGGCGAGGAAGCGCTGCGTGCCCGACGTCGCCAGCACCCGGAAGCCGAGCCCGACCAGCAGGCGGACGGCGTCGAGAATGCGGGTCTTGTCGTCCTCGCGCACCGAGACGAACACGGTGCCGGAGCGCGGCACGCGGGTGCCGCCGCCGAGCTGGCTCTTGGCGAAGGCCACAGCGAACGAGCGGTCGAGGCCCATCACCTCGCCGGTCGAGCGCATCTCCGGGCCGAGCACGGTATCGACGCCGGGGAAGCGGGCGAACGGGAAGACGGATTCCTTGACGCCGACATGGTTGAGCTTCGCCGGCCTGAGCCTGAAATCGGCGAGCTTCTCGCCGGCCATCAGGCGCGATGCGATCTTGGCGACGGGCATGCCGACCACCTTGGCGACGAACGGCACCGTGCGCGAGGCGCGCGGATTGACCTCGAGCACGTAGATCTCGCCATCCTTGATGGCGTACTGCACGTTCATCAGGCCGACGACGTCGAGACCGAGCGCCAGCGCGCGGGTCTGGCGTTCGAGCTCGGCGAGGGTCGCCGGGTCGAGCGAGTGCGGCGGCAGCGCGCAGGCGCTGTCGCCGGAGTGGATGCCGGCTTCCTCGATGTGCTCCATGATGCCGGCGACGAAGGTGTCCTTGCCGTCGCACAGGCAATCGACGTCGACCTCGATGGCGTCCGACAGATAGCGGTCGAACAGCAGCGGGTTCTTGCCGAGCACGGTGTTGATCTGCCCGGTCTTGTCGTTGGGATAGCGCGCCTTGACGTCGGCGGGCACGAGCTCGGGCAGGGTGCCGAGCAGGTAGTCGCCGAGCTGGCCTTCCTCGCGGATGATCTGCATCGCGCGGCCGCCGAGCACGTAGGACGGGCGCACCACCAGCGGGAAGCCGAGATCGCCGGCCACCAGGCGCGCCTGCTCGACCGAATAGGCGATGCCGTTCTTGGGTTGTTTGAGGTGCAGCTTGTCGAGGACACGCTTGAAGCGGTCGCGGTCCTCGGCGAGGTCGATGGCGTCGGGCGAGGTGCCGAGGATCGGCACCTTGGCGTCTTCGAGCGCGCGCGCGAGCTTCAGCGGAGTCTGGCCGCCGAACTGCACGATCACGCCATGCAGCGTGCCGTTGGAGCGCTCGGTGTCGATGATCTCCAGCACGTCTTCGGCGGTGAGCGGCTCGAAGTACAGCCGGTCGGCGGTGTCGTAGTCGGTCGACACCGTCTCCGGATTGCAGTTGATCATGATGGTCTCGTAGCCGGCGTCATGCAGCGCGAAGCAGGCATGGCAGCAGCAATAGTCGAACTCGATGCCCTGGCCGATGCGGTTCGGGCCGCCGCCGAGGATCACGACCTTCTTGGCATCGCTCGGCGCGCTCTCGTCGGCGGTCTGGCCGGCGAACGGCGCCTCATAGGTCGAGTACATGTAGGCGGTGGGCGAGGCGAATTCGGCGGCGCAGGTGTCGATGCGCTTGAACACCGGGCGGACGCCGAGCGTGCGGCGCAGCGACTTGACCTCGGCCTCGCTCTTGCCCGCGAGCACGGCGAGGCGTGAGTCCGAGAAGCCCATGGCCTTCAGCGAGCGCATCGCGAACGCGTTGCCGGGCAGCCCGTGGGCGCGCACCTTGGCTTCGGCGTCGACGATGCCGCGGATGGCATCGAGGAACCAGGGGTCGATCTTGCAGGATGCGAAGATCTCCTCGTTGGTCCAGCCCAGCCGCATCGCCTGCGCGACCTGCAGCAGGCGGTTCGGCGTTGGCGTGCCGAGCGCGGCGCGGATGGCGTTCTTGTCGTCGCCCTTGCCGAGGCCGTCGATGTCGATCTCGTCGAGGCCGGTGAGACCGGTCTCCAAGCCCCGCAGCGCCTTCTGCAGGCTTTCCTGGAAGGTGCGGCCGATCGCCATGACCTCGCCGACCGACTTCATCGACGTGGTCAGGGTATGGCTCGCGCCGGGGAATTTCTCGAACGCGAAGCGCGGAATCTTGGTGACGACGTAGTCGATGGTCGGCTCGAACGATGCCGGGGTCGCGCCGCCGGTGATGTCGTTGGCGATCTCGTCGAGGGTGTAGCCGACCGCGAGCTTGGCCGCGACCTTGGCGATCGGGAACCCGGTCGCCTTCGACGCCAGCGCCGAGGAGCGCGACACGCGCGGATTCATCTCGATGACGACGAGGCGGCCATCGGCCGGATTGACGCCGAACTGCACGTTCGAGCCGCCGGTCTCGACGCCGATCTCGCGCAGCACCGCAAGCGATGCGTCGCGCATGATCTGGTATTCCTTGTCGGTCAGCGTCAGCGCCGGCGCGACCGTGATGGAGTCGCCGGTGTGCACGCCCATCGGATCGAGGTTCTCGATCGAGCAGACGATGATGCAGTTGTCCTTCTTGTCGCGGACGACCTCCATCTCGTACTCTTTCCAGCCGAGCACGGACTCTTCGATCAGCACTTCGCTGGTCGGCGAGGCATCGATGCCGCGCTCGACGATCTCGATGAACTCCGCCTTGGTGTAGGCGATGCCGCCGCCGGTGCCGCCCATGGTGAAGGACGGACGGATGATCGCGGGCAGGCCGATATAGTCGAGGGCGCGCAGCGCGTCGGGCAGCGTCTTGGTCTGGGTCGAGCGCGGCGTTTCCAGCCCGATCTTGGTCATCGCCTCACGGAAGCGGCCGCGGTCCTCGGCCTTGTCGATAGCGTCGGCGGTGGCGCCGATCATCTCGACATTGAACTTGTCCAGCGTGCCCTGCTTGCGCAGCGACAGCGCGCAGTTGAGCGCGGTCTGGCCGCCCATGGTCGGCAGCAGCGCAAAACCACCGGGAACGACGTTGCGCTCCTTCTCGATGATCCTCGCGACGATCTCGGGCGTGATCGGCTCGATGTAGGTGGCGTCCGCCAGCTCCGGATCGGTCATGATCGTCGCCGGGTTGGAATTCACCAGGACGATACGGTAGCCCTCTTCCTTCAGCGTCTTGACCGCCTGGGTTCCGGAATAGTCGAACTCGCAGGCCTGGCCGATCACAATGGGACCGGCGCCGATGATCAGGATCGTCGAAATGTCTGTTCGTTTGGGCATCGCGTCTCACACCAGCATGGTCCGGAACTGCAGGGCACTTCCGAAAAATCATGCTTTGACAATAGGATAAAGCGCAACCTGGCACGCTTCACGCGGGCAGAAACCGGGCACAAAAAAAGGGCGCGCTCCTCGCGCGTCCTTTGGCAGGCGCCAAGACAGTGCCTCGCGCGGGGTGTCTTTAGACCAGATTCCGGGGGTGGGGAAGGGGATTAAAGTCCCCATCAACCGGGGATTTGCTGCCCGAGCGTTTGGCGGAACCCGCCGAACGCGACCAGCAGCGCCAGGCCGGCGGCGGCAAAGTCACCTCCGGCCCAGCCAAGATCCTGCACCGACAGGGCGGAGACGACGAGGCCGCCGTTCAGGCTGCCCAGCGCGAAGCCGAGATACATGGCCGAGGCATTGAGCGACAGCGCGATCATCGGGGCCGTGGGAACGAGTGCCACGAGCTTGGCCGACTGTGCGGGATGGAAGGCCCAGCCGGAGATGCCCCAGGGCAGCATCACCACCAGCAGCGCGATCCAGGCGGTGGTCGCGGGCAGGGCGTGCAGGATGACCGAGACCAGCATCAGCGCCGTCATGACGCCGGTGAGTGCGATCGCGCTGGTGCGGGGCGCCCCGATACGATCGACCAGGACCCCGCCCAGCATGTTGCCGATGGCAGCGGCCGAGCCGAACAGGAACAGGGCGAGGCTGACGCCGGCGGTGTCGAGTCCGACCGTGCCGAGCACGAGCGCGAGATAGGGAAAGACCGTGAAGCCTGCGGTGCCCCACAGCACCGTTACCAGCAGCGCTCGAAGCACCGATGGCTGCCGCGCGACGGCGAGGCGCTGCGATAGTGTTGCCGTGACCCGCGGCAGCCCGCGCGGCAGGCCCCACAGCAGCCCGCCAAGCGCCACAAGGCCGAGTGCCGCGACCAGCACGAACATCGTTCGCCAGTTCGTGGCATGGCCGATCAGGGTGCCGAGCGGCACGCCGAGCGCGGTGGCTACCGTCAGGCCGGAACTGACGATGGCGATGGCGCGGCCACGCTGGTGCTCCGGTGCGATCGCTACCGCCACCGCATTGGCGGCGGGCATGCACAGCGCCGCCGACAGGGCCATGAGGATGCGTGCGGCCATCAGCGCGCCATAGCCGCCGGCGCAGGCCGCGAGCAGGTTGCCAAAGATGAAGCCGCCGAGCGCGATCCCGAGCATGGCCTTGCGGTCGACATCGTTGAACAGCGTGGCGAGCACCGGCGAGCCGATTGCATAGCTGAAGGCAAAGGCTGTCACGAACTGGCCCGCGGCCGAGACGGATACGCCGAGATCGGCTGATATCGCCGGCAGCAGCCCGGTGATCATGAAGCTCTCGGTACCGATCGCGAAAGCGGCCAAGGCCAGCCAGAACAGGCGCGCCATCCTGCACTCCAAAGTTCAAAATTTATTGAACAATGAAGCAGTAGTGGCTCAATGTCAATTAGTTCAATTAGTATTGAACATTGTCGCTAGGCAGCAGCCCAGCTATGATCGTCCCATGAAGATTCTGGCCCACCCCACCCGCGAGCAGCTCGAGCTGCCGACCGTGCTGGATTGTTTCGGCGATCCGACGCGTCTGGCGATCGTTCACGGCCTTGCGCAGCATGAACGGGACGGCGCGGAGCTGCGGTGCGGTGACTTCAGCGGGGTCGGAGCGAAGTCGAACCTCGCCTACCACTTCGGCCGGCTGCGTGAGGCCGGCGTGATCCGTGTCCGTCTCGAAGGCACGGCCCGCTACATGAGCCTGCGGCGTGACGATCTCGAGGCGCGCTTTCCCGGATTGCTGGACGCCGTTCTCGCCGCGGCGGCACGCGATGTCGATCGTCTGGCGTTGGCCGAGTGCACGTTCGATGACGCGCCTGACGCGCAGCAATCACAGTCGCGCATGAGTCCGGCCTGACGGCGGGGCGCTGCCGGCATGCTGAGCTGGAAGGAGTGGAGGCCAGCGCGTCTGCCGCCCCCTGGTCACGGCGGTGTCGATGCCAGCGTCAATATTGGGTCGCTATTGCGGTGCGATCAGAAGGCGTGCCTGGCCACGAAGGTCATGCGCGAGGGGTTGTGACCGACATTGGCGTGGGCGCGTGATGCGGAAAAGCCGGCAGCTGCCAGCTTCGCCAGCATCTCCTGCTCGGAATAGCGCTGCAGGCCGACCTGACTGCGCAATTGCCAGTAGTCCGAGAGGTAGGTGCGCATCAGCCCGATCAGGGCATCTCTGAGGAAGCCGTGGGCGCGAGCCATCCGCAGCAGAGCTATGACGTCGGTCGCGGCGCTGACGTCAGGGCGCAGGATATCGCCGAGGATGAACCGGCCAGCCGGCTTCAGCAGCCGGCGTACCACCGCGAAGGCGCTGTCGAGCTCGGCCGGCGTCATGTACTGGGCCACCGAGATCATCACCACCAGGTCGATCGAGTTGTCGTCGAGATAGCGTAGCTCCTCCAGCGACCGCACCTTGACGTTGAGGTTGCGCGCGTACCGCGCGATCAGGCGACCGCGCACACCCGGCGCCGGCTCGGCGAGGATCAGGCGGCTGCAGCGCTCCGCGACCCGCGCCGCCGAGGTCGCCTCGCCGCAGGAGTAGTCGAGGACGACGGCGTCCTTTGAGGAGATGTAGCCGATGATGTCGTCGGCGATGATGCTGAAGTGCAGGTCGCGATGCAGCTTGCTGACATAGATCGTGTGGGTGGAGTCGTAATAATCGATCCAGTCATCCATGGCGGCGCTCCGGCACCGTGCTGTCCGGCCCGGCGCTCCTGAGCGGCCAATGGAACCTTCCGGCTTTCAACGGTTTGCTCTTTCCGATCGTCACGCTGCGGCGGTCCACGCCGTCTGGGCGGTTCCGGAAGCCGGAACCTGTGCGCCGACCACGCGTTATCCGGTCCCACGCGACGTGTCCATTGCATCCCTGAATGCTTCAGCCTTAACGAATTCCTAACAGGAAGGTCAGCCGTGAGCAAAACTGCCAAAAAGGTCGCTGCCGAGCTCGATACCCCCACGGATCTGTCGGCCGAGGCGGTCGAGAGGATTTCCGCGGCTCTCAATCCGCTGGTTGCGGATTCGTTCGCGCTCTATATCAAGACCAAGAATTTCCACTGGCATGTCAGTGGTCGGCATTTCCGCGACTACCATCTGCTGCTCGACGAGCAGGCTGACGCGATCTTCGCGGGCATCGACGACATTGCCGAGCGGGTCCGCAAGATCGGCGGCACCACGCTGCGTTCGGTCGGGCATCTCGCCCGCCTCACCGGTGTGAAGGACAATGACGAGGCCTATGTGCCGCCGCGTGAAATGCTGCGCGAATTGATGGCCGACAACAAGGCGTTCACCGTGGCGCTGCGCAAGGCGCACGAGGTCGCCGACAAGTACGGCGATTGCGCCACCACCAGCATCCTCGAGAACTTCATCGACGCCACGGAGCGGCGCACCTGGTTTCTGTTCGAGGCCAGTCGTCAGGAAGGCGACAACGCAGCCTGACGGGCGCCGCACGGCGCAGTTGAACCCACCGTGCCGCAGAAAAGACAACGCCCGCGATCCGGGGGCGTTGTCATCTGACGATATCGGGCCGTGCTCAGGCGCTCTTGCGCTGGCGCATCAGGTCGGCGAAGCGGCGGAACAGGTAGTGCGAGTCGCGCGGACCGGGCGATGCCTCGGGGTGGTACTGCACCGAGAACACCGGCTTGTCTTTCAGCGCGATGCCGCAATTGCTGTCGTCGAACAGCGAAATGTGTGTCTGGACGACGTTGTCCGGCAGCGTGGTCTTGTCGACTGCGAAGCCGTGATTCATCGAGGTGATCTCGACTTTGCCGGTGGTCAGATCCTTGACCGGATGATTGGCGCCATGGTGCCCCTGGTGCATCTTCATGGTCTTGCCGCCGACGGCGAGGCCGAGCATCTGGTGGCCGAGGCAGATGCCGAAGGTCGGCAGGCCCGACGCGATGACCTGACGGATCACCGGCACGGCATATTCGCCGGTGGCGGCCGGGTCACCGGGGCCGTTCGATAGGAACACGCCGTCCGGCTGCAGCGCCAGGATTTCCTCGGCCGATGTGGTGGCGGGAACGACCGTCACATTGCAGCCCTCGCCGGCGAGCAGGCGCAGGATATTGCGCTTGATGCCGTAGTCGATGGCGACCACGTTGAACTCGGGCTTGTCCAGGCGCCCGTAGCCCTCCTGCCATTGCCAGGGCGTCTCGTCCCAGGTGAAGCGCTGGCCGCTGGTCACCATCGGCACGAGGTCCATGCCGACGAGGCCCGGCCATTCCCGGGCTTCTTCCTTCAGCGCCCGCAGGTCGAACTTGCCGTCCGGAGAATGGGCGATCACGGCATTGGGCATGCCCTTGGTGCGGATCAGGGCGGTCAGCGCGCGGGTGTCTATGCCGGCGAGGCCGACAATGCCGCGGGCCTTGAGCCACTGGTCGAGATGCTTCACGGCGCGGTAGTTCGACGAATCGGTGATCGAGGCGCGCAGGATCACGCCGCGGGCGCCCGGCGTCGCCGCCATGTTCAGCGCCTCGATGTCCTCCTCATTGGTGCCGACATTGCCGATGTGGGGGAAGGTGAAGGTGATGATCTGCCCCGCATAGGACGGGTCGGTGAGGATCTCCTCATAACCGGTCATCGCGGTGTTGAAACAGACTTCACCGACGGCGGAGCCTTCGGCACCGAGGCCAAAGCCCTCCAGCACCGTGCCATCGGCGAGCACAAGGAGCGCGGTCGGTTTATGGTCCGGCCAGGCAGCAGCGTTTTCAGATTGGGTCATGAGCGCATCCCATAGCCCGAGCGGTGGGCCGCGTCAAAGGCCCCGAGCAGGGATTCACATGCAAAACGGCAACTTTTCGGCCGTTTTCCTGAAGTTTGACAGCGAGGTAGGTCGCATTAAGCTGCGGTTCCGCGGCGATCGGCCAAAACGGAAAAACAAGCCGCACAGGGAGCGACGCACACCATGGATCGGCTGCATACGGGCGGAACGATGGGGGGACTCATCATCACCGCGATCACCCGCTACGGCGACCGGCCGGCCATCGCCGATGCCACCACGCGCTGGAGCTATCGCGAGCTCGGAGATGCCGTCGGCCGCTTCATCACCGTTTATCGCGCCATGGGCCTTGGCAAGGGCAGCGCGGTCTCGGTGCTGGCCAGTAACCGGGTCGAGAGCTGGGCGGCGATCTGCGCCGCGATGGTGATGGGGGCGCGCTACACCTCGCTGCATCCGATGGCCGCGGAAGACGACCAGGCCTTCATCGTCGACGACGCCGAGATCGACCTCCTGATCGTGGAGGCCGCCAAATTCGGCGAGCGCGGCCGCGCGATCCAGCAGCGGTCGCCGCGGCTGAAGCATCTCGCCTCGTTCGGCGCGATGGAGGGCGTGCGCGACATCCTCGCCGAGGCCGCGGTGGCTGAACCGGCGCCGCTGGCGGATGCCGGCGACAACGATGCGATCGCCTTCCTTGCCTACACCGGCGGCACCACCGGCCGCTCCAAGGGCGTGATGCTGCCGCATCGGTCGCTGGTGGCGATGACGCTGACACTGTTCGCTGACTGGGACTGGCCGCCCGAGATCCGCTTCCTCGCGGCGACCCCGATCAGCCATGCCGCGGGCGTCACGTTGTTTCCGGTGATGCTGCGCGGCGGCTATTCGCGCCTGGTGCAGGGGTTCGAGCCGGAGGTCTATGCCCGCACCGTGCAGGATGAGCGGATCACCGCGACCTTCCTGGTGCCGACGCTGATCTATGCCCTGATCGACAACACCGAGTTGCGGCGGCGTTTCGATTTTTCGTCCCTCGACATGATCGTCTATGGCGCGGCGCCGATGTCGCCGGACCGTCTGCGCGAGGGCATGGCGATCTTCGGCCCGGTGTTCGTGCAGCTCTACGGTCAGACCGAGGCACCGCAGGTCATCACCACGCTGCGCAAGATCGATCATGATCCGGCCAAGCCGCGCCGGCTTGGCTCCTGCGGCCGCGCCAATCCGATGCTGGACGTGAAACTGTTCGATTCCGAAATGCGGGAGGTCGCGGTCGGCGAGCCCGGCGAGATCTGCGTGCGCGGCTCGCTGGTGATGGACGGCTACTGGAAGCGCGCGGATGCGACCGAGGAGACGCTGCGCGGCGGCTGGCTGCACACCGGCGACGTCGCGGTGATGGACGAGGACGGCTACTATTATATCGTCGACCGCACCAAGGACATGATCATCTCCGGGGGCTTCAATATCTATCCGCGCGAGGTCGAGGATGCGCTGATGTCGCATCCGGCAGTGGCGTCGGCGGCGGTGATCGGCATTCCCGACGACAAGTGGGGCGAGGCCGTGAAGGGATTTGTTGTGCCCAAGCCCGGCTGCACCGTCGATGTCGCCGAGCTGCAGGCCCATGTGAAGGACAAGCGCGGTGCGCCATGGTCACCCAAGACCATCGACGTCGTCGACAGCGTGCCGGTGACCGGGCTCGGCAAGATCGACCGCAAGGCGCTCCGGGCGCCGTACTGGCAGGGACGCACGCGCGGCGTCGCATGACAGTCGAGGCGCTGTCGCGATCGCGGCGGGGGAGATCATCATGACTGACCGTCTGCCGCTCGTCCTGGTGCCGGGGCTGGCGTCGTCGTCCCGTATCTATGCCGCGGTGATGCCAGTGCTGTGGCAGGCCGGCCCGGTCATGGTCGCCAGTCATGTCCGGGACGACAGCATCGGCGCCATCGCCGCGCGCATCCTGCGCGAGGCGCCTGCGCGCTTTGCACTCGCCGGTCATTCGATGGGCGGCTACATCGCCTTCGAGATCATGCGGCAGGCGCCCGAGCGTGTCGCGAAGCTGGCGCTGCTCAACACCTCGGCGCGTCCCGATACGCCGGAGGCGACAGCGCGCCGCCACCAGCAGATGCAGCTCGCCCGCGACGGCCGCCTGCACGAGGTGCTCGACATGATCTTCCCGAGCTTCGTCCACCCGGCGCGGGTCACCGACGCGGCGCTGCTGCGTCTCGTGCACGACATGGGGGACGATGTCGGGGCCGCGGGCTTCGTCAACAACCAGACGGCGATCATCGCCCGGCCGGATTCCCGCCCCGGCCTTGCTGCCATTTCCTGTCCGACACTGGTGCTGGCGGCGGAACAGGACGCGGTGTTGCGGAAGGCCCTGTCGGTCGAGATCGCCGATGCAATCCCCGGGGCTCGCCTTGCCGTCGTTCCGGATTGTGGTCATCTCGCCCCGGTCGAGCGACCGGAGGCGGTCGGCGCCGCGTTGTCGGCCTGGCTGGGCGGCTCCGGTGCCAGTCCGGCATGACCTTGTCAGCTTGATGAAATCTTGGGCTCTTTGAATTTTAACAAAGTTGGATGATTTTGAGCCGGTCCGGCTTGCCCTGTGCGGGACACAATCATACACAACCTTACCGGGCGTTAATCTTTTGGGACGGCTCTTTCGTGACTTCAAACGTTGGGACCTCGGCGACCTCGCCGACGGCGCTGCCACGCTCGCGCGTGGCCTGGCGACGGCCGTTTGAGGCATGGCTCGATGGCATCGAGGCGGGGTGGGCAATCCCGCTCCTGCTTGTCATCTTTGTTGCCGTCTGGATGGGATTCCTGACTCTCGCCTACGTCAATGCCGACCTGCACCCTGATGTCCTGGAGACCTGGTCGGTCGGGCGGACGTTCGAATGGGGCAATCCCAAGCACCCGCCGCTGATGGGCTGGATTGCGTATCTCTGGTCGCAACTCTTTCCGCTCGCTGACTGGTCGTTTCACCTGCTGGCCATGATCAACGCGGCACTCGCGCTGTGGGTGGTGGACCTGATCGCGCGGCGCTATGTGCGCGGCGACAAACGCATCATCGTGCTGCTGCTGCTGATGCTGGTGCCGGCCTATCATTTCCATGCGCAACGCTTCAACGCCAACAGTGTCCTGCTGGTGCTGTGGCCGCTGGCGGCCTATTGCTTCCTGCGCTCCTACGAGACACCGCGCAGCGTGCGCTGGGCTGTCGCCGCCGGCATCTGCGCGGCGCTCGCCATGCTCGGCAAATACTATTCGGTCTTCCTGATCGGCGGGTTCGTGGTGGCCGCCGTTCTGCATCCGCAGCGGCGGGCCTACTTCACGTCGTGGGCGCCGTGGCTTTCGACCGTTGCCGGCCTGCTGGTCCTGGCACCGCATCTGCACTGGCTTGTGGCGAGCGACTTTGCGCCGTTCACCTATGCGGAGACCGGGCATACCGGGCGCGGGCAGTGGCTCGCCGTGCAGGAGGCCAGCAAGTTCCTGCTCGGCATTGTCGCCTACTTCATCGCGCCGGCCTTTGCATGGCTGCTGATGATCCGGGCGAGCCTGCGCCGGTTTGGCGATGATTTGCGGCGCATGCAAGCCGCGCCTCGCCTGCTGCTGCTGGTGTTCGCCGGCACGGTGGTGCTGCCGGTGGTCGTCGGCGTCGCGCTCGGCGCCGACCTGCCGGCGCTATGGCATCTGCAGGGGTTGTTTTTCGTCGTCGTGGCCGTCGTGATCGCCACGTCGTTCGCGGTCGATCGGTTCGATACGGTCAATCTCGCCGTAGTGCTGCTGCTGCTGTCCGTGGTCACGGTCGCGGCCGCGCCGTTCCATTCGATCTACCGCAATACCGAGGGCTACAAGGAGGGCCGGCATTTCTACCGGCTCGCGGCCGAGGAACTGACCCGGCAATGGCATGCCCTCGCGGCGACACCCCTGCCAGCTGTGAGCGGTGACGACAGTCTGGCGTTCGCGACGGCGTTTTATAGCCCCGATCATCCTTTTTACGGACGGCCGTTCCGTCTCCAATATGCCTGGTCGTTGCCGCCTCAGCGCAAGCTCGACCGGGGGTGGGCCGCCCTGTGCTTTCGTGACGACGCACCTTGCATGGGCTGGATGCAGCGACTGGAAACCGAACAGACGCATTTCGTCCGCACGGAATTCACCTTGACGGCGACACTCTGGGGGCGACCCGGGACCAGCGCCACCGTCGTTGCCATGATGGCCTTGCCACGCACAACTGACGCCGCGCCCGCGGCGCCCGGCGCGCAAGCGCCGAAGGATGTCAGCGCCAGCCGGCGGCGGGAGGCTCCTGGGCCGTGATGTCGGCGGCGGCCGGCGGTCTGCACGGACGGTTGTGCCTGGGGGGAAAACCCACTAGATCGTCGAGGGAGCCGGTTCCGTGCGGTTGTGCGAATGTCCGCCCGGTCGGCGCCGTTTTCTGAGGAGACGATCATGCTGCGCGACAACATCAACACGGCGGTGAAAGAGGCCATGAAGGCCAAGGACGAGCGCAAGCTGTCCACGCTGCGCATGGTCAATGCGGCGATCAAGAATGCCGACATCGAAGCCCGCGGCCAGGGTAAGCCGCCGCTGAGCGACGACGATCTGCTCGGCCTGCTGCAGAAGATGATCAAGCAGCGCCAGGAGTCGGTTCTGCTTTATGACAAGGGCGGACGCGCCGAGCTTGCCGCGCAGGAGCGCGAGGAAATTGCGGTGATCTCGGCCTACCTGCCGAAGCAGATGTCCGACGACGAGGTCAAGGCCGCCATCGCCGCCGTGATCCAGGACACCGGCGCCGCGGGCATCAAGGACATGGGCAAGGTGATCGCCGCGCTCAAGGCCAAGTACGCCGGGCAGATGGATTTCGGCAAGGCCAGCGGTCTCGTCAAGGCGGCGCTCGCGGGATAGTCTGCAGTGCGGTGGACCTGACATTCGCAAAAGAGCCTGCCGCAATGCGATGCGAATGTTAGAACCGGGACACCAGGTGCCGTGCGGGAGGTTCTCGTCATGCTCACCGAAACCGACGACTACGAACATCTCGCCGCCGACTTCCGCTGGTCCGTTCCGGCGCAGTTCAACATTGCCGAGGTCTGCTGCGACCGTCATGCCGACGGTCGCAATCGGCTTGCGCTGATCGATGTCGACGAGGCCGGGGGCGTGCGCCACGTCTCCTTCGACCAGATGGCTTCGTGGTCACGGCGCTTCGCCAACGTGCTGCGCGCCGACGGGCTGTCGCGCGGCGACCGGGTCGCCGTGTTCCTGTCGCAGTCGGTCGAGCTCCCGATCGTGCATCTGGCCGCGTTCCGCTCCGCACTGGTGTCGGTGCCGCTGTTCACGCTGTTCGGCGAGGACGCGCTGGCGTTCCGTCTCGCAAACAGCGGCGCGAAAGCGGTCGTCACCGATCAAACGGGTTTCGAGAAGCTCGCGCGAATCCGCGATCAGCTGCCCGATCTCCAGCACGTCTACGTCATCGCCGACATCCCGCCTGCCGGCACGCGATCGTTCTGGCAGGCCATCGCAGATGTCCCCGACGCGTTCGCCAATGTCGCGACGGCGGCGGACGATCCGGCGATCATCATCTTCACGTCCGGCACCACCGGCAATCCGAAAGGGGCGCTGCACGCGCACCGGGTGCTGCTCGGCCATCTGCCCTGTGTCGAGATGGTGCACGACTTCTTTCCAAAGCCCGACGACGTGTACTGGACCCCGGCCGACTGGGCCTGGATCGGCGGCCTGTTCGATGCGTTGTTTCCGGCGTGGTATCACGGCGTGCCGATCGTGGGCTATCGCGCCCGGAAGTTCGAGCCGCAGGCCGCCATGCAGCTGATGGCGGACCACAAGGTGCGCAACGTATTCCTGCCGCCGACCGCGCTCAAGCTGATGCGCCAGGCCAATGTCAACCATGCGGATGTCCGCCTGCGCAGCATTCTCACCGGTGGCGAGTCGCTCGGCGCCGCACTGCTCGGCTGGGTGCGCACGACGTTCGGCATAGACGCTCACGAGATCTATGGCCAGACCGAGTGCAACCTGGTGGTCGGCAACAACGCACGGCTGTTTCCGATCCGTCCGGGATCGATGGGACGGGCGATTCCCGGCTTCGATGTGCGCATCGTCAACGAGCAGGGCGAGGAGCTGCCGCGCGGCAGCCGCGGCATCATCGGCGTGCGGCGGCCGAACCCCTGCATGATGCTCGAATACTGGCGCAATGCGCAGGCGACCGCGAAGAAATACGGTGGCGATTTCCTGCTGACCGGCGATCTCGGCATCCAAGATGCCGATGGCTACTTTTGGTATGTCAGTCGTGAGGACGACGTCATCACCAGTGCTGGCTATCGCATCGGCCCGTCGGAGATCGAGCACACGCTGCTCAAGCATCCGGCGGTGGCGCTCGCGGCGGTGGTCGGCGTGCCCGATCCGATCCGCACCGAGGCGATCAAGGCCTGGATCGTGCTGCGGCCCGGCTTCAGCGCCGGTGATGATCTGGCGCGTGAGATCCGGGATTTCGTCAAGGTCCAGCTCGCCGCCCACGAGTATCCCCGCCATGTGCAGTTCGTCGACAGCCTGCCGATGACCGCGACCGGCAAGGTGCTGCGCCGCGAGCTGCGCGAGCGCGGCTGAGCGCGGCGCGCCTGCGCCACCGTCGGCGCTGGCGCGGCTGTCGATGGTGCGCTACGCTTTTGTTTCTCGAAGCCGGGGACTTTCCATGTCGCTGCAGCTCTATCTCGCCTATGTCGCCGCCTGCATCGCGCTGGCATTATTGCCGGGGCCGGTGGTGACGCTGGTCATCGCCAATGGCCTGCGCCATGGCACCCGTGCCGCGCTGATCAACATCGCCGGTGCGCAGGTTGGGCTCGCGATCGTGATTGGCATTGTCGGGATCGGGCTGACCTCGCTGATGGCGACCATGGGCTACTGGTTCGACTGGGTGCGGTTCGCCGGCGCGGCCTATCTCGTCTGGCTGGGCATTAAGTTGATCCGCTCACCGAACCTGCTGGAGACGTCGGACGCCCCACCGCCTCCGCCGCGCGGCGGTTTTTTCCTGCAGGGGCTTGTTGTGCTGCTGAGCAATCCGAAAGTGATGGTGTTCTTCGGGGCGTTCCTGCCGCAATTCATCGACATGGACCAGGCGCGCTTCCCGCAGATCGTCCTGCTCGGACTCACCTTCATGGCGACCGTTGCGGTGTCGGACGCGACCTATGCGCTGCTGGCCGGCCGGGCGCGGACACTGCTGTCGGCGCGGCGGGCCCGTCTGCTGTCGCGCGCTTCCGGCGGTTTCATGATCGGCGGCGGCATCTGGCTGGCCCTGTCGCGGGCGCGCTGAGCAGGGCACGGCGCCGATCGTTACACCGGAAGATGCTCGGCGCCGAACACCGCCTCGATCTCGGTCAGAATCCGCGCCAGCCGCTCGGCCCACTGCTCCTGGCCAAACGGTTCGTCAATCAGGTCCTGGCGAATCTCGATGCCGGTGTTCATCAGTCCGCGCCGTTCGCCATGCACCGGGATGGTATAGTCGGTCGCGTCGCTCACCGCATAAGGCTCGTTGTCACCGACCACCAGATCGCCTTCCTTGCGCAGCAATTGCAGCAGCAGTGGCGGCAGGCGGGTGTTGCGATGATACAGCGTGCCGACATGCCATGGGCGCTTGATGCCCGCATACACCGGCGTGAACGAGTGCAGGGAGACCAGGATGGTGGGGCGCCTGTCCTGCTGCCGCTGGCCAAGCACGGTTTCGATCCGGCGGTGATACGGCGCGAAGATGGCGCTGCGGCGGGCGTCCGCCGCCTCGCGGGTCAGGCCTTCGTTGCCGGGTATGGTCGTCGCCTCGCTGATCATCGGAATGGACGAGGGGGCCTCCCACGGGCGGTTGCAGTCGATCACGAGGCGGGAGTAGCGCTGCGCGATCAGGTGGGCGTCCAGCATCCTGGCCAGCGCTGTCGCAACGCCGGCGATGCCGATATCCCAGGCGATGTGGCGGACAAGCTCTTCCTCGGGCAGGCCGAGCTGGCCGAGAGCCCGCGGGATCAACCGCCCATAATGATCGCAAGTGAAGACAAAGGGAGATCTGCCGTTGTCGTTGACCTCCAGGACCGGCGGGACTTCGTCGTCGGCGAGAAGGTTCGATCGCGATATCACCGTGTCCAAGCTCATTCCTGTCCTGCCGTCTGCGTCGCTTGCGGGTCTGCTGCAGAATGCGCCAATTCGGGAAACAGTCTGCCTCAGATTCGCGCCGCGGCAATCGCGGGTTTGAGTCTAGGATGTTTCGACCTTGATGTCATGAATGTGGCGGAGCCGGCATGGCTCGCTGGAGCGTTCGGCAGGATGACCGTTCACCTCTTCGTCTACGGCACCTTGATGCGGCGGGCGCGCCATCCAATGGCAGCGCTGCTCGCCGCGCATGCGGATTTCGTCGACGAGGGGCAGTATGCCGGGCGGCTCTACCGGGTGGCGCACTATCCCGGCGTGGTGCCGTCGGAGCGGCCCGGCGAGGTGGTGTTCGGGGATATCTATCGCTTGCGCCATCCGGAGCGGCTGCTGCGGCGGCTCGACGTTTATGAGCAGGCCGCGTTCCAGTCGCGCCGGCCGGTGCAGTATGTCCGTGCGCTGCAGCCGGTAACTCTCCGCGACGGCGCCACGCTGGATGCCTTCGTCTACCTCTACAATCGTCCGGTGGCCGGTTTGACGCGGATCCGCCGGGGACGGTTCTTGCCGGCCCGGCGATAGCAGGGGCCGCCGGGGAACGGGCCGGGGTGCCTGTGGACGGCCGTGGACAACCGGCCGGGCTATGGCTCCCATGGCCGCGTGCCTATATGGATGGTCGGTTGCCATCCCAGTTGTCCGTGCCATGCGCTTTACGCCTCAATTTCTCGAAGAACTGCGCGAGCGGCTTCCGGTCTCGGAAGTCGTGGGGCGGCGCGTCAAGCTGAAAAGGGCGGGGCGCGAGTGGAAGGGGCTGTCGCCGTTCCAGCAGGAGAAGACGCCCTCCTTCACGGTCAACGACCAGAAGGGCTTCTATCACGACTTCTCCTCCGGCAAGCACGGCAACATCTTCGATTTCGTGATGGAGACCGAGGGGGTGAGTTTCCCCGAGGCGGTCGAGCGGCTGGCGTCAATGGCCGGGGTGGCGCTGCCGGCGGCGACGCCTGATGCCGTGCGGCACGAGCAGCGCCGCCGCACGCTCCACGACATCATGGACATGGCGGCGGTCTATTTCGCCGAGACGCTGGCTTCGCGTGCCGGCGCCAAGGCGCGCGGCTATCTCGCCGATCGCGGCATCTCGCCGGCGACACAGCTGCAGTTTCGCCTCGGCTACGCGACGCCGGAGCGGTTCGGGCTGAAGGAGCATCTCGGCAAGGCCGGCGTATCCGCAGACGACATGGTCGAGGCCGGTCTGCTGATCGGCGGCAGCGACATTCCCGTGCCCTTTGATCGTTTCAAGGACCGGGTGATGTTTCCGATCGGCGATCACCGTGGCCGCGTCATCGCGTTCGGCGGACGGGCGCTGCAGAAGGACGTTCCGGCGAAGTACCTGAACTCGCCGGAAACGCCGCTGTTTCACAAGGGCGACAACCTCTACAATTTCGCGCCCGCGCGCCAGGCCGTCCACAATGGCGCGCCGTTGATCGTGGTCGAGGGCTATGTCGACGTCATCGCCATGGTGACGGCCGGTTTCGGCGGTGCGGTGGCGCCGCTCGGCACCGCGCTGACCGAGAACCAGCTCGCCCATCTCTGGAAGATGGCCGACGAGCCGATCCTGTGCTTCGACGGCGACAAGGCCGGGCAGCGGGCGGCCTATCGCGCCGCCGACATCGCGCTGCCGCACCTCAAGGCCGGCAAGAGCCTGCGCATCGCGCTGCTGCCGGAGGGGCAGGACCCCGATGACCTCGCCCGTGCCGGTGGCCGGGCCGCCATCGAGGACGTGATCGGCGCCGCGCGTCCGCTTGCCGACGTGTTGTGGGCGCGCGAGCTCGAGGGCGGCAATTTCTCGACGCCGGAGCGGCGTGCGGCGCTCGAGGCCCGCATCGGTGAACTGACCAACAGCATTCGTGACGAGGTGGTGCGCCGCTATTACCGTCAGGATCTGGTCGAGCGGCTGCAGCGGACCTTCGCGCCGGAAGGCCGCGGCTACGGCCGGGGTGGTGGCGGCGAATCGGGACGTCGATTCGCACCGCGCGGGCCTGCCGGGGGCGGCCGGCGCGAGTTCCAGGGAAATCGTCAACAGCTTTCCACCGCCTGGACCCTGGGCCGCGGGGCCTATCAGCCGGCAAGCCCGCAGCTTGCCCAGAGCCCGCTGATGCGCGGGCAACGGACGGCGCTGTCCCGCCGCGAGGCCTTGATCCTGCAGTCGCTGATCAACCATCCCTGGCTGCTCGACGACCATCTGGAGGAGGTGGCGGCCCTCGAGCTCGCCCACCCGGAGGCCCATCGGCTGCGGGCAGCGATCATCGCCGCCTTCGCCCATGATCACCATCACAGCCCGGACCCGGCGACGCAGAGCGACAAGCTGCGGGCGGATCTCGTAAAAGCTGGATTTTCAGAGCTTGTTCAAAGGGTTGAGAAATCCATCACGACCGGGGCGGTGTGGGGCGCGCAGCCCGGGGCCGCGGCGGGCGACGTGCTGGCAACCTGGCGTCAATTGATTGTCTTGCATCGTCAGTGGCACTCCCTACTTAGGGAGCTGAAAGACGCCGAGCATGCCCTGGGCGAGGTGACCAATGACGCCAACTATGCGTGGCTCAACGACGTCAAGGCTCGGCTTTCAGAAGTGGACGGTACGGAGGCCCTGATCGAGGGATTCGGCGAGTCCTCCGGGCGGTTCCAGCGATCGGTCTGAGCGGCAGGCCGGCCCGGAGCGCAGGAACCGCAATAAAGACTCGCAAAATGGACGGTTTGGACGCAAAAACAGGGTTAAGTGGCGCTTAACGGCGCCCGGGCGAGAGTGGCGACATCGATTCGGGGTGGCGTTGGGATGACGCCGCCCTTTCCGCATCAAGGGCGGATGGTACAGCAGGGCAGCGAGGGCGGTGACGCCCCCGTGGGTAATGCGCGTTTCAGGAGCAGTGAATGGCCAGCAAGGCGAAGACGGCGCAAATCAAGGAAAAGGACAAGGACGAGAAGGTCGCTGACGCGCCGGAGAAGGATTCCTCTGAAGCGCCTGGCCCGTTGCTCGACCTGTCCGACGCCGCCGTCAAGAAGATGATCAAGCAGGCGAAGAAGCGCGGCTTCGTCACCTTTGATCAGCTCAACGACGTGCTGCCGTCCGACCAGACCTCGCCCGAACAGATCGAAGACATCATGGCGCTGCTGTCCGACATGGGCATCAACGTCATCGAGTCCGAGGACAGCGACAACGACGACGAGGACGCCAAGGAAGAAGCCGACGACGAACCCGATAACGATCTCGTCGAAGTCACCCAGAAGGCTGTCACCGAAACCAAGAAGTCCGAGCCGGGCGAGCGCACCGATGACCCCGTGCGCATGTACCTGCGTGAGATGGGCACGGTCGAGCTGCTGTCGCGCGAGGGCGAAATCGCCATCGCCAAGCGCATCGAGGCCGGCCGCGAGGCGATGATCGCGGGCCTGTGCGAGAGCCCGCTGACCTTCCAGGCCATCATCATCTGGCGCGACGAGCTCAACGAAGGAAAGATCTTCCTGCGCGACATCATCGACCTCGAGGCGACCTATGCCGGTCCCGAGGCGAAGGGCGGCGTCAGTGCCGCCGGCAATGGCGAAGCGGGCGCTGAAGGCGCCGAGAGCACCGAGGCCGACGCGCCGTCGCTGGTCGCCCCGCCGGCGGCGCCGCCGGCCGCCACCCCGTTCCGTCCCGCCGCCCAGCGCGGCGCGCCTGCCGAAGGCGGCGAGAAGGATCCCGGCGAGGCTGCGGCCGAAGCCGACATGGACGACGACGAGTTCGAGAACCAGATGTCGCTCGCGGCCATCGAGGCCGAGCTGAAGCCGAAGGTGGTCGAGACCTTCGACAAGATCGCCAGCGAGTACAAGAAGCTGCGCCGCCTGCAGGAGCAGGACATCCAGAACCAGCTGCAGAACGAGACGCTGTCGCCGGCCCAGGAGCGCAAGTACAAGAAGCTCAAGGACGAGATCATCGTCGAGGTGAAGTCGCTGCGCCTCAACCAGGCCCGCATCGACTCGCTGGTCGAGCAGCTCTACGACATCAACAAGAAGCTGGTGTCGTATGAGAGCCGCCTGTTCCGCCTCGGCGACAGCCACGGCGTCAGTCGCGAGGATTTCCTGCGCAACTACCAGGGCTCCGAGCTCGATCCGCGCTGGCTCAACCGCGTGTCGAAGCTCGCCGCCAAGGGCTGGAAGAATTTCGTCGCCCACGAGAAGGATCGCATCCGTGAGCTGCGCCATGAGGTGCAGCAGCTTGCCGCGCTGACCGGCCTTGAGATCGGCGAGTTCCGCCGCATCGTGCTCAGCGTGCAGAAGGGCGAGCGCGAAGCGCGCCAGGCGAAGAAGGAAATGGTCGAGGCCAACCTGCGCCTCGTGATTTCGATCGCCAAGAAGTACACCAACCGCGGCCTTCAGTTCCTCGACCTGATCCAGGAAGGCAACATCGGCCTGATGAAGGCGGTCGACAAGTTCGAGTACCGCCGCGGCTACAAGTTCTCGACCTACGCCACGTGGTGGATCCGGCAGGCGATCACCCGCTCGATTGCCGACCAGGCGCGCACCATCCGCATTCCGGTGCACATGATCGAGACGATCAACAAGATCGTGCGCACCTCGCGCCAGATGCTCAACGAGATTGGCCGCGAGCCGACCCCCGAAGAGCTCGCCGAGAAGCTCGGCATGCCGCTGGAGAAGGTGCGCAAGGTTCTCAAGATCGCCAAGGAGCCGCTGTCGCTCGAGACCCCGGTGGGCGACGAGGAAGACAGCCATCTCGGCGATTTCATCGAGGACAAGAATGCGATCCTGCCGATCGACGCGGCGATCCAGTCGAACCTGCGCGAGACCACGACGCGCGTGCTTGCCTCGCTCACGCCGCGCGAGGAGCGCGTGCTGCGCATGCGCTTCGGCATCGGCATGAACACCGATCACACGCTGGAGGAAGTCGGCCAGCAGTTCTCGGTGACGCGCGAGCGCATCCGTCAGATCGAAGCCAAGGCGCTGCGCAAGCTCAAGCATCCGAGCCGCTCGCGCAAGCTGCGCAGCTTCCTCGACAACTGAGATCGGCTCCTGATATTCGGGACAAGACAACGGCGGCCGCAAGGTCGCCGTTGTTGCGTCAGGGGCAGGCGTCTTGGCCCTTGCGCGAGGTGACCTCTCGAAGGCTGGAACAAGACGTGTTAGAAGTCGCCCCGTTCGCATGACGTACGCATCGAAAGGACCGGTTCGACATGATCAGGCTGCGCTTCGCCGTCATCCTCGGGATGCTCGTGGCGTCTTTGCCCGCCCAGGCCGCGCAATGCGGCGGGGATTTCCGGACATTCGTCACCAGCATCTCCCGTGAGGCCGCGGCCCAGGGTATCTCGCAGGGCGTCATCGATGCAGCGCTTGGTGGCGTCACCCAGGACCAGGGCGTGCTGGCGTTCGATCGTCGCCAGCGCGGCACCTTCAAGAAGTCGTTCGAGGATTACGTCGCGACGCGGGTCGGCCCGGGACGGATCAAGACCGGGCTTGCGATGATGCAGCGGCATGCGTCGCTGCTGTCGCGCATCGAGCGCGAGTTCGGCGTGCCGCCGCAGATCCTTGTTGCGATCTGGGGGCTGGAGACCGATTTCGGCGCCGGCGACATGGGCAAGCTGCCGGTGTTCCGGGTGCTGGCGACCATGGCGCACGACTGCCGCCGCACCGATCTGTTCCAGGGCGAACTGCTTGCGGCACTCAAGATCGTGCAGCGTGGCGACCTCGGCCTGCGCGACATGATCGGTGCCTATGCCGGCGAGATCGGCCAGACCCAGTTCCTGCCGTCGTCCTACATCAAGTACGGCGTCGACTATGACGGCAATGGCCATGTCGACCTGCGCCACAGCGTGCCGGACGTGCTGGCATCGACCGCCAACCTGCTGAAGACCAATGGCTGGCGTGCCGGCGGGGGCTATGACGAGGGATCGGCGAATTTCGAGGCGATGCGCGAGTGGAACAGGGCAGTCGTCTACCGCAAGACCATCGCTTATTTTGCTGACCGTCTGGCACAAGGGCACTGATCATCATGAGTCTGGAATTCGTCATTACGTCGTTGATCGTGATCGCCTCGCCCGGCACGGGCGTGCTCTACACGCTGGCAACCGCGCTGTCGCGCGGGGCGCGCGCGAGCGTGGCGGCGGCGTTCGGCTGTACGCTCGGGATCGTGCCGCACATCGCCGCGGCGATGCTCGGCCTTGCCGCGGTGCTGCACACCAGCGCGCTTGCGTTCCAGGCCCTGAAATGGCTCGGCGTGCTGTACCTGCTCTATATGGCCTGGCAGGCGCTGCGTGAGCGCGGCGCGCTGCAGGTCGACGAGAACGTGCGGGTGGGTTCGCTGCGGGAGACCATCGTCACCGGCTTTCTGATCAATATTCTCAATCCCAAGCTGTCGATTTTCTTCCTGGCGTTCCTGCCGCAGTTCATCCAGGCCGGCGAGTTGCATCCGCTGCTGCGCATGCTCGAGCTCGGCCTGATCTTCATGGCTCTGACATATGCGGTGTTCGTGGTGTATGGCCTCGCCGCGGCGCGGGTGCGCAGCCGCGTGATCAGCCAGCCGTCGGTCATGACGTGGCTGCGCCGCGCGTTCGCCGGCGGCTTCGTGCTGCTGGGCGCCAAGCTCGCGCTGGCGGAGCGCTGACCCCGGGCCGCAACGTCCCGGGTCGGCGGTTCACGCCGGTTCCGGCACGCGTTGCAGCGCATAGAACTGCACCTTGGCCGCGCGTCCTTTGACGGCGGCCTCATGCAGCGTTTCCAGATTCATGTCGAGGCCGGCGGCATCCGCGGCCTGGCGGGAAACGATGAGCGGGCAGTTGTAGTCCTTGGTCAGGCTTTCCAGCCGTGCGCAGGTGTTCACGGTGTCGCCGATCGCAGAGATGATCTGCGAGTTCGGCGGTCCCATGGCGCCGACGATGGCTTCATTAAAATGGATGCCGATGCCGATCCGGAGCGGCTGCGGCAGCTCGGCGGACATCTCGTGATTGAGGCGGTCGAGGCGAAGCAGCATCTCGCGGGCACCGCGGAGGGCGTCGGCCGCGCCGCGGGTGCTGTCGCCATCGAGGCCATAGAGCGCCATCAGGCCGTCGCCGGTGAACTGTGAGTAGTGGCCGCCGGTCACTTCCAGCGCGCTGGTCATTTCCCGAAAGAAGCGGTTGAGCAGGAACAGCACATCGTAGGGCATGCGGGTCTCGCTGATGCTGGTCGATCCGCGCAGGTCGACGAAGATCACGGTGATCAGCCGTTCGCTGCCTTCGAGCCCGCCGCGAGCCGCGCCGTCGGCCGCGGATGCGTCTGCCGACAGCAGCGGCAGCACGGTGATGTCTGCGACGGGATGGATCTGGCAGGCCAGCCTGGTTTCCGGCGAAGCGTGGATGCGCATCAGCGCCTTGGCCTCGAGGGCGTCCGGCGGCGGCAGGTGCTCCAGGCCGCGGGTCACCAGCACCCGGCAGGTCGTGCAGCGCGCCCGGCCGCCGCACACGGCGGCATGGGGAATGCCGTTGTCGCGCAGCGTCTCGAGTACGCTGGCGCCGGGCTGCACCACGCAGCGCCGCCCGCTGGCGTGGGTCACTGTCGGTGGACGGCGGCGGCGGTAGAGCGCGCCGCGCATGCCGCGGGTCGCGAAGGGGAGCAGAGTCAGCAGAATGTGACCTGCCATCACCGCGAACGCGATGTCGGCGAGCGCATGCCTGCTGGCCTCGGAAATGTTGGAATCAGCTTCGGCGATCTGCGTGAACTCCGGATTCCTGTCGGCTTCGCGACGGACCTGGTTGCCGGTGGTGACAAAGCCGGCGAGCGCCAGCGTGGGCAACAGCAGCGCGACCGGGCGCAGAAGCGGCAGCGCCGTGGGAAACCAGGGTTTCAGGCGCAGCCAGAAATGAACGCCGATGCAGGCGTGGGTCCAAACCACGAGGATCGCCGTGAACTGCAGGACTGCGAACAGCGGCTGGCGGACCCACCAGGAGACCAGGGCCGACACGTAATACGGCGTGGTGTCGAACGCGAGCTCGCCGATCCTGGTATCGACGACGTGCAGCGCCACCAGCAGGGGAATGCTCAAGCCGAGCACGAGTTGCCATAGCTCCCACTGTGACATGCGGAGCGAGCGGCGGCGGTAGATCGACCACAGCGCGTTGAGGTAGTGCACGGCGGCGGCTGTCGCCAGCACCGCTGTGCCTGCGAGCGTTTTCCACGGCGCCATCAGCGCAGTGAGCGCGGCCTCCCCGAACGGAATGGAGATCAGCAGGCAGGCGTGGGCCATAAAATGGCAGATGACGAAGGTCAGCAACGTGAGGCCGCTGGCGAGGCGAAGGTTGGCGCGCAGCAGCGACGGAGTGAGGGGCATTCGTGCTCTCGAAAGGCCGTTCTGGCGGATACCATAACCGCTGGTCATCCGGGATGAAACCGGACGCCCCAGCCCCCGGCATGCGGTTGAAGCCCCCTTGCGAAAGCGGGAGTTCGGAAGGCAGCATGCCGTCCGGTGGTCGAGTGACGGATCGAGGAGAACGCATGCCGGGGGTAACGCTGGCCGATCGCGTGGTGCGCCTGGTCGCGTCCATGAGCGTGGTGCTCTGCGCCACGACACGGTCATGTGAGGCGGCGGATGCAGGACCAGACCTGTCGTCGGACCTGTCCTGGGTTGCCACGGCGAGCGGCACGCCGGACATCCCGGGCCTGCGTGTGGTCTGGCTGGTCCCCTGGAGCGTTCCTCATGCGTGGCGATGGCAGAACATCATCGTGCACCAGACAGAGGGGCCCCCGGGCTCGGCGCGGAACGGGGCGCTGGAGCAGGCGAGGCATCCGACACGCCGTGGCGTGATGGTCTGGGTGGAGACCGATGGCACCGTCTACTGGGCGACGGCTGAGGATGCGATTCCGACCCACGGCGATGGTGCCAATCGTAACGACAACAAATACATCGACAACCGGTCGACCTATCACCGCGTCGTGAAGGAAAATTCGATCGGAGTGGAGTTCGCAGGCAATTTTCCTGACGTGTCCGCGCCTGCGACCGCGGCGCAGGCCGCCGCCTGGGACGTGCTCGTGCACGTGCTGCAGATCCGCTACGGCATTGCGCGCGACCAGATCTACGCGCACAACTGGATCGATTTTAAGGATGCGCGCTATTGCGAAGGGTGTGCGCTGGCGCAGCAGGCCCGTGCGTCCGGTGTGGGCAAGCCATGACGCTGGGGGACAACGTGACGCTTGCGCCGGCACCTGCCATAGATGAGGTTGACCGCCCGGTCAGGAGCCCCATATGCAGCGCATGAAATCGACCAGTGGTTTGATCATTGATCAGGACGGCCGGGAAGTCCGCCCCGAGGAGCTATCGCATGGCGCCGGGCGGACGTGGCATTTCCATGGTGCGCCATTTCAAGGCGCGCAGTTCCAGGCGTTCGGCATCAATCTGCAGCCATTGACGCGCGAGCAGCGGATCGCGCGGCTCGATACCCTGGCACAACTGCTCGACATCGCCTTCATCATGCCCGGCACCAACATCCGCTATGGTCTGGATGGCCTGATCGGGCTGATCCCCGTGATCGGAGACCTGATCACCACCGCGATCTCGCTGTGGATCGTGCGCGAGGCGCGAGCGCTCGGGGCACCCTGGCATCTCACCGCACGCATGCTCGGCAACGTCGCCCTCGATGGCGTCGTGGGCATGGTGCCGCTGGCCGGTGATGCGTTCGATGTGATGTTCAAGGCCAATATGCGCAACGTTCGCCTGCTGCGGCGCTGGCTCGACAGGCAGCGTTAGCGAAACGGGGCACCAGCCGCCGCGGTCAGGCCGTGGAACGGCGTCAGGCGACGTCGGCTGGAGCGGGCTTGCGCTCGAGGGGAAATTCGGCGCTGTCGTAGAGATCACGAATGCCATTCTTGTCGAAGCGCGCCTCGCCAACTTGCAGGTATGCGCCGTTCAGAAGATCCGATGGAAGTTCCTCGATCGCAAAGCGCACCGCATCGGCCGCCGTATCGAACCGGCGGTAGGCAAAGCCGGCGCGCCGCTTCTTGCGGATCGCGGCAGGAAACAGTTCGGCGGATTTGGCATAATTGAAACAACGCATCATCACTATCTCGACATATGTCCGGTGTGGGTTTCGGATTCACACAAGAGCGCTCAAAGTCGACTGCAACGAGCCAACTGCAATCGCACTCTGACTTCGATCGGCAAGGATCAGCGGGCTCCGGCATCAGGGTCGCGAACGGCGCAACATCCGGTTCCGGCCTATCGTATACCCTTCAATATGGGCACGAATGTGAGAATTGCGACCCCAAGCGGCAAGGAATGAATCATGCGCGTTTGGAGGCGGGAAATAAGCTCAATAAATCAAATGCATAAATGCCAAACGAAAAACCCGCAACATTGTTGCGGGTTTTTCGTGGGAACTTTCTGGGAGGAGGCCGTGCTTGCCGGCTACTTGGTCTCGTCGATCGGTACCACCTTGACCGGCGAGATGTAGGGCTCGACGCGCAGCGCGTCGGTGGCCATGAGGCCGATCTTTCCGGCGGGAGCCTGCTCCAGGTCGCCGGAACCGGCCTTGCGCATCGCATAGCGCCACACCGAAAGCGTGCCCTCGGTCTTCAGCGCCTTGGCGATGCCGCCCGCGTTCCTGCCTTCGAATTTTGCGAGCTCGTCATCGGTCAGTCCGATCACGATCTCGTCCTTCGCGGTGACCACCTTGAACAGAGACACCTTGTCGGTGGCGAGCGCAGGGTGAGAGATGATGGTCTCGAGGATGAGACCAAAGAGGCCGAAGCCAAGAACTCGGCTGCGGGAAGCTTGCGACATGTTGTAATTCCTTAGGCGGTCTCGCGCTGCGCGGCGTTTACGCTCGTGAGGTAAACAAATCCTCGCGCAACGGCTGCTGATCGCGCGAAGTCGACTGCGCGTCCACAGCGGAGACCGCCTATCTGGTTATTTCGGACTTAGTTTCAAGGCTGCGGAGTTAATACAATAACGCAGACCTGTTGGTCCCGGGCCGTCGGGGAAGACGTGGCCGAGATGACCTTGACAGCTCGAGCACAACACCTCCGTACGAATCATGCCGTGGCTGAAGTCGCGTTCCTCGTCGATATGGGTGTCACGCACAGGGGCCGTGAAGCTCGGCCAACCGCAGCCGGAATCGAATTTGGTGTCGGATTCGAACAGGGACTGGCCGCAACCCGCACAAACATAAGTGCCTTTGGTCGTGGTGTGCTCGTATTCGCCCGAAAACGGCCGCTCGGTGGCTTTCTCGCGCAGCACGGCATACTGCATCGGCGTCAGTTCCTTGCGCCACTCGGCTTCCGATTTCTGTATCTTGGGGGCTTTGGTGTCGGTCATGCTCCACTCCGTCGCTGAAGACGATTGCGGCGCAGCTCCGCCACTGAAGCGGCGATGCTGCGCACGAAAATGTGAAATCGCGTGAAGCGCTGTCGATCCCTGCCGGGCTTCGTCCGGACGATCGCTCGCGCTCAGCCGGTTGCCTTTTCAGTTGCTCGCCTTGGCATCCCGCACCAGCACTGGCTGATCACGATAGACATCTGCGAAGATCTTCTTGAGGGCTTCGATCTTCGGCGCGTCGTTATAGACGATGTAAGGCTGATAGGGATGCAGCGTGAGGTAGTCCTGGTGATAATCCTCCGCCGGATAGAACGTCCTGCCGCTTTCGATCGAGGTGGCGATCGCCTTGCGGTAGACCTTGGCGCTGTTCAGCTGCGCGATATAGGCTTCCGCCACCGTCTTCTGCGCGTCGTTCTCGGCGAAGATCGTCGAGCGGTACTGCGTGCCGGTATCGGGCCCCTGACGGTTGAGCTGGGTCGGATCGTGCGCGACGGAGAAATAGATCTGCAGCAGTTTGCCGTAGGAGATCACCTTGGGGTCATAGGTGATCTGGACGGATTCCGCGTGGCCGGTCCGACCGGTGCCGCTAGCTGGATAGTTCGCGGTATCCTTGCTGCCGCCGGCATAGCCCGACACGGCGTTGAGCACGCCGCGGGTGTGCTGGAAGACGCCCTGGACGCCCCAGAAGCAGCCGCCGGCAAGGACCATGGTCTGCGGGCCATCGGCGGCTGGCAGGTCGGCTGCGGGAGCGGGAATGACCACGGCGTCTTCGGCCGCAGCCACCGGGCTGGTCAGCACGGCGCTCGACAGCAGGCACGCGGCCGCGGTCAGGGCCAGTCGGTGCAGGATTTGGCGTGGCATCGGTGTGTCCTCGGCGCGCGCGGCAGCATCCGCGCAATGGATTATGGGGATTTGAGCCTCACCGCGCAATCGAGCGGCGATCACCCCGAGGTACGGCCGACGGACCCATTCGTTACCGGCGTCGGTTACACGACTTTGTGACCCTGCTGTCGGCGTGCGCGGAGCCGTGATCACAGTCCTGCCAAAAGATAAGGGCTGCAGGACCGAAGTCCCGCAGCCCGCAGATAGCTCGCATTGCAATTGCCCGTTATGGGCAGGGATAGCGGTTGCCGTCGCGGTTGAGGTAGGTGCCCGAGGCAGGATCGTAGGAGCGATAGCGCTGAGCGCAATAGGCCGCGTTGCGCTGGGCAGCGGCGTTGGCCTGGCCGGCGGCGATGGCACCGCCGATGATGGCACCCGCAGCCAGCCCGCCGATGACCGCGCCGGCGCCGACACCGCCGCGATGGTGGTGATGGCGATAGCCGTGGCCGCGATAGCCGTGTCCGCCGTGGCCGTGCCAGCGGCGGTACTGTACGCCTTCGGTGATCGCCGGAGCGGCATTGGCAAGGCCTGCATCTGCACGCAGCGGCGCGGACAACGCCGGCGCGCTCGACACGGCCGAAAGCGCCGTGGTTGCGATCAGGGCAGCAGCAAGGGGACGGACAAAGCGCATTCTATTCTCCTTTGTGGCAAGTCCATTCAACGCCGGGTGGGGAGAATTGTTCCCGCAGGACGACAGCTGTGCCAGATCCATAACAGCGACGCATTGTCGCTGCTCAGATCACGACGCTCAGTTTCTTCGCCGCGCGGGTGATGCCGGTGTAGAGCCAGCGCGCCCGCGATTCCTGAAATGCAAAACTCTCGTCGAACAGCACGACATCGTCCCACTGCGAGCCCTGCGACTTGTGCACGGTCAGGACGTAGCCGTAGTCGAACTCGTCGTACGGCTTGCGCTGCTCCCACGGAATTTCCTCGATGCCGCCGCTGAAGCATTCGCCGCGCACGGAGACTTTCGTCACCTTGCCGCCGACCTCCTCGTCAGGCATCAGGCGCATGGTGACGATCAGCGACTTGGACTGCGCGCGCGCCTTGACGCGCCACAGGCCGCCGTTGAACAGCGCCTTCTTGCGATTGTTTCGCAGGCACACCAGCTTGTCGCCGGCGACCGGCAGCGCCTCTTCGATGCCCTGCTTCTCGCGGACCCGCATGTTGTAGGCACGGCGGGTGTTGTTGCGGCCGACCAGAATCTGGTCCGCTCTCATCACGCGGTCGGGGTCGAGCGCATTGCGTTTCACCACCTCGCTGTCGCCGAACTGCCCGATTTCGAGCGGACGGCCTTCGCGCACCGCCATCGACATCCGCACGATCGGATCGTTCTCCGCCTGACGGTGCACCTCGGTCAGCATGGCGTCGGGCTCGGAATCGGTGAAGAAGCCGCCGCCCTGGATCGGCGGCAACTGCGCCGGGTCGCCGAGCACCAGCAGCGGCGCGCCGAACGACAGCAGATCGCGGCCAAGATCGCCGTCGACCATCGAGCACTCGTCGACCACGATCAGCTTGGCCTTGGAAGCGGGGGCATCGTCCCACAGCTCGAAGTTCGGCTGCTCTTCACCGGTCTCACGGGCACGGTAGATCAGCGAATGAATGGTGGACGCGCCCTCGCACCCCTTGTTGCGCATCACCAGCGCGGCCTTGCCGGTAAAGGCGGCGTATTTGACATCGCCGTCGACGCCGTCGGCGATATGGCGGGCGAGCGTGGTCTTGCCGGTGCCGGCGAAGCCGAACAGCCGAAAGATCTGCGGCGTGCTGCCCTCGCCGGGCCTGGCCTTCAACCATTGCGCCACGGCATTGAGCGCGGCGTTCTGGTGCGGGGTGAACGTGGTCATGATCGGGCGGGTACAAAGATGGAACGAGTCGTGTACATACATGACTCGGCAGGCTTTGGTTGAGAAAAACGATGCGGTCGATCATCCGCCGCCGATAGGGGCTGGTGGACGAACGAGGCCCATGATGTGGGGTGGCGACAGGCTCATCCGGAGCGATGGCCCAGCGCGTCAGTTCGCCGGGGATACGCAGGGGTGATATGCGATAATCGGCCTCGCGCGCTGTCGTTTTGCAGTTCATCGCCATATGGAAGGAGCGGGGCGCGGCCAGTGGCGCCGGAGCGGCGCCCGATCCCGTCGTCGCAGTGAGGGCATCATGGAACGCAGGCTGCTGCAGCTCGCCATCTTTATCGCAGGCGTCGTGCCGATCGGGATGGGACTTGCCGGTGTCGCCTGGGGCGTGCACTTCGTCAGCCTCGACGACAGCCCGTCAATGGATGGCGCCGTCCGCTTCCTGTCCGGCGTGCTGCTGGCGGTGGGCGTGCAATACTGGATCGCGATCCCCCACATCGAAAAGCATCAGACCCAGTTTTCGGTGCTGACCTTCATCCTGGTGTTCGGCACCCTGGCGCGTCTCACCTCGCTGTTCTTCGGCGGCGTGCCGAGCTTCGGCACGATCTTCATGTCGGTGGTGACGTTGATCTATGTCCCGCTGCTGTGGTTGTGGCAGCGCCGGCTCGTGCACAGCCACCGCGTCTACAACACGCCCTGATGCGAGGAGCGTGACGGCCGATGATGCAGGCGTTTATCGAGCGCGGACTGGCCTGGCTCGCCGTGGCGGTTGTGGTCGTCGTGGCAGGCTTTCTCGCGCTTCGGCTTTATGACGTCTATGTGCGCAAGCCCTCCGAGCCCCAGCAGCCGATCAGGATCTTTCGCTCGCCGACCAACAATGATTTTTCCTGACGAGGGCGGCGAGCTCGCGTCTGCTGCATTCAAGCAACGGCGCGAGGTAAGCTACCGAGGCGCAGGCTGAAATCCATCCTGTGGTGCTGATCGGGAGGGCGCGTCCGGCGGCGCAAAGACCTGATGATCGGGCACCGCAGCTGAAGCGGATGGCGCGACGGCCCGCGTCGTCGTTTCTTGATCCCGCATGCCCGGTGGCGGTGCGTCATCCCATGCGTTCTGCGGCCGGACCCTGACGGTGCGGACATTCCCTGAGCCGGTATCCGGCGCCGATAGTTTGCCATACCCCTCGCTAGGGATCGGCGGCATGGACTGGGTCCGGATTCGGGATGGCCCCATCTCGTCCGCTGTCGCGAGCGTCGCTGGCGCGATTGTCACGGCCATGACGACCACAGCGAGGATCCGATATCGGTTCGCGCAGAAGGCTGGCAACATCCGAACCTCACGATTGACCGCTCGACGCAGACGACCGGACCCCGTCAGTCGCGGACACCATGTTGCGGATCACCATTCGTCGTCTTGTGACGACGTCGCAGTCATCATGACATAGGCGTCTTTCGGCAGAAAGAGATATCGCGGCGATCGAGATCGTCTCCGTGAAATGAATAAAGGCCGGCGCAGCGGAAGCCGCGCCGGCCTTGTCATTTGGATGGGCAGTCCGTCAGGCCGATGCAGCGATGTTGCGATAGTCGCCGGCGCCGGCCGGCGTGATCGGCAGGCCGCCGTCGGCGTATTCGTTGAGCTTGTTGCGCAGCGTGCGGATCGAGATGCCGAGGATGTTGGCCGCATGGGTGCGGTTGCCCAGGCAGTGCTTCAGCGTCTCGAGGATCAGGTCGCGCTCGACGTCGGCCACGGTACGGCCGACCAGCGCGCGCGTCACCTGCTCGGCGGCAAGCGTGGCGTGGGCGACTGCCGGCGCGGTCTTGGCGAGATCAAGCCGGTCGCCGTCAGGTGTCAGGATCGCGTCGGCGCCGATCTCGTCGCCGCTCGCCATCAGGACCGAGCGGTGGATGGTATTCTCGAGCTCGCGCACGTTGCCCTGCCAGCGGTTGGCCGTCAGCACCCGTCGCGCCTCTGCCGACAGCGGCCGCACCGGCACGCCGTTGGCTTCGGCGTACTTCCTGGCGAAGTGCTGGGCCAGCTCCAGGACGTCTGCCGGCCGGTCGCGCAGCGCCGGAAGCTTGAGGTTCACCACGTTCAGGCGGAACAGCAGGTCTTCACGAAAGCTGCCTTCGCGGACGGCTTCAGTGAGGTTGCGGTTCGAGGTGGCGATGATGCGGATGTCGACAGGCACCGGGCGGGTGCCGCCGACACGGTCGATCACGCGCTCCTGGATCGCCCGCAGCAGCTTCGACTGTAGCCGCACGTCCATCTCGGAGATTTCATCGAGCAGCAGGGTGCCGCCGGTCGCTTCCTCGAACTTGCCGATACGCCGTGCGATCGCACCGGTGAAGGCGCCTTTTTCATGGCCGAACAGCTCGGACTCCAGCAGATGCTCGGGGATCGCGGCGCAGTTGACCGAGATGAACGGGCGCTTGGCGCGCTGCGAGCGGCCGTGGACATAGCGTGCCAGCACTTCCTTGCCGGTGCCGGATTCACCGGTGATCAGCACCGATGCGTCCGATCCTGCGATCTGCTGGGCGAGCTTGATGACCTTGGCCATCGCGTCGTCCCGGTAGATCAGGTCGCGGGCATCGTTGGCGACGGCGGCGATCACCGCGGCGATCAGTTCAGGATCGGGCGGCAGCGGGATGTATTCCTTGGCGCCGGCGTGGATCGCGGCCACTGCGGCGCGGGCGTCGCTGTTGATACCGCAGGCGACGATCGGAACGTGGATGTGCTCGGCCTCGAGCCGCATCACCAGGTCACGGATGTCGAGGGCGACGTCCACCAGCAGCAGGTCCGCGCCCTTGCCGTTGCGCAGAACCTTGAGCGACTGTTCGCAATCTTCCGCGTGGGTGACCGTCGCGCCGTTCTCCATCGCGATCTTGGTCGCGGTCGTGAGCTGGCCTTTCAGTGAGCCAACGATGAGAAGCCGCATGTCCTGCTCCTGTATCCTGTCCTGTTATCGCGGGTCCGGCGGCACCGGCCCGTCATCGTCCCAAAATTCGTCAGCCGCGTTCGGCCTTGATGATTTCCGTCATCGTGACGCCGAGCTTGTCCTCGACCAGCACCACTTCCCCGCGCGCCACCAGGCGGTTGTTGACATAGATGTCGATCGCTTCGCCGACCCGGCGGTCGAGCTCCAGCACCGTGCCGGGCCCGAGTTTCAGCAGGTCGCCGACATCCATCTTGGAGCGGCCGAGCACTGCGGACACCTGCACGGGGACGTCGAACACCGCCTCGAGGTCGCCGGCGACGCGCGAGGCCTGCTCTTCTTCCTCATGGTAGCCGACATCGGCGAGATCCGGCGCATCCGTCGTATTGAGGTCCTGCAGCGGGACATGGGTGTCGTTGTTGCTCATGCGTCGGTCCCCGTTGTCAGTAGGCTGGTCGGTTGGCGGCCGTCTGACCGCGCGAGGCCATGTAACGCGCCACCATCTCGTCGATCTTGGCCTCGGTCGCCGAGCGGTCCAGCGTCACGCCGCCGTCGGCCCATTCGATCCGGCAGTCGCCGCTGGCGATGTCCGGCTCGGCGAGGATCACGAGGCGGCCCTGGAAGCCGCTCTGCGCGGCAAGACGCTCGATGTCCTGCCGGGCGTTGTCGTACAGCTGGTCGTTGATGCGGACCACGATGTGCGGCGTCGAAGTCAGATGGCGGAAGCAGTCGCTGATCAGCGCCATGGTCTCGCGCAGCGGCTCGGCGGCCATCAGTTCGGTACAGAGCTTTCTTGCGACCGCGACCGCAACATCCACCGCCTCAGTCTCCATGCGGGTTTCGATGGTGGTGAACTGCTGCGCGATCGCGCCGATCGCCTGTCCGATCTGCTCGAGCGCGACCGCCATCCGGCGGTTGCTCTCGGCGCTGGCTTCGTGGCGGCCGGCGTCATAACCGGCACGATAGCCACGGGTCTCGCCGTCGGCGACCTGCTCAGCGACTTCCGCCGGCGTCGGCGCGCGCTGCTGCTGGGTCCGCGGGGCGGAGAAGTCGGTATCGAACAGGAATTTTGCGGGAGCGCCCATCAATACACCAATTCGTCGTCGGCACGGTTCTTGGACAGCATGATCTCGCCCTTGGCGGCGAGATCCTTCGCCAGGTTGACGAGCAGCGCCTGGGCTTCGTCGACGTCACGCAGCCGCACCGGCCCGCTCGACGCCATGTCGTCGCTGAGCATCTTGGCGGCGCGGCTCGACATGTTGCCAAAGAAGAACTGCCGCACCGCCTCGTTGGCGCCCTTCAGCGCCACGGCCAGCTTCTCCTTGTCGACGTTGCGCATCAAGGTCTGTGCCGAGCCGGCATCGAGCTTGATCAGGTCGTCGAAGGTGAACATCAGCGCCTTGATGCGCTCGGCGGATTCGCGGTTGTCTTCCTCGAGCGAGGTGATGAAGCGGGTCTCGGTCTGACGATCGAAATTGTTGAAGATCTCGGCCATCACCTCGTGGGCGTCGCGGCGACGGGTCTGCGACAGGTTGGACATGAACTCGACGCGCAGCGTCTGCTCGACCCGTTCGATGACTTCCTTCTGGACGGCTTCCATCTTCAGCATGCGGCTGACGACGTCGAGCGCCATCTCTTCCGGCAGGATCGAGAGCACGCGCGCGGCATGCTCGGGCTTGAGCTTGGACAGCACCACCGCGATGGTCTGCGGGTACTCGTTCTTGAGATAGTTCGCGAGCACCTCTTCCTGCACGTTGGAGAGCTTCTCCCACATGTTGCGCCCCGCGGGACCGCGAATCTCGTCCATGATGCCATTGACCCGATCGGCAGGCAGATACTGTTGCAGCAGGCGCTCGGTCGCGTCGAAGTTGCCCATCAGCGAGCCGGAGGCCGACATCCGGGACACGAACTCCAGCAGCATGTCCTCGACCACCTCGGGCTCGATGTTGCCGAGGTTCGACATCTGCAGCGACAGTTCGCGCACCTCGTCGTCGTCGAGCAGGGCCCAGACCTTGCCGCCATACTGCTCGCCGAGTGCGAGCATCAGCATCGCGGCGCGCTTCTGGCCGCTGACCTTCTCGCCCATGGCGCGGCCAGCCTGCCGTGCCGCGAGTGCGGCGACGGTGCTCGCGATGTCAGTTGCGTTGGGGGTGGTGAGCTGGGTTGACGCCATGTCGGATCACGCGGGTTCCTGGAGCCATTGACGAATGATCGCGACCGTTTCGTGCGGGTTGCGGTCCGCCAGTTCGCCGACGCGATGGACGGACTGGGCGTGGACCTGCCCCTGCACCTGGGCGACGTCGATCATTTGGGACATTGCGCTGCCGCCGCCGGTCAGTTGGGCCGGAGCCGGTGCGGAGGCGTCGGGCAGCGCCGGAGCGGAGGGCGCCTGGGGCGCGCCGGTCAGCAGGTTGACCTCAGGGGACAGGATGCGTTTGACCAGCGGGCGGATCACCACGAACAGCACCACGATGCCGAGCAGCATCATGACGATCAGTTCGATGACGTTCATCACGTCGTCCTTGGTGAACTGCATCATGCCGAGCAGGCCGGCCGGTTCGTTGAGCGGCGCTGCGGCGGGCGCCTCGGCGAATTTCAGGTTGACCACCTCGACCTGGTCGCCGCGCTTCTGGTCGAAGCCGATCGCCGAGCGCACCAGCGCGCCGATGCGGTCGAGTTCTTCCTTGTTGCGCGGCTGATAGACGGTCTCGCCCTTGTCGTTCTTGGTGTAGGTGCCGTCGACCAGAACGGCGACCGAGATGCGGTTGACCCGGCCGACTTCCGTCACCTCGGTCTTGGTGGTGCGGGAAATCTCGTAGTTGTTGATTTCCTCGCTCTTCTTGCTCTGGTCGCGGGTCTGGGTGCCGTTGTCGTTGCGCTGCTGGCCGGGGAGCTCGTTGTTGACCGTCACCTGGCCGTCGCGCTGGTCGCCGGTGAGGCTGGATTCCTCACGGGTCTGGCTGGAGCGCAGCACCCGGCCTTCCGGATCGAACTTGTCGGAGGTCTGGGTGACCTTGTTGTAGTCGAAGTCGGCGGAGAGCTGCACCCGGGTCCGTCCGGAGCCGACCACCGAGGATACGATGTTCTCGATCTGGTCGCGCATCCGCTTCTCATAGGCGATACGCCGCTCGTCGCCGCTTGCCCCTTCCGCCGCGTCGCCGGAGGCGCCGTCGGCGAGCAGGCGGCCTGTCTCGTCCACGATCGACACGCGCTGCGGCTTGAGGCCGTTGACCGCGGAGGCGACGACATGGCGGATGGCGCGGACCTGCTGGGGCTCGAGCATGCCGCGGACCCGGACCACGATCGAGGCGGACGGCTCCGGGGTCTCGCGAGAGAACAGCGGACGTTCCGGCAGCACCAGGTGGACGCGGGCGAACTGCACCCGGTCGATCGCGCGGATGGTGCGGGCAAGCTCACCCTCAAGCGCCCTCAAGTGATTGATATTTTGGACAAAACTTGTGGTGCCGAGGGCGTCCGACTTGTCGAAGATCTCATAGCCGACGCCGCCGCCCTTGGGCAGTCCCGATTCGGCGAGCTTCATGCGCAGCTTGGTGACCTTGTCCTTCGGCACCATCAGCACGGCGCCGTCGTTGCGCATCTCGTAAGGAATCGCCTGCCGCTCCAGTTCCTTGATGATGCCGGAGGAATCCTCGTAGCTGAGGTCGGTGAACAGGGTGGTCATCTGCGGTGTCGTGACGCGCATGATGACGAAGGCAAAGAAGCCGATCAGGGCGAGCGTCACGGCGGCCATCGCCGCCAGTCGCGCCGCTCCCAGCGATCTCAGAAATGCCAACAGACCTTGCAAGGACTTGCCCCAGATTCGGCACACGCACCGACTGGGCAAAATTTGCCCATGGGATGGTTTCCATATGGTTAACAAAAGTTAACTGCTGGGGACGTTTTAAAGATTTGGGAACCATCTGGTGTCTAGAAAGCACACCATTCGAGCGGTTCGGGAAGGCCGGGATTGACCACGGCCGTGTCCGGGGGCGGCAAAGGTTAACGAAAGTTGACCATGCCGCAGCGGACCAACATGAAAAAACCGGCCTCGAAGGGCCGGTTCTTCAAAACTCGCTGCTTGCGCGCCGGAAAGGTCGCTTATTGGCGATACTGCTGGATCCGTGTGGTGCGCAGTCCAGCCAGGCCATGCTGGTCGATGGAGAACTGCCAGGAGAGAAATTCGTCCACTGTCAGCGTGTAGCGGCTGCAGGCCTCTTCGAGGGACAACAGGCCACCGCGCACAGCGGCGACGACTTCGGCTTTCCGGCGGATGACCCACCGTTTCGTCCCAGGAGCGGGCAGATCCGCGATCGTTAGCGGGCTGCCGTCTGGCCCGATGACGTATTTCACCCTCGGGCGATGGGGTTCTGTCATGGCTTACTCACATACTCTAACCACTGAACTCACCCGGGAACTCTACCCCCGTCCGCTTAAAATTTGCCTAAGCATATGGCTTCAATGAGAATCTCCTTGGAAACAACGCGTCAACCACCCGCCGCCGGCCCAACGGGCCGGACGGGGGTGGTCGGATGGCAGTATGAAGACGGAGGCGGGCGGGCCGATCAGGATGATGTCGGCCGCACCACGCGCTTGACCTTGTCGGTGGTGTAGCTCTGGCCGCCGATCGAGAGCAGTGCGGGGCTGGCGGTCAGGTCGACGGAATCGACAACGCCCTGGATCTGGGTCGACACCGCGACGGACTGTCCGCTGCCATCCTTGGCGGTGACATTCATGGTGTAGGTCCCGTCAGGCCACTGCGTGCCGTCATTTCCCTTGCCGTCCCAGACGAAGCTGGCGTTGCCGGAGTTGAGCGAGAAGTTACCGCTGTAGACGGTCTGTCCGACCGAGTTGGTGATGGTCATGGTGGCCGTCGCACTCTTGGGCGAGTTGAAATTCCAGCTCGCCGTGCTTTTCCCGGTCGAGGCATTCTTCGCCAGCGACGTGGAGCTGCCGTCCACAACCACGGTGCTGCCGACGAACGCAAGCGCCTGCGTCGACTGCGCCGCCTTCTCGATGTTGACCAGCGTGGTGAGCTGGGTGTTGCTCTTGAGCTGCTGCTCGACCTGGGCGAACTGCACGAGCTGCTGGGTGAACTGGTTGGTGTCCAGCGGGTCGAGCGGGTTCTGGTTCTTGAGCTGGGTGGTGAGCAGCGTCAGGAAGGTCTGGAAATTGTCGGCGATGCCCGGCGTGCTGGTCCCCGAGCTGGATCCGGAGCTGCCCGAGTTGGTGGAGGACGAGCCCGGGGTTGTTCCCGATGTGATCGGGTTCGGCATGGTGGCATCAACGGCCATGATCGTCTCCTTACACCCTGATGTCGACGCCGCCAGTGACTCCCAGGGCGCGGCCGTAGCTGCGTCCTGCCACCTGGGCGGGGACGGTGTCGTCGTCCTGAATCACCAGCCGTTGGGCGTGGCGGCCGGAATTGCCGTCGTCTCCGCGACCGTTCGACGACGATGATGACTGGTCGCGAAGGCTGAACTGCAGGCCGCTGTCGCCGGTCTTGAGGCCGGCATCCTCCAGCGCGCGTTGCAGGTGCGGCGCATCCCGCCGCAGCATGTCCAGGGTCTCGACCTTGTCGACGGTAAGATGTGAGGTCACCTGGCCGTTCTTGTCGACATCGAGGCGCACATCGATGCGTCCGAGCTCGGGCGGATCGAGGCGGATCTCGAACCGGCTGCGGCCCGTCTGGGCCTGTACCGCGATCTCGACCGGCACGGCGCTGAGCGGCACGGCGGTCGTGCTGGCGAGCGTGCCAATGGCCGCTGTCGCTGGTGTGGCGGCGGCAGCCGGCGTGGTGTGCTGGAGCTGGAATGCGGCGGCGGCGCGCTGTCCGGCGTCGGCCGGCAGCGCGGACGCATCGAGGGGCGCGGCCTGCAAATGATGTCCGGCGGGTGCAGCCGGCGCCGCGTTGGCGTCCTTGTTCGCGCCGTCGCTCTTGCCGGCATCCGGCGCGGACGTCTGCGGCTTGCCGCTGGCGTCGGTCGGTTGGGCCTGCGCGGCGTCGCCCGCCTTCGCAGCCGTGCCATTGGCTTGAGGCGGCGCGGCGGTCGATGCGGTGGCATCCGGGGCCTGGGCTGGCAGTGCCTGGTCGGGCGTCAGCGTGGTCTTGTCGGTGGCCTTGCCGGCCTGCGCGGGCGTGCCGCTTGCCGAAGCGGTGCCTTTGCCAGTTCCGTTGCCGCTATTGGCGGGCGCAGCGGCGAGCACTGCGGCGGCATCGACACCGGTCGTCGGGCCGGCCGCGACGCCATTGGCGCTCGCAGCGCCGGTGGCGGCGGTGAGAATTGCGCCGGCTGTCGCATCCGTCGCCGTCGTGCCGTCCTTGCCCGCGCCCGTGGATGCTCCAGCAGTTACGGTCGCCGCGATCACGACGGCGACGGGCTGTTGCGGCACGCTGGGCTGGGTCGTCGCTGCCGCGGCCGCTGCGACGTCGGCGTCCGGCGTCTTCTGCAAGCCGTCCTTGTCCTTGTCGGCATCGGCCTTGGTCGATTTGCCAGGCTTGTCCGGTGGATTGGTCTTGCCCGACGCCTGGGTGGTTCCGGCCGAGTTGGCCGGTGCCGGTGGATTGTTTGTGGTATTATTGTCCTGCTGGTCCGCTGCCGAAGATCGGTCGGATCGCTGAGGTGATGGCTGCGACGAATTAGCGGCCGCCGAGCGCGCCTGGTCGGCTGCATCGGTGTTGCTGTTGACGAGCGCAGCGAAGCCGCCTCCGCTGGAGGGGGCCGGCGACGCGGATCTCGGCCGCGCGGGTGGCGGCGGCGCGGCGGTCGCGGATGTTTCGGACGTTACACTGAACACAGGCACCCTCTCGGACGTGAGCACTGGTTCCGCAGCAAGGACCGGGCCAGATCCGACAAGGCTGAAACGTGATATGAATCAAAGGCTTAATTTCTGGATGCTGCTGGCAAGGCTGCCGGTCGGGGGCGCGTTTCTGCCCGGCGGCAAGATTTGCCTCATTCTCGTTGGCAGGTGGCCGTTCCAATTGCCTCCCGGGAGACCCACCTACTATAAAGAGTGGCAATGACGGTCGGCGGCTCCTGGAGTCGGCGCCGCGGGTGAGGTTGGCCGAACGAAATGCTCAACAGTCTGGATCTGGAAGGTCGTCCCGAAGAGACGCGGGTGGTCGTCGCCATGTCAGGTGGCGTCGATTCGTCGACCACGGCTGCGCTGCTGAAGGCGCAGGGCTATGACGTCGTCGGTATCACCCTGCAGCTCTATGATCACGGCGCGGCCACCCATCGCAAGGGCGCCTGCTGTGCCGGCCAGGACATCTACGACGCGCGCGCGGTCGCCGAGCGCATCGGCATCCCGCACTACGTGCTCGATTATGAAAGCCGCTTCCGCGAAGCGGTGATCGATCGCTTCGCCGAAAGCTATGTGCTCGGCGAGACGCCGGTGCCGTGCATCGAGTGCAACCGTTCGATCAAGTTTCGTGACCTGCTGGCGACCGCCCGTGAGCTCGGGGCGCAGGCACTGGCCACCGGCCACTACGTGTCATCGCGCCGTCTCGCCGATGGTTCGCGTGCGCTGGTGTGCGCGGCGGATGCCGAGCGCGACCAGAGCTATTTCCTGTTCGCCACCACAGGTGAGCAGCTGCAGGACCTGCGCTTTCCGCTCGGGGACATGACCAAGGCGCAGACGCGCGAGCTGGCGCGGCGCTTCGGCCTCTCGGTAGCCGACAAGCACGACAGCCAGGACATCTGCTTCGTGCCCACCGGCCGCTACACCGACGTGATCGAGCGGCTGAAGCCGAACGCGATGCTGCCCGGCGACATCGTCGATCTCGACGGCCGCACCATCGGCAAGCATCAGGGCATCGCGCATTTCACCGTCGGCCAGCGCCGCGGTCTCGGCATCGCCGCCGACGCCCCGCTCTATGTGGTGCGGCTCGACGCGACGACGCGTCACGTGGTGGTCGGTCCGCGTGAGGCGCTGCGCATGCGGCGCATCGTGCTGCGCGACGTCAACTGGATCGGCGATGGCTCGCTCGATGAGGCGGCGAGCCGCGGGCTTGAGATGTTCGTCAAGGTGCGCTCGACCCGTGCGGCGCAGCCGGCCTGGCTGCGCCGGGTCGACGGCGCCTACGAGGTGGAATTGGTCGACGGCGAAGAAGGGGTGTCGCCGGGACAGGCGTGCGTGTTCTACGACGCGCCGAAGGGACAGGCGCGGGTGCTTGGCGGCGGGTTCATTACCCATGCCATGCCTCAGGTCGTGCGACCGGCCGCCGCCACGTCCACGGCCGAGCCGCTCGCCGCGGACGTACACTGACACAATCGACAGGGCAGGGGGATGGCGAACGATATCGATCGCGCCGGCGTCGCGAAGGCGTATGCGCGCTGGGCGCCGGTTTATGACCTGGTGTTCGGCCCGGTTTTCGACCACGGCCGCAAGTCGACCATCGCGATCGCGGATGCGATCGGCGGGCGCGTGCTGGATGTCGGTGTCGGCACCGGGCTGTCGCTGTCGGAGTACTCGCCGACCACCAAGCTGTGTGGCGTCGACATCTCCGAACCGATGTTGCGCAAGGCGCAGGAGCGGGTGCGTGCGCTCAATCTCACCAATGTGGAAACGCTGTCGGTGATGGACGCCAAGCATCTCGCCTTCGCCGACAACACGTTCAATGCGGTGGTCGCGCAATATGTCATCACCGCGGTACCGGATCCCGAGGCGACGCTCGATGATTTCGTGAGGGTGCTGAAGCCGGGCGGCGAGCTCATCCTGGTCAATCATATCGGCGCCGAGAGCGGTCCGCGCCGCGTGTTCGAGCTGGGTTTTGCGCCGCTCGCGCGCCGGCTCGGCTGGCGTCCCGAATTTCCTTGGGCGCGCCTCGTCGAGTGGGCGCAGCGCCATGGCGGCGTCACGCTCAGGGAGCGCCGGCCGATGCCGCCGATGGGGCACTTCTCGCTGATCCGTTATGTGAAGACCTGACGGCGACACTTGTCACGTCGTCGCGAGGATGCGGAAGTCCGGCGCCGCGCCGGGTTCTGCTGGCATGCGATGGGCCAGAATCCTGTTTATGATCGGTGCGGCGGTGCTGGTTTCGGCGAGGGCCGCCGCACAGGCGCCGCCCTCCGCGGCGACGCCGCTGCCGCCGACCGCATTGCCCGTAGCCGACGATCATCGGAACTGAGCCCCGACCATCCCCCGCGACGGGGCGATGGCCCCAGCGATCAGACCACGGGCAGGGCTCGCGAGCCGCTCGCGGACCGGCTGGCAAGATCCGACGTCTGCCCGCCCAGCAATATCGATCCGCAGATGCGGGCCCGCCTCCGGGCGGCGGCCGGATGCCGGTAATCCCGCCACCGGGGAGCCCCGGCGGCGCCCCCTCGATCCGCCGGAAATAGCGTTATCACCAATTGGATAGTGATTTCGAGGAGGTTGCTTGACATCGATTTGGCAGCCTCCTTATATGCGGCCCGTTCGCGACCGCTTCGGTCGGCGCGGGCCCGTTGTGGCGGGGTAGCTCAGCTGGTTAGAGCACGGGAATCATAATCCTGGGGTCGGGGGTTCGAGTCCCTCTCCCGCTACCAACGTTTTTTGTGTAAAATCAATCTCTTAGATGGCCCGCGTCGAGCGGGCCTTCAGCGTTATTCGAGGTCAGAACCGGCATTGTACCGATTCTGTCCCAGAGGTTACTTTGAGTGCTTCGGACTCGGCGTCATGCGTCGGCCCCTGATGAATCCTCAGCTCACCATCGCATAGACATCGCTGATCTCCTGCTTGAGCAGACCGTTCGCCACGATCGGCGCCTTGATCGTCTGCATCAGATCGCCTTGGCGGTAGCGCTCTCCAGCTCGGCAGCTTCATCGACGATAGGGGCTGCTCGACGGACGCGGTCTGCATTCCAGACGGCTTCCCTTCCGGAACTGGGTATGGTGTCAGCTTGAGTAAATACAATACCAATACGTGGGTGACTGGTGGGCACCATGACGAAGGCGCGTGCTCTTGTAGGAGCAATAATTCAAAGCTTTAGTCCGAGCCGTGCCGGCTTGCTAATGGCGATATTCATGCTTCTGTTTACGTCAACTATTATCAACGTTCAGCCGTATGGATGGCTGTCGTGGTATAGGCTTGCAGTCTCTGGTCAAAAGACGTTGGGGCAGATAGTTGAATTGCGTCCGCATCTCCATCGTACGTGCTACTTTCAATTTTCTGTTGATTCGAAGTCATACTTAAGTAGTGACCAAGGTTGTCGTTTCCAGGTCGGTGATCGAGTTGTCGTGAATTACCTGCCGAGTAGCCCCGCGTTTTCGACTGTGTCCTCACCGGTTCGGCAGGTTATTTCACTCGTTTTGGGACCAATAGTAATGTCGATCGTAGCGGGCGTAATGACCGGGCTTTGGATACGACGGCTGAGACGCCGGCAAGGATTGAAGTAGCAATCGTCGTAAATGACATCCGTTTTCCGTTTTGTGCGAAGCGCGGACGACTGCGGGAAGAATTTTTGAACGAGACTCTGTTCACGTCCCTCGCCTAGGCTCGCGTTGCCCTCGGATGCTGGCGGACCGACTACAGCGGCGCTCGACCACACTTGCAACTTGGATAGAAGACGCCTTCCGAGTTCGCCTTTATCAACTATCCGCACCGGGGATCTGGCGCTGCGCTACGCCAATAGCTCCGAGTCGGCTCCCGTCGCTTCCAGGATTTGAACAGGCTCGCCGCGTTGCTGCAGCGTTTATGCAACGCCATGCGCGATACAACATGTCGCATGGGATCGCCCATGCGCATCGCCTATGCATCGCGACCTGTTTCGCTGGTCGACGGGTCGAATGCACTCGTCAGTCCGTGAATGCCGGTGACAGGCGGCGTGTGCGGAACGGCCAACCTGCGGCCGTTTCCAGAAGATCCCGAAGGCCACGCGGCGGCCGTTCGGTCGAGGACGAACTGAAGAACAAGACGATGATGTGCAATCGGGATTGGTGCCGGAAACATCCGGTGTCGGTGATGTCTCAATGCTGAGCATGACCGATCGCAAGGGCGGGATTGATCTGCCGGACGCGCGGGTGCGGTTGCATTGATCGGACGGCTTCCTTCATTCGCGGCCTGTCTTGCCGAGCGACGCGACAGCGTCGCTGACGATCGGGACAGCTGGCTCGCGGAATGTCTGCGGATCGCGGATGTTCAGTCATCGTTGTCGGAGCGCGCGATCGCCGAGGGACGGCGAGAGGCTGCCCTTGCGGCGGGCCTCGCCGCGGTGGCGGCGCTGCGGACAGCTGTTCATCTCGTCGCGGATGATGATCCGCGACACGCGGGATGCGTCGGCAGGCTGCAGGCGAGCCTTCGGAATGTGTCGCGCGCGGTGGAGCCTCGGGCGGAGATCGTCATGCTGCCGGGGGCCGACCGTGCTCCACTGCAGGCTTGTTTCTGGCCCGCCCCGCGTGGTCTTGGGGGCGCGCCCGTCGTGATCTGCATTGGTGAAGAGGGCGAGACGCTGGAGCTGCTGGCGGGACGCCTGGCGCCGGCGGCCGCAGGGACAGGTCTGGCATTGCTGCTGGTCGCGATGTCTGACGTTCAGGATGCACCAGGTCTCCAGCATGCGGGCCTGATCACCGCCGAGATGAGGCTTGGCGACTGCATCGACCATCTGGTGTCTCGCGGCGACGTGGATGTCGAGCGAATTGCCGTGCGTGGTGATGGCTTGGCTGCGGCCCTCGCAACGCGCCTTGCGATCAGCGACGCACGCATCGCGGCCGCGGTTTGCGACGGGGGATTGTGGGACGCGTCGCGCGTCCGGGCCGGCATCGGTTGGCTGGCCGGGCAGGAGGGGACGTCGGGCCTCGACGCCGCCGCCCAACGCACACGGCTGGTGCGCCGGATACGATGTCCGTTTCTGGTCGTTGCCGATGAGCGCGGTGTGATCTGCACGGCGGAAGCCCTGGCATTGCAGGCCGATTGCGCCCTTCTCGGTGTGCGGATGGACCTGGATATCCCGCCAGCGGCTGCTTCCGTGCAGGAGACGATCGAGGGGCTGCTGCGAAGCGAGGCGGGGATTGTCGACTGGCTGGTCTCCAGCCTTGCCATGTCCGCGCGCGGCGCGGCGGTGCTGCATCGTCTGCCGCACGCCCAGGCAGGATAGCGGCGCTCAGAGATCGAGTGCGAGCTGGCGCACGGCGCGGTCGGCGGCCTTGCGGATGGCGTCGAGCCGTGTGTTCAGATCTGTCAGGGCGCCCGTGCCGAGAGTGCCGAAGATCGCCCTGTGAAGTGCCTCGCGCCTCTCGGATAGCTTGGCAATCTCGCTGCGGGCTTTCTGTGTCAGGGACATCAGGACAAATCGGGCATCGCTCGGCGAGGGAGATCGCGCGAGCAGTCCTGCACGCTCCAGGCTCTTGGTTTGCGTGGTCACGAAAGCCGGATGCACCCGCAGTTGGGCTGAAACGTCGACCCCCGAGACGCCTCCGCCTTTGTCGAGCTCATCGATCGCCATGAGAATGAGCCATTGCGGCTCGCTGATCCCGAGCAGCTCGGCCCAGGCTCTATGAATCGATTCGAGATGAGAATGAATTTCCAGAATGTTCCAGACGAATTGCCCTGTCGCTTCGCTGAAATGATTCCCGCTCATGCCAATGCCATCGAACTATCGCTGCCCAATAATGTCGAGTGCGCGTCATCATTGGTCTAGCGATAAAACCGGAAGCCGTCTGTGACCGGGTCGGTTCCCGGCCCCGCGGCGAGCAAAAAAATCTGACCGCAGCTGCATTTAACAGCAATTTTGCGGGCTTAGGGGCTGTTGCACAACCGCAACAGCCATGACCGGAATGAGGCTGTAGCAAGTCAATTGATTGAATTAATTATCTTAGTCAATTACCTGTGAGGAGCGGCCGAGGGGGGCACCCTCAAGGACGTTCCGTCGGGCAACCCCGGCCGGCGCAAGCCAGCGGGAAGGCGGATAAGCGGGCGATCGCGATTCCCAGAGGTGAGCATCACCGGGAACGTCGGCCGCCTGGAAACGCAAACTTGGAGGTTTGAATGAAGATGGCAAAGAGCTTCATGCTCGGTTCCGCGGCGGCTCTCGTCGCTCTGACCGGAGCTCAGGCGGCTGATCTTCCCGTCAAGGCCAAAGCGGTCGAGTACGTGAAGGTCTGCTCGCTCTACGGCGCGGGTTTCTACTACATCCCGGGCACCGATACCTGCATCCGCATCGGCGGTGCGCTGCGTTTGGACACTTCGTTCAACGCCGGCACCTACGACGTGCCGTTCTGGCAGGGCGGCGTTGGCGGTGCGAACTCCTACAACCGCAACTACTTCACGACGCGTGAGCGTCTGAACCTGTTCCTCGACACCCGTACCGCGACCGAATACGGCGTCGTTCGTACCTATGCCAACCTGCAGTTCGACTTCCTGCAGGGCCGCGAGAGCATCGCGGGCGGCTACATGGAGAACGACTTCCTGTTCATCCAGTTCGCCGGCTTCACCTTCGGTAAGGCGGTGTCGCAGTTCGACCCGCAGTGGGCACTCGCCAAGCCGTGGATCGCCTCGGGCGTGCTCGGTGGCTCGAACAACGCGACCGGTATCCCGCAGCTCGCCTACACCGCCTCGTTCGGCAACGGCGTGTCGGCGACGATCTCGCTCGAAGACGCGCAGCCCTACCGTTCGGCTGGTGTCGTGAACGCGTCCGCCGGCTTCCTTGGCCCGTTCGGCGCGGCCACCTCGGCCTACGGCGTGTCCCCGAACAACTTCACCGGCAATACCCAGAGCGGCGACCACGTTCCGGACATCGTTGCCAACGTTCGCCTCGACCAGGCCTGGGGCTCGCTGCATGTCGGCGCCGCTGCGCATGAGGTTCATGGCACCTACTACAGCGCTGGCATCAGCGACTCGGGCAAGCCGAGCTCGACCTGGGGCTACGCCGTCACCGGCGCTTTCGAGCTGAAGAACCTGCCGACCGGCGTGGGCGACAGCTTGAAGGTCGAGGCGAGCTACGCCAAGGGCGCTGCCAAGTACGTCTGGGGCGGCACCGTGGACACCGCCGGCGGCGGTCGCTTCGCCAAGCTCGGCGCCGGTGCCGGTACCGCGGGCAGCATGGCGTTCGGCTATGTGCTTGATGGCGTCTACACCACCGGTTCGAGCATCGACCTGAGCTCGGCCTGGGAAGTGAGCGCCTACTACGAGCACTACTGGACCCCGGCGTGGCGCACCTCGCTGTTCGGTTCGTACACCTCGATCACCTACGGTTCGGCTGGCAATGCAGCCCTGCTCGCGGCGGCGAATGGTACGGGCTTCGGCGGCTTGGGCTCGTTCAACGGCACCAACACCGGCAACTTCAACTTCGCGGTTGCTCAGGTTGGTACGCGTACGGCCTGGACCCCCGTTCAGAACCTGACTCTGTCGGCTGAGTTCGTTTACAGCCGCCTGATCCAGAACCAGAGCGGCCTCTACACCATCGGTGGCGGCATCCCGGGCGTTGCCGCTGGCACCCTCGAGATGAAGAACCAGAACCTGTTCAACGGTTCGGTTCAGATCCTGCGGAGCTTCTAAGCATCTACCACAAGAGAGGAGTCTTAACGTTCGCGTAATGTAAATCTCCGAATGCCTCCGGCAATGCCCTGCCGGAGGCATTTTCCTTTGGTGTCAGCGTTGCCGTATTGAAATGACGCCCGTCGTTCGCTGGTTGCGCGCTGTGCCCGGACGACACCCCCGGGAATTGACCGCCGCAGGCTCAGTGCTGCAGCAGCTCGCGCAAGCTGGTCACGCCCATGCGGGCATAGGCGTTCTTGCGATGGGAGATGACGGTGGTCTCGGAGATGCCGAGATCGAGACCGATCTGCCGCGCCGACAGGCCCGCCTTGACGCGGGCGGCGACCTCGCGCTCGCGTGCGGTCAGTCCCGGATGGCGGCGTGCCAGCTCCCGCTCGAAAGCCTCGATCGAGCCGCGGCCACGCGCGCGATCGCTGGTCGTATGCCGGTCGACCACGGCCACCAGGATCGGCATCATCGCCGATGTGCGATCGCATTCGCGCTCGGAGAAGCGGCCGCTCTTGCGGCTGCGATAGACGCTGATCGAGAGCGCGTCACCACGATCCGCGCGGACATAGGACAGGCGGTCGGCGATGCCAGTGCGGTCGTAGCAGGCGCGTCGATATCCGGCCGATGTGATGTCGGCGGCCGTCTGATAGGTCAGATAGGAACGATCGTCGGCGCGGGTCATCAAGGCGAAATTCACGTCGCTGGCGTAGTGCTGCATGTAGCCTTCGGCGGCGCGGCGTGTGTTGGCGGCGCATGTGGTCGTCGCGGTGCCGACGAGGTGTGGCCCGCCGTTGCCGGCGCGCGCGAACACCGAGACGAAGTCGGCGCCGATGCTATGGCGGCAGAACACGAGCAGCGACTCGATGAAGCGCGGTGTACCGGCGTCGCGCAGCAGCGCGGCCATGGCGTCGGCGGGAATGTCGACTGTGCCCGCGGCGGGCGTAAAGGCCTGGATGCTGCTCATGTCCGGCGCTCTCCCTGTCGATCGCGGCACCGCCGGTCGCGGAGGCCGCTGCGGCCGCTCTTCCTCAGGTCTGAGGAATGCGGTCATCATGCTTTGTTCCTAGAGTAGCGGCATTCGAGGTTTCAAGTCGAGGATCATCGTCGCCATGACCGAGCCCCTGTTCCAGGATGTCATTCGCCGCCGCCGCAGTGTTCGCAAGTTTGAAGCCGGCCGCAGCGTTGGCCGTGATGTGCTGCAGCGGATCGTCGATTGCGGGCGCTGGGCGCCGTCCGGCGCCAACGTGCAGTGCTGGGACTTCATCGTTGTCGACGAGCCCGCGATGCGCGATGCCGTGACGGCGGTGTTCCTGCGCCAGGCGCAGCGTCTCGTCGACCACGCCAAGGGCTTCCCGGCGGTGAAGAAGACCTATCTCGCCAACACGGTGGCCATCGTCCTGGTGCTGGGCGATCCGCGCTGGAAGGCCTGCTTCCCGCAGGCAACGACGCCGGAGTTCGATGCCGAATACCGCGACAACAACGAGGCGATCTTCCTGTGCTCGCTCGGGGCTGCGATCCAGAACATCCAGCTCGGCGTCGCCGCCGAGGGGCTGACCTCGGCCTGGCTGTCCGGTGGCGGTGAGGATGAGACCAACCGCGAGCTCGCGGCACTGTTGGGCTATCCGGCCTGGATGAAGGCTTACGGCACCATTCCGATCGGCGTTCCCGCCGCGGACCAGAACCGGCGCTACCGCCGGCCGCTGGCGCAGACCCTGCACTGGAATCGCTATGAACCGCGCCAGTATCGCCAGCATTCCCAGGTCGATTTCTACGAAAGCACGCTGCGGCCGTTCGCCATGTACCGCGACGAGGAGACCATGGACGCCTGGCCGGATCGCGACGAGATGCTCGGCGAATGGAAGGATGCATTCGTCAGCGCCGTGACCAATCCGGACGGTGAGCTGGAGGCGGAAGCCGATTTTTCCAAGCCGCGGGTGATCGGCCAGGCGACCAAGCGGCGCAAGACCTGATCCCGTGTCAACCTGATCCAGCGCCAGGGCGCATCGGGCAGAGCTCTGCCCGATGCCCTTCTGCCGTGCGCGATCCTGCCTGTCAGATCAGGTCGTGTGTATCGCCGCACGCGGAAGGATGGGTTTCCGTCAGCGTCCGGCCGCGGCGGTGAGCCCTGCTCCCGGAGTGGTCAGGAAGCCTTCGAACATGTTGACCAGCGGCGCGCCATTGTAGTGCTTGGTGAGTTCTTCGGGGTGGATGAATTCGTCGCGGAACCAGGGGAATTCGCGCGGGTCGAACGCGGCGACGACCCAATCCAGCAGCTTGCGGACGCGCGGGATCTGGGCAGCTTCCGGATGGTAGGTCAGCCAAATGTCGTAGGGGAAGACATGGTTGATGTTCACCGGAATGACGCGCGCGCCGATCGCCATCGCGTAGGTCGGCAGCCAGCCGATTCCGGCGCCCTTGGCGATCGCCCAGTAGTGGGCGCTCGAGACATTGTTGATCATCGACACGAAGCCGACCTGCGACACACCGGGAAAGAGCTGGTCGTAATAGTGCTGGCCACGGGTCTGGTCGGCCATATGAAACACCATGCGGTGCTTGAGCAACTCCTCGTGCGAGGTCGGGCAGCCATAGGTGTCAACATAGGAGCGGGACGCGAACAGCGAGATGTGCAGGCGTCCGAGACGCACCATCTTCAGGTCGGGGGAGGTCGGCCGTTCGAGCTGGATTGCCGCGTCGGCCTCCAGCCGCAGCACGTCGGCGGACCGCATCGCGCAGTTGAGATCGACCAGGAGTTTCGGATAGGCACGCTGCAGCTCGACGAGGCGCGGCACCACCCAGAACGTGCCGAGACCTTCGGTGACGGTGAGGCGCACGCGGCCCTCAATCGGCTTGCTGCGCTGGCCGGCACGCGTGAAGCCGAAGGCAGCGGCTTCCATCTGCGCTGCAACCGCGAGTAGCGGTCGGCCCTCCGGTGTCACCTGCACACCGGTCACATGCCGCGTCAGCAGCTTCAACCCGAGCGCGTGCTCGAGATCCATGATGCGTCGGCGCAGCAGATTGATGGAGATGTTGGCGTGCTCGGCAGCGGCGCGGAAGCTGCCGTGTCGCGCGACCTCCAGGAACCAGCGGATGCTCTCCCAGTCGGGAGACATTTTCCGAGGAGGCTCGTTGTGTTCTTCGGGCGGAACACGCCGTTGCTGATTTGACTGCATACACTCCCCCGCATTGGGAAATATCTTCGCAAACAATTGCGAAGCCGACAACTGGGGATGGCGACAATGACAGCCCACGACCTGCGAGTGACTGCGGCGGTTCGGTTGATGGCAATGGAACCGCGGCCGGTTCAGTACCCCCTTCAGGACCTTGAAACCCTGCGGCTTGCCCGTCGGCTGGTCGTATTCACGCCCGGCGGCAGCGACATCGACACCCTGGTCGCCCGGGCGGCAGCCGATATTCCGGGCCTGACCGGTTCCGATGTGGTCAAGCGGGTGGTATCCCACAATCCGGACTGCCTGTGGGCCATCGCTCGCCGCGACCATTTCGACGCGGCTGACCCTAAAGGCGAGGGACTGCTTGCCTTTCTGCCCCTGACGGACGAGGGAGTCCGGCAGCTGATCGCAGGAACTTTCAACGCGGCGGATCCGGACCTGCGTCTGGTGACCAGCCAGAACGAGAAGCCGGCTGGCATCTATGTGTGGGCGTGTCATGCCAAGGGCGCGCTGGCGGCCGGAGTTCCACTGGCATTCCAGAAGGTGTGGACACCACTCTACCGTGACGCGGACCTCTACACCCGCTCGATCAATCTTCCGGCGATTCGTTTCGTGGAAAGCATGGGGTTCCGCCGCGGCCCTTGCGTGGGTGGCGTGACCGCCCTGCACCTCCACGTGTTCCGCCGTGCTCCGGCGGCCGAGGCAGATCTGCCGGCCTACGACACCCTTACTGCGAAGCCGAAGCCGCGGGCCCTGTCGGTCTCGGTGGCCCGCTCGATCGAGGACCTGATGCGGGTGATTGCGATCCGCAGCGCGGTCTATATCGCCGAGCAGAACTGCCCGTATATCGAGGAGTTCGACGGCAACGATTTCGCGGCCACCCATCTGATCGGCTACGTCGGCGACGAGCCGGCAGGCTGCCTGCGCATTCGCCACTTCGCTGACTTCGCCAAGATCGAACGCCTGGCGGTTCGCCACGAATTCCGCTCGACGCGCCTGGCCTTCAAGCTGGTGAAGGGGGGAATCGAGCTGTGCCGGATGAAAGGCTATCGGCGGCTGTATGGTCATGCCCAGAAGCGGCTGACCAATTTCTGGAGCCGCTTCGGCTTCAAGCCGCTGCAGGATGCCCCCGAGTTCGTCTTCTCCGACTTCGACTATGTCGAGATGACCGTCGACATCGAACGCCACCCGGAGGCCGTGGCGATCGGTGATGATCCGTTCCGTGTGCTGCGCGCCGAAGGCAAGTGGCACGAACCTGGAATTCTGGAGCAGTCGCGCACGCGCGGCGTCACCCGGCCCTCCGTGGACACGCATTCCCCATGAGTTGCCCCATGAGTTGCCCCATGAGTTTATGCCCCAAGAGTTTTGTCCCATGAGTTTTGTCCCATGAGTTCGATTGTCGATATCCGGAGTTTCTTTGCCCCCCGCGCTGCGCCGACACTGGTGTTGATGGACATGCAACAGGAGTACGTCAGCGGTTCGCGCATGCTGGCGATCAAGGACAATGGAGGCGCGCTGCGCAATTGCCGCAGCGCCCTCGATCATGCGCGGCGCATGGGCTTTCCCGTCGCGTTCGTGCGCTGGTCGGGGCGGTCGACCTTCTTCAATGCCGCCACGCCCTACTATCGCTGGATCGATGATTTCTCGCCGCACGGCTCGGACATGGTGTTCGAGCGTGACCGGCCATCGTGCTTCTCGAGCCCGCATTTCGCCGATGTGATGGCCAATGCGGGCGGCCCGATCATCCTCGCGGGCTTTTCGGGTGAGGGCGCCTGCCTGTCTTCCGCCGTCGACGCCTTTCACCGCAGCATCGATTTCATTTTTCTCGCCGATGCGTCTGCGAGCCACGCGATCGGCGACAAGGCGGAGCATGAAGTGCATGCGATGCTGGCCAACATCATCGGGCTGTATGGCGCCGTCAGCAATACGGCTGACTGGATCCAGAATACGCTTGCCCTCAAATCTCATGAACGTCGCAATGGATTGGCCCCGACCAATGGATGACAACAGCACAGCGATCGTCGCGCGGATGATCGGCGATCTCACCCGCAATATCGAGGTGGCGAGGAGCCAGTCTCACGACCTCGTAGCCCGTCTGCTCGATATGGCGCGCATCGAGCTTCTGACGCGTCACTACGGCATCGACGAACAGGAGTTCGAGGCCTTCTGTAAGGGGATTGAAGGCGAGATGAAGCGGCTGCGGGGCGTACCGATCAATCGGCCCGCGTTCGGGGGCGCGCGTCGGCGCAAGGCGCAGCCGAAGCCCCGGCTCAACGGTCACCTGTATGCGCGGCGTCCGGGGGCGTCGCTCGGCAAATGACCCGTTGAAACCCGGCCACTGATCACGATTTAATATCCCTCTGGCGTGCTGATCGCGAAGTTCGTGTGATTGTGCGGCGAGCTCATTTACGAACTTCGCGATCATAATGCACACTAGAAGCTTAAAGTTGCTAGTGTCCCGATCGCTTCGCAAGTTCGTACAGAGTCCGGCGAGAATTCAACGAGCTTGCGAAGCGGGACACTAGGATTCGGGGGCTATCTCGTGTCATGGGCGGTTTTTCTGGCCGCGCTGGTCAGCGCGGCATTGAATGCAGGCTGGAATGTGCTCGCCAAACGGCAGCAGGTGCCGAGCGAGGCTGTGCTCGGCACGCTGCTGGTCACGGCGTCGGTTTTTCTGGTGGCTGTCCCGTTCATCGGGCTGCCGGCATCTGCGGCCTGGCCATGGTTGGCGGCGGCCGCGGTCTGCAATGTCGCCTATTCCCGGGCGCTGATGGCCGCCTATGATCGCGCGCCCCTCAGCATGACCTATTCGGTCGTGCGCGCGATCATCCCGCCGATGCTGTTCGTGCTCGGGACGTTGTTTTTTGGAGAAAGTGCGACAACGCTGCGCCTTCTGGGCATGGCGCTGGTGGTGATCAGTCTGGTGCTGTTCGGCTGGCCCGGGCGTGGCCAGAGCGCGGGTCATATGTCCGGCTTCATGCTGGCAGGGCTTGCGGGATTGGTGGTCTCGGTGGCGTATGCCTGCGACATCAAGGGCGCGCGGGTGGCCGGAGGGCACGTCCTGGCGATCGTGCAATATGGGGCGGCCAGCTCGCTGCTGTCGACGGCCGGCCTGCTCGCGGTGTCCCTGTTCGAGAAGCGCGCGCCGGTTGCGATCCTCAGGCGAAACTGGCGGCCCTGCACCATTGGCGCGGCGCTGCTGATGGCGTCCTACTTCCTGGCGCTGTGGGCTTATACCCGCGGGCCGGTCGGCCTGGTGGCGCCGGTACGCGAGACCAGCATCCTGTTCGGCGGACTGCTGGCGTTCGTCGTGCTGCGCGAGCGTATTCGTCCGCGGCAGTGGGTCGCGATCGGCCTTGCTGTGCTCGGCGCGATGATTGTCAAGATCCAGTAGGTGAGGCGGGCCTCGCGGTCCGCCTCACAGTGTCAGGGGCGTGGCCTCAGTCGTCCGCCTGCTTCTCGGCCAGCTGTTCACACAGGAACACCACCATGTTCTGCACGCTCGGGTCCTTGATCTGCGCGAAGTGTTTCAGCAGATTGATCGCGCGTGTGCTGGTGATGAATTCCTGCACGTGAAGATCAGATGCTTCCCCGTTCTTGCGCGAGCCGTTGTCGCTCGCATAGCTGTCGTGCCCATAGAATGACACGATGGGAAGTTTCAGGGCGTTTGCGATTTCGCGAAGCCGCGCAGCGGTGACGCGATTTCCACCCTTTTCGTATTTCTGAACTTGCTGGAAAGTGATCCCAAGTCGCTCGGCGAGATCCTCCTGCGACATGCCGCGAGACAGTCGCTGTGCACGGATCCTTTGGCCAATCTCGACGTCGTACGCTCCAGTTTTGCGTGTCATCAGGACCAGCGTATCCTCTCGATGTTCAGATTGATGTTGTGTCGGCACCTCATTGAGCTGCCCGTGATCATTCGCGATCACGAGCGGCAGCTCGATACCGATCTTGTTGAACAATTGAATTTTGTCCAGACCTCGCGAGTGTTCGTTAAAAATATATAGTGTTCCACCAGTGGAACGTTCGCGCCTGCTAAACGACGGGTTGAACAGGCGCGACAGGCGGCGGTCGGCGAAAGCGGTGAGGTCATTGATCCGGCTGCGGAAATATCCGCAGCCCTGACCTCCGGATCATACCGCCCTCGGTTCCACGATCGCGAAAGACGGGCTGAAGCTGTCGAACATCCCCAGCAATTCCACGAGGCGAGCAGGGGCGCCGTCGATGATCACTTTGCCGGAGGCGACGGCCTCGGGAAATGTCGTCTGCTGCAGCATGATCGCGTTCAGTGTCTTGCGTGTGAGCGTGAGCGTCGCGTCGGCATGTACGGCGCGCTGCCCGATCCGATGTGTCAGCGCCGCGTTTTCCAGGTTCAGCGCGATGATCTCGTCGACGTCGGTGAACACCCAGTTCAGCACCATGCGCTTGCCCTCGGCCTTGGCACCGTTGAGGCGAACAGCAAGCAGGTCGAAGAAGGTATCGAGCGGCAGCGCCGCGAGCGCATCGGCGGGAATGCCGCTGCGGCCTGCGAGCTTCGGCGGCCCGTGGCGCAGTTCGTGCGCGGCGAACAGGTAGGAGTTGCGCCAGGTCGCGGCCTCGGCGAGATAGCCGAGCTGCTCATAGGCGTCAGCAGCGAGGTTGCGTGCTTCCTGGTGGGTCGGATCGGCAAAGACGAGGTGATTGGCGACTTCCGCGACCCAGCGATATTCGCCCTTCGCAAAGTCAGCACGCGCCTTCTCCAGCACGGCATCGAAGCCGCCCATATAGGCGACGAATTTCTTCGCGGCCGCCGTCGGCGGCAGCGGGTCGAGATGGGCCGGGTTGCCATCGTACCAGCCAAGATACTTCTGGTAGATCGCCTTGGCGTTGTGCCGGACCGTGCCGTAGTAGCCGCGGGCATGCCACTCGTGCGCGAGGCTGTCGGGCAGCTCCAGCAATTCGGCGATCTCGTTTGGGGTATGGCCGAGATTGATCAGCCGCAGTGTCTGGTCGTGGACGTATTTGTAGAGATCGCGCTGCTTGCTCAAATAGGTGCGCAGGCGCTCGCCGCCCCACACCGGCCAGTGGTGCTGGCCGATCAGCACGTCGGCCTGCTCGCCGAAGTTTGCGAGCGCGATATCGATGTAGCGCGCCCAGGCCCGCGAATCCCGCACCTCGGCGCCGCGGAACGGCAGCAGATTGTGGAAATTGTGCACCGCGTTCTCCGCCATGTTGAGGCATCTGAACGCCGGATAGAACATGTGCATCTCGGCCGGCGCCTCGCTGTCGGGCGCCATCAGGAAAATGATCTCGACGCCGTCGATGGTGCGCCGCTCGTGATCCCGGCGGATCAGGTCGGTCGGCGCGATCAGCGTCACGGTGCCGTTCGACAGCACCTTGCCGAGGCCGGCGTCGACCTGGCCTTGTGGCCCCTTGGGCAGAAGCGGGCCGAACTGATACTGCGCGCGCCGCACCATGGCGTTGCCGGCGAGCACGTTCTCCTGGGCGATCGCCTCGACGAAGCCTTCCGGCGCGATCACCGGCACCCGGCCGCTCGCGACGTCCTCTTCGCTGACCACGCCCTTCACGCCGCCCCAGTGATCGGTGTGCGAGTGGGTGTAGAGCACGGCCATGACCGGGCGGTTGCCACGATGCTGGCGGTAGAGCGCGAGCCCGGCGCGGGCGGGCTCGATCGACACCAGCGGGTCGATGATGATGACGCCGTGCTCACCCTCGATCAGCGTCATGTTGGAGATGTCGAAGCCGCGGATCTGGTAGATCCCGGGCACAACCTCGAACAGGCCGTGGCGGCAATTGAGCTGTGATTGCCGCCACAGGCTGGGATTGACCGTCTCCGGCGCGGCATCATCGGCGAGAAAGGCGTAGTCGGTCATGCTCCAGACCACGCGCCCGGCGTCATTGCTGATGGTGGCGTCCGGCAGGGTGCCGAGGAAGCCCCGTTCTGCATCGGTGAAATCCTGGCGATCGGCGAACGGCAGCTCGGTGAGGACGGAGGCGTTGTGGGCCTTCACCGTCGGTTCGGCGCTCTTGCGGGACATCGGGCGTTCTCCGTGGGGGTGGGAAGGTGGGGCGTTCATTGCCGGGCCATCTGCGCAGCGCCGACGCCGTCGCCGTCGAGCGCCTGGTCGGGATGCATGGTGACATCGACCCGCAGCAGTGTGCCGGTGAATGCGAACGGCGCGTCGTAGTGCGACACCGGGCTGCCGCGGTCGCGGCCGATGTCGAGGCCCGACCATGAGATCAGGTTGAAGAAGCCGAGGCGGGTCTGCAGCGACCCTGCTGCCTCTCCATCGATCAGTAGCGTGTACTGGCTCAGCCCCATGACGAGGCCGGTCTTGCCGAGCGGCTCGCGGGTCAGCCGCTCGACCCGGACGCCAAGCCGGCGTGCGGCCGGCGGCACATCGCGATCGGAGATCAGGATGTGGTGGGTGCCGCCGATGTTGAGATCGTGCACCAGGCGGTTGTTCCTGACGTAGAGGCTGTAGCCCGAGGTGGCGTCGCCGTGCGAGATCAGCACGCCCTCGCAGCCGGCCGCGTCAAGCTCGACGTCGGCCTCGATGGTGTAGCTGCGGCTGCGCACATCGGGCGCGACATCGGTCGGTACATGCCCCATGCCCGCATGGAAGGTGAAGTGATGCCGGGCGCCATGAAACCGTGCCGCGTTCTCGGCGAAGCGCAAGCCGAACCGATCGTCCAGCGGCAGGACATTGTGCTTCTCCGCTTCGCTCCACCACGCCTTGACCATGGTGGCGAGGCGCTCGGGTTCGGCTGCCGCGAGGTCATCGACTTCGGAGAAGTCGTGGTCGAGATGAAACAATTCCCATTTGTCGCCGTCGAACGGCGTGCCCGGGGGATGGTAGGCGACTGCCTTCCAGCCGTCCTGCCACAGCCCGCGATGGCCGAACATTTCGAAATATTGCGGGCGCTTGCGCGGTGGCGCGGTGGGATCGGTCAGGCTACGGGCGAAGCTCTCGCCTTCGAGCGGCATCTGCGGGCAGCCGGCGATCTCCGTTGGCGATTCGACGCCGATCAGCTCCAGCAGGGTCGGCGTCAGGTCGCAGGCATGGATGAACTGGTGGCGCAGTTCGCCGCGCGCCGGAATCTTCGCCGGCCAAGAGATCACCAGCGGATCGCGGATGCCGCCACCATGGGTGTTCTGCTTGTAGCGGCGTAGCGGCGTGTTCGACGCCATGGCCCAGCCATGCGGGAAGTTGGAATGGGTGTCCGGCCCGCCGATGTCGTCGAGCCGCGCGAGCTTCTCCGGCATCGGCTCAGGACGAAAGTTATAGGGGCCCATGGCATTGACCATGCCGAGCGAGCCACCTTCCTGGCTGGCGCCGTTGTCGGACAGCACCAGGATCACGGTGTTGTCGCGCACGCCCGCGCTGTCGAGAAAGGCGATCAGGCGCGCGAGGTGCTGGTCGGCATGGTCCAGCATGCCGGCGAAGGCTGATTGCAGGCGAGTGAAGACCTTCTGTTCGTCGGGGCTGTGCGCGGTCCAGGGCTGTACGCCGTCATTGCGCGGCGGCATCTTGGTGGCGTGCGGGACGAGGCCCATCGCCTTCTGCCGTGCGAGCCGCTGTGCGCGCTCGGCATCCCAGCCGTGGTCGAACAGCGCGTCGTAGCCCTTGATCAGCTCAGTTGGGGCCTGGTGTGGCGCATGGCAGGCACCGAACGCGAGCCAGGTCAGCCAGGGCAGGTCGGGGCGGTCGGCGAGATGGTCGGCGATGAAGCGGATCGACTGGTCGACGAGGTCGGCGGTCAGGTGGTAGCCGCTGGCGTGGGTACCCGGCGGGTCGATCTGTGAATTGTCGCTGACCAGCTCCGGTGCGTATTGGTCGGTCTCGGCATCGAGAAAGCCATAGAAGCGGTCGAAGCCGCGGCCGAGCGGCCAGCCGTCGAACGGTCCGGTCGCGCCGCTCTCTGTCAGCGGCGTGACATGCCATTTGCCGACCATGTAGCTGCGATAGCCGTGCGGTTTCAGCATTTCGGCGAGCGTGCCGGCCTCGCGGGCGATCTTGCCGCGGTAGCCGGGATAGCCGCTGTCGAAGTTGGCGAGGCAGCCGACGCCGACGGAATGATGGTTGCGCCCGGTCAAGAGCGCCGCGCGGGTGGTCGAGCACATCGCGGTGGTGTGGAAGCCGCTGTAGCGCAGGCCCTCCGCGGCAAGGCGGTCGATGGTCGGGGTGCGGATCGGCGAGCCGTAGCAGCCGAAGTCGGAAAAGCCGACGTCGTCGAACAGCACCACCAGGATGTTGGGAGAGCCGGGCTTCGGCTTGGCCTCCGCCGGCCACCACGGCCGGGAGTCGGCGATCGTGGTTCCAATTCTGCCGCCGAACGCGGCACGGTGGTTGCTGGTCATGGTGTCGCTCCCTTTCGGCGCTGCGGCGGTTGCTCCGCCGGCTGGTCGGTCCGGCCCCTCAACGAGGTCCTTGCCAAAAAGATAATTGGAATTATCATTATGATTATTCAAGTCCGGACGCAATGGCCATGAGCTTCCAGTTTTCCGATCTCGATGATCTGCCCGGCGTGACGCCGTCGCGCCAGAAGCGCAGCCGTGAGACCACCGCGGCGCTGTTGCGGGCTGGCGAGGATATGCTGCGTCGCCACAGCCTGGACGAGCTATCCATCGAGGCGCTGTGCGCTGCCGTGGATGTCACGGTCGGTGCGTTCTACAGCCGCTTCGAGAGCAAGGAGGTTTATTTCAATGCATTGCTGGAGCTGGCCGCGCGCGACAGCGAGGCCAATCTCGGGCGCATCCAGGATGCGGTGCTGAATGAGGCCGAGCTCGATGCCGTCTGTCGTGCGCTGGTGCGCGAGATCGCTGCCTGGATGCGCAACCATGAAGGCGTGGTGCGTGCGGCGCTGCAGCACGGTGACACCCGTCCGACGCGCTGGACTCGCTTCAAGGAGCTGGGGCGGCGCACGGTGACCCATGCGACGCCGCTGCTGCTGCGCGCCATGGGCCGCGATCGGAAGGCCGCGAAAACCCGGGCTATCGGCTTCGGATTCCAGGTGGTGTTCGGCACACTGGTCAATGCCGTGCTTAACGATCCCGGACCGCTGAGTATCGCTGATGCCGAGATGGCGGAGCGTCTCGGTGATTGTCTCTATCTGCAGCTCGCCGCCGCTGCCCAGGCGGCGCCAGCCACCAGGGCGCCGCCGGCCAGGAAGGCGGCAGCGCGGTCACTGCGTCGAAAATAATCCGCCATCAGAGCGGAACGACGACATCAGCGACATCAATGATACGACGGGAGCGAGACGATGGACGGGCGGAGAATCGAACCGGGCGGCTGGCTGGTCGTCGGACTGCTGTTCTTCTTCATGCTGATCAATTTTGCGGACAAGGCGATCATCGGTCTTGCCGGCGTGCCGATCATGGAGGAACTGCACCTCACGCCGAGCCAGTTCGGGCTGGTCGGCTCGAGCTTCTTCCTGCTGTTTGCGCTGTCGTCGGTGGTCGTCGGCTTCATCTGCAATCACATCCAGACCCGCTGGGTGCTGCTGGCGATGAGCCTGGTCTGGGCGCTGGCGCAATTTCCGATGATCGGCACGGTGAGCTTCGGCACGCTGGTCGCCTGCCGTGTCGTGCTCGGCGCGGGTGAAGGGCCGGCTTATCCGGTGGCGCTGCACGCCACCTACAAGTGGTTTCCCAACGAATTGCGGACCCTGCCGACCGCGATCATCGCGCAGGGCGCCGGCATTGGCATCATGGTCGCGCTGCCGCTGCTCAATCTGATCATCGTGCGCTGGTCCTGGCACGCCGCCTTCGCTGCGCTCGGCATTGCCGGGTTGGTGTGGTGCGCGGCGTGGGCGCTGCTCGGTCGTGAAGGACGGTTGATCGAGGCGGTCACTGCGCAGGGGGCGGGTGAGCATCTCCCCTATGCCCAGTTGCTGCTCAATCCCACCATTGTCGCCAGCTGGTGCGCGTTTTTCGGCGCCTACTGGGCGTTGTCGCTGAGCTTGTCGTGGCAGGCGGCCTATTTCGTCAAAGGGCTCGGCTTCGCGCAAGGTAGCGCCGGATGGCTCACGGCGCTGACATCGGGGCTCGGCGTCGTCATCGTCATTGCCCTCGGCTGGTACTCGCAGCGGCTGATGGCGCGCGGCGTATCGAGCCGCATGGCCCGTGGCTGCCTCGGCGGCGCGTGTGTGGCGATTGGGGGCCTGGCGATGGCGGCGCTGCCGGTCATCACCGACATCCCGATGAAAGTGGTTGTCGGGATGCTCGGCATGTCGCTGCCCTCGGTCATCTATGTGATTGCCCATGCGGTGGTCAGCGAGATCACGCCGGCAGGCCAGCGCGGCGCGCTGCTCGCGATCGGCAACGCCATCGGCACAATGGCTGGTCTGCTGGCCCCCTATATCATGGGCAGCCTGGTCGAGAATGCGGCAACGCCGCTGGACGGTTTCAATCGAGGCTTCGTGGTCTGCGGTCTTGTGATGCTTGCCGGCGGGATCATTGGTATGATCTTCATTCGGCCCGAGCATGCGATCGGCCGGCTGGAGCTCGGAGCTTCATCCGCCGTCGCCAAGGGCTAGCCAGCGAACCAACACGTCCTCCCCGAACCGGAGACCGACATGGATCAGCCGCTCACCCAGCCGAAGACGCCCGAATTGGACAGTCTGTTCCGCCACCAGTTTGAGCTTTCCCGCACCGCGCCGCCGCCCTCGCTCGCCGAGCGCCTTGATCGCCTGGCTCGGCTGCGCGCTCTGGTCAGCAACAACGAGGCGCGGTTCGCGGCCGCGATCTCCGCCGATTTCGGCCACCGCTCGCCGACCGAGACGCTGATCGCAGAGACCATGTTCGTGCGCGGCGAGATCCGTCATGCGGCGAAACATCTCAAGGCGTGGATGGCGCCGCGGCGCGTCCGCACCCAGCTTCAGTTCCTGCCTGGCAGCAACAAGCTGCTGCCGCAGCCGCTCGGGGTGGTCGGCATCATCGCGCCGTGGAATTATCCGCTGCAACTGACGCTGGCACCGGCGGTGGCGGCGCTAGCCGCCGGCAACCGGGTGATGATCAAGCCGAGCGAACTGGTGCCGCGGTTCGCGGCGCTGCTACAGGAGCTTATCGCAAGCCGTTTCGATCCGGCGGAGGTGGCGGTGACCGGCATCACCGACCACATCGCGGAAGCCTTTGCCACACTGCCGTTCGATCATCTGATCTTCACCGGTTCAACACGGGTCGGGCGGCTGGTCGCCGCAGCCGCCGGCCGCAATCTCACCCCGGTGACGCTGGAGCTCGGCGGCAAATCGCCCGCCATCGTCGACCCCTCGGCGGATCTCGCCCAGGCGGCGGCCCGGATCGCCTATGGCAAGCTGCTCAACGCCGGCCAGACCTGCATCGCACCGGACTATGTCTTCGTGCCGGAGGGGGCGGTGTCCGATTTCGCTGGCCGCCTGCAGGCGGCGATGACCGCGATGTATGGCGCGGATCCGGCCAATCCCGACTACACCTCGATCATCTCGGACCGTCACTATGCCCGGTTGGAGGGGGTGGTTGCGGACGCTGTCGCACACGGCGCGCAGGCGCTGCGGCCGGGCGATCCGGCGGATGCCGCCTGGAAATCGCGGCGCAAGTTTCCGCCGACGGTTGTGACCGGCGTGACGCCCGACATGGCGATTCTGCAGGAGGAGATCTTCGGTCCGGTACTGCCGGTGCTGGGCTATCGCGATCGCGCCGAGCCGATCGCCTGGATCAATGCGCGCGAGCGTCCGCTCGCGCTCTACTGGTTCGGCGAGGATGTCGCGGCGCGCGATGCAGTGCTGGTGCGCACTGTGTCCGGCGGCGTCACCGTCAACGACTGCCTGTTCCACTTCACTCAGGCAAACCAGCCCATGGGCGGCGTCGGCGCGTCCGGTTGCGGCGCCTATCACGGCGAATGGGGGTTCAACTCGCTGAGCAAGCTGAAGCCGGTGTTCTACCGTTCGCCGCTGAACCGGTTTGCCGATCTCTATCCGCCTTATGGCGCCAAGATTGCGCGGCTGCAGAAGCTGTTGCGGCTGATGTCCTGACCATGCGCCGATAGAGCGCGACACTGCCTCAAAGGGGAGGGCAACGTGACGGAAACCTATGACTATATCGTGGTGGGCGGCGGCTCGGGTGGCTGCGCAGTGGCGAGCCGTCTGTCGGAAGCGCCGGATGTGACGGTGGCATTGCTGGAGGCCGGCGGGCGCAACGACAACTGGGTGGTGACGACGCCCGGTGCGTTGATCCTGATGGTGTCCGGCAAGGTCAACAACTGGGGGTTCGAAACCGTGCCGCAGCGCGGGCTCGGCGGTCGTATCGGCTATCAGCCGCGAGGGCGCGGGCTCGGCGGCTCCTCGGCGATCAACGCGATGGTCTACATCCGTGGGCACCGCACCGATTACGACCACTGGGCGGCGCTCGGTAACACCGGCTGGTCCTATGCCGATGTGCTGCCCTACTTCAAGCGTTCGGAGGACAACGAGGAACTCGACGGCGCTCTTCATGGCAAAGGCGGCCCGCTCCATGTCGGCGGCCTGCGCAGCGGCAACCCGGTGCAGGACATCTATCTGCAGGCGGCGCGGGAAGCCCAGTTCCGGATCAATCCAGATTTCAATGGCGAGGAGCAGGAAGGCCTCGGCATCTATCAGGTCACCCAGAAGAACGGCGAGCGCTGGAGCGCCGCGCGCGGCTACATTCATCCGTTCATGGCGAGCCGCCAGAACCTGCATGTGGAGACCGGCGCGCTCGCCACCCGCCTGCTGTTCGAGGGTAAGCGTGCCGTCGGCGTCGAGTATCGCCGCGGCAACGAGGTCCGCACTGTGCGCGCCCGACGCGAAGTGATCCTGAGCCTTGGCGCCTTCCAGACGCCGCAGCTTCTGATGCTGTCCGGCATTGGCGATGCCGCGGCCCTCGGTCAGCATGGCATTTCCGTGCTGCATCACCTGCCCGGCGTCGGGCAGAACCTGCAGGACCATCCGGACTTCGTGTTCGGCTTTTCTTCGGACAATCCCAATTTCACCGGGCTGAGCTGGTCCGGAATCAAGCGCATCTTCAGCGGGATCGCGCAATACCGCCGTGAGCGGCGCGGGCCGATGACGTCCAATATCGCCGAATGCGGCGGATTCCTGAAGACCCGGCCCGATCTCACGGTGCCCGATATCCAGCTGCATTTCTGCATGGCCATGGTCGATGACCATGGCCGCAAGCCGCGCTGGGGCGCCGGGTTCTCTTGCCACGTCTGCCTGTTGCGGCCGGAGAGCCGTGGCAGCGTCTGGTTGCAGAGCGCCGATCCGACCCAGCCGCCGGCGATCGACCCGAACTTTCTCGGCGAGGCGGCCGACATGGAGGCCATGGTGGCTGGCTTCAAGACCACCCGCCGCTTGCTTGAGACCCCGGCGCTGCGGGCGCTGCAGACCGCCGACATGTTCACGGCGGATGTGCGCTCGGACGACGACATTCGCGCCGTGCTGCGCTCCCGGGTCGACACGGTCTACCATCCGGTGGGAACCTGCAAGATGGGAGTCGACGATCCGCTGGCGGTGGTCGACCCCAGCCTCAGGGTCCATGGCATCGAGGGGCTGCGCATCGCCGACGCCTCGATCATGCCGACGCTGATCGGCGGCAACACCAATGCACCGACCATCATGATCGGCGAGAAGGCTGCGGACATGATCCGTGCCGCGGCGCTCAACTGACCTTGGCGGCGACGGTGACAGCGCCGGAGGCGATTGAGGTTGCGGCGCCTGACGTTCGAACCTATGAAGCTGGCGGAAGCGTCCCGAACCGATCGGGGCGCGCCAGCCGTCTGATCGTTCTGGTTCGGGGATTGCAGGTGTTGAAGCTTCCGGGCGTGGGCCGTTTCATCAGCCACGTCGGTGCGAGCGGGGTGACCACGACACTCCGTGCGCTGCTCCGCGGCAACGAGTTCTTCCTGATTCCCCTGGCGCTGCTGGTCGGTGTCATCGCCGGCGCGGTGGTGACGCTGATGAGCGAAATTGCCCAGATCGCTCATGTACTGATCTACGGCATTCCCATTGACGTCCATCTCAGCGCCCATGAGCGCGTCACCCCCTGGGCCGCGCTGCTGGCGCCGACCTGCGGCGGGCTGCTGCTCGGGGTGATGGAATGGTCGCGGCGGCGCTGGAAGATCTCCAGCGCGGTTGATCCGATCGAGGCCAATGCGCTGCGTGGCGGCCGCCTGTCCATTCGCGACAGTGTCGTCGTCAGCGGCCAGACGTTGATTTCCAACGGCTGCGGCGCGTCGGTCGGGCTGGAGGCGGGTTACACCCAGATCGGCGCGGGCGCGGCCTCGCTGCTCGGCCGTTTCCTCAACCTGCGGCGTAACGACCTGCGGCTGATTGTCGGCTGCGGCGCGGCCGGCGCGATCGCGGCCGCCTTTGGTGCGCCGATCACCGGTGCGTTCTATGCCTGCGAGCTGATCGTCGGCGTCTATTCGGTCAGCAGCGCAGCCCCGATCCTCGCCGCGTCGCTGTCGGCGTCGTTGATCGCGCGCTGGCTTGGCGGCGCGCCCTATTCGCTCGATGTACCGCAGGTCGGCATGGTCACGGGTGAACAGTATCTGGCGCTGATCGTGCTGGCACTGATCGTCGCGGCGATCGGCATCGTGGTGATGCGCAGCTCCGTGCTGTTCGAGCGCGTATTCCACCGCCCGTGGCTGCCATTCTGGCTGCGGACAGCGGTCGGCGGCCTGTGCATCGGGGGCCTCGCCATCATCACGCCGCAGGTGCTCGCCGCCGGTCACGGCGCCATGGTGCTCGATCTCCACCGCGACATGGCGATGGGGCTGATCGCCATGATCATCGGGCTGAAGCTCTGCGCCTGCCTGATCTCGCTGGCGTCCGGATTCCGTGGCGGTCTGTTCTTCGCGTCGCTGTTCGTCGGCAGTCTGATCGGCAAGCTCTACGCCATGGTGCTGCAACTGCCGATATTCGACGTCGCGCTCGATCCGCTGGCGAGTTCGCTCGCCGGGATGGCCGCGCTCGGGGTCGCGATCGTCGGCGGACCGCTCACCATGTCGTTTCTCGTGCTGGAAATGACCCGCAGCATCGATGTCACCGCCGCGGTGCTGGCGGCCTGCATCGTCACCAGCGTCTGCGTGCGCGCGCTGTTCGGGCATTCGTTCTCGACCTGGCGCCTGCACCTGCGCGGCGAGACCATCCGCAGCGCCAATGATGTCGGCTGGCTGCGCAACCTGACGGTCGAACGCATGATGCGTACCGACGTCGCGACTACCTCGCCCACGGCGACGATCGCCGAATGCCGCAGCGAGTTCGTGCTGGGATCGCGCCAGGCGATCATCCTGGTCAACGACGCCAAGGATTATTGCGGTCTTGTGACATTGCCGGAGCTGTACTCCGGCGAGCTCGACAGCATCGCCGACGACATCCAGGTGGTCGAGCTTGCTAGGCACTTCGACGACGTGCTGCTGCCTGCGATGAACGTGAAGACCGCGATGAAGATCTTCGATACCGCGGAGGCGGAGGTGCTCGCCGTGGTCGAGGCCGGCGGCAGCCGCAAGGTGATCGGTTTCCTCACCGAATCCTTCGCCCGCCGCCGTTATGTCGAGGAGCTCGACCAGGCAACGCGCGGCATTCTCGGGCCGATCTGACGCCAGCGACCGAGAGGGGCGGGCCGCTGCTCATACTTTTGCTGTGCATGGGCGATGAAGGCTGCAGGGGCGACATTTCGTTCCCGTGGGAACCTGCTATCGTTCGCTCAGCTCGGAACGATATGCGGGCGCCACCGGATCTCGGGAGGCGAAGTCGCGGCAGATCGACGAACCGATGGCGACCGGACGGCAGGCGGACACTGGTGTGGCCGCTGAGGGGCCGGTCATGCCGCAGCGGGGCAGGCCCGGATGGTTCGTGCTCGAGAAGCGCGCGCCCTTTTCCCAATCCCTGATCTGGCAGTTGCAGCAGCGGTACTTTGCAGAACGCGGCGTCGACGCCTGGCGCCAGGGCGAGGTGCCGCATTATGTCACCAGCAATCCCACCATCGCCAACGCCTACGCCGAGATGGCCCTGGCATTCTGGCGCGACCGCCAGCGCCTCGCGCCGCAGTCCGGGCCGCTGACGATCTGTGAGCTCGGTGCCGGCTCCGGCCGGTTCGCTTTCTATTTCCTGCGCCGGCTGGAGAGCCTTTGCGCGGAGGCTGGCGTTCCGCCCCAGGCCTTTCGCTATGTCCTGACCGATGCCGCCGACGCCAACCTCGCATTCTGGCGTAGCCATCCGTGCTTCGAGCCGTTCTTTGCTGACGGTCGTCTCGATCTCGCGCCCTTCGATGTGACGGTGCCCGGGACGCTGGCCCTGCAGGTCAGCGGCGAGGTGTGCGGGCCGGGGAGCCTTGCGCATCCGCTGCTGGTCGTCGCCAACTACCTGTTCGACAGCGTTCCGCAGGATCTGTTCCACTTCAGGGATCGGCGTCTCCAGGCGTGTCGTGTGTCGCTCGCAGTCGATACCGAGCCAGGGGCGCTCGACCTCGCCGAATTGATCGACCAGTTGCAGGTGCACTTTGACGACGAGGACGTTACGGCGCAGCCGTATGACGAGCCCTGGCTGCAGCAGCTGATCTCGTTCTACCAGCGCCAGCTGCGCGACGCTTATGTCCTGTTTCCCGCTGTCGGGTTGCGTTGCGTGCGCGCGCTTGCCGCCCTCTCAGCCCACGGGGCGATGCTGCTGTCCGCCGACAAGGGCCATCATCGCCTCACCGAGCTCGAAGGGCTTCGGCCACCGGGGCTGGTCCGGCATGGCAGCTTCTCGCTGTCGGTCAACTATCACGCTTTTGCTCAGGCCTGTGTCGACGCGGGAGGGCTGGCGCTGCTGCCGGCCGATCACCATGCCAGCATCGACGTCGTCGGCCTGTTGTGGGTCGACGACGCATCGGCGCATGGTGAGACGCAGTCGGCCTATCGCCGTCATGTGCTGGAGTTCGGCCCGGACAGCTTCTATCGCATCACCAAGCATGCGCGTCAGACCATCCCGGACATGACGGTCGACGATATCCTGGCCTATCTGCGTCTCGGCCGGTACGACAGCCACCAGTTCGGCCGTTACCTGCCGCGGCTGCTGGAGCTTGCACCGGCCATGGACGCCGGCGCGCGCCTGGACGTCATGGCGGCGGTGGAGCGGGTCTGGGAGATGTATTTCCCGCTCGGCGAGGATCTCGACCTCGCCAACCGCATCGCCGCCCTGCTCTATGCCATCGACGACCACACCGGAGCACTCGATTATTTCGAACGATCGATGGCCATCTACGGCATTGACACCGGCACGCTGTATAACATCGCGGCGTGCCACCATCTGTTGGGCGCACACGACGTCGCGGCGGCCGTGCTGCGCAAAGTCCTGGACTATGAACCCGGGAACGATGCAGCTCAGCGACTGTTGTCGGAGTGCGAGGCTGTCTCCGAAGCAGCTTCCATGCCGGCCACCGCCGAGGAGGGCCTGTGATGGGCGGCTATGCCAAGGCCGAGCCGTCGCCAATGCGCCGGGAAACCGTGGGCGAAGACGATCATCATGTCGCTACGTTGTCCGTCTCCAACAGTCGCTCGCCCGTCGAAGGTGCCGCTGGCGCGGGGGCGAGCCGGAGCTCGCCGGTCCATGTGCTGACGGCCCAGCAGAGTGCGCTCGATGGCAGGGCCATCGTGCGGTCGCACGTATCCTTGCAGCGCACACTCGATCACCGTGCGAGCGCGTCGCGCCCCGTCGTGCAACGAAAGATCAGGAGTGGCGCTCAGGTTTTCGACGGGACCGCGGCTGCTGCGTCGTTTGGTGAGCCGATGCATGGCCTGCTCACCAGCAATGAAATCCATGTCACGAACAGGGATGGCGGCCGCAGCCTGGAGCATGGCCTGAGAGGCCCCATCAAGATTTTGAGCGCTCACCACCACCTCATCGGTGAGCAACATGACAGAAGCCGTGTCGCATCGATCGAAGGCGATTGGGCGGCGGCGGTCCCCATTCTGTACGAAAGTCTATTTCCGCCATTGGCCGGACCCAGCCTCAAGAGGCCGGTGGCCGACCCCAGGGAAGTGCCGAAAGCAAAGCCGCTGGAAGACATCAGGGTGCGAGCGATCTATACAATCGCTCACGTCTCTGATCTCGTTGCGAAGGCTCAAAAGAAGTTGGATCCGGAACGCCGGACGCTTGTCAGCGCCCTGGCGTGGCTGGCCGAGACATTCAACAGATACAGGAAAGCGGACTTCGACACCGCCGCTGTCCTGGGAGATCAAGGCGATGCAGCGCTTGCTCACGGTGCAAGTGTGCAGAAGATTCGCGATCACACCAAGGATCTGATCGGAAAGCTCGTTGATGAGGCAAAACAGCTGCGGGCAGGGGGGACAGATCTCTCACCGGTAGTTAAGCTCCTCGTACAGCTCGATCCGGTGAAGGAAATGCTTCTCGCCGACGTCGCGGCGGACAAGCCGCAAAGCGTGGCAGGCGGTGGAAACAAACCGAGCCAATGGGATGATGCGAAGACGACTGAGCCGCTGTTTCAAGACCTCAAGCTAGGCCATTCGCCGACCTACGAGCCGCACTACAAGTACAATGCCCTGCGCGATGAACATATGGTGAAGGCGATCCTGGCTGGCGGCCGCCCGTCGATCGCCATCATGGGGCAGGCGCACCTGCGGGCGATTCAGGCGGACTGGAACCACGCAAGCTTCAAGTTCTATTCCGATGTATCGGCCTTCAACAAGGCCATCACGGTGATGATTCCGCTGGCACCGCAGCCGGTTGCTCTCGCCGCAGCGTCGCATGCGGCCGGTGGAGATGCGAAGAGTGTCGTACCGTCGGCAATCGCGGCGGGTGGGGGCGCCGGGGCTGTTCCGCCCGCAAATGCAACGACATCGGCGGCGGAGCCGGCGAAGGCGCCGCAACCCCCTCCCGTGCAGTTCGTGAGACGGACGAACGTTGGGTACTCGTCGATGGAGTCTCGGGCCGCGGTCGGTTCGTCCATGGGAGCGCAGGCCATCGGCGGCTTGCCATTCCGGCTCAAGGTCGGGATCGAGCATTTGTCTGGCTTCGCCATGGATGACGTGCGTGTCCACTACCATTCGCAGAAGCCCGCTGCGGTGCAGGCGCACGCCTACGCGCAGGGTACGGACATCCATCTCGCCCCGGGCCAGGAGAAGCACCTACCGCACGAAGCTTGGCATGTGGTGCAGCAGATGCAGGGACGGGTGAAGCCGACGCTGCAACTGAAAGGTATTGTCATCAACGACGATGCGGGGTTGGAGCGCGAGGCCGATGTCATGGGCGCGCGTGCGGCGCACGGACATGCCGGAGCCGCGGGGATGGAACGGGCCACACGGGCCCGACCTCCGGTTCAGCGGCTTGTCGATGCTCATACCGATAAGGGTCACACCGCCGGTGCTGTGCAAACCATGGATATCGTCCAGCGCAAGCGCGTCGAGACCAACGGTGGTGTGTTCAACTATACGGAATATGCCGCCGTCGTCGACAAGCCGGCTATTGGCGCCAACATCAAGATGACGTTTCTGCCAAAGGGCGCTGGCAAGGGAGGCAATGCGGCCGCCGCCGCCGCGGTGGATGCCAAGGCTGCTGTGAAGGCGGACGTCAAGGCAAACGCCCAGGTCGTCGATCCGGCCGTGCGGAAGGTGGGAATGATCCAGACCAACCGGCGGACGATCATGGTTCATGGCCATGACGAAGGCCCACCGGATCGTCAGCCGTCGATGACCGAGATCGAAGCCGCGCGTGCTGTGGATCGGACTCATATCGACCGTCTGGACTATGACGAAGCGACGTCGACCATGCGACAGAATAACCCGGTCTATCAGTCGGCGGACAACACGCCGGCGAGCGGCGACAAGGGGGCCTGGGTGGCGCAGTCGATCGCCGACATTCCCCAGCCCAAGCATGGTCAGCTCTGGAGTGCGGACAAGCCTCAGGACCCCGCCATTCTGATCGACAAGCCTCGGTATTCTGTCGAAATGAAAAGCCGCACCTCACACAAGGTCATCGACGAATTCGAGACGGCGGCGGTGGTGCTGGAGGGCCAGGCACAGAACACCTATCTGGGATCGGTGAAGTGGGGATGGGAGGCGCAGGGGCTCCAGGTCGCGCTGCGGGATTTCAAGCTCGGCAAGCCGGGCAACCCGAGCGCCCGCTTCCTGGCTGCCGGGAAAAAATGGAACGAGCAGAAGCTCGACGACAAAGATATGAAGATGCCGACCATCAAGGTCCCCATTCCAGGCGAGTGAAGGGGCCGATGTCCCGCGGCGCGGAGAGGGTGCCATGCAGGAATTTGCCAAAGCCACGATCCGCCCGGTTCCGCCGGCATTGGCAACGCCTGAGGCCGCCGCGTCGGTCGACGGCTATGCATCCGGGACACCGTCCATGCAGTTGCTGCAGATGCGTGGTGCTCTCGATCGCGGCCCGTCCGTTCGACCGGGGCTGGTGCTGCAGGCGGCGCTGAACCCTTCTTCTACGATTGTGCGCTCACGACCGTCGCTCCCGGCCGGGGTAACATTGGCCACCTTCGCGCGGGGCATCGTGGCGCCGCCGGACGTGGCAGATCGGGGATGGCGCGGCGGCGCGTTCGTTCCGCGGCGGGAACGGGATCGTCGTTTGAGCGGATGGGCTCCGCTTGTCGATGCTGCTCGATCACAGCCATGGCAGAAACCTGTTCTTCAGAAGAAAGGTTTGCCTGTCGGCAGCGAAGCCATCGGTATCGATGGTCAGGCAGGACCCCTGCAGCTGACGCGGCTCAATTTCGGCAAGTCAGACAAGATTTCCGGCATCTCGGACTGGATACGCAGGCCGAGTTCGAACGCGAAGGGGCAGGGGCAACATCTGACGGCCTATGTTGCGTTCCAGGATATGATTCTGTCGCATGTTCGTGGGCGCACCATTTCGCAGGCCGCGGCGCAGCTCCTGATCGTCATCGACGCTATCAAGGCTCTCCCCGGGGCCGAGCATCTGTATGGGGGCTACGTCGTTGCGTTCGAAAAATGCAAGGAGCGTCTCAAGGAAGCAACGACGATGCTCGATCAGAAGGAAGCCAGGGAGACGGTTGAAGCCGTCATCGGGGATATCCTGTCGTTGCGCAACAAGTTGCCGGATACGGCGCTCACGACGTCGGAGAAGACACCTGGCCATGGCGAGGCCAAGTCGTCCGGAATCCTTAATGTCATGGAGAATACGCTGAGGAAGGCCAAACCGTTCCCGGCAGATTGGGGAGACGACAAGGCAATCGCCAATTCGTTGCTCTTCAGCATGTGGCGGCTGCTCGATTACCAGCCGTCGAGCGGTGCAAGCTCGAACGCTTTCGCGAAGACGAAACAGCGCGTGTTGCGCCACGTCATGCAGATGCGTCTGTCCTATCCGCTCGTGTCGAAATGGCTGACCGAACATGACTGCGACCTGATGACTTATCTGGCGAAGAATTACCGGAAAGGCGAGATGCCGCTCTCCAAGCTGTCCGCCGAAGAGATCGCCGCGCTATCGAGCCACGTGGTTGAAAATACGTCGGACGCGGCGGATGAGAAAATGGCGGAAGCCAGCACCAGCACCACCACGACCACTACCAGCAGCGGTCCGAGCCAGCACACACGCAGCAAGACAAAGGTCACCAAGAAAGGCGATGAGATGGATCTCTGACGCGAGCCGGGACGGTTGCGTCACCCCACGAACTTGCCATCCTTGCGCAGTTCCCGCCGGACACCGGCGACGAGATCGGCCTGCGTGATCGCCTGCGACTCGCGTGTCACGGCCCTCAAGCAGGCGTAGCGCAGCACGTTGACGATGCTGCCGCCCGACAGCTCGTGGTCGCGCGCGAGCCTTGCGAGATCGACGTCGGATGCCAGCGGATAGGGCTTGTCACGAAAGTTGTCCTCCCACAGCCGCAGGCGCTGCTCGGCATTGGGCAGCGGAAACGAGATGATGGTTTCGAAGCGGCGCGAGAACGCCTCGTCGAGATTGCTGCGCAGGTTGGAGGCCAGGATGACAAGCCCCGGAAAATCCTCGATGCGCTGCAGCAGGTAGGCGATCTGCTGGTTGGCGGCGCGGTCATTGGCGGTGCGCGTCTCGGTGCGCTTGCCGAACAGGCTGTCGGCCTCGTCGAAGAACAGGATCATGCCGCCGTGCTCGGCGCGGTCGAACAGCGAGGCGAGGTTCTTTTCGGTCTCCCCAATCCACTTCGACACCACCCGGGAGAGGTCGGTGCGGTAGACCGGCCGGCCGGTCACCTTGCCGATCAGGCTGGCCGTCAAGGTTTTGCCGGTGCCTGGCGGTCCGTGAAACAGCGCGCGATAGCCGGGCTTGAGCCTGCGTGCGAGCTGCCAGTCCCGCATCAGGGCTGTCTCGTGCTGCTGCCAGGCGAGGATATCTTGGACCTCGGACCGCGCCGTCGAATCCAGCACGAGATCCGCCCATTCGTAGGGGGTGGTGAGCTGTTGCGCCGGAAATTCGCTGCTGAAAGTCGGCATGCGGGCCCGCCCGGTGAGCAGGCGTGACAGCGCATCGGGATCGAGCCGCAGCGGTGCGGCAAGCGCAGGTTCATCGGATGATGGCGGCGGGAGCAGGAGATGCCGGGTGAACAGCGACCGGTCCGGTGCAAACAGCGCAAGCCAGTGCAGCCGAGCGGCAAGGTCGTCTCCGGCCAGCAGAAACAGGGCGGTTTGCAGGGTCGGAATGACGCCGGCATGTTCGGGCGCCGTGCGTCCGCCGAATTCCGTGAAACGGCGCTGCAGCGCTTCACTGCGGATCAGCAGCGGATCGAGCGACTCCGGACGGATGTGCGGCAGCAGTGCCAGCACGAGCACCAGCCGTTCAGCAGGATCGAGGCCGACTGAGCGGACGAGGTCGCCATACGCGATACCGGGAGCGGGTAGTTCCGGGGCGGGATGAAGGAGCTCGCCGACATCGCAACGCGTCCCCTCGGCATGGCTCTGCAGCCGGCGTGCGAGCGCGTGGTCGAACCAGGCGACTTCTGTTGCGATGCTTTGGGCGTTCGCTCGGTCGGACATCATCACGCTACCATGTCACATGAAGGGCGCCCGGCATCCAGGCATGAAACACCACGCCGATGCTCCAGGGGATCTGGTCCACCAGCACGTCGAGCGTCTTGCGTTGGACCTGCAATCGCCAGGCGCCATCCGTCAGCGTCAGCTTGCCGTCGCGCTGCAAAAAAGTTTCCCGCAGCCCGGCGATCGACGTGCCGCTCAGGATTGGCCAATTGCCGAGGATGGACCGCAACAGCATGTCGCAGGTGTCATGCTCGTCGTCGGTCAAGGTGATGGCGCGGTCGACGGGCGCCGCGATCGGCAGGCCGCACAGCACTTTGTTGAGCGCGAGCAGCGGCTCGGGCGCATCAGTGCGGCCATCGACCAGGTATTGCAGCAGGTGGACGGCGCGCGAGGCGGCGGCTTCATCGCGCAGGCGCGGCTTTCCCCGCTCGTCGCGAGTGAGCAGTCCGAGGGCTTCGAACAGGTGAGGCAGGAAGGGGTTGGTCAGGACCAGCCCGGCATTGTCGATGAAGATCGGCTCCTGCGAGGCCTCCTCTCCTCCCGCCATCCGGAAGGACGTGCGGCGTTGCTGTGCCCCAGCCGGGCGTTGCGCCGGGGTGATTGCCGCCGATGCCTGCGTTGCGGGCGCGCGCGGCGAGGTCAACGGCTTGAGCATGCTGTCCAGGGCGGCACGGAGCGGGGCATGGCCGGCATCGCGGGCAAGACGCATCGCGGCCCGGACCAGCGCGGTCGAAGCGGCTGTGCGCTCGGCCGGGCTGGCGCCAGGGGCAGCGTGTCCGGCAGCGGCGACCAGGCGGCGTGCCAGATCGGCGACGGTGCTTCGGTTCGCCGGCGCCGCGGCTGTCTCGAACAGACTTTGCCACATGATGGTCCGGTCGAGGGCTGGTCCGGCGGCTTCGGTCAGCAGCTCCGCGGCGTCGAGCAGGTCGGGTCCCGCATGCGGCCGCGCGCGCAGGATCAGCAGCGCGAGCTGGCGCTCCGGCAGCAGACGGATCAACTGGGCGTTGTTGGGCGCCCGGGAGAGGAATGCGAGCAGCCGAAGGATCGGATCACGGCTGGTCTGTGCAAGTATTGCCTGCATCAGCTCATTCAGTAGCTCGGGCGCCTCGTCGCGCGGCGCGGCGCGGCTCAGATCGCAGGCCGCGAGTGCCTGGAACAGCCACTCGGTGTGCCTGCCGGTGCTGGTGCCGGGGGCGTCCAGCTTTTGGGCCCGGTCAGACAAGGCGCGCGCGGAGGGGCCATGCTCGGCCCCGAGCACGGGTTGGAGCAGGTCGGCAATTGGGCGCGGCAGGAGCATCCGCAGATCGTCGCGGACTTCGGCCAGCCCGCGGGCGGCGCCGGAGGCCGCAAGGCGCTCCAATACTCGTTGCAGCAATGCCGCGCTGACGGTCGTTTCGCCGCCGCTGCTGACGACCTCGAAGAGAAGAGCCGCGGTGGTGTCCTGGTGACGCAAGCCGTGGCGCTGGCCGGCGGCCGCGAGCGCTTGTGCGAGCTGGATGAGCGGGGCCGCGGCTGTCGGGGCGAGCGCCTTCAACAGCGCGTGGATCTCGGCCTCGCCGACCGCGCGCGCGATGCGGGCCCATGTCGTCTCGCGTGCCATCGTTCTGGCGAGGAACCGGCGCGCCATTGCCGGATGGTCGTGAGCCAGCAGAACGAGCGTGTCGATCCCATCCGCTTTGGGTGACATCCCGTTTGCCGTTGCGACCGCGAGAGCGGCGAGACGCGCCGCAACGGCGTCCGGCGGCTTGCGTGATGGCTTGGGGGCCGGATCGTCGGCGAGGGCATGGGGCCCGGTCGAGGGCAGGCGGTCGATCCATACGGCGATCGCATCCGAAGGAGAGCGCTCCAGCGCAGCGCGCACCGGGACATGTGCCTGGGTATCGGCGGGCCGCAGGAGCGCGAGCAGGGAGGACACGGTCGCTTCGGGGAGCAGATCGAGCGTATGCCGGACCTGACCCCGGTCGAGCCTGCGGCCTTGCAGTGCGTTGAGCACAAGCCCTGGGCGCAGTTGCCTCAGCCGGGCGATGAGCCCTTCCGGCGTGAGCGTCGGCTCGTCGATGAGGTCCTGCCACGGCAGCGCGGCCGTGGTCAGCAGATGGCGTAGCCGATCGAGGTCGCGATAGGCGGCAGCGGATGTTACGACCGCAGCGCGTGGGATATCCGGTTCGGCGTCGTTCGCAGGCAGAGGAGCAGGCGTGTCCGGAACGGCACGGGGGTCGGGGGCATGAGCCAGTTCGAGGATGATGGCTGCCAACGACGTCGCCGCCGGTGTCGTATCCATCAGACCGGCAAGGCTGGTCGCGAACACGCGTAGCATCGTGCGATAGCTCAGCTGTTCAGCGTCGGCGAGTTCCGCGATCATATGCGCGACGAAGGTCCTCCGGTTGAATTGGGTGCCGGCGTCGTTCAGCACATGGCGCAAGGCGACAAACCACAGCTGGCGTTCGAGGCTGCGTTCGGCGAGCGAGACGACGGGGCGCTGCCGCTGCACATCTCGGACCTCAGCCATATGGGCGACGATGATGTCGCTCGCTGCTGGCGTCAGCAGCCGCAGCAGGCGGCCGAGCGTGGTGGTCGCAAGCGTTTCGGCCAGCCGGCGCAGCGTCGCGTGGTCGCGGCCACGCTGGTGGAGCATCCGGACCAGCGCGACGGCCTCATGGTTCGCAAGGGTCAGCAGAAGGGCATCCGGGCCGCCACGAGGAAGAGCGCCGTGTTCCAGGAAGTCAGAAAATTCCATCAGCGAGGCGGGTGCTGCGGTGGAACGCACGGACTGCGGGGCGGCCGCGACGATCTGTTCGTTCGGTGGCGAGAGCTGCCGTGTCGCAGCGTCTCCCGGTGGCTGTGCCGCTTCGGCGATCGTCCGGATAGCCTGCAGGCGTGCCGATCGACCGCCATTCCCGTCCGGCAGGCTGGCGAGGATGCGCGCGGCTTGCTTTGGAACGAGCGTGCCGAGTTGTCTAAGATCGTCAGCGGTCAACTGCAGCGCGAGGCGCTCGGCTGCGTCCGGCTCCGCTACGGCATCGGCGATCAGGCGCCGGACACCGTCGGGCTCCCGATGGCTGAGGCCGACCAGCAGTGTGATCGGATCCGCGGCGGCACCCTTGCGATAGGGCCAGGTGCCGTTCCGGAGATAGCCGGCGAGAGCGTGAAGCAGCGCCCCGTCCGTGGGCTTGGCTTCGACGACCTGTGTCATGATCTCCGATGCCGCCGTGCTGTTCGCGATCGCTGCGGACAAGGCCTCGCGCAGCGATGTCTCCAGCCGTGCGGTGGCCGCGTCGAGATCGTTCGGAGAGATCGTCCCCAGCTTCAGGTCGAGGCGGTCGATGCGTATGACGGTGTCGGGCCGGTCGAACTCCATCAGCACCCGTTCGATCGTGGGAAGCAGGCGCGTGCGGTTGAGGTCCCCGATCCGGTCGAGCAGATCGGGCGTTGCCTGGTCGTCCGTCACCTCGACATCGATCAGCTGACGGCCGATGACATGCGGCAGCGTTACGATCGTCCGCCTCCTTCGGTCGTTGCGGCACCGGCGTTAACGTCGCCGGTTGGCAGCTTCACAAGCGCATCGCGTAACCTGACGCAACTGCGGACGATGGCCCAGGGATCGCGGGATCGCAGTGCGGTCCGCCAGGCGGTGTGGCGTGGCGTGAACGACTGCATCTCGCTGGCCGTCAGCTGATGGACACGCAAGGCGATATGCGCCGGGGTCCGGGCGCGCAGCAGCGCCACGAAGTGCGCGCGCATGTCGTCGTCGGCACGTGCGGTGCCGGGAAAGTGCATCACGACGCTGACAGTGAACGCGTAGTCGAAGGGTGGGGGCGTCGTTGCATCGCCGCGCAGGCGGCGCGCCGGGCGCAGCAGAACGTGCTCGATCACATGAAGGGTGTGCGGCTCGCCGTGCAAATGCGGGATGCCGCGCGCGAGCCCGGCCTGGTTACGGACGGAGGCTTCGGCGAGATAATCGATGCCGAGACCGCGGTCACGGCTTGCCCTCGCCACGCTGTTCAGCGTGCGGAGCTTGGCAGCGACCTGGCTGTCATCCCGTTGTTCGCGTGTTTGCTCGGTGGCGAGCTCGTGCGTCGGCGGATCGGCGGCGTAGAGCGCGAGCAGGACATCGAGGAAGCGGCTGCGCCGGGGCAAACCCGCGTCGTGTCGCGTGCGCAGGTGATCGATGGCCTCCGCGGTGGGCAGCAGATCAGCCAGGTCGGGGAGCGCCGTGGCCAGCGACTGGCCGGCATAGGTGTGCGTCAGGGTCGGGATGGTCGACAGCAGGTCACGTGCGTGGGCAAGCTGGGCCAGGTAGTCCGCCAGCAGCTGTTCGAACACCAGAAGATAGCCCTTGAGCTGTCGCGCCTGCGCCTGCCGCAGCGGCGAGGCGTCGGCCGGGAGCCCCCGTGCACCGATGCCGTAGGTCTCAGGATAGAGGCCGCGGATCGAGGCGTAGTGTGCGAGGTCGTGACGACGGCCGCGCGGTGGCGCAAAGGCCTGATGATAGTCCCGCGCCAGCGGATGGAGGCGGCGATGGCTGCGCCAGCGTTTCGCCAGTTCCTGCCGCACCCGGTTGGCGTCGAGACGGCAGGGATGGCCGTGGCGGATCAGGCGGATCGGCGGGGTCCTGGCGTCGAGAGAGGGATCGAGCCTGAGGATGTCGGCGTTGCCGACCGGGACGACGTCGGTGGCACCATAGGTCTGTCGGCCGATGCGCAGCGTGAGGTCGCTGATGCCGGAGACGCCGGGGCTTTCGGCCATCGCGCGGATCAGTCGTGTCATATCGATCCGTGAGCTTCGCGGTTGGAGATCCGCATCGTCGATGAAGCCGTTGCGCAACAGCGGCCCATCGAAAATCTGTGAGGTGGTGAGGCCGGCTGCGAGCCGGTTGGCCAGCGGCCGGCGGCGGATTTCCGGCGCCAGAAACTGACCGGCGCGATAGAGCAGGTCGGCGGCGATCGACTCAGGTTCGTCATGGCCGGCGATGTCGGCGGTGGCGCTGAGAGTCGTGCGGACCGGCTGGAGCAGCCTGACGTGCCGGACGTCCTCGCATAGCGCGCGGTGGCGCACGAAGACACCCAGCACCTGCGCAAGACGTGGATCGGCGGGCGCACCCTCGCACCGGCAGCTCTCGAGGTCCGAAGCATGGAGATCAATATCATAGAGGCCGGTGACGGCCTGTTGCGTCTCGACCGGCACCAGCCAGACGTTGGCGAGTCCCGGCACGCGGTCCATCAGCAGCTTGCGATAGTCGTTGAGCGTGACCGGCGCGCTGGGAAGGATGCGCCGCGGCGTGTGCAGCGCCTGACGGCGCATGTCGATCGTTCCGTGCGGGCCGGCCAGCAGGTCGGCAACGGGAAAACCGGCGCGGTAGCCGAGTTCGGTCACCGCGTAACACAACAGCTCCAGTGTGGTGACACCGGGGTCATGCTCGTTGACATCGCTCCAGCTGTCCGAGGCGGTCGTTTCGATGAACTGCAACGCCGCGGCGCGCAGCGTGTCATAGGCGAGGTCGGGATCGGCGGGCTGTCGGGGAATGACTGTGGGGACGGACATGGCGCGCTCGCAAGGTCATGCGGGAAGCGGGGATGGTGGCGCGATCGGCGAGCGCGCGGGGACGGGCGGCGCAGCGGCTGGCCTGGCGGTTGCCTCAGCATGGGCGACACGGATGTCATGGGTGTCGGCCGAGGTCAGGACGCACCACGGGAATGTCGCGATGGGAGGCGCGAACACGAGATTCAGCTGCGCGATCCCCGCAACGTAGGGGCGGCTCGCGATGAAGTTGGCCACCGCGACATGCACGTCGTCGCCGTCGGCGTCCTCGGCCAGGTCGAGGCCGTCGGCGCCGGGAGACAGCAACGTGTGCAGATCCTGCACCAGGCGGGTTGCGCCGTCGCCTGGCGGGCCGGAGCGGAAGACCACGTCGGCCTGAACCCGGACGCGCACATAGTTGGGATCGACCACCTGGATACGGGCGAAGGGGCTGGTCTGCTGCTGCAGGCTTGTCTGGATCTGGCTACGCAGTTCAGCAGGCGTTCGCGGCGTCCATGGATCGGGGGAAGCCGGTTGGGGGCCTGGCACCACCACGGCGAGCAGCTCTCCCGGACCGATGGCTCCGTTGCCGGCCGCGAGCACGCGCACCTTGGCGACGTTCGGAAAGCGTTCCAGCACAAGATGCTCGTGGTCCCAGGCGAGCACCGCGCGCTCCTTGTGGCGCAGCCGTTCGCCGAGCCGGATCGGCAACGTTCCTCCGGTTTCGCCTGCCCGCCCGCCGAACGAGGCGACCGGCTGATCGATCGTGGCAACGCCGGCAAGGGGCGATGCCGCGGCCTTGATGGTCTTCGCGGGGATCGGCGCGACGTCGCCGGGCACGGCATTCAGTTGCCGAGTGGCAGTGACGGCATGAGGTGTGATCGCGGCGATGGCGGCGAAGTCGTCGGGGTGCGCCTTCGGTGTCACACGGAGCCAGGACCAGCGTCCGGGGCTGGCATCGGTGCCCATGGTCGGCAGCTCAAGGGTGATGATGCCGGGTTGCGACAGGCCAAGGCTGGCGTCGTGACAACCGATGCCGTCGACAAGGTCGATCCATCCGGTCTGGCCGAGGGCCTGCCACTGGATGGGCCCGCCGCGTCCGCTCTCGCTGGGGCGTATCAGAAGCGTCAATCGTTGTGCGACCCCGAGGCCCGCGAATGCGAGGTCGAGCTGGGCATGCGGTCCGCAGGCCGGCAGCAGGGACGGTCCTGCCGGCGTCGTCGCCGCAGGAGCGAGTGCGCCCGTGGGCTGCAGGTGGAAAAAGGCGGGTGAGGATTCGCGGCGCAGGTCGAGCGCCTCGGTGGCGTGGTAATCGACCGAGAGCGCGGCGACTTCTGGCTGCCATGGCGGATTGGGATAGAGCTGCGTCACATCTGGAAGTGTCGGCGCCGGTGGCGTGCGCAGCAGGATCAGGTCGAGCAGACGGCAGAGCCAGGGGCGCGGCGGCGGCGGCGCCTGGATCGCGTGAAGCGCATGCAGCACGTTCGGCGAATACAGCTCGTCGCCGAAGCCGTACGGCGGTTCACTCAGTGTGATGCGCAGCGCCGCGCCGGTGGGGCCCCCGGGGACGACAGCAAGCGCCTCCGGCGTCAACGTGATTGTCGTGGTCGGCTGCGGCGGAGCGGCCGGCTCGGGCTTGTCCTGCGTCTCCGCCGTGCGAAACAGCCAGATCGGGATTGTCGTGGCCGGCAGGCCCCAGGGTGCGTGGCCGCTCACGCTGGCAACGGCGCGGAACGATTGGTTGGTGATGGCCGGCGAGTTGGGCGTGCGATCCGGTCCCACCAGGTATTGGGCATAATAGCCGGCGAAGCCGTGCGGGTGTGCGGGCAGGCCGAGCCAGTTGAGCGTCAGGACGAGCTTGTCGAGCGGCTTGCCGCCGATCTCGGGATGCTGGACCTCGAACCATCCGCCCATGCGGGCCGGCGCACCGAACGGCAGGAACGGCACCGTGGCGTCCACGGGGCCGTTGAGGGTGCGGATTGTCAGGCCGGGCAGGCCGGTGACGGCGGTCTCGATGGTGATCCGGCCGATCGGCAGGGCATCGAGCAGGGACAGGGGATAGACCTGCGCGGTCCCGTCCGGGCCGGTGAGCACGACCGGCTCCTGCCGAAGCTGCGCCTGTAGCGCGGGGCCTTGGATCGGTCCCGATGCAGGCGGCGCAAGGGGCGCCAGTGCCGGCGCCTCGGGCGGCAGCGCAAACTGGAAGGAGAGGGCGCGTGTGTCAGGGCCGTTTGGTGCGCTGGCATGGAGCGGCGTGAGGTTGTGCCAACCGGACGGCGTGGTGGCGGTGAAGTCGAAGGCGGCGGCGATGATCTGATCGAATGCCTGGTCGGCGGCGAGACCGGTGGCACCGGCGATGGCCTGTAGCTGTGGATCCAGCATGGATGCTGCGGCGGCAGGATCGAGATGCAAGGTCAGCGTGATCGTGCGTTGGCCGCCCGTCAGCAGCAGTAGCGGCGAGGTGATCGCGAAGCCGATCACCGCAGGCGCAGCGGTCGTGTCGGCCGTGCCGCCGCCGAACGGGGCCCAGGGACGACCGTTCGCCGCTCGTCCGTCCGGACCGATGGCGATCTCGGCCGCATGGATCCGCTGGGGTCGATCTCCCGATGACGGCGCGGTGGGGCCGAGCAGGGGGCCGCGGACCGTACGCAGTGTCCGAGCCTGCACCAGCTGGGCCCGTGTCACGTCGAGGGCCTGGTTGGCGGTGAAGAGGATCGGTTGCCCCTGTGAAGCGGCACCGGCGGGGAAGGCCATGCCGCGCGGCACGCGGGCGGGCGTGATGCCGGGCGCGCGGGTGAAGGTCAGGAACACGCGGTCGGCGACCGGCGGCTGCCGCGCCTCGTGCAGGACATCGTGGTAGTAGAAGTCGACGAGGCGGGACGGCAATGCATTGAGGCGCGTCTGTGCCTTGCGGAACTGGTTGATGAAGGCGGCGTAGAGCGCGATATGTGGTTTGAGCGGCCCCTCGGCGAAGCTGGCATCGACATCGCGCCGGGCATGGTCGGCAAGATCGGTCACGGCGCCGAGCAGCGTATCGTAAAGGGTCGTGACCGGGCCGAGCGCCGCCAGCATCTTCTGACGCCGGAAATGTCCCTGGAAGATCGCGGCGCGGGGGCAGAGAAATTCGGTCTGCCAGATCGCATGGAAGTGCCGGCAGTCGAGCGGGATCGGATGGCCGAGCGCGCCGGGTTGCCCCGCGCCGGCGGCGTAGCCGCGCAGCTCGGCCAGCAGGGGTGCAAACTCGCTCCTGATCGCCGAAGCCAGCAGGCTGCGCAGCGCGCGGGACCGCGGCGCATCACGCAGATGCGTCACGGCGCCATACCAGGCGTCGACGTCCTGCGGCAGCGACAGCACGATGTCGAACACCGCCTGCAGGTGTGTCAGCCGGTCGGCGTCACTGTGATCGCCGTGGACGCGCGCGAGCGCAGTATGGAAACGCCGTGAGTGGCCGGCTGCGTCGAACACCGCGATGCTTGCCTGCACCATTGCGCTGTCGGCGAGAAAGAACGCAGACCAGTCGCCGTCCGGCCGGTTGTCGGGATCGACATAGCGGACATGTCGACCGAATGCCGGGGCGAACGCCACCAGCTCGGCGAAGCTGCGCTCGTCGATGCCGACATAGCCGGGAGCGAGTGCGGGGCGCTGACGTCCCGCGTGGGTGGCCCACCGGCCGATGATGATCGGTGTTCGCGTCGCCATGTCAGTCATCCGGGGTGGCAAGGGTCGCCTCCCTCAGCATGAAGGGATAGACGAAGTTGCCGCGCGTGTTGGTGCGGCGGATTGCGAAGTCGATCTCGATCCGGATCTGACCGTCGCGGTCCGGATCAGGGCCGACATGGAGCGCAAGCAGGTCGATCCGTGGCTCCCACAGCACGATGGCCTGCTCGACCATGTCCTTGATCTCGCTGGTCAGCGTCGTGGTGAGGTCGCGGAACACCATGCGCCACAGATCGCAGCCGTATTCGGGGAGCATGACGCGCTCGCCGAGCGCGGTCGTGAACAGGATGCGCAGGCTCTCGCGGATGTCTTCGACGCCGCTGACCATCTCCACGCCGAGTTGTGGGCGGGAGAAGGTCGGCGGAAAGCTCCAGCCGGTGCCGAGAAATGCGGGATCGTGCGGTCTGGTCATGGTCATCCGCCAATCAGCACGGTCGGAAAACCGACCACGATGGCGCCGCCATGGGCGGTGCTGTCGCCGAGCCGGGCCGCGGGCAAGCCCATGATCAGCACGCTGGTCGAGCCGCTGATGATGCTGTCGGGCGGGCCGACACAGACCGCGAGGTCGCCGAGCTTGGCGGCGGGCAGGCCGCCGATCAGCACGGTCGGGGCGCAGGGGCCGGTGATCGGTCCGCCGACATGGGGGATCGGCGGCAGTCCCGGCGTCACCATCGGGCAGGTATGCATGTCGCTGAGGCGGGCTGCGGGAGGCATCGGCGTCCTTTCCGGTCAGTTGATCTTCACCAGCGCACCGTTGATGGTGACCATAGCGCTGGCCTTCAGTTCGGCGGTGGCATTGGCCACGACCGCGTGTTTCATGTTCGCCTGCTCGGTGATGTTCATGGCCTTGAGCGTCGATTCGGCTGTGGCCTGCATCGCGAGATTGCCGCCCGCCTTGATGGCGATGTCGGCCTTCGCCGACATCGTGATATTGGAGGCGCTGTCGATCGTGATCCCGTTCTTGCCGAGTACGACCGAGTTGCTGTTGCTGTCCTTGATGTCGATCTCGCCGCTGTTGTCGTCGAGCTTGATGGAGTGGCCGCCGGGCGTCTTGATTTCGATGACCTTGTCCTTGTCGTCGAACGTGATCTCGAGCTTGGACCGCGTGACGATCGCCTTCTTGTCGTTCTCCTTGTTGGGCGGGTAGGCCGGCGCACGGTCCTTGCTGTAGACGCTGCCGAGGATGACGGGGCTGCGCGGATCCTCGCTCATGAAGCCGAGGATGACCTCGTCGCCGAGCTCCGGATAGAACACCGCGCCGAACGCCTTCGAGGCATAGAAGCCGCCGAGCCGGGCCCACACGCCGGCGGCGTCGCTGCCGAGCAGCGGCAGCGACACCAGCACGCGATAGTCGCCATCAGGGTCCTCGTCGACCTGCTTGACGATCCCCGTCTGCAGGCCGCGCACCGGCGGCAGCTGGCCGCCGGCGGAGGTGTCGGCGATGAGCGGGGTTTCGTCGGCGAACCGGGCGGTTGGCAGGCCGAAATCGACGCTGGTCAGCCAGCGGTTGTCGCTGATCATGTGATCGACGCTGCTGATGTAGGCGTTGCCGGTGAAGCGTGGTCCGACGCCGGCGAGCTCGATCATCTTGCCGACCTTGGCGAGGCTGCTGCCCTGGAAGCGGACATGGCCGCAGACCTTGCCGAGGCGGCTGCGCAGCAGTTCTGCGGACGACCAGCTGTCGAGCGCGTCCTTGGGCAGCATCGCCGCGCTCTGGAGTGGCGCCTCGGCGAGATTGAAGACCGCGGCGAGCGTTGTCGTCGTGACGTCGCCGGGCGTGGTCACGGATGTATCGGTGGCGACGCCTTCCTGCACTTTCTGGGTGGTATAATCCCACGAGCGGCTCTTGGTCGCCGCCGTCCGGAGCTGGGTGGTGGCGTCGAGTGTGGCTTCGAACGCCAGCAGCGAGTCGCCATACTCGACGATGAGCGCGGCCTGGGCCGAGGTGTCGGGCGTCACCACACTGATGCGGCCGTCCTCGATGATGACCACGAGGCCGTTCGCCTCGGCACGCATCACCAGCAGGTCCCAGTCCGTGGCATGGTATTGGACCACGGTGCTTGCCGTGCTGGGCGCGTCGTTGCGGGTGACCGTCAGGCCGTTGGTGCTGACGAGGCCAGCGATCACGGTATGATCGGAGCTGTCCTTGAACACCGCATTCCGGCGCTGTAGCGTCATCTTCAGCGCGATGTCGGCCATGTCGATGACTAGGCGGGCCGGCCGGTTCGGCCCGATGTCGAGCGCATGCTTGACGATCACGCCCGAGAAAATTGTGCTGCTGCTGTGGCCATAGCCGGCGGCGATGCTGATGTGCTTGCCGGGCAGAAAAGTATCGACCTTGCTCAGCGGAAAGCTCTCGGTCGCGGGGTTGCCGTCGTTGATGACAAGCCGGGCGCGCGGCACGCGGTTCACTCTGGACCAGACCTCCACCGAGACGATGCTGTCGGAATCGAACGGCTCGTGCTCGACCTCGATCGAGACCGTCGGCAGGGCGCTGTCGTTGAGGACGGGGCTCGGCAGCAGCATCACGCGGGCCCCGCGAGTGGAGGAAAGATCAGTTGCTGGCCGGGGCGCAGGTCACGGAAACCGGTGAGGCCGTTGGCCTCGGCGACCTGGCTGTAGTATCGGCTGTTGCCGTAGATCCGGTGACACAGCAGCGGCAGCGTGTCGCCGGCCTGCACTGTGACCATATGGGTCAGGTCGGGCGAACTCTTCTTCATCTTGGCTTGCAGCAGGTATTCGTCGGTGTAGCCGACGAAAGCGGCCGTCGCGCGTGCGCGCAGCGGAATGCCGCTCGGCGCAAACAGGCTGTAGGTCAGGTCGAGCGACTGCAGGCGGCACTTGAACAGGAACGATCCCCAGGCGAGTTTGAGATAGTGCGGGCTGTGGATGTCGCCATTGTAGGCGTAGGCGACCGCCCGCAGGGCATCGATCTGGTCGGCGACGCCGTTGCGCGAGTTGACGCCGCCTGGTTGCGGCACCACGCCGGTCGCATCGAATACCAGCTCGAACGTGACGGTCTCCGGCTCCATGCGGTCGAACACCGGCGAGGCGCCGGCCGCGCCGGCGGCCTTGTTGTCGGTATAGGAGATGCGGCCGTTGCGGCTGTACTTGGCCGGATTGATCGGCACGACGAGAGACGGTACGGGCGCCTGGTTGTTGAAGCGCGAATCCGTATAGGCCTCGATCCTCAGCTTGGCGAGGGTACCGTCGGACAACTCAGCGCTCCTGCCTGGTCTTCAGCATCTGCAGCACGCGGCGGACGCATTCGTCGACGATGTCGTCCCGGCTGACCTTGCTGTCTCTGGGCTGGGGGGCGGTGTTGGCGGCCGGCAGCGCCTGCTCGCCGACGCGCATGCTGATGCCGATCTCGCGAATTTCCAGTGCCATGTCTGTTCCTGACGCGTTGACTGCTATCGTCCCACCGCGGTGACAGGGCGGCGATCGATCACTGCCCGTTCGAAGTAGTGATAGGCGAACTCCATCGTTTCGGTGAGGATGGCATTCTCCATCGCATTCAGCGACGACGTCTCCCATCGCACCGGATAGGCATTGACGAACCGCCAGTTGATCAGCGGATCGTGCTGTTCGTTCTGCAGCGTCACCATCAGCTCGCGCAGCCTGATCGGCCGCGTCAACTGGCTGCCCAGTGTGTTCGACATCCAGCTCGCCAGCGGCGAGGCGGCGACCACGACGCCGCGCTTGAGCACGAGATTGGCGTATTTGGCCTGCGTCGGCAGACGGTGGGCGAACTGGTTCTGTCCGCCCTCCACCACATCCTCGGTGCCGAACTCCACCTTGATGCCGGACACTTCCTGGAAACTGGCGTCCGGCGAGTTGCCGAGCGCGCCGTCCAGCGTGATGCTGAAGTGAAAGGCGACTGGTGGGTAGAAGACGTCCGCCATGGGATCAGGCCGCCTTCACTTCCAGCGTCTCGTAGACGATTTCGACCGATTCCACGGCGACCTCGTTGCCTTCCGACTTGAGATCGGTGCCGGTAATCTTGGTCGGCCAGGCGTTGTGCAACGTCCAGATCATCTTCGGCGCGCCGGTCTCGTCCAGCAGGTTGATGACGACGGCACGGCGCGAGATCACGTTCATCTTGATCTCTGAATACCAGGACCAGAACTTGGAATCCTTGACGAAAATGCCCTTGCGCATGGTGACGTTGCCGACGCTGGACAGGCCCGGCATCTTGATCGGGGCGAACACCTTGCTGTCGCCGTGGCGATACTCGATCACCTTGGTGTCGGCCTCGAGCCCGGACACTTCCGAGAACTTGACGTCCTTGTCGTCGCCGAGCTGGACGGAGAAATAGAATTTTGGCAGCGGCCAGGTGCTGCCCTGCTTGTCGCCCTTGTCGTCAGCCATGTCAGGTCTCCTGATGACGTTCTGTCTATGATGGTGAGCGGCTCGTGATCGAAGGTCAGGCGGCGCCCTGCATCTGCTGCTGGAAGGCGAGCACGATGAACTCGGCCGGATGCACCATCTGCAGTTTGATCTGCACGATCATCCGTCCCTCCAGGACGTCCTGCGCCGTCATGGTGCTGCCGAGGCCGCACTGCACGGTGAAGGCTTCCTGCGGCGTCGCACCCATCAGCCCCCCGGCCGACCACAGGCCGCGCAGGAAGCTGCTGATCATCGACGACACCGTCGCCCAGGTCTGGGCCACGTTCGGCTCGAACACGAACTTGTTGAGCGCCAGCTCGACCGACTGCTCGATGTAGATCAGCGCACGTCGCACCTGGATGTAGCGCCAGTCGTTGCTGTTGCCGTCGAGGGTCCGCGCGCCCCACACGACGGTACCGCGACCGACGAAATCGCGGATCGCGTTGACCGCGAGACCGTCGATCGGCATGTTGAGGTCGTCCTGCATCCGGTTGCTGATGGCGATGGTCGGGGACGTGACCGCGATCAGCCCGACATTGGCCGGGGCATTCCAGACGCCACGGGTGGTGTCGTTGAGGGTGTAGATGCCGGCCATCGCCGCGCTTGGCGGCAGGGTGCCGAGCTTCGCCGCCATGGTGGTGTAGATGTCCTTGAAGACCGGCACCTGGGCGACCAGGTTCTGGTTGAGCTGCTTGAATTTCTGCGTCTTGGCGTCACCGTCGGGCAGCTTGCCGATCGCCGTCAGTTGGTTGGTGAAGTCCGTCTTGAGCTGAGCGATCTTCGTCTGATCGGGAAACAGCTGCGCCAGTTCCGGCTCGATGATGCTGGCGAGGTTGTTGCGGCTCGTCGCGTCGAGATTGAGGAAGGACACTTCGCTCGCGTCGACGATCGAGGTGTTGAGGAACGGCGCATACGCCATGCCGTATTTCAGCCACTGGCTCTCCAGCCCGCTGACGGTGCTGCGGAAATCGGTAATCTTCGCCGTCAGGTCCGCACCGGTGAACGTCGCCGGCAACTGATCGATGCCCCAGACGTCGAGGATGGCGACGCGGTCCTGGCGCTCGTAGCACTGCGACAGCATGGCGGAAGTCAGCGTGGCGCAGTTCGACTTTTCGAGCTGCATGGCTTCAGGAATGACCAGCATGGTCGGTCCGACGAGATCGCGAACGGCATCGAGGCCGCTCTTCAGGGCGTCGAGGGAAATGCCGCCATTCTGGACATCGTCGTAACTCCCGACCGACACGATGTAGCAGTCGCCGCCGCCATTGGCGTAGAACAGCCGCAGGCAGTTGTAGAGATAGGGCACCTTGCCGAGCACGATGCCGTAGGCCTTGCCGCCGATGGTGACGTCATGCGGGACATCGGCGACGGCTGCAGCAGGCGCGGTGTCGGGGGCTTTCGGCGCATCCGGATCGGTCTTGGCGGCGGCCTGGTTCTCGGGTGCGGCGGTGTGGTCGTCCGGCTTTGCGTCGGTGGAGCCGCCCTGTTCGCCCTGATGAGGCGGGTCCGCGGCCGTTGACGCTTTGGTCTCGTCCTTCGGCGCGTTTGGATCGTTCGGTGCGGCGTCATGCGTCTTGCTGTCGGCGGAATTGTCGGCCACCTGCACCTTGGCGGCTGCATCGCCCCCCTGCGCAGCAGGGGGCCCCGCGCTCGCGGCGGCTGGGCCGGCTTTCGCGGCAGGGACCGCCGTGAGTGCGAACTGGTAGGTGGGCGCATCGCCGAAGACAGCGACATACTCGACCATGGAGGAGATGCGGAGCGGCCGCAGTTTCATCGGCCGTCCGGCTTTCTCCGCCGTCCTTGTGTAACCGATGAACACCGGCACGGCCGTCTCGACGCCGACAATCGACGGCGGAAATGCATCGAGCTCCTGAACATAGACGCCAGGGGTCTTGTACTGGACCGTCATGACTTGGTTCCTTTCCGAAGAGGCATGCGTGGGTCACATTCGCGGCAAGCTAGAGGTAGACGAAGACATCGGAGCGCGCTGGTCCGCTGCCCGTCGGTGACAGGCCGCTGAGTTCGGCTGAGGGCAGTGGCAGACGCTCGAGCAGGATACGGCTTGCGCCGCCATCGTGGCCGTTGGAGCCGCGCAGCCGTAGCGCGATGTCCGGTCGCGCTCGCAAGGCACAGGGCGCCTGAGCCGTGAACTGGTAGGCGGTGCGGCCGCCGCCCAGCGGCACGGGATGCGGGCCGTCGAACGTGGGGACGTCTTGCGAGCCGGCCTCGATGGCAAGCTGCCTGATGGCCGTGCTGCTGGACGGAAACACCACGAAATAGGTCCATATGGTCTGGCGCGCCCGGAAGCAGATGTCGTAGTCGACCGGCGTGATGTGCTTCACCGCGTCAGCATTGTCGAAATTGTCCGGCAGCGCGTTCGGGAGGGCGACGGGCAGCCCCGCGGCGCTCGGACCGTCGAGAAACAGATCGGCCAGCAGCAGCGGGGTGTACTGCAGGCCGGGGTAGAGGAATGCGATCTCGGGGCCGGCGGTATCCGTGGTGACGCTGTAGCTGTAGCGCCCGGCATGTTCGTTCGACATGTCGAGATAGACGGCCTGGCCCGGCACCAATGGGATACGCAACGGATACCGCGCCATGCCGGGGCGTGTGGGGCCCGGAGAGACGGAGGTGGCGGACGCGGGCTCCGCCAACACGATGGCGCGGCCGGAGGTGTCGTAGACGATCACGCGCGTCGCATCCTTCGGCGTCGGCAGCGAGACGTAGGCCGGGGAGAAATTGACCTCCTGCAGCGGAACGAGCTGCGACCAGTCCACGGTGAGCTGCCGCGGGCCCGTGCCGGGGGAATGACGCTCGCCGACGGGATCGCTCGCGAGCGCGTGATTGGAGAGATAGAGCGCACAATCGCCGGGCCGGGCCGACAGGGGAATGTCGGTGAAGCTTGTGAACGCGGCATTGCCGAGCGTGAACAGGAAAGTGAGGCGTGTCCAGGAGGCCGTCCGCAAGCGAGGCCTGTCGTATGAGGATGACGCGCCGTGGTTGTGTCCGTCACGGCGGTCCTTGAGATGACGCAGCAGCGCGGCAGCCTGTCCGGTGTGGTAGAACACGTCGATGCCGCCACGGCGCGGCTTGGCAATCAGCCTGAGATTTTGCAGCAGCGCCTGGGTCGCCGCGGTCGGCACGATCGTGAAGTCGCTGCAGGCGTCCGCCAGTCCATGGAATTCATGCCGCACCGTCAGCGACATGAGGCGTTCATAGCGGACCTGCCGCAATTGCGGCGCGGTGGGGGCCGGACGAGCAGCAGGATCGGATCCCATCTCTCTCCTCGAACGCTTCTTGCCCGCCGCGCCACGGCGGGATGTCTATTCCGTCGCCGCGCCCGCGTCGGCCGGTCGCGTGTTGCGGGCCACGGGCACGAGCGCGTCGCTCGCCTCGCCGGCGAAGGTCAGCATGCGCAGCCTGTAAAGGGCGGACGGTAGATATTTCAGACCCAGCATTCCCATCAGGTAGTTGGTCTGCATCAGGTCCAGATTGACGAAATCCAGGACGATCCGGTCGACCTCGCGCGGCAGGCCGGGCAGGCGGTCCGGTGTGAAGACCGGGGACTGCTGGAAGAAGCTGATCGTGCGCGACAGCATGCCGAGACCGGTGGCATAGTTGCCTTCGGTGAAGTTGGCGAGAAACAGCACGAATGCGTTGAGATGCAGCGGCGCGGCGACACGGGCGAAGCGGTCGCCGGTGGCGGGTGAGAAGCCTGGAGACGGTGCTGCGGTGGGCTCGCTCTGCAGCCCCACCAGGGACATGATGACCTTGTTGCGCGCATGTTCGGAGATGCGCCCGTCCAGCTCCACCGGATTGGTGAGCATGACCCAGTCCTCGGCGCGCGGATCCGACACCTGAAAGGCCGCGTCGAGCCGCGCACGCAACAAATCAAGTGTAGACTGCAGGATCGTCATCAGACCTCGCGGCAGCCAAACAAAGAACGTTGTCGCCCGCGGATGTGAGCGCCAAGCACTGAAACTAACGATGTGTCGATGTCTCGGCCCGAAAGCGAGGGCCTGAATAGTCAATGGTGAAACCGTAGCGGTCCCCCAGTGGGCCGGCAATTGCGGCGTACCAAAAAGCTGTGAAGAACTGCTGACAATGCTCTTCAATAAAACGTCATGATTTGCCTTGGAATTGATGCATCTCTGCTCACCCTGAAGGTGCTGGCGATCCATGCGTGAAACACTGCCGCCATGTTTGCGTGGATTGAGAGTCTTGTCGCGGTGACGGTGCCCTGTTTGTGAGCAAGACGCCGTGTTGCCGCGGCTCGGAAAGGCCCCGGCATCGATAGCCACTCGACGCAAGTGATGGGCGGCGATTCAGGCCATGCTCCGCACCGTCTGAGCGTGCGAGCGGGTGCAGGATTGGCCAGCAGTCCCTTTTATACGGCGGATCATCTCGCCTTTCGCGACGTGGTGCGCCGCTTTGTCGAGCGGGAGATCGAGCCTTACGCCCACCAATGGGATGAAGCGGAAGAGTTTCCTCGCGAACTTTATATAAAGGCTGCGGATATCGGCCTGCTCGGCCTTGGCTATCCCGAGGAATTCGGCGGGGTGGAAGCCGATCAGTTCATGCGCATCGTAGCCTCGCAGGAACTGGCGCGGGCCGGCTGCGGTGGGGTCAGCGCCAGCCTGATGAGCCACACCATCGGGGCGCCGCCGATCGCTCGCGCGGCGCGGCCGGAGGTCAGGGCGCGGGTGTTGCCGGACATCCTGTCCGGGCGAAAGATCTCCGCACTCGCCATCACCGAGCCGAGCGGCGGGTCGGATGTTGCCGGTCTGCGCACCCGGGCGCGCCGCGACGGCGATCATTATGTCGTCACCGGCGAGAAGACGTTTATCACCTCGGGAATGCGGGCCGACTATCTGACGGTCGCGGTGCGTACCGGCGGCGATGGCGCCGGCGGCGTCAGCCTGCTGCTGATCCCGGGTGATACGCCGGGCCTGTCGCGCACCCGCCTGTCGAAGATGGGCTGGTGGGCCTCCGACACCGCAACGCTGCATTTCGACGATTGCCGCGTGCCGGCCGAGAACCTGATCGGCGAGGAGGGGGCGGGTTTCAAGGTCATCATGCAGAACTTCAACAGCGAGCGCATGGGGCTTGCCGCGAGTTGTGCGGCTTTCGCCCAGGTATGCGTCGACGAGGCGATCGCCTATGCCCGTGAGCGGCGCACCTTCGGCAAGCCGATCGCCCAGCATCAGGTGATCCGCCACAAGCTGGTCGACATGGCGCAGAAAGTGGCCGCGACCCAGGCGATGCTGGAACTGCTGGCTTGGCGGGTCGAGCAGGGCGAGAATCCGGTGGCTGAAATCTGCATGCTCAAGAACCAGGCGACCCAGACCATGGCCTTCTGTGCCTCCGAGGCGGTGCAGATCTTCGGCGGCGCCGGCTTCATGCGCGGCATCAAGGTCGAGCGCATCTACCGCGAGGTCAAGGTCAATGCCATCGGCGGTGGCACCGAGGAGATCATGAAGGATCTCGCCAGCCGCCAGATGGGTCTCTAGGGCGCGCATTGCGCACGCAACAACCGATAACAGGATATCCTCCATGCTGTTCACCGCCGAGCACGACGAGCCGCGCCGGATTTTGCAGAAATTCATCGCCGCCGAGATCAATCCCCATGTCGACGAATGGGAGAAAGCCGGCATCTTTCCGGCCCATGAGCTGTTCAAGAAGCTCGGCGATCTCGGCTTCCTCGGCCTCAACAAGCCGGTCGAGTTCGGCGGCCAGGGGCTCGACTACAGCTATGCACTGATGATGGCCGAAGAGCTCGGTGCGATCCGCTGCGGCGGCGTGCCGATGGCGATCGGCGTGCAGACCGATATGGCGACGCCGGCACTGGCGCGGTTCGGCTCCGACGAGGTGCGCCGTGAGTTCCTGGCGCCGGCGATCGCCGGCGACATGGTCGCCTGCATCGGCGTGTCCGAGCCGGGCGCCGGATCGGATGTGTCCTCGATCCGCACCGTGGCACGCTCCGACGGTGACGATTATGTCATCGATGGCGGCAAGATGTGGATCACCAATGGCACGCAGGCCGACTGGATCTGCCTGCTCGCCAACACCGGCGACGGTCCCAAGCATCGCAACAAGTCGCTGATCTGCGTGCCGATGAAGAGCAAGGGCGTCACCATCGCCCGCAAGCTCGACAAGCTCGGCATGCATTCGTCCGACACGGCGCAGATCCATTTCGACGGCGTGCGCGTACCCAAGCGCAACCGGATCGGCCAGGAAGGCCACGGCTTCACCTACCAGATGATCCAGTTCCAGGAAGAGCGGCTGTGGGGCGCCGCGGCCTGCCTGAAGGCGCACGAGTTCATCATCGAGGAGACCATCGCCTATACCCGCAACCGCAAGGCGTTTGGCCAGAGCATCCTCGACAACCAGACCGTCCACTTCAAGCTGGCGGAAATGCAGACCGAGGTCGAATTGCTGCGGGCGCTGGTCTACCGCGCGGCCGAAGCCCTGATCGCCGGCGAGGATGTCACCCGGCTTGCCACCATGGCCAAGCTCAAGGCCGGCCGGCTGGGGCGGGAGCTGACCGATGCCTGCTTGCAATATTGGGGCGGCATGGGTTTCATGAACGAGACGCCGGTCAGCCGCGCCTATCGCGACAGCCGTCTGACCTCGATCGGCGGCGGCGCCGACGAGGTCATGTTGATGGTGTTGTGCAAGATGATGGGCACGCTGCCGGACATGACCCGCAAGGACGATAACACTCGATGATTACTCTCTATCATTGTGCGGCTGCCCGCTCGTTCCGCCCGCTCTGGACGCTGGAGGAAATGGGGCTGCCCTACGAGCTGAAGATGCTGCCGTTTCCGCCGCGGGTGCTGGCCAAGGACTATCTCGGCATCAATCCGCTCGGCACCATCCCGTTCCTGGTCGACGGCGACACTCGCATGACGGAGTCGGCCGCGATCTGCCAGTATCTGGTGACCCGCCATGGCCCGACGCCACTGGCGGTCGCTCCTGATGAGCCGGCCTATGGCGCGTTCCTGAACTGGCTCTATTTCGGCGAAGCCACCCTGACGTTCCCGCAGACACTGGTGCTGCGCTACTCCCAGCTCGAGCCGGAGGAACGGCGCAATCCTCAGGTTGCGGCCGATTACGCCAAGTGGTTCTTCGGACGGTTGCGGGCGATCGAGGCGATCACCGCCGAGCGCGAGACGCTGTGCGCCGGCCGTTTCACGGCGGCTGATATTTCGGTCGGCTATGCCCTGCTGCTGGCGGAGCGGATCGGCCTTGCCAAGGATTTTGGTCCGGCGGTCGCCGCCTACTGGCAGCGGCTGCAGCAGCGCGAGGGGTTCAAGCGCGCCCGTGTGGCGGAAAAACGTGCAAGTGAAGAGCAGAACGTTCCGGCTCGGATCTAACAGGTTCCCATCGGTTTCATCCATCATGGGGCGGCATCCCGCCCCATGACAAGCAGTCGTCTTCGTGTATGCTCGCGGCGCCCCATAGAGGGTTCCGTGGCGACACGGCGACACAGACTTCCTGGGAGGAACCGCAGCGATGGACCACCGCTCCGAAACCGGCCATGTCATGTTCCTCAGCCCCGAGCGCGTCTTCTACGCCGGGCTGCTCGGGCGGCCGCGAAATCGGTCGACCGGCTCGCTGCTGATCTATGTCGGGCTCGGAGGGCGGCTGATGCTGACGTGCGGCGGCAGGACCCAAGCCGACCTCGCCATCGCCCTCATCCCCCCGTTCGTCGAACACACCATTGCCAGCGACGCGCGTTCGTCGCTTTGCTTCACGGTCGAGCCCGAGAGCGTCACGCCGGCAGCGCTCGACCTGCTGGCGCGCCGCGCGGCCGACCAAGGTCCGGCGCTCGCCGAGCGGATCTGTGCGGCCTATGTGCGCCTGCGCGAGGGCGGCTGCGGCCCCGGTTTCACCACCGAGGAGCTCGACACCATCGTGCTCGGTGCGCCGCTCGCCCGCCGCCGCCTCGATCTGCGCATCGCAGAGGCGGTCGCCCGGCTGAATGACTTCTCGGGTCCGGCGGCAACTGCGGCGGATTGCGCGGCTGCCGCCCGCCTGTCGCAATCACGCTTCCTGCACCTGTTCAAGCAGCAGACTGGGACATCCTTCCGGGCCTTCCGCGCTCACAAGCGGGCGCGCCATCTCCTGCACTTCGTCAACGAGGATCTCAACTTCGCGCATCTCGCGCAGGACATCGGTTATCCGGACTCGACTCATTTCTGCCATTCGATCCGGCGGTTCTACGGTCTCAAACCGGGCGCGATCTTCTCGGGATCGCGCGACCTGCGCATCTATCGCGGCGCGGCGCAGGCGGAAGCCACGGCGGTCGCCGCGCTCGCCTGACGATCGTCCGCAGGTAGCCAGTCGACGCAAGCAGCCGCGGTCGCCGCTCCCCATCATGCTGACCGTCGCGTGATGTTGCGCGGCGATGGAGATCAGGCGAGCATGTCCGACAAGGCGGTGATCACCTGCGCGCTCAACGGCGTGCTGACCGACCCCAAGCAGCACCATGTGCCGGTGACACCGGAAGAGATGGCGCGCGAGGCGAAGGCCGCCTATGATGCCGGCGCCAGCGTGATGCATATCCATCTGCGCCAGCAAGCGCCCGGCAAGGGGCATCTGCCGTCCTGGGAGGTCGAGGTGTCGCGCGCCATTCAACAGGCGATCCGCGAGGCCTGCCCGGGCGTGATCATCAACCACACCACCGGGGTGGTCGGACCGAATTATGCCGGTGCGCTCGATTGTGTCCGCGAGACGAAGCCTGAGATGGCGGCCTGCAATGCCGGCTCGCTCAATTACCTCAAGGTCAAGGCCGACAACACCTGGGCGTGGCCGCCACACCTGTTCGACAATCCTGTCGAGAAAATTCAGGCCTATATCGATGTGATGAACGACGCCGGCACGCTGCCGGAGTTCGAATGCTTCGATGTCGGCATCGTGCGCAGCGTCGGCATGTACCGCCAGACCGGGATGTACAGGGGGCCGCTCGAATACAACTTCGTGATGGGGGTGGCCTCCGGCATGCCGGCCGATCCCGATCTGCTGCCGATCTTGCTCAAGCTCAAGGCGCCGGACGCCGCCTGGCAGGTGACCGCGATCGGCCGCGGCGAGATCTGGCCGCTGCACCGCCGTTGCGCCGAGCTCGGTGGCCATCTGCGCACCGGTCTGGAGGATACGTTCTATCGTCCCGATGGCAGCAAGGTGACGTCGAACGGTCAGTTGATCGAGACGATCGTGGCCTATGCCCGCGGCGCCGGCCGCGAGATCGCAAGCCCCGCCGAGGCGCGGACCATTTTCGGCATCCGGCGCTGAAGCGCTAGGCGCACGCCCGGCCCCCGGGCCGTACATCCAAAGTGAGCGGCCGACGAACGGTCGCCCTGATCCATCGAGGAGGGAGCAATGACTGATCTGGCGGCGACGGGCGGCGTGCCCGGACCCGGACGCATCGGACGGGTGGCGATCGGTGACCTGCTGCGGCGCGCGGCGCGGCGGTTTCCCGACCGTATCGCGCTGACCGACGGCGCGCGGCAGGTCACGTTCACGGAACTCGATCAGGATGCCAATCGGTTCGCCAACTATCTCGTCGGGCGCGGCCTCAAGCCCGGCGACAAGATCTCGACCATCTGCAACAACTCCGTCGAGATGGTGAAGGCGCTGTTCGGCATCCACCGTGCCGGCCTCGTCTGGGTCCCGATCAACACCATGCTCGGCCCCGACGACATGGACTACATCATGGACCATGCCGGCGTTCGTCACGCCGTGATCGATGACTATCTCCATGCCCAGCCGGAGCGGCGGGCGGCGCTGGAGCGGCGCAAGGTCGACCTGATCGCGATCGATCTCATGGGCAAGGCCAGGGAGGCCGGTCTCGCCGTCTTCAACGACCTGATCGCCGGGCAGTCCGAGATCGAACCGGAGGTTGCCTTCGACGAACGCGACCTTGCGATGATCATCTACACCAGCGGCACCACGTCGCGGCCGAAGGGCGCGATGCACTGCCACATCGCCGTGGTGATGGCGGTGATGAGCAATGCCGTCGAGATGAGCCTGACGCGCAAGGACGGCATCACCGGTCAGTTCCCGCTGTTTCACTGCGCGGGCCATGTGCTGCTGCTGAGCTATCTGTCGGTCGGCGGCCGCATGGCGCTGATGCGTGGCTTCGATCCGGTGGTGGCGATGGAAGCGATCCAGCGCGACAAGCTCACAGTCTTCGTCGGCCTGTCGCTGATGTATCAGGCGATCCTCGACCATCCGCGCCGCGGGGAATTCGACCTGTCGACGCTGCGCACCTGCATCTACACCATGGCACCCATGGGCCGGCCGCTGCTGGAGCGCGGCATTGCCGAGCTCTGTCCCAACTTCGTCCTCACCAGCGGCCAGACCGAGATGTACCCGGCGACAACCATGTCGCAGCCGGATCGTCAGTTGGCCCGTTTCGGCAACTACTGGGGTGAATCCCTGATCGTGAACGAGACCGCGATCATGGACGATGAGGGCAACCTGCTGCCGACGGGCGAGATCGGCGAGCTGGTACACCGCGGCCCCAACGTCATGCTCGGCTACTACAAGGATCCGGCGGCCACCGAGGCCGCGCGCAGGTTCGGCTGGCATCACACCGGCGACCTCGCGCTGATCGACGCGCACGGCGAGGTGTTGTTCATCGACCGCAAGAAGGACATGATCAAGTCCGGCGGCGAGAACGTTGCTTCGGTGCAGATCGAGGAAACGCTGCTCGCTCATCCGGCGGTCGCCAATGCCGCGGTGATCGGCCTGCCGCATCCGCAATGGGGCGAGGCGGTCTCCGCCTTCGTCAAGCTCAAGCCGGGTGCGCAGGCGAGCGAGGCCGACATCGGCGAGCACTGCCGCAAGCATCTCGGCGGCTTTCAGGTGCCGAAGCTGATCCGTATCCTCCAGGAGATGCCGATGACGGCGACCGGCAAGCTGCGCAAGGTCGACCTGCGCGACCAGTATCAGGATCATTTCGGAGCGAACTGACGCGATGGCGCTGATCGAGAACACCGTCGCCGCCGGCGGCGCGGCCTTCCAGGCCAACCGGGACGGCATGCTCGCCCTGATCGGGCGGATGCGCATGCTGGAAGAGCGAGCGCGCGCGGCGTCCGCCGCCGCCAAGGATCGTTTCCACCAGCGCGGCCAGTTGCTGCCGCGCGAGCGGGTGGCGCTGCTGCTTGATCCGGATACGCCGTTCATCGAGCTGTCGACGCTCGCCGGCTACATGTTCGACATTCCGGACGCCGACAAGAGCATCCCCGGCTGTGGCCTGATCGCCGGCATCGGCATCGTGTCGGGGGTGCGCTGCATGATCAGCGCCAGCGATTCCGGCATCGATGCCGGCGCGCTGCAGCCGATGGGGCTCGACAAGCAGCTGCGCGTGCAGGAGCTGGCGCTGGAGAACAAGCTGCCGCTGGTGCAACTGGTCGAGAGCGCCGGCGCCAACCTGCTGCGCTACCGCGTCGAGGACTTTGTTCGCGGCGGCAACATCTTCCGCAACCTGGCGCGGCTGTCGGCGGCCGGGCTGCCGGTGGTCACGGTCACCCACGGTTCGTCAACGGCCGGCGGCGCCTACCAGACCGGCCTGTCGGATTACATCGTCATGGTGCGCGGCCGCACCCGCGCGTTCCTCGCCGGACCGCCGCTGCTGAAGGCCGCGACCGGCGAAATCGCGACCGAGGAAGAACTCGGCGGTGCCGAGATGCATACCGGCATCTCCGGCCTCGGCGACTATCTCGCCGAGGATGACCGCGATGCGCTGCGGATCGCTCGTGACATCATGGCCGGTCTCAATTGGGATCGTCCCTCCGATGACGTGGCTGAATCATTCGCGCCGCCGGTCTATGGCGCCGAAGATCTCCTCGGTATCATGCCGATGGACCACAAGCGGCCGGTGGATATGCGCCAGGTCATCGCCCGTCTGGTCGATGGCTCGGACTTCGTTGCGTTCGGTGAAAATTATGGTTCGGCGACGATCTGCGGCCATGCCAGTATCGAAGGGCATCCGGTCGGCATCATCACCAACAACGGGCCGCTCGATCCTGCCGGCGCCAACAAGGCGACGCACTTCATCCAGGCCTGCTGCCAGTCGCGCACGCCGCTGATCTATCTCAACAATACCACGGGCTACATGGTCGGGCGCGCCTATGAAGAAGGCGGCATGATCAAGCATGGCTCCAAGATGATCCAGGCGGTCACCAGCGCCACGGTGCCGCAGATCACGCTCTATTGCGGCGCGTCGTTCGGCGCCGGCAATTACGGCATGTGCGGCCGTGGCTTCCATCCGCGCTTCTGCTTCTCCTGGCCCAACGCCAAGACCGCGGTGATGGGCGGCGAGCAGGCGGCCGAGACCATGGCGATTGTCACCGAGGCCGCGGCCGCCCGCAAGGGCAAGCCGGTGGACCGCGAGCAGCTCGACAAGATGAAGGCGAAGATCACAGCGGTGTTCGACGGCCAGATGGACGTGTTCGCGACCAGCGCACGGGTGCTGGACGACGGCGTGATCGATCCGCGCGATACTCGCGCCGTGCTGGCCGAGGTGCTGGCGATCTGCCGGGAGGCGGAGCAGCGGCAGCCCCAAGCGATGCAGTTCGCGGTGGCGCGGCCATGAGGGATGCGATGACAAAGCGGACGCCGTTCAGCAAGATCCTGATCGCCAACCGCGGCGAGATCGCGCTGCGGGTGATGCGGACCGCGCGGCGGCTGGGGTATGGCGTTGTTGCTGTCTATTCCTCGGCGGATGCTGGCGCCCGCCATGTGCGGGAGGCCGACGAAGCCGTCTTGATCGGCGATGCTGCGCCGGCGCAGTCCTATCTTCGGGTCGACGCCATCATCGCGGCCGCCAAGGCGAGCGGCGCCGATGCGGTGCACCCGGGCTATGGCTTTCTTGCGGAGAACGCCGCGTTCGCGGCGGCCTGCGCCGAAGCCGGGCTGGTGTTTATTGGCCCGTCGGCGAATGCGATCCGCGACATGGGCGACAAGGCCGCGGCCAAGGACTTCATGGCCAAGGCCGGTGTGCCGTGTGTGCCGGGCTACCAGGGCGCCGATCAGAGCGATGCGACGCTCGCCGCCGAGGCGGCCAGGATCGGTTTTCCGGTGATGATCAAGGCGACCGCCGGAGGGGGCGGGCGGGGCATGCGGCTGGTGCCGGACGCGGCGTCGCTTCCGGATCTGCTGCGCAGCGCCAAGTCCGAGGCCAGGAGCGCTTTCGGGGATGCGACGGTCATTCTCGAGCGCGCGATCGTCGATCCCCGCCATATCGAGATCCAGGTGTTCGGCGATCGTCATGGGCAGGCCATTCATCTCGGCGAGCGCGATTGCTCGGTGCAGCGGCGCCATCAGAAGGTGATCGAGGAGGCGCCGTCGCCGGCGGTGTCGCCGGAGTTGCGCGCGCGGATGGGTGAGGTCGCCGTCGCCGCCGTCAAGGCCATGGGCTACGAGGGCGCCGGCACGCTGGAATTCCTGCTCGATCCGGCGGGACAGTTCTACTTCATGGAAATGAATACCCGCCTGCAGGTCGAGCATCCGGTGACGGAGGCGATCACCGGTCTCGACCTGGTCGAGTTGCAGCTGCGCATCGCCAGCGGCGAGCCGCTGCCGCTGCGCCAGGAGGAGGTGGTGTTTTCGGGGCACGCCATCGAGGTGCGGCTGTGCGCCGAGGACGCGTCGCATGATTTCATGCCGCAGTCGGGCCGGCTGCTGCGCTGGGAGATGCCTGCGGCATTGCGTGTCGAGCACGCGCTGGCGTCCGGCGCGGAGATCCCGCCGTTCTATGATTCCATGGTTGCGAAGATCATCGGCAGCGGCGCGACGCGCGACGAGGCACGGCAGGCGCTGTTGGGTGGGCTGTCGCGAACGATTGCGTTCGGCGTGACCACCAACCAGGCCTTCCTTGCGGCCTGCCTGCGTCATCCAGCGTTCGCTGCGGGGCAGGCCACGACAGCTTTCATTGCCCGTCACGGCGATGATCTGCACGCGCCGGCCTCGGGAACGCAGTCTGCCACGCCTGTGCTCGCTGCCCTGCTGCTGTATGTCACCGCGCGCAATGGAGGGACCTGGCGCAAGGGGCGGGCACTGGCGCCGGCATTTCCCGTGCCGATGCGGATCGCGATCGGCGACGAGGTTCATGACGTCGAGATATTCCGTCGTCGTGACGGCAGTTACACGGTCACGGGGCAGGGGCGTGAGGCCACTCTCGAGATCGACGGGGTCGATGCTGGAACGTTACGGGTTCGCGCCGGGCTGCTTACGGAAAGCGTCGCTTATGCGCGGGCGGGCGATCGGCTGTTCATGCTGGCAAAGGGCGTGCCGGTGGCCGTGCACGATCTGACTTACGCACCGCCCGTCCGTGCCGCCACCGAAGGTGGCGATGGCAAGCTGCGCGCCGCCCTGAACGGGCGCGTGGTCGCGGTGCTGGTCAGGCAGGGTGACCAGGTCGCCGCTGGCCAGCCGATGGTGACGCTCGAGGCGATGAAGATGGAGCATGTCCATGTCGCGCCGGCATCGGGCACCATCGCGGCGATCCATGTCACCGAGGGTGAGCAGGTGACCACCAGCAGCATCGTCGCCGAAATCGACGTCGCCGCCAAAGCTGCGGAGTAGCAACCGATGACTGCATCCTCTCCCGTCCTTCACGACACGCGCGGGCCGGCGTTCTGGATCACCATCAACCGGCCCGACAAGCGCAATGCACTCAACGCCGAGGTGATCGCCGGCATCGTCGCCGGCTATCGCGCTGCCCATGATGATCCGGCGGTGCGGGCGATCGTGCTGACCGGCGCCGGGGACAAGGCATTCTGTGCCGGCGCGGACCTGCAGCCCGGCAAGGCCTTCACCTTCGATTTCGCCAAGCCCAACGTCGACTATGCGGACATGCTGCGGCTGGCGCAGAGTGCCACCAAGCCGACCATCGCCCGCGTCAACGGCGCCTGCATGGCCGGCGGCATGGGGCTGCTCGCCATGACCGACATGGCGGTCGCCGCCGACAACGTCGTGTTCGGCCTGCCGGAGGTCAAGGTCGGGGTGTTTCCGATGCAGGTGATGAGCCTGCTGCAGACCATCGCGCCGCGACGCCTGATCAATGAATGGAGCCTGACCGGCGAGCCGTTCGATGCCGCGACCGCGCAGGCGGCGGGGCTGCTCAACCATGTCGTGCCGGCGGCCGAGCTCGACGCCAAGGTCGACTGGCTGGTCGGACGCATCGCCGACAAGTCGCCGACCGCCATCCGCCGCGGCAAATATGCCATGCGCGCGATCGCTGCGATGTCGTTCGACGAGGCGATCGCTTTCACCGAGAGCCAGATTGCGCTGCTCGGGATGACCGAGGATGCCCGCGAAGGCATCGCGGCGTTCGCCGAGAAGCGCAAGCCGTCCTGGCCTGGTCGCTAGCCTGCTTGCGCTGCAACGCGCCCCGGAAAATACCCGAAGAGAGGGATTTTTGCCTGCCTGATACGGTGCCGTATTGTGCCCCTGCGGTCGATCTGATACGGTTCCGTATCAAATGGGGAGGCGCGATCCATGACTGCGTACGAGCCGCAGGACCCGCACTATCAGTTGCGGGTGAGCGACAGCTTTCGTCGCCAGCAGGCGATGCACACGCTCGGGATCCGTCTCGACCGGGTCGGTCCGGGTGAGGTCGATCTGACGATGTCCTATGCTGAGGCCTATACTCAGCAGCACGGCTTCATCCACGCCGGGATCATTACCACAGCACTCGACAGCGCCTGCGGCTATGCCGCATTCTCCCTGATGCCTGCAGATGCTGACGTCCTGACCGTCGAGTTCAAGACCAACCTGCTGGCGCCGGCGAGTGGCGAGCGCTTCGTGTTCCGCGCCCGCGTGGTCAAGCCGGGCCGGACACTGACGGTCTGTGACGCCCAGGCGCTGGCGGTGCGGGACGGCCGCGAAAAGCTGGTCGCCACCATGTCGGCCACGTTGATGGCGCTGCGTGAGGCCGAACGCGTCAAAGCGCCGACAGCGCGACAGGTCTGAACGATACGTCCGGCCGGGATGCGTGGCGCTGCTGGACGGCCAGCGCGATGCGTGCCGTTTCCCATTGCCTTTCCTCGAAATGCCAGCGGCTGGTATCGCCGAACTGAGGAGCGGCGCGGACCAGCCGGGGCGGGTCGAGTGCGATGGCAAAGCCGTCGAGGCGGGTCTGCAGCCCAAGGCCAGTCGCCTTGACCGCTGCTTCTTTCAGCGTCCAGATCCGCAGGAAGCAATCAGCCAGCGTTGCTGTGTCGACGTCGGTCAGGATCTTTCGCTCCTCGGCCGCGAAGTGCCGGCTGGCGGCCTCGATCACGCCGGAATCTCCGTCCAGCCGTTCGACATCAATGCCGACCCTGGCACCACGCGCGAAGGCCGCGACGACCAGATGGGCGCTGTGGGCGAGATTGAAGTCGATGTCGGCGTCTGCGTCGCGCAGCATCGGCTTGCCGTGCGGCCCGGCGCCGATTGCAGCGGCAGGAATGCCGAACAGTTCGCGCAGGCCGTATCGCAGCAACGAGCGACCGACCACGAACAGCGCCCGATCGCGCTGTTTGCGGAAACGTTCGAGGCGGATCTGTTCATCCGGCTGCAGCGCGTCGACCCGTCGCCGCGATATGGCCGCGTCGCTGCTGGAAATGGCTGTCATCAGAACGGTGACGTCAGGCATGGGATCGCCATTACGTTGTCTCAGGGGACGATGAACTGCCGCTGTGCGACCTGCGCCAGCCGCCACTCCAGTCCGGTGACTTCGCCGGAGGGCGAAAACGACAGGTCACCGAGCACAGTGCTCCAGCGCCGTTCCTTCAGGCGCGCCGCGGCCCGCTCGCCGCCGCAATCCCCGAGATGGTGCAGGACGCCCAACAGCAGGTCGATGGCGGTATAGCTGGTCAGGAAATAGGCACCGGGCGGACGGCCGATCAGGTCGCGGCAGGCGGTCTCGAGACGAGCGGCGACCTCATGCTGGGCCGCGACCGCGATGACGGGGATCAGCACGCCGTCCGCAACTTCACCGGCCTCGTCCAGGAAGGCGACGTGGCAGGCGTCGTCGCCCGCGATCCTGCAGCGCGAGCGATCGAGCCGTCGCAGCACGCGCGCCGAAAACTCGCGGGTTCCAGCGACGACCACGGGGCCGGTACCGGCGGAGACGGTGTCGTCGGCGACACGCGCTACCACCAATCGGGCAACCTTGTTCGCGCGCGTCAGCGCGCGTTGCAGGTGTGCGCCGAGGCTGTGTCCGTAGCGATTGTCTTCGACGTAGACCTCGACATCGCCTTCCTGCTGTTGCAGCCGTTGCACGATGACATCGGCCTGGGTGTCATCCCGGCCAAACAGCCGCAGCACGGTCGAAGATCCGAAAGATGCTGTCAATTCGGGAGCGCTGGCGCCGGGGGCCATGAACAGCATGCCGGCCTCCCTATATATCTGTGCAGCGGTCATGGCGGCGCGCGAACTGAAGTGCCCGACGACGTAGCTGATACCGCGATCGGCGAGGCGCCTTGCTGCTGCATGCCCACCCTCCGCACTGCGTTGATCGTCGTACCAGACGGCCCGAACCGGGATGCCACCGCGCTCGTGGTGTTGCGCGAGTGCGAGATGGGCGGCTGCGATGAGGCAGGCGCCGTGCGCGGCCGTATCGATCGGCAGACCGATCTCGATTTCAGCGCCGAACGAGGGCGGCGCCAACAGATGCAAAGGCAACGACATCTTGGTTGGAAACGACATGGCTGTGACGGATATGGCTGTGACGGATATGGCTGTGGCGGATATGGCTGCAGGAAATCATTGGTTCAGGCGCTGCTGATCGCGTCGCGCAGACATCGCCGTCATTGAAACATCACACCGGAAATCAAGTTTGATGTTGGTTGCAATGATCGCTCATGATATGCTTTCGCGTGTAGTTTTTGAAAATTTTTGTACAAACAATTTATTGGCAGGTGGTCGCCATGCAGGATGAAAACCACGACGGTGAAAACCATCACAACGGTGCCGCTCACCCATCCAGTGACAGCCCGTCGGGCACGGCCGAGACTGGCGTACAATCCTCGTCAACCGCGAGCTCGAACGAAGCGTCGTCCGAGATCGCGCCGGACAGGATCGCAGATCTTCTTAACCGGCTTACGACGCTGGAACTTTCTGTCCAGCAGCTGCGGATTTCGGTGGATGTGCTGGCCGGCAATACCGGCGCATTGCCCGGATCCGTCATCACGATCCTCAACGCCATCGGCACGCTCGCCAATAACATGTCGCATCTGATCACGGTGTCGAACATGCATGGCGCAGCCGCGAGCACGGCTGCAGCGTCGACCGGCAATCTGCTCAATCATGCGGCGATGATCTACGCCGATACCCAGGCCCTGCGACTGTCGCAGGGCGCGGTGGCATCGTGCGCCGAGCGGACGGCAGCAGCGCCTGCCGCCTTTGCTACGATGGCCTTTGCGACTCTATCCGATGCTCCGGGGGAAGTCGGGCGCATCTGATCCCAGAACGTTGCGAAACGGCGGGCGCGATCGTCCGCCGGGCTCGGCATGCGGCTGGCCATCCGCGCGATGATGTCGCCGCGTGGAAACGGCGCTGACGTCAATTTCAATCTGACTGCTGTTGTGATTGCACGGTTTCCGCCCGCACACGGGCGCGATGCCGTCCGTCGGCCATCCTTTCACCAATCCATTTTCGAAACGAGGCGAACCATGTGTCAGACGACAGGAACACCGGCGCCGAGCGCGGCGCCTGCGGTTGCCAAGCAGACCGACGCCGTCGACTACATTGTCATCGGGGCGGGCTCCGCCGGCTGCGTCATCGCCGATAAGCTGAGCACCAATCCCAATGTACGGGTCATGGTGATCGAAGCCGGCCCGATGGACGACAGCGTGTTGATCCAGGACCCCAATGATTATCTGAAAGTACGCAATACCCAATACGACTGGGCCTTCAAGACCACGCCGCAAGCTCATATGAATGGCCGCACGATCGGCTGTCCACGCGGCAAGACGCTCGGCGGCAGCAGCTCCATCAACGCCATGCTTTATGTCCGCGGCAACCGGCTGGACTACGACGGCTGGGCCTACGAGGGTTACCCCGGCTGGAGCTACAACGATCTGCTGCCGATTTTCGTGGCGCAGGAAGACAACGAGCTCGGTCCGTCGCGCTATCATGGTGTCAACGGTCCGCTGACGGTTCGCAATTTTCCTCAGCCCGGCGAGCCAGGCACGGCCTTCATCCAGGCGGGTATGCAATACGGTTATGATGGCCCGAACTGGGACTTCAATGCCGAGCGCCAGGATAACGGCGTCGGCTATTACCAGTTGACGATCCGCGACGGGCTGCGCTGCAGCCTCGCGAAAGCCTTCCTGCATCCGGAGATGTACCGCAAGAATCTGACGGTTCTGACCAACAGCAAGGTGCTGCGGCTGATCAAGAATGGCACCCGGATCGTCGGTGTGGAGTATTTGACCGAGAGTGGCCAGCTGACGCGCACCTATGCCGACCGGGAAACGGTGTTGTGCGCCGGCGCGATCTGCACGCCCTGGCTGCTGTTGCTGTCCGGCATCGGTCCTGCCGACGACCTGCGGCGCCTGCAGATTCCGGTGCTGCTCGATCTTCCAGGGGTGGGGCAGAATCTGCAGGATCATGTCCAGCTGTCGATGTCCTGGGTGGCGGAAGGCAAGCTGGCGCCGATCTATGGCAGCGGCGTGCAGGCCGGCCTGTTCGTGCGCACCCGCCATCGCCCGATTGCGTCGTCACCGGATCTCCAGTTCCACTTCTGGCAGGGCCTCGACGGCACCCAGCCCGTCATGTCGACCACGCCAACGCTGGCGCGTCCATCCAGCGTCGGACGCGTCACCTTGCAGTCGGCCGATCCCAGCACGCCGCCGCTCATCAACCCGAACTATCTGTCGACCCAGTCCGATGTCGATATCCTGGTCGAAGGCGTCAAGCTGTCGCGCGAGATCCTGGCGCAGCGTGCTTTCGACGGTGTCCGTGGCGCCGAACTGGAACCGGGGCCGAACGTCAAGACCGACAAGGAGATCGCCGATTTCGTGCGTGCCAATTCGTACACGATCTATCATGTCTCCTGCAGCTGCAAGATGGGATTCGATGCCATGTCGGTGGTTGATCCGCAGTTGCGCGTCTATGGACTCGAAGGGCTGCGGATCGCAGATGTATCGGTGATGCCGTGGATCATCAACGCCAACCTCAATGCTACCTGCGGGGTGATCGGCCAGCGTGCCGCAGACATGATCCTCGCGTCGCATTAGCGCGTTCCGTCGAGCGAAATGGATATCGGTTGGCCTGAAGAAATACGTCAAAACAAATAATGAGAGTGCATCGCCGTGACCGCCACCCCTCGCGGGTGGCGGTTGCATCCGTCGACAGGAATGATGGTGACGCCGATCAGCTCAGCGAGCCAGCTGCGCCGCGAGCTTCAACGCAAGAGCCGGCGCGAGCTTGTAGTCGCTGCCGTCGTATCCTGCGACCGCCCAGACGGAACGATGGTCATTGAGCGGGCATTGCAGAACGCCCTGCGCAGCTGCGGTGCTGTAAGTACAGGCTGACATGCGCAGCACTCGGTAGCTTGCGAAGTGCGGAAGATGCGTCCGAATGCTGTTCAGCAGCGCCATGGTCTCCGTGGTGCTGACGTCGCGATTGGCGGGATGATCGGAGCGGGCCGGGCAGGCGAGATATCCGGCTGCAAGTTTCAAGTGCGTACCGGCCGCGGGGGGAGCCCCCCATAGATCATCGACTCCGCCAAAATTCACGAAAACCGGTGCGTTCCGCCAGACCCTCTCCAGGTGCCCCGGCGGCTCGAGATAGGCGAGAATCTGCCTGCGGGCGCCGACCGCGAGCATCGGTGCCAGATTCGTGGTGGCTGCGCCCACACACGCGATCACGATGTCGGCTTGTTCGACCTCGCCGTCCGCGAGCACGGCGGCTGGACGGCCATGGTCGAGCGACGCCACCGTCGTATTCGGCCGCAGCACGGCGCCGTGGCGTCCCAGCCATTCTGCCAGCAGTATCGCGATCTGGTCTGCAAGCAGGATGCCGCCGCGCTCGGTCGCGATGGCACTATGATCGGGGTCAGGCAGCAGCACCGGCAAGACGTCGAGCCGCTCTCGTGGGGTGAGCCGGCGGGCGGTGATGCCGGCATGGCGCAATTGGTCCAGGACCCGCGCCGCAGTTCCGGGGTCGGCAAAGCCGCACACCGCGCCAGTCTCCACATAGAGCGGGCCGATGTCGTGCGACAGCGTCTGCCAGGCGCTGAACGCCTCCGTGATGGTTGGATCGGAAGACGAGCGCAGGTTGAAGTCGTGGATCAGGCGATGCTGGTCGTAGGAGGCGTTCAATGGGTTGGGAATGGAGCCTCGTTCCAGCACGGTGACGTGATGGCCGTTGCGTGTGAGTGCCCAGGCGAGGCAAAGGCCGTGAATGCCCGCCCCGACGATGACGACCTTCATGCGCTCTGCCGAAACGCAACCTGCGGCTCGGTCGATCGGTAGACGTCATCGACTGCATCATCGAGCCTGTCGAGACCGGCTGCCAGACTGGCATCATCAATGGTCAACGGCGGCAAGAGCTTGAGAACCTGTTCGCGAGAGCCACAGGTCTCGACGATCAGCCCACGCTTGAATGCGGCCGCCGAGACCGCCATCGCGATATCCGCATTGTCCCACTCCAGTCCGCGGATCATGCCGCGACCGCGCACCCGCGCCTGGCCGTCGGGGCAGCGGTCGGCCATCTGCTGCAGGCGGGCCTGGATGCTTTCGCCCTTGCGGCGTGTTGTCTGCTCGAAGGTGGCGTCGCGCCAGTAGGTGTCGAGCGCCGCAGTTGCGGCAACGAACGCAAGGTTGTTGCCGCGGAAGGTCCCGATATGCTCGCCAGGGCGCCAGGCGTCGAGCGTGTCCTTCATGAGCACCAGCGCCATCGGGAAGCCGATGCCGCCGATGGACTTGGATACGCAGACAATATCGGGTGCGATGCCGGTATCCTCGAAGCTGAAAAACGGCCCGGTGCGGCCGCATCCCGTCTGGATCTCGTCGACGATCAGCAGGGCGTCGTGCTTGCGCGCCAACTCCGCGAGGCCTCGCAGCCAGCTCCGCGACGCCACCTTGAGCCCGCCCTCGGCTTGTACGGTCTCGAGGATGAAGGCGGCCGGCGCCTCCACCCCGCTGCCCGGTTCGCTCAGCAGCGCATCGATATAGGACAACGTGTTGACGCTGTCGCCGAAAAAGCCGTCGAACGGCAGCCGGACGATGTCCTGCAAGGTGACGCCGGAGGCCCGCCGCATCGGGCCGTCGCCGGTGGCCGACAGCGCACCCAGCGACATGCCGTGATAGGCGTTGGTGAAGGCGGCGATCGGTCGTTGCGGCCGCAGCCGGCGCGCCAGCTTGAGAGCGGCTTCAACGGCACTGCTCCCGGTCGGGCCGGTGAACTGGACCTTGTAGTTCAGGTGACGCGGCGCGAGGATGGTGGTCTCGAACGTGGTCAGAAAGTCGCGCTTGGCGGTGGTGTGCAGGTCGAGGCCCTGGATCACGCCATGCTGCTGCATGTAATCGAGCACGCGTGCGGTGATGGCGTCGTTGTTGTGGCCATAATTGAGGACGCCGGCGCCGGACAGAAAGTCGATGTAGGCGTGGCCGTCCTCGTCCGTCAGCAGGTGGCCTTTGGCCGTCGCGAAGACGCGCGGAAAGCGGCGGCAATAGCTCCTGACGTCGGACTCGAGGCTGGCAAAGACATCATTGTCTCCGCTGCTGTGCTCGCTTCGGATCGGCAGATCAGAGGGGGTGTGCAACATCGACATCACTCCGTTCGCAACGCGCGTGTCTGATATGGCCGATCCGGCCCAGGGCTCAGGTGACGGATTAGATGGGACGCCCCGCCCACATCGTGCCGTCGCGCCCGCCCCACCAGAAGAACAGTACCTCGAGCGCTTCACTCGACGTGTTGGTCACCACATGCTCGCAATAGGGCTCGAAGTACACCACATCCCCTTTCCGGATCGGGCGAGTGTTGCTATCGACCCGCAATTCTCCTTCGCCGGCGACGACGATGGCAATCTCCTCCTCATCGTGCTTGTAGAGCTCGCTGGCATCGCCTGGGTCGATCGTCGCCCATGCTCCGCCCCAGGGCGTGCGGACCATGCCGCGCCAGGGCAGCAGCCGCCGGAACAGGGTGTTGTACTCCCGTTGGGGGGCGGATTCGTTGACCCATTGCGCCACCATGCTGTCGAACAGGGCGTCACGCTGCAGTGCCTGCTTGAGATGGGCGTCGATGCGGTCGATCGGATAGTAGGCGCTGAGACCGGACCGGACCTTGCCGACATAGGAATCGGCAGGAGCCGCGAATTCGCCGATAGTGATCGGCAGCAGCACCTTGACGTCGACTGTACCGGCTGCTGTCCGGGCGGTCTTGTCGACCAGAGCATAGGTCGGATCGGCGTTTGACAGCAGCGCCACCTGGTCGTCCGAAACCTTGTGCATCACGCCGATGACATCCAGGCCCGGCGCCGGCACGATGCAAGACGTGCCGCCGCCCCACTCGGCGCGATAGTTGGCAAAAGTCAGGCGGTGATCGGGAATGGTCGCGGGGATGGATTCCGCCACCGGGCCGATCTCGGTGGCCACATGGCTGGGGTCGGCACTGGTGCCGTAGGAAAAGAACCAGGAGGACATCGCGATCTCCGTCAGAGAGGGGAAGGCTGGGCCACCGTTGCCGGCCGTGCCGCGACATGAAGTGGCGCCTCAACAGCGTGCGCCGCGCCACCGTGGTGGAGGAATGAAGAGAGGATGCGTTCGGCCTTGAGTGCCGACATGCTCAGCGACAGGCTGTCGCTGGCGCCGTGGGTCCGCTCCGACATGCCGTTGATATAGATCAGCGGCTGGAAGCCGGGGACGGTCCGCACGCGGTAGTCGAAGCCGATCTCCGGCCCGCCCAGGCTGTCGGTGACAATGAAGGGCCGCAGCGGCTCGATCAGTTGCGGGAACAGCATCTCGTTGTAGCCGGTGCAGAGGATTACCACGTCGGTGGTCAGGGTTTCGATGTCGTGGGTATAGACATCCTCGACATCGAGGCGGAAGCGCCCGCCGGCGGCCTCCAATGCCACCGGGCGCCTGCGCGGCACGATACGCACACGCTCTGTGCCCAGCACCTTGTCCTCGTAGACACGCCAGTACAGCGCCTGGCTGACATCGGTATCGACTGCGGAATAGTTGGTCTTGTGGAAGTCGCTCACGACCTGGCGGCGCGCTTCGGGTGGCAGGGCGTGGAAGTATTCGACCTCCTCCGGAAAATAGACTTCATTGGAAAAGTGGCCGACATCGACCAGAGGGAATGCGAGGCCGCGTTGCAGGGAGATGAAGCGCGCGTTGGCGAAACGATCGTAGAGATGCAGCACCACCTCGCCGGCGCTCTGCCCCGACCCGATGACTGTGAAGGTGAGGTTGTTGTCGCGGTCGAACGCCGCAAGCTTCTGCAGGAACTGGGCGCTGTGGAACACATGGTCGCCGACGTGCGGACGGAACAGCTCCGGGACGTGGGGGGTCGGCCCGGTGGCCAGCACCATGGCACGGGTCAGGTAGGTGGCGTTCTGAGTCTTGACCAGCAGCAGGCTGGGATCGTCGACTGACGGATAAGGAGCGACGCTCTCGACCGTCTGGCTGTAGGTCACGTCGTCGGCAAGCTGGCCGGCGGTCCAGCGCACATAGGCGTCCCAGTCGGTGCGGGCGACACGGCCGCCGAGATGGCCAAAGTGGTAGAGGCGCCCGCTCTGCTTGAGGTAATTCACGAACGTGAAGCGGCTGCGTGGATCTCGCGGCGTTGCGAAGTCGCGCAGGAAGTTGTGATTGATGTCGGCGCCGCGCACCAGCAGGCCGGGCTGCCAGGACGGCCCGGCGTTGCGCTCCAGAAAGCGGGCCTTGGGACCGGTGTCCGAGCCGGTTGCTTCGCGCCAGTCGGCCAGTGCCGCGGCGAGGGAGATGCCTGCCGGGCCAAAGCCGGCGCAAAGCAGGTCGAGGATGTCGCTTTTGCCGTTCGCTTTGCCGTTGGCGCCGTTGTGCGACCAGTGGCCGTTGTTCGCTCCGCTGATGTCGTCCATGATCGCCCTTTCTGTTCGCTGGCACGCATGCCCGGTGTCGCCGATCTGAAGTTCCTGCACCGCCAGCCGTAATCTCGTCTCAGAGACTTCAGATCGAAAAGCGGCACTCAAATCATGTGTTTTCTGGTGCCCCTTGGTTCTTGAAGTCCGCGAAATGGATTGCCGTGATGTGACACGAACTGCGAGCAGCGGGCACTAACGCACAACGGTTCGTGGCCGCGCGACGATCTCGTCGTCGAGCTCCTTGTCGGCGACTTGCCGAGCGGCCTGGATCGCTGCCGCCAGCTCGTCGAGGATCGGAGTACGGAAAATCTGACGGATCGACAGCACCACACCCATTTCCGCCCGGATACGGGCGATCAGGCGCGTTACCAGCAACGAGTGTCCACCGAGCTCGAAAAAATTGTCGCGGGCGCCGGCCTGCTGGATGCCGAGAAGGTCTTTCCAGATCTCGGCGAGGTGGCTTTCGTCCGCCGTGCGCGGCGGAATGAAGACCCCCGATCGCGACGCGGCCGCGGACGGGGCGGGCAGCGCCGCCACATTGACCTTGTTGCTGTCCTTCAGTGGCAGCCGATCCATCCGCACGAAGGCGCTCGGGATCATGTGATCGGGCAGGCGCGGTCCGAGATAGTCCACCAGCGTCGTGGTGAGGTCGCCGATGCCGTCGACCACGACATAGCTGACGATGCGACGGTCACCGGGCCTGTCCTCACGGACGATGGTCACCGCCTCGCTGACGGCCGGGTGCTGCTTCAGGGTATGGGTGATCTCGCCGAGCTCGATGCGGAAGCCGCGCAGTTTGATCTGCATGTCGCGGCGTCCCTGAAACTCGATATTGCCGTCCGGCAGGAAGCGGCCGATATCACCGGTCTTGTAAAGATGCGCGCCGATGTCGTCGGCGAACGGGTCGAGGATGAATTTCTCCGCGGTCAGCTCCGGCGCCTTCAGATAACCGCGCCCTACTGCGTCGCCGCCGATGCAAATCTCGCCGGGAGCGCCGATCGGCATCGGATTGAGATTGGCGTCGAGGATATAGACCTTCGCGCCCGGCATGGCCCGGCCGATCGGAATGACCGGCGGCTGCGAGCCGCGCTGGCAGTGGTAGTAGGTATTGTGAATGGTCGCTTCGGTGGGGCCGTAGGCGTTGTCGAGCCGCGCATCCATCTTGTCGAAGAAGCGCAGCACCAGCTCCGGAGATAGCGGCTCACCGCCGCAGATCACCCAGCGCACCGACTTGTTCAAGTTCTCCACGCTCGGCTCGTCGAGCACGAGCTGCAGCATCGGCGGCAGCAGGCAGGCATAGGTCACGCCCGCCTTGACCATGGTATCGATCAGGTAAGCGGCGTCGCTGTGGCTGTCTGGCTTGATCATCGCCACCCGGCCGCCACTCACCAACGGCATGAAGAACTCCCACACCGATACATCGAAGGTATAGGCGTGGCTCTGGAAGAAGCAGTCGGCTGGACCGAACGCGTATTGCAGGTTCATGCCCCAGAGGTGATGGATCACGGAGCGGTGCTCGATCATCACCCCTTTGGGGCGGCCGGTCGAACCGGAAGTATAGAGAACATAGGCCAGCGACCGCGAACCTTGCGCCACGCCAGGATTGATCTCTTCGCCAGGTGAAGTGAGGTCGGCGGCGGTGTCGATCACCAGCGGCGTCGCTCCGGCGTGTGTGAGCGCTTCGACGGAGCCGTCATGCGTCAGGACGACCAGGGGATCGGCGTCACGGACGATGTAAGAGAGCCGTTCCTCGGGAATTCGCGGATCAATGGCGAGATAGGCGCCGCCGGCCTTCAGGATCGCGAGGACGCCGACGATCATGTCGAGCGATTGCTCGACCATGATACCGACGATCCGCTCCGGCTTGCATCCAAGAGCGATCAGGTGGTGAGCGAGACGGTTGGCGCGGCGATTGAGTTCGCCATAGGTCAGATGGCTGTCGCCGAACAGCACCGCCGGAGCGTCCGGAGTCCGCGCAACCTGCTCCTCGACGGCCTGATGGATCAGCTTGTCCCTGGGATAGTCGAGCTCCCAGTTGTTCCAGTCGTGCACGATGGTCTGGTAGTCGCGCTCGTCGAGCAGCTTGAGATCGCGCAGCCGCACGGATGGGCGTGCGGTGGCATCATCCAGCAAGACGCGGTAATGATGGATCAGGCGATCGATGGTGTCGTCGTCGAACAGGTCGCTGCGGTATTCGATGCCGCCGCCGATGGTGCCGCCGGCTTCCCACATCGATAGCGACAGGTCGAACTTGGCGATCGCCGGTGAAGTGACGATGCCGCCCTCCTCGGTATCCGCGCCGCCGATATTGAGCTCCGCAAACTGGTCGCTGACAAAGTTCTGGAACGCCACCATGACCTGGAACACGGCATTGTGGCTGAGGCTGCGCGGCAGATTGAGCTGCTCCACGACCAGCTCAAACGGGATGTCCTGATTGGAATAGGCATCGAGCGTGGTGTCGCGGATCTGTTCCACGAGATCTTCGAAACTAATTTGCGGCTGCAGCTTGTCACGCAGCACCAGGTTGTTGAGAAAGCAGCCGATCATGCTTTCCAGCTCGATCCGGGTGCGGTTGGCGACCACGGTGGCGATGACGAGATCGTCCTGACCGGTCATCCGGTACAGCAGGGTCTTGAATGCGGCTACCAGCACCATGAAGACCGTGGCGTGCTTGCGCCGGGCGAGCGACGATACTTCCGATGTGACACGGGCCGGGATCGAGAACAGCTTCACCTTCCCAGCGGTATCCGGATTGCCGGTACGCGGCCGGTCGAGCGGCAGCTCGATCACCGGTGGCGCATCCTTGAGCTGCTTCAGCCAGTAGGCGAGCTGCTTCTGGATCTTCGGGCTGTTGCTGCGGGCGCGCTGCCATTCCGAGTAGTCGGCATACTGGATCGGCAGCGGCGGCAGGCTGGGGGCGCCGCCGTTGATCTCGTCGGCATAAAGCCGGTCGAGTTCGTTGGCAAGCACAGTCGTCGACCAGCCGTCGCTGATGATGTGGTGCATCACGATCATCACCGACAGGCGGTCCGACGACGACCACAGCAGCCTGCAACGGATCAGCGGCCCGTGCTGGAGATCAAAAGGCACGTGCAGCTCATCTTCGGTCAGACGTTGAACGGCAGCGGCACTGTCAGTTTCATCAAGTTCGGAGACGTCGATCAGCGGGATATCGATCTCCGCCGGCGGTGCGTGAACGACCTGAAACACCAGGCCGTCTCGTTCGATGAACGTCGTGCGCAGCACCTCATGGCGCTCGATCAGCCGTTGGAAGGCGCGGCGCAGAGCGCCTTCATCGGCAGGCGACGGCAGGGCGTGGTTGAACAGGATATTGTAGGCGCCACTGGCGGGGGCGAGCTGGTGGACGAACCAGATCCGCTCCTGAGGATAGGATGCACGAACTTCGTTGACGGCTGCTGTGTCTGGCATGGCACCGGTCCGCTGAATGACGAGCCAAGGCTGTCTCAGGCCGCGAGGACTTTGTCCTGCGGCAGAGACGGTGAAAAATATCCAAGTGCCGAAAGATGAAGTGGTCTGCCGGGCGAGAGCAGGCTCGGCACGTTCTCCCATTCGGCTTGATCGATCGGGAATGGGTGTCCGAGGTCGGTCCAGAGCCGCTCGGCGAACTGTGGCATCACCGGCCGTGCGGTCAGCGCCAGCGCGCGGGCCGCGGCGAGTTCAAGGGCGATATTGGTGCGGTTTTCGTCCTGCCGGTGCGGATTGTCGGCATGGTGGACATTGGCCGTCGCGAAGGCGACCGTTTCTCGCACCAGTTCGCTCAACAGCCGCACGGCCCGGTGCGGGGAGAAGCCGTCGAGCTCGTAGGATGCGCCGATTTCACTCACCAGGCGGGCGAGCCGCTGATGGAAGCGGAGCTGCTCCGGCTGCCAGGTCTCGGCGCGCGGAGCTTGCTGACCGGACATCTTGGTCGCGAGAGCCTTCAGCCAGCAGTCCCAGACGCCGACGAGCTCGCCGTTCAGCGTCTGCAGGAATTCGGCCACGGTGAAGTTGGTCTGCTCGCTCTCCGGCCGGGTCAGGCACAGGTGGAAGCGAACGGCATCACTGGCGTATTCGTCCAGAAAATCTGAAGCCCACAGGGCATGCTTGCGGCTGGTGGAGAACTTGCGGCCGTCGAGCCGGTAGAATTCGTTGACGATGAAGCCTTTGGGGGGCCGGATCGCCGGATCATAGGCGTGGAACAATGCCGCGAACAGCACGATGTGGAAGTAGGCGGAGTCGAATCCGAAACACTGGATGACGTCGGCGTCGCCTGTCCAGAACTCGCGCCATTCAGGTCCTCCGCCATTCTCATGCAGCATCTCGCAGACCGCAAGATAATGCGGGCCGAGTTCGAACCACGCCGAGATGCATTGCGCTTCGAAACCGTCGATCGGCACCGGAATGCCCCAGTCGGCGGGCTGAGTGACGGCGACGTCCGGCAATTCCTTGGCAAGAAGGGAGTCGCATAGCGCGCGGGCATGAGGGTTCATCACCGCATTCTGGGCATAGCCGCGAAGGTAGTCGCGATAGTTGTTCAGCGGAAAGAACAGTCTGGTCGAAGGCCGGCTGCTGCTTGGCGGGGTGCCGCAGGCCGCGCAACGTGGACTTTCGAGGTCCGAGCCCTTGTTGGGATGTCCGCAGGCCTCACAGATGCCGCCGTCCGATCCGGCGCCGCAGTGCGCGCAGCGTCCCTTGATGTGCGCCTCGAACAGCATGCGGTCGCAGGTTTCGCAATAGGGGACGTCGCTGGTGCGCGCGAACAGGATACCTTTGGCATGCAGCGTCGCAACGAAATCCTGGAGGAAGCGGATATAGCGCGGCGAGCGCGACGGCTGCCCGAACAGGTCCATCGCAACGCCGGCCTTGTCGAGGCTTGTCTTGATGACGAGGCCATACTCGTCCGCGACGTCTTGCGGCGTTCGCCCAGTTTGCGTCGCCTTCAGGGCGACATAGCTCTGATGGTCGTCCGCTGCGGAGACATAGTGAACGTCGCGACGCTGCAAACGCAGGTAGCGCGTGTAGATGTCGCCGGCGGTATAGGGGCCCGAGAGATGGCCGAGATGCAAATCGCCATTGGACGTCGGCGGGCCAGCGGTGACGAGTGTACGCACGTGCACCCCCACTCAAAATTGATAAAAAATGAAGTCTTGAAATATGCGTCTAGCGTATCTCACTCACGGTAGCATGACAAGATTACATGTCCGTGAAGTTGTAGTCGTGATGGTCGATATGTTTGACGCGATGCGCCTCGCTTCGTTTGCACGCGCACATTCCTGCTGAAGAAATGAGCGGCGATGGCCGTCAACGCGCTTCTGAGCGGACCGTGCGTGTTTTCGCATGCAGATGAGGCAGTTGTGTTTTTTGGGTCGCCTCGAGCAGTTCGTGTGGTGTGGATGCACCCGGGCATGACGCTGATCATTGCGCTGTCGCTGCAAGCGGCATGGCCGTCGTTTTCACGTGTACGTGCGTGTCGAAGTCGACGGAGGAACATTCGCATGCAAGTCGAATGACCTCCGGGTGCGGAACCACCCCGCTTGGGCGACCGGCGCGGCTGGGCACGGCAGTCGTCCGCGTTCCGTCATTGGTCGTCGATGAGTGGGATGGTGACGCGAACGACGATCGGCTCGCCGCCGAACGGCGCGATGGTCGCGTCATCGGCGATCCACCTCGGGACGAGCCGTTGCCATCCGCCGCAGTCGCGCAGATCCGTTCATATAATGGGTCGCGTGACGACCGCGCGACCTCGCTTCCCCGTCTGGCGCTGAAATGCTGCCGATTTCGGCATCTTGCGCCGTCTCGCGGACTATAGGACACTCATTTTGTGCGCTGCGGAATCGCAGGCGAGGGAGTGGTCATGTCGTTGGACGTGAAGGCATTGGACAAGGCGCGCGCGTCGCGCGAGGAAACGTCGGGAGCGGGGTTCGAGGACGCCCAGCTGCGCAACGATATCCGGCAGCTGGGGCGTATCCTCGGCGATACGGTGCGGGATCAGGAAGGCGCTGGCGTGTTCGACCTGGTCGAGCGGATCCGGCAGACGTCCGTCCGCTTCCATCGCGACGAAGACCAGGACGCACGCCGCGAGCTCGATGACATCCTCAACGGCATGTCGACCAGCGACACCGTCCGCATCGTCCGTGCCTTCAGCTATTTTTCACACCTTGCGAATATCGCCGAGGACCAGAACCACATTCGGCAGCAGCGCTCCCGGGTGCTCGCCGGGCAGCCGCCGGAGCCGTCGACCATCGAGGCCGCTGTGGCGCGGGCCCGCAAGACCGGCAAGACTGTCGGTGATCTGCGCCGCTTCTTTGATACCGCCCTGGTCAGCCCGGTGCTGACCGCCCACCCGACCGAGGTGCGCCGCAAGAGCACCATCGACCGGGAAATGGAGATCGCGTCGCTGCTCGACCGCAGTGAGCGCATCAAGCTGACGGCTGACGAACGACGGGAGATCGAAGAAAAGCTGCGGCGCGCGGTCCTCTCGTTGTGGCAGACCAACCTGCTGCGGCGGACCAAGCTGACGGTCCTCGACGAGGTCGCGAACGGGCTGTCGTTCTACGATTACACGTTCCTGCACGAGGTGCCGCGGCTGCACTGCGCGCTGCAGGACCGCCTGCGGCAGGACGGGGCGGCCGGAACGGGCGAGGCGGGCGAGCTTGCGTCGTTCCTGCGCATCGGCAGCTGGATCGGCGGCGACCGAGATGGCAACCCGTTCGTCACTGCGGATGTGTTGCGTGACACGCTGCGGCTGCAGAGCAGCCGCATCCTGCACTTCTATCTCCAGGAGTTGCACGAGCTGGGCGGCGAACTGTCGCTGGCGTCGCAGCTCATTGACGTGTCTCCGGAACTGGCCGCCTTGGCGCGGCAGTCGCCGGATCCGTCACCGCACCGGCGCGGAGAGCCCTATCGTCTCGCTATTTCCGGCATCTATGCGCGTTTGGCGGCGACCGCGGTGCAACTCGGCAGCGTCGGCACCGAGCGGCCACCGGTCGGCAAGGCCGCGCCCTATCGGGACGCCGCCGAGTTCCGCGCCGATCTCGACGTCATCCACAATTCGCTGGTCGCCAACAATTCGGCGGTCATCGCGCGGGGCCGGCTGCGGCTGCTGCGCCGGGCGCTGGACTGCTTCGGATTCTACCTGGCGAGTCTCGACGTCCGGCAGAATTCGGCCGTGCACGAGCGCACCGTCGGCGAGTTCATCGCGACTGCGACCGGCGTCCGCTATGATGATCTCGACGAGGATGCGCGGATCGAGCTGCTCGTCCGCGAGCTCGTCACGGTGCGCCCGCTGGTATCGCCCTTCGTCAGCTACAGCGAGGAAACGCGAGGGGAGCTTGCGGTGCTGCGGGCGGTCGCCGAGGCCCACAAGCTGCTCGGCGAGCAGGTAGTGAACCAGAGCATCGTCTCGATGACGGAGGGCGTTTCCGACCTCCTGGAGATCGCGGTGCTGCTCAAGGAGGTCGGCATCATCGATCCCTCCGGCACGAGCCGCATCAATGTGGTGCCGCTGTTCGAGACCATCAAGGACTTGCAGCAGTGCGCCGGGATCATGGACCGCCTGCTGTCGTTGCCGGCCTACCGCCGCCTCGTCGACAGCCGCGGTGGCGTGCAGGAGGTGATGCTCGGCTATTCCGACAGCAACAAGGATGGCGGCTTCGTCACCTCGGGCTGGGAGCTGTACAAGGCCGAGATCAGCCTGATCGAGGTCTTTCGCCGCCATGGCGTGCGCTTGCGCCTGTTCCACGGCCGCGGCGGCTCGGTCGGACGCGGCGGCGGCCCCAGCTATGATGCCATCATCGCCCAGCCCGGCGGCGCCGTGAACGGCCAGATCCGCATCACCGAGCAGGGCGAAATCATCTCCAGCAAGTACTCGAATGCCGAGGTCGGCCGCCGCAACCTCGAGATCCTGGTCGCCGGCACGCTGGAGGCCAGCCTGATCCAGCCGCAGCAGGCGGCGCCGCGCGAGGAATATCTGGTCGCCATGGAGGAGCTGTCCTCGCTGGCGTTCGCAGCCTATCGCGACCTCGTCTATGGAACCGAGGGCTTTCAGGACTACTTCTGGGAATCCACCGTCATTTCGGAGATCGCCACGCTCAACATCGGCAGCCGGCCGGCGTCGCGCAAGCAGACCCGGCGGATCGAGGACCTGCGTGCGATTCCCTGGGTGTTCAGCTGGGCGCAGTGCCGCCTGATGCTGCCTGGCTGGTTCGGCTTCGGCACCGCGGTGGAGAGCTGGATTGCCCGTCACCCGGACAAGGGCATCGCGCTGCTGCAGGAGCTCTATCGCGAGTGGCCGTTCTTTCGCACGTTATTGTCCAACATGGACATGGTGCTGTCGAAGAGCAGCATCGCCATCGCCTCGCGCTACGCCGAGCTGGTTGTCGACAAGACCTTGCGCGACACGATTTTCCAGCGCATCCGCGCCGAGTGGCAAACCTCGATCAAGCGGCTGCTGCAGATCATGGGGCAGGATCGCCTGCTGCAGAGCAACCCGTTGCTGGAGCGTTCGATCCGCAATCGCTTCCCTTATCTCGACCCGCTGAATCATACCCAGGTCGAGCTGTTGAAGGCGCACCGTGCCCACAGCACCGACGAGCAGGTGCTGCGCGGCGTGCAGATCACCATCAACGGCATCTCCGCGGGGCTGCGCAACAGCGGTTGAGCGGTGCACGCCGCTCGGTTTCGGCGCGCTTCAGATCGTGCCGGAGCCCGAGCTGTCATCGCCGAGCGAGGCCTTGAAGCGGGCGAGCGTTTCGGCAGAGGGCGGATAGATGCCGCGCAGCGCCGCCCCGTTGCGGATCTCGCCGAGGATGAAGCTCTCGAGCCTGTCCTGGTTGAACGCCTCCAGCGCGATGTCGTCGGCGAGGTGGCGCGGCAGCACGATAACGCCGTCGCCATCTCCGACCATGACATCGCCTGGGAACACCGGTGCGGTGCCGCAGCCGATCGGCACATTGATGTCGACGGCGTGATGGCGGGTGAGGTTGGTGGGCGCCGAGCGTACCGCGCAGAAGGTTGGCATAGCGAGTTCGGCGATCTCATCGGCATCGCGCAGGCCGCCATCGCTGACGATGCCGGCGCAGCCGCGAACCATGGCGCGGGTGGCGAGAATGCCGCCGGCCGAGGCGGCAGTGCGATCCTGCCGGCAGTCCATCACCAGAACATGGCCCGGCGGCACGGTTTCGATCGCCCTGCGCTGCGGATGCTCCGGATCGCGGAACACCTCGATCACGTCGATGTCTTCCCGTGCCGGAATGTAGCGCAGCGTGAAGGCGGGGCCGACCAGCTTCAGCGGCTTCGCCGACAGCCGCTGCACGCCCTGGATGAACTGGCTGCGCAGGCCACGCTTGAACAGGATGGTGCTCAGCGTTGCGGTGGAGACCGCCAGCAGGCGATCGCGGGTCTGTGAGGAGAGCTCTGTCATGGCGTCGTCCCGTTCGATGACGGGCCGACTGTGCCGTGGCTTTGTCCAAAAAGCGAGACGGCACACCCTTGACGGGAGGGCCAAACCGCCGGCTTGATGCGTACACGGCGTTTTCATTGTGACATCGAGCGACCATGCCCGCTGCAGCGAGTTTTCATGGCGTCTTCCCCTATCTGGTTTCTCCGCTCGATAGCGGTGGTGGGATCCGCACCGCGGTGCTGGCGCGGCTGTGCGACGATCTCATCAAGGCTGGTGTGCACGGCCTCACGCCGCTCGGATCGACCGGTGAGTTCGCCTATCTGAACCCGGCGCAGCGTATGACCGTGGTGCGAACCACGATCGAGGCGGCGCAGGGACGTGTGCCAGTGGTGGCGGGCGTGGCGTCGGCATCCACCACGGATGCCGTGATGCAGGCGACGGCCTATCAGCAGCTCGGCGCCGATGGGATCCTGGCGATCCTGGAGGCTTATTTTCCGATCGGCGAGGCGCAGGTCGAAAGCTATTTTCGCGCCATTGCCGATGCGGTCGATATTCCCGTGGTGATCTATACCAACCCGCAGTTCCAGCGCTCCGATCTGTCGCTCGACGTCGTCGAGCGGCTGTCGCGCCATCCGCGCATCGGCTACATCAAAGATGCGTCGACCAACACCGGCCGCGTGCTGTCGATCATGAACCGCTGCGGCGACGACATCCGCGTGTTCGCGGCCTCTGCGCATATCCCGACCGCGGTGATGCTGATCGGGGGTGTCGGCTGGATGGCGGGGCCGGCTTGTATCGTGCCACAGCAGAGCGTTGCGCTGTATGAATTGTGCAAGGCTGGCCGCTGGGATCAGGCGCTCGTCCTGCAGCGCAAGCTCTGGCGCATCAACGAGGTTTTCGCACGCTTCAACCTCGCCGCCTGCATCAAGGCCGGCCTGTCGGTGCAGGGATATGACATCGGTGATCCGGTGCCACCGCAGGCGCCGCTCAACGAGACCGAACGCAGGCTCGTGAAGCAGTTGCTCGATCAACTCGCCTGACGGCGAGCCGCGCGGGCCGCAATGTGCGCGGGCGATGCGGTCGCGGTGGGCGGCACGACCGCTCTCAATGGAAGCTTTTGATGCCGGGGAAAGGCCATGCGCAACTTCGACGAACACACCATCACCGACGCGGTTCTGGAGCGGACCAGGGATGCACGCGACCCGCGTATCAAGGAGATCAGCGAGGCGCTGGTGCGTCATTTGCACGCTTTCGTGCGTGAAGTGCGTCCCACTCAGAAGGAGTGGGCGCAAGGCATCGATTTCCTGACCCGCACTGGCCACATGTGCGACGACAAGCGCCAGGAGTTCATCCTGCTCTCCGACGCGCTCGGCGTATCGATGCTGGTCGACGCCATCAATCATCCGGTGCCTGAAGGCGCGACGGAGACGACGGTGCTGGGGCCGTTCTACGTGCATGCGGCGCCGGAGCGGGCGCTCGGCGAGGACATCTCCGGGGGCGTCGAGGGCGATCCGCTGCTGGTGACCGGGACGGTGTCGTCACCGGACGGTCAGCCGATCCCGCATGCTACCATCGATGTCTGGCACTCCGACAGCGATGGCTACTATGACGTGCAGCAGCTCGACGCGCTCGGCCAGTTGGCGATGCGCGCGAAGTTTCATGCCGACGAGAAAGGCCACTTCAATTTCTGGTCGATCCGGCCGGCCGCATACCCCATTCCGCATGATGGCCCGGTCGGCCAGATGCTGGAAGCGCAGGGCCGCCATCCCTGGCGGCCGGCCCATGTGCATTTCATGATCTCGGCTCCAGGCCACGAACAGCTCGTGACCCATGTGTTCGAGGCCGGTGACCAGTATCTGGATTCCGACGTGGTTTTCGGTGTCAAGGACAGCCTGATCCGCGAGTTCGTCCGGCGTGAGCCGGGGCCCGCGCCGGATGGCTGGGTGCTGAACGTGCCCTACTATCACCTGAACTACGATTTCGGCCTGAAGCCGCTTCGCGCGGCATGAGGCCGGCGGGTCTGCCGCTCTTTCGCGGCCGGCGGGGGTGGGATAACAACGGATGCATCGCGCCGCCTGTCGTCGGCGCGTCACAGCGAGAGGCCAGATATGCTGAAATTCTACTTCAACGGTTCGCCCAATCCGACCAAGGTCGCGCTGTTCCTCGAGGAGGCGGGCCTGCCTTACGAGGCGATCGCCGTCGATACTCGTAAGGGCGAGCAGTTCAAGCCCGAATACCTCGCTATCAATCCCAACGGCAAGGTGCCGGCGGTCGTGGACGACGGCACGGTGGTGTTCGACAGCAATGCCATCCTGCTCTACCTCGCCGAGAAGACCGGACAATTCCTGCCGGCGAATGCGCCGGCAGCGCGGGCGGAACTGCTGTCCTGGCTGATGTTCGCGGCGACCGGCGTCGGTCCCTATGCCGGGCAGGCGGTCCACTTCCGCCACTTCACCCCGGAGAAGCAGCCTTATGCCCTCAACCGCTACCTGTTCGAGGCGCAGCGTCACTTCGCCATCCTGAACGACAGGCTCGAGAGCCGCCGCTACATGCTTGGCGACACCTATACCATCGTCGACATGGATGTGTGGGGCTGGGGACGGATGCTTCCGTTCGTCCTCGGCGAGGAGGCCTCGGCCAAGCTGCCGCACCTCAAGCGGCTGATCGACGAGATCAGCGCCCGCCCGGCGGCGGTGCGGGCGGTTGCGCTCAAGGACAAGCACAGGTTCAAGACCGAGATGGACGATGAGGCTCGCCGCTACATGTTTCGCCATCAGGCGCAGGCGGCGGGCTGACGCGCGTCTGTCAGGTGGTCCGTTCGCGCTGTAAACCGTCTGCAATGCAGATGAACGGCGCGCCACGATCACGGGCCCAGTCCGTGTCGCGGCGCGCCGTTTTGCCTCGCGAAAGCTGTCAGGGAACGGCTGGCAAATCAGTTATGCTGGCTCCATGTCGAATCAGATCCCATCCGATTGCAGCAGTGGTCTGCGCCCTGACCCGCAGCCCCATCGGCGACATGCGCTGATGCTCTGTGGCGGCGCCGTGCTGGCGGCTGCGCTGCCGGTTCCGTCGCAGGCACTGCCGCTCGGCGCAGCAGCCGTCGACGACCAGATCACGCTCGCGCAGTTCTTTACCTCGCCGGCGATGGCCGAGTACAAACGCCGCCTTGCTGAGTACAAAGAGGCGCGGGCGGCGTTCGACGAGGAAGCGTCTGCCTACTGGAGCGCGGTGTCCGAGAAGCGCAAGACGCGCAACGCCAAGCGGCGCGACCGTGTCGAGGTCACCGCCGATGACTACATGCTCGAGCAGCCGCCGGTCTACAGCGGGCCGAAGCGGCCGGTGAATCCGGAGCCCGAGCCGGAGCCGGAGAAGGAAACCCGGCCGCCGAAATACATTCCCGTCGTCGCCGACTTCCTGCGGGCGGCGGCACAGCACTTTCAGTTCTCGCCGCAGCGTCCCGCGGCCGAGATCGACTTCAAGCGGGCCTATGCGCGCACCGCCACGGCGGAGGGCCTGTCGCGCGACCAGATTGTCCGCGTCTATGCATTCGAGACCGGCGGCAACGGCCACTATGACATGCAGTCCGGTTTCGCGTCCGGCAAGCCTGGCGGCCGCGCCATCTCCACGGCGATCGGCTACAACCAGCTGCTCACCACCAACACGGTGGAACTGCTGGCCGAGCGTGGCGATCATTTCATCAAGGTGCTGGGCGAGCGCGCCCGCACCCTGACCGGCCCGCCGCGCAAGGCGATGGACCACAAGATCGCGGTGCTCCGGCGCATGGTGGCATTCTGTCAGACCGTGCCGGACGACTGGAACCAGCACGAGAAGCTCGCCAACACCGAGCAGGGCTGGGGCGTGCATGCGATGGTGCTCGACATCGACGTCGGCCCGCTGCTGCAGACCCACAAGCTCATGACCTCGGTGATCTTCGCGCGCACGAAGGGAGTGAGCCGACCGCTGGCCGCAGCCGAGCTCGAGATGATGAACCTGACGGGCGATGGCACCGGCCTTGACATGGTGACCATGCCGCAAAGCCTGCGCGAGGTGGTGCCGACCTCGAATTTCTTCCAGCGCGGCGGTTATGAGCGCAACCCAGTGGCGGTGCGCCACAACACGGTGGCCAAGCTGTTCGCGGTGATGAATGCCCGTATGGACAGCGCCCAGGGCGCTCAGGGCTCACGGGAATTTCAGGGGCTGTTTTGAACTGGTCCTGACAGGTGTTTTAAACGCCCGTCAGTGTTGACGCGCCGTCCGCTTGCTTTACATGGGATGGCGTGGTGACGGAGCTGCCCATGGCCAGTGTTTACGATTTTTCCGCGCGCACGCTCGCCGGCGAGGAGACGCCGCTGCAGCGGTTTGCGGGCCAGGTGCTGCTGATCGTCAATACGGCCAGCCAGTGTGGCTTCACGCCACAATATGACGGCCTCGAGGCTTTGTATCGCACCCATGCGCCGCGCGGCTTTGCCGTGCTGGGTTTTCCCTGCAACCAGTTCGGTCGCCAGGAGCCGGGCTCTGCCGAGGACATCGCGAGCTTCTGCTCGAGCAACTATCAAGTCAGCTTTCCGTTGTTCGCCAAGATCGAAGTCAACGGCCAAGGCGCCCATCCGCTCTATGAGCACCTGAAGGCGGCGCGGCCGGGGCTGCTGGGCTCGCAGGCGATCAAGTGGAATTTCACCAAGTTTCTGGTCGACCGGCGTGGGCAGGTGGTGGCGCGTCACGCGCCGACCACGGCGCCACAGGCGCTGACGGCGCAGATCGAAGAGCTGCTGGCGCAGCCCGCATAATCAGGCCGCGGCAAGCGGCGAGGGAGGAGAGCGACATGAAGGTGGAAGATCTGTTCTCGGTGCGTGGCCGGATCGCTCTGGTCACCGGCGGCAGCCGCGGCATCGGCGAGATGATCGCGCGCGCCTATGTGGAGAACGGCGCCAGGGTCTATATCAGCGCGCGCAAGGCCGAGGCCTGTGATGCGCTGGCGAAGGAGCTGTCGCAGTTCGGCGAATGCATCTCCATTCCCGCCGATATCTCGACCATGGACGGCGTCGCGCATCTTGCGGCCGAACTGGCGAAGCGGGAAAAGCGCCTCGACATCCTCGTCAACAATGCCGGCGCCTCTTGGGGCGCGAGCTTCGCCGAGTTCCCGGAAAGCGGCTGGGACAAGGTGATGGACCTCAACGTCAAGTCGGTGTTCTTCCTCACCCAGCGGCTGCTGCCGTTGCTGGAGGCGGCGGGCTCGCCGGACTTCTATGCCCGTGTCATCAACATCGGTTCCATCGAGGGCATCCGCACCACGCATCTCGAGGCCTATTCCTATGCCGCCTCCAAGGCGGGCGTGAACCATCTGACGCGGCTCATGGCCAAGTTCCTGGCGCCGAAGCATATCGCGGTGAATGGCATTGCGCCGGGCTACTTCCCCTCGAAGATGACCGCCGGCATTTCCGACGAGGACAATCGTGAGACGCTGGCTGGCACGCCGCTGAAGCGCATGGGGCAGCCTGACGACATGGCCGGCATCGCGCTCTATCTCGCCTCGCGTGCCAGCGCCTTTGTCTGCGGCGCCGTGATTCCGGTCGACGGCGGGCTCGCGACAACCGCCTGATCGATTTGTGACAACCGATCTTGTGGCGCCGGGAGGCGCCGTGCGCCGCCGGCGGGTTTCTCGCCGCGGACGATGACATGCGTGTTATCTCGCCGCAGCGCGCGATCTTTTCTGGCATCGCCGCCCGATCTCTGGCACATTCAACTTTTATGACAAGTTTTTGACAGTCGCTCCCGGTCGGGCGGCTGATGAATGTCCAGGAGGCACCGACAGGCGGGCGCGCGAGGTCGCCGCCACGGGCGCGGGAACTGAAGGATCGGGAATTGTGACAGAGGTGGTCGAGTTTGCGTCCGTCGACGGGCTAGAGCTGGCTTATGACGAGCGCGGTCCGGCATCCGGGCCGGTGGTGCTGCTGATCATGGGGCTCGGCACGCAGATGATCGCGTGGCCGGAAGACTTCTGCAACCAGCTGGCTGCCGCGGGATTTCGTGTGGTGCGGTTCGACAACCGTGATATCGGGCTCTCCACCAAGCTGGTTGACGCGCCGCGGATGCGTCTCGCCAGCGTGGTGTTCAAGACCGTGCTCGGCCGCAAGATCAAGGCGCCCTATACCCTCGATGACATGGCAGCGGACGCGGTCGGTCTGCTCGATGCGCTCGACATCGAAACCGCCCACATCGTTGGTGCATCCATGGGCGGCATGATCGCGCAGATCGTCGCCGCGCGCTATCCGGAGCGGACCCGCAGCCTGGTGTCGATCATGTCGTCGAGCGGCAATCCGAAGCTGCCACGTTCCCGGCGCAAGGTGAACGCAGTGATGCTCGGGCGGCGTCCGAAGGCGGAGAACCGCGAGCAGCTCATCCGCTATGGCATGCGGTTGTCCAAGGTGATCAGCAGCCCGGCCTATCCGACACCGCTCGACGTGCTCAGGCAGAAGGTCGAGGCCGCGGTCGACCGCTCCTATTATCCGCTTGGTGCTGTGCGCCAGCTCGCCGCGATCATGGCCAGCGGCAGCCGGGTCGATCTGCTGCGGACGATCACCACGCCGACCCTCGTGCTCCATGGTGCCGATGATCCGCTGGTTCCGGTTGAAGGCGGCATCGATACCGCGGCGCATGTCAGCGGCGCAAAGCTCAAGATCATTCCCGGCATGGGGCATGACTTTCCGGCCGAGGTGACGCCGATGCTGGCGGACGACATCGTCAGGCACTGCCGTGCCGCCGACCTGACGTTTGATGCCAGACTTGAGGAGGCCGACGATGACTTCGCCCTCCGCAGCCCGCGCGGACGCCATCCAGGCGCCCTCGCGGCTGAAGCTCGCGCTGGAGGGATGCGGGCTTTTTGATCTTCCGGCCCTTGCCGCGGCGGCGCCGTTCCTGAGCATGGCGCCGCGTGGCACGCCGCATGCCGTGCTGGTGCTGCCGGGTCTTGGCGCCAGTGATCGCTCCACCTTCGCACTCCGCGGCTTCCTCGCCTCGCTCGGCCATGATGTCCATGGCTGGGGCCGCGGGCGCAATGTTCGGCTTCCCCAGATCGAAATCCCGGCGATCGTCCGGCAGGTCGACCAGATGTTTGTGACATCCGGCGCTCCGGTCAGCCTGGTGGGCTGGAGCCTGGGTGGCATCCTGGCGCGGGAGGCCGCGCGGGAGATGCCGTCCCGGGTACGGACGGTGGTCACGCTCGGCAGCCCGTTTGCCGCGCCGGGCGCCAACAATGTCCGAACCCTCTGGCGGCTGCTGACCGGGCAGCCTGCAACCAGCGTCAATGCGGCACGGGTGGCGGAGCTTGCAAAACCCCTGCCGGTCCCGGCGACCGCCATTTATACCCGGTCCGACGGCGTGGTCGCCTGGCAGGCCTGCCTCGAGCCTGACGGACCACTTAGCGAGAACATCGAGGTCCGCACGACCCATATCGGTCTCGGTTTCCACGCTCCGGCCTTGTGGGCGATCGCCGACCGTTTGGCACAGCGGCCCGGCGCCTGGGCACCGTTCAGACCTGGCGCACTGCTCGCGCCGTTCTTTCCGAACCATCGCTGATCCTCCCAACCGGCTTGATCGGACTGTCGCGATGCGGCGGTCCCCGCCGGGGTGACTGGTGTGTTTACATCCGCTGGCGCGATGCCAGAATGGCGCAAACAGAACGCCATCAGGCGTCGGGTGTGGCAGGAGGAAAACCATGAGCGGCATCGGCAGGAAACTGTCTTCTCTCGACGCATCGTTTCTCTATCTCGAGACACCGGAGATGCCGATGCATGTCGGCAGCATGGCGATCTTTCGCCTGCCCGACGACTACCGGGGGAGCTTCTTCGAGGACTTCAAGACGATGATTGTCGAGCGGCTGCACGTCGCGCCGATCCTGAAGTCGCGTCTTGCCAAGACCCCGCTCGACATCGATCATCCGAGCTGGGTCGAGGACGACCAGTTCGACATCGACCGCCATATTTTCCGTGCCAGCCTTCCCGCGCCGCACGACCGCGCCACACTGGAGCGCATCGTCGGATGGATGCACGCCAAGCTGCTCAACCGCGCCCGCCCGCTGTGGGAATTCTATGTGTTCGAGGGCATGGCCGACAACGAGATCGGCCTGTACTCCAAGATGCATCATGCCGCGATCGATGGCGGCGCCGGCGCGGCGCTGACCTCGATCATCTACGACATCACGCCCGTGCCGCGCAAAATCGAGCCAGCGCCGCCCCAGGCGAAGCCTGAGCGCGAGGCGCGTGACATCGCCGGTGATTTTCTCGATTCCTATCAGCAGATCTGGGCGCAGCCGTTCGACATGTCGGCCGGCTTCAAGCCGGTCGAACTGCCGCGCACCGGCAAGAGCGACCTCGGCTCGATCCTGTTCGACAACGCCATGATGCAGATCGAGAATGCCGTGCGCTTCGCCGGCAGCATCCCGACCGTGCTCAAGAGCGTGTCGCAGATGGCGGCGAAAGCCGCGGACCCGAAGTCGCGCGAGAGCCTGTCCAGCATGGTGTCGCCCGCCACCATCCTCAACAAGTCGATCTCGTCGGAGCGCAGCTATGCGGCCGTATCGGTGTCGTTGCCACAGGCCAAGGCGGTGGCGAAGGCTGCCGGCGGCAAGCTCAACGACGTCGTGATGGCGTTGTCGAGCGGCGTACTGCGCCGCTATCTCCTTGAACGCGGTGCGCTGCCGTCCCGCTCCCTGACCGCCGCGGTGCCGATCTCGCTGCGCGAGGAGGGCAACGCCGACGCCAACAACCAGGTGTTCGGCATGGTCTGCTCGATCGCAACCCATATCGCCGATCCGAAGGAACGGTTGCAGGCCATCATCGCGGAATCGACCAAGTCCAAGGAACTGTCGCATCCGATGCGGGCGCTGGTGCCGCAGATGTCGAACCTGTCGATGCTGGGTGCCCCGATCCTGGTGCAGGTGCTGGCGCTGCTCTACAGCCGCTCCAATCTGCCCGACGTGCTGCCACCGACCGCCAACGTCACCATCTCCAATGTGCCGGGACCGCGGCAGACGCTCTATGCGGTCGGCGCCGAGCTGCTGAATATCTTCCCGGTATCGATCTCCACCCATGGTCTTGCGCTCAACATCACGGTGCAGAGCTATCGCGACCAGCTCGACTTCGGCTTCATCGCCGGCGCCAATATCATTCCCCACGTCCAGGAGATGGCCGACATGCTGCCGCGCGAGCTCGATCTGCTGATGGAGGCCTATGCCCAGCCGGCGGCGGCAGCCGGCACAACGAAATAGTCACACGCGCCGTCGCAGCCGTTCGGTGTCCTGTGGCGCCGTCGGCGGTCTTGCGTCGCGTCATCTTTCATTCCTCATCGCCAACAGGTCGCTGTCATGCCCGCACTGACGCAGATGCCGCCGCTCCAGTTCGCCGCTACCAACGGCATCCGCATGGGGTTTTACGACGCCGGGCCGACGGACGATCCCTGGCCGATGGTGCTCTGTCATGGCTGGCCGGAGCTCGCCTTCTCCTGGCGGCATCAGATCAAGGCACTGAGCGACGCGGGCATCCGGGTGATCGCGCCGGACCAGCGCGGCTATGGTGCGACCGACCGCCCGGACGCTGTCGAGGCCTACGATATCGAGCAGTTGACCGCCGACCTCGTCGGGCTGCTGGATCATCTGGGTATCGAGAGGGCGATCTTCGTCGGCCACGACTGGGGTGGCTTCGTCGTCTGGCAGATGCCGCTGCGTCACCGCGCCCGGGTCGCAGGCGTCGTTGGCATCAACACGCCGCACACGCCGCGGCCTCCGGCCGATCCGATCGCGCTGCTGCGGCACCGCTATGGCGAGCAGATGTACATCATCCAGTTCCAGGATGCCGGGCATGGTCCGGACGCCGTTTTCGGCAGCCGGGTGCAGGCGACTTTCGAGGCTTTCATGCGCAAGCCACTGCCGCGGCCGCCGGCGGCGGAAGCGCCGACCGCCGGGGTCGGCGCGTCGCCCAAGACCAATCTCGCCTTTCCGCAGATGGTCGCGGCGTATGATGCGGCGAAGGATCCGCGCCCGTCGATCCTCACACCGGAGGAAATGCAGGTGTTCGTCGATACCTTCACGCGCACCGGCTTCACCGGGGGTATCAACTGGTATCGCAATATGAGCCGCAACTGGCGACGGTCGGCTGATATCGATCATACGGTGCATGTGCCAGCGCTGATGATCATGGCGGAAAACGATGCGGTGCTGCCGCCATCGGCCTGCGACGGCATGGAGGCGATCATCCCCGATCTCGAGAAATACCTGGTCCATGACAGCGGTCACTGGACCCAGCAGGAGCAGCCCGAGGAGGTCAGTGCCAAGCTGATAGAATGGCGCCGTCGTCGCTTCGGCTGACCGGACGTTGTCCGCATCGGTCAATGCGGCGAGGTGCTGCGGCCGATACCGCATCGCGATTGTCGCCGACGGAGCGGTTGATCTATAGAGTGGCCCACAGGGGCAAGGGGGAGCGCAACTGATGGCATCCAAGAACAGACTGAGTCCGATTCCGCATCCACCGACAAAGCCGGTGGTCGGCAACATGCTGTCGATCGACGCCACCGCCCCCGTCCAGCATCTGGTGCGAATGACCAAGGAGCTCGGGCCGATCTTCTGGCTCGACATGATGGGCGTGCCGATGGTGATCGTGTCCGGCGCGGCGCTGGTCGATGAACTCAGCGACGAGAAGCGGTTCGACAAGGCGGTGCGCGGCGCGCTGCGCCGCATCCGCGCCATCGCCGGCGACGGCCTGTTCACCGCCGACACCACCGAGCCGAACTGGAGCAAGGCGCACAACATCCTGATGACGCCGTTCGGCAATCGCGCGATGCAATCGTACCATCCGATGATGGTCGATATTGCCGATCAGCTCGTGAAGAAGTGGGAGCGGCTCAACGCCGACGAGGAAATCGACGTCGTGCACGACATGACTGCGCTGACGCTCGACACCATTGGCTTGTGCGGGTTCGACTACCGCTTCAATTCGTTCTATCGCAGGGATTATCACCCCTATGTCGCGGCGCTGGTGCGCTCGCTCGAGACGGTGATGGCGACGCGCGGCCTGCCGCTGGAGGGGCTGCTGAAGCGCGGCCGTGCCCAGCAGATGGCCGAGGACATCGCGTTCATGAACGGCATGGTGGACGACATTGTCCGCGAGCGCCGCCGCAACGCGGAGGCCGCAGCCGGCAAGAAGGATATGCTCGCTGCAATGGTCAGCGGCGTCGACCGGACCACTGGCGAGCACCTCGACGATGTCAACATCCGCTACCAGATCAACACCTTCCTGATCGCCGGCCACGAGACCACCAGCGGCATGCTGTCATGTGCGATCTACGCCATGCTCAAGCATCCGGAGGTGCTGCGGCGGGCCTATGAGGAAGTCGACCGGGTGCTCGGTCCGGATACGGCCGTCAAGCCGACCTATCAGCAGGTCACCCAGCTCACCTATATCACCCAGATCCTGAAGGAGACCCTGCGGCTGTGGCCGCCGGCCCCGGCGTTCGGCGTGTCGCCGCTGCAGGACGAGGTGATCGGCGGCCAGTACCGCCTCAAGAAGGGGACTTTCGTTACCGTTCTGGTGCTGGCGCTGCACCGCGATCCGTCCGTGTGGGGACCGACGCCGGATGCGTTCGATCCCGAGAACTTCAGCCGTGATGCGGAGGCGAAGCGTCCGGTCAACGCCTGGAAGCCGTTCGGCAATGGCCAGCGTGCCTGCATCGGCCGCGGCTTCGCCATGCACGAGGCGGCGCTGGCGCTTGGCATGATCCTGCAGCGCTTCAAGCTGGTCGACCATACCGGCTATCAGATGGAGCTCAAGGAGACGCTGACCATCAAGCCTGATGGGCTCAAGATCAGGGTGCTGCCGCGCACCGATCAGGATCGCGCGCCGATCGAGGCGCGGACCGCCGGCGCCGTGGCGGTGACGCCGTCTGCACCGGTGTCGGCCAGCCGCCCGCGCCCCGGCCACAACACGCCGCTCACCATCCTCTACGGCTCGAATCTCGGCACCGCGGAAGACATTGCCCACCGCATCGCCGATCTCGCCGAGGTCAATGGCTTTGCCACCACCCTGGCGCCGCTCGACGATGCCGTCGGCAGGCTCCCGGTCAACGATGGCGTCATCATCGTCTGCGCTTCCTACAATGGTGCGCCGCCCGACAATGCCACCGAGTTCGTCAAGTGGATCAGCGGAGACCTCGCGCCGGATGCTTTCGCCAATGTCCGCTACGCCGTGTTCGGCTGTGGCAACAGCGACTGGCTGGCGACCTATCAGTCAATTCCGCGCCTGATCGATGAGCGTCTCGCGGCCCACGGGGCCAACCGCGCCTGTCAGCGCGGCGAGGGCGATGCGCGTGACGATCTCGATGGCCAGTTCGAAACCTGGTTCGCGCAGCTGCGGGCATTGGCCGCTCAGGAGTTCGGTGTCGAGTCGGCCTTCGGGCGCGAGGCGAGCGATGCACCGCTCTATCGGGTCGAGCCGGTTGCCGCGAGTGTCCCCAACACCATCGCCAGCCTCGGCGGCGCCGTGCCGATGAAGGTGATGGTCAATGACGAGCTGCAGACCCATGGCGATGCGACTGGTCGCTCCACCCGGCATATCGAGGTCGAGTTGCCGGCCGGCATGACCTACCGCGTCGGCGATCATCTCAGTGTCGTGCCGCGCAACGATCCGGCGCTGGTCGACCGTGTGGCGAGGCGGTTCGGTTTCCTGCCGGCAGATCAGATCCGCCTCGATGTCGCCGAGGGCCGTCGCGCACAGCTGCCGGTCGGGCAGGCGGTGTCGGTCGGGCGGCTATTGACCGAGTTTGTCGAGCTGCAGCAGGTCGCGACCCGCAAGCAGATCCAGACCATGGCCGACTACACCCGCTGCCCGGTTACCCGGCCGAAGCTGCAGGCGCTTTGCGGCGAGGATGCCGCGTCCAACGAGCTCTACCGCGCCGAGGTCTTGGGGCGTCGCAAGTCGGTGTTCGATCTCCTGGACGAGCATCCGGCCTGCGAGTTGCCGTTCAGCACTTATCTCGAAATGCTGTCGCTGCTGTCGCCGCGCTATTATTCGATCTCGTCGTCACCGCAGGCGGCCGGCGCCAATCGCTGCAGCATCACCACGACGGTGGTCGAGGCGCCGGCGCTGTCCGGGCGCGGGACGTTCAGAGGCACCTGCTCGAACTATCTCGCGGGCCGTCGTGTCGGTGACACCGTCCATGCCACCGTGAAGGAAACCAAGGCCGGCTTCCGCTTGCCTGACGATTCGTCGCTGCCGATCATCATGGTCGGTCCCGGCACCGGGCTGGCGCCGTTCCGTGGCTTCCTGCAGGAGCGCGCGGCGCGCAAGGCACAGGGGCACGACCTCGGCCCGGCGATGCTGTTCTTCGGCTGCCGCCATCCCGATCAGGATTTTCTCTACGCTGGGGAGCTGCAGCAGTTTGCCGCGGATGGCGTCACCGAGTTGCATGTCGCGTTCTCGCGTGGCGAGGGACCGAAGACCTATGTGCAGCACCTGATCGCCGCACAGCAGGACCGCGTCTGGAACCTGATCGAGCGCGGCGCGATCGTCTATGTCTGCGGCGACGGCGGCAGGATGGAGCCGGACGTCAAGGCGACACTGGTCGGGATTCACCGCGCCAAGAACGGTGCCTCCGAAGAGCAGGCGATGCGCTGGATCGAGCAGCTCGGCATGCACAATCGCTATGTGCTCGACGTCTGGGCGGGAAGCTGAGCAGCCGGCCTACGGCCGGGCAGCGGTCGTTGTCGCGGCGGCCGCCCTGGCGTGATCGACGATCGCGTCGATGATCTGCGGCCACAGCGGAATCGGCAGCGCGTGTCCCATGTTCGGGATCATGACGAGCTTCGCGCCGGGCACGGCCTTTGCGACGTCCTCTCCCGCTTGCGGCGGCACCAGCGGGTCGATCGTGCCGTGGATCACCAGTGTCGGCACGGTGATGGCGCCAAGGCGCGGCTTGCGGCTGCCGGACGCGATGATCGCGTGCAACTGCCGGGCGACGCCCGCCGGATTGAGGCCGCGTTCATAGTTGCGTTCCGCGCGCAGGCGATCTTTGGCCTCGTCCTCGGGGAAATTCGGGCCGCGCAGCACCTTCCAGTTGCGCGCAAAGGCGGTGATGTAGTCGTCGTGGGTTTTCGGCGGTGGCGCCATCAGCACGGCCATCGCCTCCGGTGTCGGCGGCGGCAGCGATGGGTCGCCCGAGGTCGCCATGATCGATGTCAGCGAGCGCAGCCGATCAGGATGATTGATGGCAAGCTCCTGCGCGATCGCGCCGCCCATCGAGGCGCCGACCACATGGGCTGAGCGAATGCCGAATGCATCCATCAGGCCGATGGTGTCCTCGGCCATGTCGCGCAGCAGGTAAGGCGGGGGGATCGGCCGTCCCGTGAGCTCCGCCTGGATCACCGCCTGGACGCCGACTGGTTGGTGAGCAGTCATCTTCGTCGAGCGGCCGACGTCACGGTTGTCGAACCGGATGACGCGGAAGCCGCGGTCCGCGAGCTGCTGACAGAATTCATCGTCCCAATGGGTCATTTGCGCCGCGAGGCCCATGATCAGGACCAGCGGCTCGGCGTCGGCGGCGCCAAAACTCTCGCAGCACAGCTCGATGCCGTTGGTTTCGACGAACTGTTCGCGCTGCGAGATGCTGTCGTTCATGATGCCCTCTGGATGACCGAGCTGTTTGTCGCAGCATGACCGGATTTGCGGCCATTCGCCAGACATGGTTTTCCGTCGGCGCGTGACGGGCCGCTTGACCGCGACCGCGCTGTTGCGGGAGACTGCTGAAAACAAGATCACGGGCGAGGCCTTGCGCCATCGTACCCGGCGCGGAGGGGAGCCCTGATGTCTAACCAAAGCAACGACCCGGCCGAAATCTGGCGGACCTATCTCGCCGAGCTGGAAAAGGGCTTCAACGCCTTTGCCAACCAGGCGATGGGCTCACGTGAGTTCAGCCGCGCGATGAACCAGGCCGGCGGCGCGACATTCGGCGCGCAAAAAACGCTGGGTGATCTGATGGAACGCTATCTGTCCAGCATGAACCTGCCGAGCCGTGCCCAGCTCGTCAACATGGGCGAACGGCTGCAGGCGATCGAGGGACAGCTTGCCGAAATCAAGATTTTGCTGCAGCGCGTGCATGGTGACAGCGGGACTGTGCCTGCAGGTCTCGGATCGTTGCCAAAGCCGCCGCGCACGCGGCAACCGCCCTCGGCCACCGGCGGAGGTTCCACATGACCGCTACTGCGCAACCGACCTTCCCGGACATCGCCGGCCGTATCCAGCAGGAAGTCCAACGGGCCATCCAGCGCAGCATCAAGGGCGTCGAGTACTTCAATTCGTCCGCCCCGGTGCTCGGCACCACGCCGAAGGATGTGCTGGCCTCGCGCGGCACCATGAACCTCTATCACTACCGGCCGCTCGCGGACGAGATCTACCGTGTGCCGCTGTTGATCGTGATGGCGACCACCAACCGCGGCTACATCCTCGACATGGTGCCGGGGCAGAGCCTGATCGAGTTCCTGCTCAAGCGCGGCTTCGACGTCTATATGCTGGACTGGTCTGCGCCTCGGCCCGACGAGAAAAATTTGCGGATGGAGGACTATGTCCTCGATTTCATTCCCGACTGCGTGCGCCGCGTGCAGGAGGATTCCGGTGTCGACGACATCAACATCGTCGGCTACTGCTTCGGCGGCGTGCTGTCGTTGCTCTATGCCTCGATCTTCCAGCAAGGACCGCTCAGGAATCTGGTCTGTTTCACCACGCCGATCGATTTCCGGCAGATGACGCTGTTCCAGAATTTTTCGGACAAGCGCTACTTCGACGTCGACCAACTCGTCGATGGTGTCGGCAACGTGCCGCCAGAGCTGATCCTGTCGTCGTTCGAGATGCTGCGGCCCGCATCGCGTGCCGTCAGCCAGGTGCAGCTGTGGGAAAACATCTGGAACGACGAGTACGTCAAGTCGTACCGGATGTTCGACCGCTGGGCGACCGACACGCTGCCGCTGGCGGGCGAATATTTTCGGCAGATCACCAAGGACCTGATGTGGGGCAACAAGCTCTACGAGGGAACGATGACGGTCGGCGGTTATCCCGCCGATCTGTCGAAAATCACGGTGCCGCTTCTGCACGCGGTCGCCGAGCACGATCATATCGTGCCCTATGACGCGGCGCGTCACCTGATCGCCAAGATCGGCTCGGCGGAGAAGGAGGAGGTCATCCTCAAGGGCGGCCATGTCAGCCTCGTCGCCGGCGCCAACGCCGTCAAACGCCTGTGGCCTAAACTCGATTCATGGTTGAGCGAGCGATCCGTATGAATAGCACCGAGACACGATCCTATCCCCGCCACGTCAAGACCGAGGGCGGCACGATCGAATTCCATCTGATGGGGCCGGCGGACGAGGCCGCGGTGCTCGCGTTCGCGCGCGGGCTGCCGGTGCACGACCTCCTGTTCCTGCCGCGCAACATCAGCGAGCCGAAGGTGCTCTCGGCCTGGATCAAGGAGATCGAGCGTGGCTCGATCATCAGCCTGCTCGCCGTCAAGGATGGTGCGGTGATCGGCTGCGGCACCATCGTGCGCGATCCGCTGTCATGGTCGCCCCATGTCGGCGAGATCCGCATGGTGATCTCGACCGATGTCCGCAGCCTTGGTGTCGGTCGTGCGCTGTCCAACGAGACCTTTGCGCTGGCGCTGTCGATTGGGCTGGAGAAGCTGGTGGTGCAGATGACCGTCGACCAGACCGGCGCTATCGCCATCTTCGAGGGGCTCGGTTTCCGCGGCGAGGCACTGCTGCGCAACCATGTGAAGGATCTCGCGGGCAAGGCCCATGACATCGTCGTGCTCGGGCACAACGTGGCCCAGGTCAGGGCCCAGCTCGAGGCCTACGGCCTCCCAGATGCAGTAAAATAATACCACAATATCACGGATGCGTGATGTTGCGTTGCAATATCATTGTTGCGACGCAGCATTCGTTGTGGCATAACACTCTCACCCCGGGCCAAACGGACGGGGTGGGCCCATAGCTCAAACCGAGGATGGAGAACGTCATGACCACCGAAACCAATTCTTTCCTGAATGCCTTCAAGGACGCCTTCGCGCCGGTGACCGGTGCGCTGAAAAATGTTCAGAATCTGGAAGTTCCCGAAGCTGCTCGCGATTTCGTCAAGCGCTCGGCCAATACCGCGAAGGACCGCGCTGCGGAGATCCACACCGGCGCCGACAAGCTGACGGGTGCGATCGAGACCGCCGTCGCCGGCTCGGTGACCGAAACCGCCAAGATCAGCCGCAGCATCCAGAAGGCGATCTATGAGGACGCCTCTGCGTTCTTCGCCGGCATCGACCGTTTGGCCTCGGCCAAGTCGTTCAGCGAAGCGGTGCAGATCCAGGCTGACCTCGTCCGTACCCAGGGTGAAGTGGCTGTCGCCCGCGCCAAGTCGGCGTCGGAGTATGTCGGCAAGCTGTTCGCCGACAGCGCCAAGTCCGCCCAGGACAACCTTTCGAAGGTGGTCGCTTTCAACAAAGTTGCGTAACTGCGTTCTAAGTTTCGTACCGCGTCTCGTGTACAAAGGCCCGCTCATGCGGGCCTTTGCTTTTGTGTGATCTGGTCTATCTGTGTCCCTGGGCGAGGTGACGACATGGCGGCCACGGACAGTCTGCTCTTGGCGATCGATGCGGGTGATGCGGCGCGTGCGGCGCAATTGCGCCGCATCAAGGCGCTCGCCACGGCTGCCCTCGGCGCCTGCCTGCTGCTGCTGGTCGTCGCCCGCTCGCTCCTCGACCGGCATCCGGCGTTCGGCTTCATCGCCGCCTTCGCTGAGGCGGCCACCATCGGCGGGCTCGCCGACTGGTATGCGGTCGTCGCGCTGTTCCGCCGGCCGCTCGGCCTGCCGATCCCGCACACCGCGATCATCCAGACCAACCAGCAGCGCATCGCCGACAAGCTCGGCGAGTTCATCGAGGTGCATTTCCTGCGCGACGACGCGGTCAATGCCAAGCTGCAGCAGACCGACTTCGCCCGCTTCGTTGCCGAATGGCTCGACGACCGCAAGCGCAGCGGCGATCTCGCGCGCTTCGTGCTGCATCTCCTGCCCGAGGCGCTGTCGGCGGTGAACAACTCCGGGCTGAAGACCTTCTTCACCCGCCGCATTCTCGGCCAGATCCAGGCCCTCGATCTCGCGCCACTCGCCGCCGGCACCCTGCGAGGCTTCGTTCGGGACGGCCGGCATCAGGCCCTGCTCGATGATCTATTGGTGGCGGTGCACGGGGCGCTGAACAATCAGGAGACGCTGACGGCAATCCGCGACAAGATCCGCGCCGAGCTGCCGACCCTGCTCAAGCTCTACCGCGCCGAAAAATATGTGCTCAACAAGGTGGTCGCCTCGGCGACGTCGTTCTTCGAGGACGTCCGCACCGATCCGCAGCATCCGTTCAGGGGCGAGTTCGACCGCATGGTTCGCTCCTTCGTCGACCGCCTGGAAACCGATCCGGCCTATGCCGAGCGCATCGAGCAGCTCAAGCGTGATGTGCTGGCGCGGCCGGAACTCAGCGAGCTGGCGCAGCACCTGTGGTCCAACGTGGTCGCGATGTTCGGCGAAGGGCAAGGGCACACCGCCTCGCTGCTGCATCATCATCTGTCCCGCCTGTTCATGGAGGCGGGGCGCCAGCTCGCGGGCGACGCCGACATGCGCGCCGAGATCAACCAGGGCCTGATCGTGGTGCTGCGCAGCTTCATCGCCGCGCAGAAGAGCGGAGTGTCGAGCTTCATCGCTGACCAGGTCAAGTCCTGGGACATGCGCCAGCTGATCGGCGTGATCGAGCTCAATGTCGGCCAGGACCTGCAATATATCCGTTTCAATGGCATGTTAATCGGAGGTCTCGCAGGGCTTGCCCTCTACACCGCCGAATACCTGGTTCGATTGTTGTAAGGCGGTATTTGCGTGGTCCGAGTCGATTGTTTTATGATCAGCATCCAGTCCACGGCCCGTCAGGAGCATCCATGACCATCATCGCGTCTCGCCTTCGCACCCTCGTGGCCGTCGTGCTGCTGGGGATGTCGGTCTCGGCCTGCGGCTATAACAACATCCCGACGCTCGAGGAGCAGGCCAAGGCGAAATGGGCCGACGTCCAAAACAACTACCAGCGCCGGGCCGACCTGATCCCGAACCTGGTGGCGACCGTGCAGGGCTATGCCAAGCAGGAAAAGGATGTGCTGACCTCGGTGGTGGAGGCGCGCGCCAAGGCGACCCAGGTCAAGATCGATGCGTCGCAGCTCACTGACCCCGACAAGCTCAAGCAGTTCCAGGACGCCCAGAACCAGCTGTCCGGTGCGCTGGGACGGCTGCTGGCGGTGAGCGAGAACTATCCGGACCTCAAGTCCAACCAGAATTTCCTGGCGCTGCAGTCCCAGCTCGAAGGCACCGAAAATCGCATCGCGGTGGCGCGCCGCGACTACATCGAGGCGGTGCGGGTCTACAACACCGAGCTGCGAACATTTCCGGGCGTGCTGTGGGCTTCGACCTTCTTCCGCGCCAACAAGCCGATGGCGGAGTTCACCGCCACCGAAGGCGCCCAGACGCCGCCGCAGGTCAAGTTCTGACGCGTCGCCGTGACGCGCTGGAGCAACGGGATGACCGCCGTGCCGATGGCGAGGCAGTGGGCGGCGCTATCCGGCGCCGCCGCATTGCTGCTGTGGTCGCTGGTCACTGCGCTGGCGCTGACGTTTCCGCAACTGACCGGGCGCGTCGTCGATCAGGCCAATGTCATTCCGGCCGCGACCCGCACGACAATCGAGCAGAAGCTCACGGACCTCGAAACCAAGTCGGGAATCCAGCTCGTCGTCGCCACCGTCTCCTCGCTGGAAGGCCAGGAGATCGAGCCCTATGCCAACCAGCTGTTCCGCACCTGGCAGCTCGGCGAGAAGACCAAGAACAACGGCGTGCTGCTGCTGGTGGCGCCGAACGAGCGGCGGGTGCGGATCGAGGTCGGCTACGGGCTCGAGGGCACGCTGACCGACGCGCTGTCCAAGGTGATCATCACCAACGCCATCGCGCCGCGCTTCAAGGCCGGGGACTTCGGCGACGGCGTGGCGCGCGGCGTCGACGACATCATCACCGTGCTGACGACCGATTCCTCCGAATGGCAGCGGAAGCCGTCGCTGCGCCTCGACAACCAGCAGGACGACGCCTGGAACTGGGTGCTGGTGGCCGGCCTGATCGGCCTCGGCATCCTGCTGATCGTGTCGCCCGGCTTCCGCTGGTTCTTCTTCAACGTGCTGCTCAATGCGGTGGCGAGCTCAGCCAGCTCCGGCCGCGGCGGCGGCTTTTCCGGTGGCGGTGGATTTTCCGATGGCGGCGGCTTTTCCGGCGGGGGCGGCTCGTCCGGTGGCGGCGGCGCCTCAGGGAGCTGGTGATGAGTCTGTCGGAGCACGATCGCGACCGCATCGGGCAGGCCATCCGCGCCGCGGAGGCCCAGACGTCAGGTGAAATCGTCTGTGTGCTGGCGCGGATGTCGGCTGACGCGACGGCGCTGCCGGTGTTCCTTGCGGCGGTGGTGGCTCTGGCGCTGCCCTGGCTGTTGATCGCGGTCACGGCGCTGCCGGTGCAACGCATCCTGGTGCTGCAGATCGCGCTGTTCATCCTCCTGATGCTGGTGCTCTGCATCCCGCGCGTCCGGGTGGCGCTGATGCCGCGGCGGGCGCGCCGCGCGGTCGCGCACCGGGTCGCCATGGAGCAGTTCGTGATCCGCGGCATCGCCCGCAAGACGGATCGCTCGGGCGTTCTGATCTTTGTCTCGCTGGCGGAGCACTATGTCCGGATCATCGCCGATGACGGCATCGCCGCAAAAGTGCCGCAGGCGGAGTGGCAGGGCGCGGTGAATGCCCTGGTCTCGCATCTGCGCAATGGGCAGGTCGGCGATGGCTTCATCGCCGCGATCGAGGCTTGTGGCGGCAAGCTTGCCGAGCACTTCCCCCGGACTGCCGCCAGCCGAAGCGAACTGCCCGACCGGATCTACTTGATCTGACCAGCTCCGGGACCGCGCGGCGGTTCATGCCGGCAGCACGGTTTCCACCAGGCGAATCCAGTACGAGGTGCCGAACACGATCGCCTCATCGTTGAAGTCGTAGGCGGGATGATGCAGCGGCGCGCTGTCGCCATTGCCGACATTGATGAACGCGCCGGGACGCGCCTGCAGCATGAACGCAAAGTCCTCGCCGCCCATCACTGGCGGCACGCCGACCTGGACATTGTGGTTGCCGACCACCTCCGCGGCGATCCCTGCGGCCGTCGCCACCTGCGCCTCATGATTGACCAGCACAGGGGTCTGGCGCTGGTAGCGCAGCGCGATCCGTGCGCCGGTCATGCGGGCGACGCCTTCGGTGATCTCGTGCATCCGCCGTTCGATCAGATCGCGCGTCTCCGCTTTCAGCGTGCGTACCGTGCCGCTCAAGCTCACCCGCTGCGGGATGACGTTGTGCGCGTTGCCGGCGTGGAACTCGCAGATCGACACCACGGCGGAATCCAGGGGATCGATGGTGCGCGAGACGATCGACTGCAACTGGCCGACCAACTGGGTGCCGATCAGCAGGCTGTCGATGGCGACATGCGGCCGTGCCGCATGGCCGCCTTTACCCTCGATGGTGATGTCGATGCGGTCGGTCGAGGCCATCGATGGCCCGCTGCGGATCGAGAACTGGCCGAGCGGCAGGCCGGGGCGGTTGTGCATGCCGTAGACCTGGTCGATCGCGAAGCGGTCGAGCAGACCGTCACGCATCATCCGCTCGGCGCCGTTGCCACCTTCTTCAGCCGGCTGGAAGATCACGACCGCAGTGCCGGCGAAGTTGCGGGTTTCGGCGAGATAGCGGGCGGCGCCGAGCAGCATGGCGGTGTGGCCGTCGTGGCCGCAGGCATGCATGTTGCCGGATGTGGTCGACTGGTAGGGGAGGCCGGTCTCCTCCTCGATCGGCAGGGCGTCCATGTCGGCACGCAGGCCGATGGTCCGCACCTCGCCGCTCGCCGCCTTGCGGCCGCGGATGACGCCGACCACGCCGGTCTCGCCGAGCCCGGTCACCACCTCGTCGCAGCCGAAGGCGCGCAGCTTGTCCGCCACCAGCGCCGCGGTGCGATGAACGTCGTAGAGCAGTTCCGGATGCGCATGGAGGTCCTGCCGCCAGGCTGCGATCTCGGCCTGGAGATCCGACATTCGGTTGACGATGGGCATTGCGTTTCGTCCTACGGGGAGACGGGGGTGGTGAGCGGCGCGATCCGCCGCTCTTCTACACCGTGACAGGCGACGCCGTCGATCAGCATCGGCGCTTCGGTGCGGCAGCGGTCGAAGGCGAACGGGCAGCGGGGATGGAAGGCACAGCCTCTTGGTGGGTCGATCGGGTTGGGCATCTCGCCCTTCACCGGCACGCGCGGCCGGCCTGACAACGTCAGGTCGGGAACGGCGCCGAGCAGCATGCGGGTGTAGGGCATGCGTGGTGCCGCGAACAGCGTCGGCGTCGGTGCGATCTCGACAATGCGGCCGAGATACATGACGCCGATGCGATGCGCCATGTGCCTGACCACTGCAAGGTTGTGGCTGATGAACAGGTAGGTGAGGCCGAAGCGGTCCTGCAGCTCCCGCATCAGGTTGAGGATCTGGGCCTGCACCGAGACATCGAGCGCCGAGGTCGGCTCGTCGCAGACGATCAGCTCGGCCTCGGAGGCAAGCGCCCGGGCGATGGCGATGCGCTGGCGCTGGCCACCGGAAAATTCGTGCGGAAAGCGCTCGGCGTCGTCCGGATGCAGGCCGACCAGCGTCAACAGCTCGTCCACCCGCTGCCGGATCGCCCGCGCTCCCTCGATCAAGCCGAAGGCCTCGATCGGCTCGGCGATGATGGCACTGACGCGAAATCGCGGATTGAGGCTGGCATAGGGGTCCTGGAAGATCATCTGGATGCGGCGGCGCAGCCGCCGTCGCTCGTTGGTCTGGCGTGGATCGCTCATCGACACGCCATCGATCACCACGTCGCCGGTGGTCGGCCTGAGCAGGCCGACCACCATGCGCGCCACGGTGCTCTTGCCCGAGCCGGATTCGCCGACCAGCGCGAATGTCTCGCCCCGCGCGATCTCCAGCGACACGCCGTTCACCGCATGGACGAACTCGCGCCGCCCACGGCCGAGGGTGCGCTCCAGCCAGGGCTTCGAGATCTCGAACGCGCAATGCAAACTCCTGAGCGTGACCAGCGCCGATCCGCTCATGGGGCCGGATCCTCGGTCGGAGGTTCGTCGTGGAGGTGGCAGGCGACGGCCTGCCGCGCGGCGATGCGCGGCTCGGGGCGCTGGTGCCGGCAGCGCTCGAACGCCAGCGGACAGCGCGGATGGAAGGCGCAGCCGGATGGGATGGCGGTCAGCCGCGGCATCGCGCCCGGGATCTGGATGAGGCGTGCGCCGACCCCATCCAGGGTCGGGATCGCACCCATCAGGCCGCGTGTGTAGGGATGCAGTGGTTGCCGCACCACGTCGCGCACCGGGCCGATCTCCGCGAGGCGGCCGGCATACATCACCGCGACACGGTCGGCGATCTCCGCGATCACGCCCATGTCGTGGGTGACCAGCATCACCGCGGTGCCGTGCTCGCGTGCCAGCCGCTTCAGCAGCGTGATGATCTGAGCCTGCACCGAGACGTCGAGCGCGGTGGTCGGCTCGTCGGCGATGATCAGCTCCGGCTCGGCGCACAGCGCCAGCGCGATCACCACGCGCTGGCGCATGCCACCGGAGAACTCGTGCGGGTAGCCGTCGATGCGCCGGTCCGGCGCGGTGATGCCGACCTCGGCCAGCAGGTCGATGGCGCGGCGGCGCGCCGCAGTGGCGGACAGCGTGGTGTGAGTCCGGATCGTCTCGACCAGTTGGTCGCCGACCCGGTACAGCGGGTCGAGGCTGGTGAGGGGATCCTGGAAGATCATGCCGATGCGCCGGCCACGCACGGCCCGCATCGCCTCTGGCGCCAGATTGTCGATGCGCTGGCCGGAGAGATGGACCTCGCCGCCGCTGATGCGGCCGGGTGGATCGATCAATCCGATCACGGCGAGGCCGGTCACGGTCTTGCCCGCCCCGGATTCGCCGACCACGCCGAGGATCTCGCCGCGCGCGATGTCGAAGGAGACGTCGTCAATCGCGTGCAATGTGCCACGGCGGGTCGCGAAGTCGACCTGGAGATGACGCAGCGAGAGGGCGGGAGCGGTCATGCGGCGGCCGGCTAGCGCAGTCGGGGATTGAGGGCGTCGCGCAGCCAGTCGCCGACGAGATTGATCGCAAGGATCAGGATCGCGAGCGCAAGGCCAGGGAAGGTGACGATCCACCACTCGCCCGAGAACAGATAGTTGTTGCCGATCCGGATCAGGGTGCCGAGCGAGGGCATGGTGTCGGGCATGCCCGAGCCGAGGAAGGACAGCGTGGCTTCGGTGATGATCGCGAGAGCGAGGTTGATGGTCACCAGCACCAGGATCGGCCCCAGCGCGTTGGGCAGCACATGGCGCAGCATGATGGTTCGCGCCGGCAGCCCGATCAGCCGTGCTGCGGCGACATAGTCCTTGTTCTTCTCCACCAGCACCGAGCTGCGCACCGTGCGGGCATATTGCACCCAGAAACTCAGCCCGATGGCGACGACCAGCACCGCCAGCGTCTGGGTGGTGTCGAGATGGTTGCCGAGCAGCGACTTGGCGACGCCGTCGATCAGGAGGGCAATCAGGATGGCGGGAAAGGTCAGCTGGACGTCGGCGATACGCATGATCACGCTGTCGATGAAGCCGCCGAAATAGCCGGCGATCAGCCCGAGGCCGGTGCCGAGTGTGCCCGCGAGCAGCACGCCGAGCACCCCGACGATGAGCGAGATGCGCAAGCCATAGAGGATCGCCGAGAGCATGTCGCGCCCCTGCTCGTCGGTGCCGAGCAGGAACGGCGCCTGGCCATCACTGCTCCACAGCGGCGGGATGCGCGAGTTGAGCAGCTCGAGCTGGGCGGGATCGAACGGGTTCTGCACGGCGATCAGCGGTGCGCAGACGGCGAGCGCAAAGAAGGCAATGGCCAACGCCGTCGCCGCCATGGTGAGCCTGGAGCGGCGGAAGGCATGGAGCAGGTCGCTGTCGGCGAGGCGGCGCCAGGCCGTGGCTCGCCGGTGTGCCGCGGCGTTCGAGGTCGGGCCGAGCAGCGCGTCGCTCATGCTGGCACCTTCTCAGGCCGGTCCGCTGACCGTCGCCCGCAGCCGCGGATCGACGACCGTGTAGAGAATATCGACCGCCAGGTTGATGGTGACGAAGATCAGCGATACCAGCAGCAGATAGGCTGCCATGATCGGAATGTCGACGTTCTGGATTGCCTGCACGAACAGCAGGCCCATGCCCGGCCACTGGAACACGGTCTCGGTGATGATCGCGAAAGCGATCACCGAGCCGAACTGCAGGCCGGCGACGGTGATGACCGGCACCAGCGTGTTGCGCAGCGCATGGCCGAAATTGATCGCCCGGGTGGTCAGCCCCCGGGCGCGGGCGAAGCGGATGTAGTCGGTGCGCAGCACCTCCAGCATCTCCGCGCGCACCAGCCGCATGATCAGCGTCATCTGAAACAGGCCGAGGGTGATCGCCGGCATGATCAGTGCCTTCAGGCCGGATGCGGTCAGAAATCCCGTGGTCCACAGGCCGAGCCGCACGGTCTGGCCGCGGCCGTAGGACGGCAGCCAGCCCAGCGTGACTGAGAACAGATAGATCAGGAGGATGCCGATCAGGAAGGTCGGCAGCGAGATGCCGATCAGCGACACCGCCTGCAGCAGTTTCGCCGTGAGTGAATTGCGCCGCAGCGCCGAATAGACACCGAGCAGGATGCCGAACACCAGCGCAAGCACTGTGGCGCAGGTGGCAAGTTCGAGCGTCGCCGGCATGCGCTCGATCAGCAAGTTCGCGACCGGCTGCCGGAACTGGTACGATATGCCGAAGTCGAAGTGCACGGCGTTGGTGATGAAGCGCGCGAACTGCAGCAGCACCGGATCGTCGAGGCCGAGGGACTGGCGGATCTGCGCACGCTGCGCCGCGGAGGTGTCGAGCGACACTATCTGGCTGACGGGGTCGCCGGCGAAGCGGAACATCGCGAACGCGATGATGCCGACGGCAAATAACACTCCCACGGCCTGCAGTGCGCGACGAAGCGTGAACGCGAGCATCTGGTGCCTTCACCGTCTCCTGTGGATCAAAGGTGCCGTCGATCGAGGTCTGGCCAAAAACGAAACGTCCCGGAGATTGCACGCCCGCGGGTCGTGATCATCGGCTATTCCTTGACGTTCTTGGTCGCCCAGTACAGCAGCACCTGATTGTCGGAGCGTTGGGCGAGCTTGATCTGTTTCGAGGTCCCCCATGCCAGCGCCTGCTGGTGCAGCGGGATGTAGCCGTAGTCGTCCATCACCAGCTGAAACGCCTGTTTGATCAGCTGGTCACGCTTGGCGGTATCGGTCTCGACCTGGATCTGGTCGGTCAGGGCGTCGACCTTCTTGTTGCAGTAGCCGCCGAGATTGGTCTCGCCGCGTGGGCTCTTGGGGTCGTCACGGCAGCCGATGATGTCGTAGAGCACGTTGTGGGAATCCAGCGTGTTCGGCGTCCAGCCGAGCAGATAGAACGACGTCTGGAAGCCGCCCGGCTTGAGCACCTTGGCGAAGTAGAGCGCCTTTGGCTGCGCCAGCAGATTGACCTTGATGCCGACCCGCGCCAGCATTCCGACCACCGCCTGGCAGATCGCCTCGTCATTGACATAGCGGTCGTTGGGACAGTCCATCCCGACTTCGAAGCTGTCGGGATAGCCGGCCTCGGCCAGCAGCTTCTTCGACAGCGCCGGATCGAAGGCGGGACGCACGAATTCCTTCGACAGCTTGAACAGCTCCGGAGCGATCATCAGCGCCGAGGGCGTCGACAGGTTGCGCATCACCCGCGTCTTGATCAGGTTGATGTCGATCGCCTTGAAGAAGGCTTCGCGCACCCGGACATCCTTGAACGGGTTCTTGCCCTTGACGTTCGAATAGAGCAGTTCATCGCGGGTCTGGTCCATGCCAAGGAAGAGCGTGCGCACTTCCGGTCCGGTCAGCACGGTGGCGTTGGCGCTGGCCCTGACGCGATCGATGTCCTGGATCGGCACGGGCTCGATCAGGTCGACCTCGCCTGAGAGCAGCGCGGCGACGCGGGTGGCATCGGACTTGATCGGGGTGAAGACGATGTCTTTGAGATTGTGCTCGACCGGTTTGCGCCACCGTGGCGCAGGAGATGGCGGCGCGCGATGCTCTCTTGATCATCGACGAGGTGTTCAGGACATCCCGGGATTCGCGGTCGGCGAGCGAACTGGGGCACCATGACGGCTGCCGCCATGTCGTGGTGATCGGCAGCCTGTCGAAAGTTTATGGCCTGCCGGGATTACGGCTCGGCTGGGTGGTCGCCGAAGCCGAGCGCTTGTCGCGTCTGCGGACGCTGCAGCAGTATTTTTCGTTGACGCTCGGGAGTTTCACTGCCCAGCTTGGCGGCGTGGTGCTGCGCGATCCCGAGCGTTTCAGCCGCGCGGACCTGATCCAGGCCAATCGCGAGATGCTCGTGGAGCGCATCGCAGCGACATCCGGCCGGATGGCGATCTCACCTCCACTTGGCGGCACCACAGTCTGCTTGAGCATCGCGGATGGCGGGCCCGAAAACGATCTTTTCGAGCGATTGCTGGACTCAGGTGTTTTGCTGGCGCCCGGCGTCCGCTGTTTCGATACCGGACATCTGACCTGCTGGTTTCGGCTGGGCTATGGCGGTGCAAGTGATGATCTCGATCGCGGCTTGAGCCGTATCGACCAGGTAATTGCGCGTTGAACATTATTTTTTGATCCGGCTCGGCCGTCATCGACGGGAGGTGCCAATGCTTGATGTTCGTCCGGCAGTTATTTTCTTGTCTGAATTGCATAGCGATCCCGTCAGGACCAACTGGTTCGAGGAGGATTCCCGCAAAGGGCTCGCTGGCCGCTGTCTGCTCGACGCGGTCGAGTATCTGCATGCGACGCCGAAAATTCCCGGGCGCTTCTGGCATGTCGTCAATGCCCACGCGATTCGTCTCGTCCATCGCTGCCTGACCGATCCGGCGCTGAACCGGCTTCATGTCCTTGACCGGATGAAAGGCCATATCGAACAGACCTGTCAGCAATTGCTAAAAAGCCGTCAGCCGAGCGTGCCGCACTATGGCGACGATTTTTGGGACTGGGCAGCCGTGGTGAACGCGCTGGCCGAGGTGAAGGGTGTGTCGGCGAGCGCGGGGCGGGGCAGCAGGGCTGAGCTGGATTCATACCGTCAGAACGTGCTCGCACGGATGGCGAGGGGAGGGGCTGCGCTGTCGATCGGCGATCCCGATCGTGAATGGTTCGGCCCTGCTACCGCGGCGCTGGCCTACAGGGTGCTCAGCAAGCATGCGGATGACGGGCAGGACGTCGCTGATCTGCTCGAGCAGCTGAAGGTCCAGGCGCTGCAGCCGATCGCCGATGGCAAATACCTCGGTCATGACATCTCGCCGCTTCATGCGCTCTGGCACTATGGCCAGGTCGTTGCCCTGTTCTCGAAAGCCGAGACGCAGTCGCAGGCAGCCCGTCTGTTCGATTTTTCGCCGCTGAAAGCGCCGATGGAGCAGTCAGAGCGGGTCTATATGCTGGCGCGCATTCTGCAGGGAGCGCTGGCGGTTCGGAACGATGCTGCCGCAGGCGAGGCTCTTGATCGTCTCTACAAATGCCAAAATCTCAAGCGTCCGCTCGGGCAGGGGCTTGTCGGCGAAACGGTGAAGGGCTCTCTCAATGTGCTCGATGCACTTTGGCCGCAGCTGTCGCCGCGCGACAAGGAGGCGATCGGCGTGATGCTCGACGCCCTGCTCGAGCAATATGCCAAGGCCAACACCATCGGTTTTCCGGTGGCGATTGCGCATGAAGCCGAGGCAGTACAAGCCGAGCTGCTGGCCTTTGGGGCGCGCGTTGCCCACAAGGCCGACGATGTGACGTTCGTCGAGCACGATGCGTTGCAGTTTCGCGCCGTGATCTGTCTTGGCAAGGCGATCGGCGGGGCGACCGGTGCGACGCTGGCCCTGATCAAGGAGCACCGCGCGCGCTGGGTCATCATGTCCGGTATCGCCGGCTCGCTCGGCACGTCGGTGGCGAGCGAGGGCGGGGTTCAGTTTCGCGGGCCCGACAAGGGAGATGTGGTGATTGCCGCCGCGAGCGCGCCGTTCCAGATCCGGCGCAAGCTGCGCGAGGTGATCGAGAACGCCAAGGTACCGTTCAACGGCAGCACCTGGCTGATGATTCCCTCCGATCCCAATCTTTTCCGCCTCGCCCACGAGGTGGCTGAGGACATGGTCAAGGACAACAAGGAGGATCTCGGGACCTTCTATGAAGGTTTGATCGTCACCGGCACGGGCGTGATGGATTCGATGGACGACAAGAAGAAGCTGCTGGCGGAGTTCCCGGGCGGGCTCGCTGTCGAGGAGGAAGGCTACATGATGGGTATCGTGTGCCTCGGTCATGGCGTTCCCTATCTCAATATTCGCGGGATTTCCGATCGTGCCGAGGGCGACAAGGCCGTCCAGGGGCGGGACGAGAGGCGCGAGGCCCGCGAGCAGAAGGAGGCGGCACGGGTGGCTGCGCGCCTTGCCGTCAAGGCCGCGATGCTGTTGAGCCAGCGGTGGTGACGCGCAGCTGTTTGACGACGCGATTTTTCAGAAAATTTTTTCATGACGGGAGCATTGAAGATGACGAAGGTGAGCGAGCTGTGGGATCAGGCCAGGCAGATCGATCCGACCCTGAAGATGTCGCGGAAGCAGTTCGCGGAGTTGGCGCGGCGGCGTTTGATGCCGACCCGCTACTCGCGCGATCTGGTATTCTCCGCGATGGCTGCTGGCCGCCCCGTGGTGGTGTCCGATCTCGCGGTGCCGGTGCGCGGCGAGCACGAGCTGGGGGCACGCACGGCAGTGTTCGAAGCCCTGCGTGACGGCTTTCCGAAGAGCCATCGGTTTGCCATTCGTCTGGGGCGCAGTGGCCAGCAGCGTGTACGGTTGCGCGCCGACGAACTGATGCGCCGCTGGATCAATCCGCGGACCCGCGTCAGCATTCCTGATCTGCATATCCGCGGCAGCGAGCTTTACCGTGCGATCGACTGCACCACGCTCAGTGATTTCAACCTGCTCGCTGGCGCCCCCAGCCCGATCGGTGAGGAGGAGATGCTGACCATGGTGGTCAGCTCCGCGGGAATCTTCACCGATTCCCACAGCGATGCTCCCGATGGCAGCAATCATTGTTTTGTCGGGCGGAAACTCTGGCTGGTGTGGGATACGTTCGAAGGCCTGGCGCGCAATCTGGAGGATGTGGAGCGTTCGGGCACGGATCGTGATCAGGCGGCATTTGACATCGCTGCGTTTCTCGCCATTCCCGGCGCGCGCTGGTTTACCGTGGAGGACGGGCAGACCCTGTTCCTCCCCGGCCATCTGACCCACAAGGTGATCACGCTGGAGGACTATCTCGGTGTCGGCAGTTTCTTCGTCATGCTGCCGAGCTATCTGCGGACGCTGCTGCGCTGGAGCGAGCATACGCCGCTGTGGGCGCTCACACTTCCGGCCGCCCGGCGCATGGAACTGGTGGATCAGATCACACGGCGGGTGACGCGCAAGGTCAATGCGCTGGCGAGGCAGCCCGAGGCGCAGCAGATCCACTGGGGGCTGCCTCATCTCGTCGCCGCTGTTGCGGCGTGGCAGAGCATGGCTCCTGCGAAGCAACGTGCTCTGCTGCTGGACAACCCGGCGTCCGCGCGGCTGCTGGATGCAGTCGGGGCGTTGCAGGGCCAGGTGCCGAACCCAGCGGTGAGACCACGTGCGTCGCGACGGGCGCTGCCACGCGATCAGGTGCTGGTTGCCTGACGTCAGCGCCTGCCGAGTCATATCCGCTGCGTCTCGATGTCGTGCCATGCGCGTAGTGGTGCCGCGCCCCGGTCGCGTGCTAGCAAATCAAGCATGAAAGAGAGCCCGAACGCGCTGGTCGTTGATTTGCTGCAGTGGCTGGTGGCCGGGCCGCGACCCTACGCCGAGGTGATGGAGGCGTGGCGCACCAGTTGTCCGCGGCTGACCATTTGGGAGGACGCAGTCGAACTGGGCCTTGTGTGCCGTCAACGAAGCGAAAAAGGAATACAGCAGGTCGAGCTGACCGAGGTCGGCCGCGAAACCCTGCGCTGCGCCGGCACAACATAGGACCGTCCGCTGCGCGATCCCGACGGTCCATTGCTGACGATGCCAAGCGTCGTCTGCGTGCGGCACATCGGCAACGTCACGCATGAGCTGCTGTTCAACGAGGTGTTCGATCAGGTCGTGGCCTGTGCCGGGCGGTGATGACGGCCAATGTGGTGGATTGCGAGGTTCTCGCGCCCGGCGCGAATTGACCGGATATTATGCGGTTTGCCGGTGACCTGTGACGTTTTGAGCGCAAATACACCTCAGGAAATGGCATTATAATACCTTAATGCCGTGTCATGGTGACGCAAACAGGTTTAAATCTTTTGGAATCATTGCCACATTTCCTTTGTCAGCCCCGGTTGGGCTCCGCGAACAGAGGAAAGCCGGATGGCCTTTGAAGCCCAGACCCTGCGACCGCCTTCCAAGCTGCTGCTGATGCTCGAGGGACGTGCGCTGCACGAACTCGGCGCGTTCTATGCAACTCAGCCGCTGCTCAGCATGACCGCAAAGGGCGATGGCCATCCGGTGCTGGTGCTGCCGGGCCTCGTCACCAGCGACGTGTCGACGCGGCCGCTGCGCAGCTTCCTCGATAAGCATGGCTATGCCGTGAGCGGCTGGGGGCTCGGCCGCAACTTCGGCCTGCGTGAGGGCATCCAGGAGGGCATGGTCGATCTGGTGCGCCAGATCACCGATACGCATGGCCGCAAGCTCAGCATTGTCGGCTGGAGTCTCGGCGGCCTCTACGCCCGCCAGCTTGCCAAGATGATGCCCGATCATGTTCGTGCGGTGATCACGCTCGGCAGCCCGTTCGCGGCGCACCCGAAGGCGACCAACGCCTGGCGTGTCTATGAGTTCGTCAGCGGCGAGCGCGCCGACGATGCCGCGGTGGAAACCAAGTTCGGCGGTCCGTTGTCGGAAACGCCACCGGTGCCGACGACGGCGATCTTCAGCCGCAGCGACGGCGTGTGCGCCTGGCAAGGCTGTGTCGAGAAGGCCGGCAGCTTTGCCGAGAACATCGAGGTGTATGGCAGCCATTGCGGCCTCGGCCATCACCCCGCGGTGGTCTATGCGGTGGCTGATCGTCTGGCGCAGCCGGAAGGCACCTGGCAGCCGTTCGACCGCAGCGGCTGGCGCAGCCTCGTCTTCCCTGATCCGAACCGTTGATGGTCGCGGTCAGTCGGTCGCCAGCACTTCCCTGAGCTGCGACATCAGCCAGCGGGCCGCCGGACCCGGCGGCTTGTCGGTGCGATGCACCGCCTGCAGCGGATAGGCGCCGTTCTCCCAGTTGTCGAGGTTGAGGCGAACCAGCCGTCCGGCCGCCAAGTCGTCGCGCACCATGGGCTCCGGCATGCTGCCCCAGCCGACCCCGGCGAGCAGCAGCGCATGCTTGGCGCCGAGATCGGCGAGCCGCCAGGTGCGCACCGAGACCACACCGAACTCCTGTCCCTTTGTCAGCTCTGAGCGATCGGTGAGGACGAGCTGCACGCTCTTGCGCGCAGCGGTCGCCAGCGTCGCTCCCGGAGCGCTCAGCGGATGGGAGGGCGCCGCGACCGGAATGAGGCGGACAGCGCCGATCTGCTGCGTCGCCAGTCCATCGACATTGGCCAGCAGCGGACCGCCGATACCGACACTTGCTGTGCCGTTCAGCACCAGTTGCGTGATGGCGCCGAGCGCCTCGACATGCAGCCGCAGCGTGACGGTGGGGAAGGCGCTCTGGAACGCGTCGAGCGCCAGCGCCAGCTTGGCCATCGGCAGCATGACATCGACCACCAGAGCAACCTCCGCCTCCAGCCCCCAGATCAGGCCGCGTGCCCGCGCCAGCATGTCGCCGACGCCGAGCGCGATGGTGCGGGCATCGGCGAGCACCGCGCGGCCGGCTTCGGTCAGCTGCGGTGTCTTGGTCGAGGCGCGGTCGAACAGCGTCAGCCCCAGCTGGGCTTCCAGGTTGGTGATGGCGTAGCTCACGACCGATGTCGCCCGTCGCAGCCGGCGCGCCGCGGCGGCGAAGCTGCCGGCCTCGACGATGGCCAGAAAGATCTGGAGCTGGTCGAGGGTCGGTGGCCTTGGATCGAGCGGCGGAGGTGTTTTCTTCATATCAAGAATCTCGAACGATAAGTTCGATATTATATGACTTTTCAGAACGTGCGGACAGGTCCATTTCAGGCGGGACGGTCAACGCGCCCCCATCGGGGGCGCCTCACACGAGGAGCCTGCCATGTCCCAACCCAAAGTTCTGATTGCGTTTTATTCTCGCTCCGGCGTCACCGAGGCGCTGGCCAGCGCCATCGCCGACGGTGCCCGCGCCGCCGGCGCCGAGGTCCGCATCCGCCGCGCCCGCGAGGTCGTGAGCCAGGAGATCATCAACTCCGTGCCCGGCTGGGCCGACCAGGCGGCGGCGCTCAACGCCAAGTACGAGGCGCCGACCGAGGCCGACGCCGAGTGGGCTGACGCCATCGTGTTCGGCACGCCGACCCGCTTCGGCTCGGTGTCGTCCGAACTAAAGGCCTATATCGACAGCCTCGGCGGCCTCTGGTTCCAGGGCAAGCTCAACGGCAAGGCGGGCTCGGTGTTCGGCTCCTCGTCCACGCCCCATGGCGGCAACGAGTCGACCCTGATCTCGCTCTACAACCCGATGGCCCATCTTGGGCTGATCATCGTGCCGCTGGGCTATGCCGATGCCTCGCTGTTCAAGGCCGGCACTCCCTACGGCGCCTCGTCGGTGTCGTTCAACCAGGCGACGCCGCCGACAGCGGACGATCTCGAAGTGGCCCGCTTCCAGGGCAAGCGCGTGGCCACCGTGGCCAAGGCGCTCAAGGCCGGCTGACTGCAATCATCACCCCGCACATCTCATCAAGGACAACGATCATGAGTATCTCGGCCATTGACAACCGCGCTTCCTCGGGCGCGCTGGAGACCTACGTTCCCGCCCTCGGCCGGCTGCTGCTGGCTGCGATCTTTCTGCTCAGCGGTGTCGGCAAGGTGTTCGCACCCGGAGCGACGCAGGGCTATATCGCGGCCGCAGGCCTTCCTGCGCCGTTCCTCGCCTATCTCGTCGCGGTAGCGGTCGAGGTTGTCGGCGGCGCGCTGCTGGTGCTGGGCTATCAGACGCGTGCGGTGGCGCTGGTGCTCGCGGTGTTCACGCTCGCGACCGCATTCGGCTTCCACCATAATTTCGCCGAGCAGAACCAGATGATCCACTTCATGAAGAATCTCGCCATCACCGGCGGTCTTCTGCAGGTGGTCGCTTTCGGCGCCGGCGCGTTCAGCCTGGATGGACGTCGCTGATCGCAGAGCGCCGTCGCAAAACAAAAACACCCGCGTGGCAAGCCGCGCGGGTGTTTTGGTGTCAGTGCGGGAAGCTTTACTTCTTCGCCCGCTCGATCGCCTCGACGATCAGCTTGCGGGCTTCGGCGACGTCGCCCCAGCCGATCAGCTTGACCCACTTGCCCGGCTCGAGATCCTTGTAGTGCTCGAAGAAATGCTGGATCTGGTCCCGCGTGATGGTCGGCAGGTCGGTGTAGTTGTGGACGTTCTCGTAGCGCTTGGTCAGCTTCGGGGTCGGCACTGCGATGATCTTCTCGTCGCCGCCGCCGTCATCCTCCATCCGCAGCACGCCGATCGGGCGCACGTTGATCACGGCGCCCGGCACGATCGGGCGGGTGTTGGCGATCAGCACGTCGATCGGGTCGCCGTCGTCCGACAGGGTGTGCGGCACGAAGCCGTAGTTCCCGGGGTAGCGCATCGGGGTGTGCAGGAAGCGGTCCACCACCAGCGTGCCGGCATCCTTGTCCAGCTCGTACTTGATGGGTTCGCCGCCAATCGGCACTTCCACGATGACATTGACGTCCTCGGGAGGGTTCTTGCCGACGGCGATGGCATTGATATTCATAGCAAAGTGTCTCCTGGGCCGGCCGGTGGGCCGGGGTCGTTTGCGCGACAGGAAGACTATTTTCAGCCCATTTGCAATGGTTCCGCGCGATAAATCTCGATCGCGGCCGGCTCGGCCAGGAGGTCGCGCAAGGCCCGTACGAAGGCCCGCGATTCGGCCTTCTGGAAATGGGCGGCCAGCGCGTCCTGATCCTCCCATTGTTCGACGAACACCAGCCGCAGCGGGTTCTCGCAGTCGATGTGGACGGCATGGGCGAGGCAGCCCGGCTCGCCGCGCGAACGTTGGACATGCGCAAGGCTGAGCGCCACCACCTCGTCGAACGTTTCCTCTTCCGCCAGCACCGTGCCCGTGACCATGATCATCGCCGCGCCCCTGCCTCAGCCGCCGTTGCTTGAATTCCGTCAGTCAATCAGATTAGCTGGCCACAGCGTCTTGTACAAAGCGGACACCGGTTTGTGATCACAATCGGTGCATCAGATGCTTCGGGGTGCTTTCTCGTCGGGGACAAAAGGTGAGGCCATGAAAGTGACCGTCAATATCGACTGCACGCCGCTCGAGGCGCGGGAGTTCATGGGGCTGCCCAACGTCCAGCCGATGCAGGAGAACGTCATGAAGCAGCTCGAGCAGCAGATGCTGGAGAACCTCGGCAAGATGACACCGGATGCCATGCTGCGCAGCTGGATGTCATTCGCGCCCGAGCAGTTTCAGGATATGTTCAAGATGGCGTTCGGAGCCGGCAAGAGCAAATAAGCCGGCTCCCCGTCACGGCGCGCGCCGCAGCCGCGCCACCGCCGCCTCGACGTTTTGCCATGCCGGCTTGTCGGGGGCGAACTGGCGGCGCAGGAAGCCGATGAGTTCGGCGACCTGCGCGTCGTTGAGATGATCGGCGAACGCCGGCATGGTGCCGAGATCGCGGTGCGCGGGCTCGGCGATGCCATGCAGGATCACCTGGATCAGATTGTCCGGCATCGTGCTGTGGACGTTGCTGTTGAGCGCCAGCGATGGCCGGGCGCCGAACAGCGGTGGGCCGCCGACCTGATGGCAGACCGCACAGGCGCCCTGATAGATGCGCGCGCCCATCGATCCGCCCGACAGCGCCGATGCGGCGGTCGCGGTCTCCAGCGCAGCGGCGCGTGCATTCAGCTCCTGCGATGTCTGCGTCGTGTCGTTGAACGAGGCGAGGTAGATCGCCATCGCGCGGATGTCGGCGTCGGGCAGCACAGCCAGCTCTTTCACCACGGGCGCCATCGGGCCGGCGGCGACGCCGTGGTGGCGCGATGCGCCTGTCCGTAAATATGCGTACAGCTCGTCTTCGCTCCACGGCAGCGGCGCGTGCGACAGCGATGTCAGCGCCGGCGCTTCCCAGCCCTCGGCGACGCCGCCGGCGAGATACGCATTCGTGCGCTCGGCGCCGAGCGCGTTGCGCGGTGAGTGGCAGGCGGCGCAGTGGCCGAGACCTTCCACGAGATAGGCGCCGCGATTCCATTGCACTGACCGGTCCGGTTTCGGCATGAACGCGGTGCTGTCGTGAAACAGTGCATTCCAGCCGGCGAGCAGGGGACGGACACTGAACGGGAAGGCGAGCTTCGTCTCCGGCGCCTGCGCACGGACCGCAGGCTGGGCCATCAGATAGGCGTACAGCGCCTGCAGGTCGGCGTCGCTGGTCTTGGCGAAATGGTTGTAGGGGAACGCGGGATAGAGCCGCCGCCCGTCGCGGTGGATGCCGTCGCGCATGGCGCGGGCGAATGCCGGATAGGACCAGGTGCCGATGCCCGTCTCGACGTCGGGGGTGATGTTGGTGCTGTAGACGGTGCCGAACGGCGTTTCCAGCGCATGGCCACCGGCATTGATCGCGCCGCCGGGCCCCGTGTGACACACGGCGCAGGCGCCGAGCGCGGCGAGTTGCTCGCCGCGGGCAATGGTCGCCGCCGAATAGACCGAGGCGTCGGGCCGGGCGATCGGCGCGATTGCCGGCGTCCATGCCAGGAACGCCGTGGCGACGCCGATGGCGGCGGTGCAGGCGGCGGCGATGCTGCCGATGACGCCGCGGCGGCGCGCGAACGGGTTGGCACGGCCTCTGTCCTGCGGCGCGGCGAGGGCTGCGGGCGCGACGCCTGCGAGCGGTGTCGCGGCCTGCGGCGGCGGGGCGTCGCCGTAGAGCCCTTTGAGAATACGCTCTGGCGTGAACGGCGGCTCGCGGAAGCGCACGCCGGTGGCGTCGAAGATCGCGTTGGCGATGGCGGCGGCGCTCGGCACGGATGCCGACTCGCCGACGCCGAGCGGCGGCTGATCCTGGCGCGGCAGCATCAGCACGTCGATCTCAGGCACCTCGGGGAAGGTGATCAGCGGATAGGCGCCCCATTCCTTGCTGGCGACGCCGATGCGGTCGAACGACACCTCTTCCTTGAGGGCGCGACTGGTCGACTGGATGACGTTGCCGTGGATCTGGTGCCTGACGCCGTCCGGATTGATCATCAATCCGGAATCCTGGCCTGCGACCACGCGCACGACACTGACATCGCCGGTGGTCTTGTTCACCGCAACGTCGGCGATCCATGCCGACCATGCGGCGCCGTAGCCGGGAAACTTGCTGTGGACATAGAGCGCGTAGGCGAAGCCGCGGCCGCGCACCACGTCGCCCTCCGGCTCCGGCGGCGTCCATTGCGGTCGCGGCACCCAGTTGGCGCGCTCGGCCACCGCCTTGACGAGGTCGATCGCGCGCGGATCCTTCAGGTAGCGCAGCCGGTACTCAATCGGATCGACGCCGGCCTCGGTCGCGAGCTCGTCGATATAGGATTCGTGGGCGAAGGTGTTGGGCAGCGCGGACACGCCGCGCATCCACGATGCGCGCATGATCGGCGGCATGTCATGCACCACCACGCGGGTGTTGTCGTAATCGTAAGGCGGAATCGCAGTGCGGTCGCCCATCTCGAACACCGCCGGCTGCGGCGGGATCGTGCCGGTGAGGACCAGCGCCAGCGTCGGTGCGCCGTTCGACGGATAGCGCGTCGAGAAGTCATAGGCGGCGACGCCGCCGTCGGCATCGAGGCCGCCATTGACCTCCATCAGCTGCGCGGTGCCCTTGGGCTCCCAGGCGTGTTCCTGCGCCCGGGTGAGCTGCACCCGCACCGGGCGGCCGACCGCGCGCGACAGCAGCACGGCATCGGCAGCGACGTCGTCGGCGCAATTGCGGCCGTAGCAGCCGGCGGCCTCCATGCGGATGACGTCGATCTGCGTCTCCGGCTGCGCCATCAGCAGCGCGAGGTCGGCGCGCAGGATGTGCGGGTTCTGCGTGCCCGACCACACCCGCGTGCCGCTCTCCTGAACGTCGGCGACGGCGCAGGACGGCCCGATCGAGCCGTGCATGTGGTAGGGCCAGACATAGGTACGCTGCATCGGCTTGTCGGTCGCGGCGATGGCGCCGACGACATCGCCCTTGTCGAGCAGCGTGCGCGGCGTCGAGGGATTGGCGCGCAACGCGCTGGGGATGTCGCTGAGATCCGGCGCCGCCGGCATCGGCTTCCAGCTCACCTTAAGCTGCTCGGCCGCCTTGATGGCGTTCTCCTCGCGCTCTGCCACCACGCCGACGAAGTCGGCGATCCGGACCACGGCGACGACGCCGGGAATATGGTTGACCGAACTCTCGTCGACCGCGAGCAGGCTGGAGCCGACGAAGTCGCCGGCATCTAGTCCGGCATAGGGCGGGCGCACCACGCGGCCGTGCAGCATGCCGGGCACGCGCACGTCGTGGACATAGACCCACTCGCCGGTGGCCTTGGCCGGGATGTCGACCCGGGCGGCCGGTTGGCCGACGACGCTGTAGTTCTCCACCGCCTTGACGGCAATGTCGTCGGCGAGTTCGAGGCGGATGTGCTCGCCGGCGATCAGCTCGCCATAGCTGATGCTGTTGTTGTGTCCGCGGATCAGGCCGTCCTCGACGGTCAGTTCGCCGGGCGACAGCTCGAAGCGGGCCGCGGCGCGCGCCACCAGCACCTGCCGCGCTTGGGCCGCGGCCTTGCGCAGCGGGATCGCAGTGATCTGGATGGTCTCGCTGGCGATGGTCGCACCCTGGTTGGGGGTGCGCGAGGTGTCGCCGAGCACCATGGCGACACGAGCCAACGCGACGTCCAACTCCTCGGCCACGATCTGCGCCAGCGCGGTGCGGATGCCGGTGCCGAGATCGACATGGCCATTGAAGGCCGTGATCGTGTCATCGGCGGTGACGGTGATGAACGTTTCGACCGCGCCTGCGGCCGCAGTGCGCACGATCGACAGCGTGCCGTCGAGGCGCGGGGAAGCCTGTTCGCCCGTGTCCGTCGCCATGGCCGGTCAGGTCCCGCTCTGCAATTGTCCGGCGCGCATCACCGCGCGGACGATTTCGACATGGGTGCCGCAGCGGCACAGATTGTAGCGCAGCGCTTCGCGCACCTCCGTCTCGGTCGGGTTCGGGGTGCGGTTGAGCAGCGCCCGCGCGGTCATGATCATGCCGTTGAGGCAGTAGCCGCACTGCGCGGCCTGTTCCTCGATGAAGGCCTGCTGCACCACGTCCGGTGCCGCGCGCGTGCCCAGTCCTTCGAGGGTGACAATGTCATGGGAGGTGCAATGGCCGACGGGAATGACACAGGAGCGGGCGGCGACACCGTCGATCAGCACCGTGCAGGCGCCGCACTCGCCGAGGCCGCAGCCGTATTTGGGTCCGTTGAGCAAAAGGTCGTTGCGCAGCACATAGAGCAGCGGTGTATCGGGCGCGGCCGGCACGTCATGCTCGCTGCCGTTGACCGTCAGGCGGATGGTGTCCTGCATCGTGCCCTTGCGCCCCGTGAGCCTCCCCGTGTCTGTTGCGCTGCAACGCGACACGCACGACCGTTAGTATACAAACATAAACGCTGCGCGCTAGCCCGGACGGCAGCCCGTTTTCAGAGGCAGGTGGTGATGCCGCCATCGACATAGAGCGTGTGGCCGTTGACGAACGACGAGGCCGGGCCGGCGAGAAACACCGCGGCGCCGACCAGCTCCTCGACATTGCCCCAGCGCCCGGCCGGCGTGCGTTTGGCCAGCCAGGCGGAAAACTCCGGGTTGTCGACAAGGGCCTGGTTGAGCGGGGTCTTGAAGTATCCCGGCGCGATGGCATTGACCTGCAGGCCGTACTGCGCCCAGTCGGCGCACATGCCGCGGGTGAGATTGCGCACGGCGCCCTTGGTTGCGGTGTACGGGGCGATGCCGGGACGGGCCAGCTCGCTCTGCACCGAGGCGATGTTGATGATCTTGCCGCGTCCCCGCTTGATCATGTGGCGTGCCACCGCCTGTCCGGCGAAGAACACCGAGGAGATGTTGGTGCGCAGCAGCTGCTCCCAGCGCTCGGCGGGAAAGTCTTCCAGCGGGGTGCGGAACTGCATGCCGGCATTGTTGACGAGGATGTCGATCGGCCCGATGCGGTCCTCGATCTCGGCGACGCCCTTGGTCACGTCATCAGCCTGCGTCACGTCGAAGGCGGCGACCTCGACCGCATGCCCGTCGACGCGGAGCGTCTGCGCCGCGGTCGCGAGCTTGGCCGCATCACGGCCGTTGAGCACGATCGCCGCACCATGCTCGGCGAGGCCTTTCGCCAGCGCGAGGCCAATGCCCTGGCTCGAGCCAGTGACGAGCGCGCGCGAGCCGCTCAAATCAAACAATGACGTCTTCACGTTTCTCTCCCTGCTGACTGCGCGCGAAGTGCCGGCCATGATGTGCATCCGCAACTATTGACGGACATGTTACCGACAACATAATCCAGAGGCAAAGCAAGCGTGTGCTGCGTGTTGCGTCCCACAATCTGGTTCGCGGGCGTGCATGTCGCGATAGCGCAGTGATCGCTCGAAGCCCCTCCGGAGGAAGCCATGAAGACGATCGTCATCCATGCGGCGAAGGACCTGCGGATCGAAACGCGTGATGTGGAAGCGATGGGCCCGGGCCAGGTCGAGGTCGCGATCGAGGCCGGCGGCATCTGCGGTTCCGATCTGCACTACTACAACCATGGCGGGTTCGGAACGGTGCGGGTGCGCGAGCCGATGATCCTCGGCCATGAGGTGGCAGGGCGGATCGTCGCACTCGGCCGTGAGGTGTCCGGCCTTGCCGTGGGTGATCGTGTGGCTGTGTCGCCGAGCCGTCCCTGTGGCGAATGCCAGTATTGCCAGCAGGGGCTGCAGAACCAGTGCCTGAACATGCGCTTCTATGGCAGTGCGATGCCGATGCCGCACATCCAGGGCGCGTTCCGCCAGCGGCTGGTGGCGGAGAGCTGGCAGTGTCACAAGGTCGCGGATCATGTGTCGGCCAACCAGGCGGCGTTCGCCGAGCCGCTGGCGGTGACGCTGCATGCGGTCAACCGCGCCGGCTCGCTGCTCGGAAAGCGGGTGCTGGTCACCGGCTGCGGACCGATCGGCGCGCTGTGCATTCTCGCGGCGCGTGCCCACGGTGCGCGCGAGATCGTCGCCACCGACGTGATGGATGCGGTGCTGGCCAAGGCGCTGGCGGTCGGCGCCGACCGCACCATCAATGTCGCCGCCAATGGTGAGGCGCTCGCCGCTTATAACGTCAACAAGGGCTCGTTCGACGTCGTGTTCGAGGCTTCGGGCAACGAGCGTGCGGTGCGCGGAGCGCTCGACGTGATCAGGCCGCGCGGTGTGTTCGTTCAGCTCGGTCTCGGCGGCGACATCGCGATTCCGCAGAACGTGGTGGTGGCCAAGGAAATCGACATGCGCGGCACCTTCCGTTTCCATGAGGAGTTCGGGCTCGCGGTCGATCTGCTCAACCAGCGCCGGCTCGATGTCGGTCCGCTCCTCACCGGTGTCTATCCGCTCGAGGAGGCGGTGCAGGCGTTCGAGATCGCCGGCGACCGCAGCCGGTCGATGAAGGTTCAAATCGGATTCTGAAGGCAGGATCTTTCCGTTTTCGATGAGGCCGCTTGCTGTGCCGACCCTTGGTGTCGAGGCACAGGAATTGTTGCCCTGCACAAATTAGCGACATCGCCGCGAGGCAATTGCGGGTTTATTTTGCAATCGCCACGGTGGTGCTGCGTCGCCGCTTGACAGGCTGAGGGACGCCGCGCAAGATCGTTCGTATACGAATGAAGCGGCGCAGGCGGTGCCTGGGATCAATCGCGGTTGTGCGCCCCCTGGCACCGAGTGCGTGATTTGAACGGTGCGATGTTGGACAAGCCCATGCTGAACGATGCACCTTCGGGAGCGAGTGCCGGCGCGTCGCCGGCTCCCGCCGACAAGATCCGCTGCGATGCCTGTCCGGTGATGTGCTACATCAAGGACGGCGCAACCGGTGCGTGCGACCGCTATGCCAACCACGCGGGCGAGCTGGTGCGGGTCGATCCGCATGTGGTGCTGGAACGCACCGTGTCCCATGGCGGCCAGATCGTGCCGTTCCAGAAGGTTGGCGACTGGGATGGCAATCTTGTCGGCAAGGACAAGGTGTTCGTGACCGCGATCGGCGCCGGCACCACCTATCCGGACTACAAGCCCGCGCCGTTCATCGTGTCGTCGCAGGTCGACGGCGTCGACATGGTGACGGTCGTGACCGAGGGCATCTTCAGCTACTGCGGCGTCAAGGTGAAAATCGACACCGATCGCTATCTCGGCCCGGAGACCGCGCTGGTGCGCGCCCAGGGTGAGGCGGTCGGCCATGTCATGACCAGCGAATATGGCTCGCAGATGCTGTCGCTCGGCGGCGTGCATCATCTCACCGGCGGCTCCAAGAAGGAGGGGCGCGTCACCTGCGACGCGCTGATGGACCTGTCCAACGGCAAAGCCGTGGAGCTGACCATCGACGGCGGCGCCACGGTGGTGGTGCAGGCCGGCCAGCAGCCGATCGTCAACGGCGTCAAGGAAGAGCGCATGCGGGTCGGCTGCGGCTCGGCGACCATCGGCATGTTCGCCAAGCAATGGCTCGGCAAGGTCGACGAGGTGGTCGTGGTCGACGACCACATCACCGGCGTGCTGTCGGAGCATCAAGCCGGCAAGCTGCTGGATATTCCCGACACCGGCATCAAGATGAAGGGGCGTCGCTCCACGCCCGGGCGCTATTTTCAGGTCGCCGACCCCGGCACCGGGTGGGGCGGCACCAACATCTCCGATCCGCTGTCGATCCTCGGGCCGTTCGATGCCAAGGAGGCGAAGGCGGGCCTGCGCATGCTGATGGTCAGCACCACCGGTGAGCACTCTGCGTATTTCGAGCTCGATGACGCGCTGAAGCCGGTGCAGAAAGATCTGCCGCCGGAGCTGCAGCAGTCGGTCGAGCGCATCCAGGAGAACTGCGAGCCGGCACTGTGCACGGTGCTGTTCATGGGGGGCGCGGGCGGCTCGCTGCGCGCCGGCGTCACCGATAACCCGGTGCGGTTGACGCGTTCGGTGAAGGATGCGCTGACCAATGTCACCAGCGGCGGCGCGCCGGTCTATGTCTGGCCGGGCGGCGGCATCACCTTCATGGTGGATGTCACGCAGATGCCGCAGGGCGCCTTCGGTTACGTGCCGACGCCAGCGCTGGTTGCGCCGATCGAGTTCACCATGCGGTTGTCGGACTATGCCGCGCTTGGCGGCCACATGGACCATGTCCAGCCGCTGTCGTCGCTGAAGGACACCACCGAAGTGCTGCGGCAGGGACCACCGGCCGCGGCGGGCGGCGCGAAAGGGGCGGGGCAGCCATGACACGCCTCCCGCAGGTCAGGTTTTTGGCAGATGGCCGGCGCCTTCACCTGCAGGATGGGCCGATTGATCTCGTGGTCGAGGCGTTTGGCGCCGATCACCATGTCGAAGCCGCCTATGCGGCAGCCGTGAGACGCTTCACCGGGCTGCTGGACGCTCTGTGCGTCGAGCTCGGTGAGCTGCGCCGGCCGGCCGTGGTCAATGGCACGGCGTTGACGGGCTGCGTCGCGCGCCGCATGCATGCCGCGGTGGCGCCGTTCTCGGCCGCGCATGTCATCACCCCGATGGCCGCGGTTGCCGGCGCTGTCGCCGAGGAGATTCTCGGTGCGATGACCAACGCGGCGCGGCTCGACCGCGCCTATGTCAACAATGGTGGCGATATCGCCCTGCACCTTGCGCCAGGCCAGCGCTTCACGGTCGGCCTGGTGGACCGGCCGGACATGCCGGCGCTGATCGGCACGGCGACAATCGATGCCACCGAGCCGGTGCGCGGGATCGCCACCTCCGGTCGTCACGGTCGCAGCTTCTCGCTGGGCATCGCGGATGCCGTCACCATTCTCGCAGCCACCGCCGCTGAGGCCGATGCCGCAGCGACCATCGTCGCCAACGCAGTGGACCTGCCAGGGCATCCCGCGGTCGTGCGCGTGCCGGCCCGCGAGCTGCAGCCCGACAGCGATCTCGGCGACCGCCTCGTCACCCGCGACGTTGCGCCGCTGGCGTCGTTCGAGGTCGATGCGGCGCTTGACGCCGGCGTCGCGATGGCCGAGCGATTGATCGCGCGCGGCCTGGTCCATGGCGCGGCGCTGCGGCTGCAGGGCGCGACACGGACGGCCGGTCTTGGCTCTGCGGCGCCGGGATGCGACGCGTCGCGATCGATCGCACCGGCACGAACTGTTCCTGATCACCAAGAAAGTCGGATCCATGCCTGATGTCGTCATTCGCAAGCGCCTGATCCAGGTCGAGGAGATTTTTCACGAGGGCGGCAGGCCGGTCGCGGTGCCGCTGCGCCGTGGCGCGGCGCTCGCCGTCATCCGCAATCCGTTCGCCGGCCGTTATGTCGAGGACATTTCTCCTTTCATGGACGACCTCAATCCGCTCGGTGTCGACATGGCGTCGGCGCTGCTCGAGGCGCTCGGCGGCGATCCACAGCTGATCCAGGGCTACGGCAAGGGCGCGATCGTCGGCTCGGCCGGCGAACTCGAGCACGGTGCGCTGTGGCATGTGCCGGGCGGCTATGCCATGCGTCACGCGCTCGGCGAAGCCAAGGCAATCGTGCCGTCGGCCAAGAAGGTTGCGGGGCCGGGCGCCCGGCTCGACGTGCCGGTGACACATATCAATGCTTCTTATGTGCGTTCGCACTTCGACGCCATGGAAGTCGGTATCGCGGATGCGCCACGTGCCGATGAGCTGCTGCTCGCCCTCGTGATGACCACCGGTTCGCGCATTCATGCCCGGGTCGGCGGCCTCAAGGCGAGCGAGATCAAGGGAGAGGATGGATTGCGATGAAGGCCGTCATCCGCAAGATCGTGACCGTTGTCGAGGAAACCCGTCAGGAAGGCGGCCGCGACATCAATCCGCCGACCCGCCGCGCCGCGGCAGTGGCGGTGATCGAGAACCCGTTCGCCGGCCGCTATGTCGAGGATCTGTCGCCGCTGATCGAGATTGGCGAGGAACTGGGCGCGCTGCTCGCGGAAAAGGCGGTGGCGGCGCTCGGCATCGAGGGGCCGCATGCGCAGAGCTACGGCAAGGCGGCTGCGGTCGGCGAAAATGGCGAGCTGGAGCACGCCGCCGCGTTGCTGCATCCCAAGATGGGCGCGCCGGTGCGCAAGGTGCTGGGCAAGGGCGCGGCGCTGATCCCGTCGTCGAAAAAGCGCGGCGGTCTCGGTGCCGTGCTGGACATTCCGCTCGGCCACAAGGACGCCGCCTTCGTGCGCAGTCACTTCGATGGCATGGAAGTCCAGATCAACGATGCACCGCGCGCCAACGAGATCATGGTCGCGGTGGCGGTGACCGACAGCGGCCGGCCGCTGCCCCGCGTTGGTGGCCTGACAGTTGCAGAGATCAAGGGAGAGGATGGTCTGCGCTGACCTCGCGCTGAAAAGAAACGGATGACAGCGCGGGGTTAAAAAGGGACGATCACAATCGAACGGGCGCCGGTTGAGCACCCGCAAACACTGGAGGACTACATGCAACGACGCACACGTCTCTTGGCTGCGGGACCGATCATGGGGCTCGCGGCCGCAGCGCTCGGGATCGCGCTGTCGGGCTTTTCCACCGCGGCTCGCGCGGATGGCGAGATCAAGATCGGCGAGATCAACAGTTATTCGGCGTTGCCGTCCTTCACCGAGCCCTATCGCAAGGGTTGGCAGCTCGCGGTCGAGGAGATCAATGCGGCCGGCGGCATCAAGGGCAAGAAGCTGGTCGTCGTTTCCAAGGATGACGGCGGCAAGCCGGCGGATGCGGTGACCGCCGCCAACGAGCTCGTCGCCAGCGAAGGCGTGGCGATGATTTCCGGCACGTTCTTCTCCAACATCGGCCTTGCGGTCAGCGACTTCGCCAAGCAGAAGAAAGTGTTCTTCCTGGCCGGCGAACCGCTCACCGACGCCGTTACCATGGCGAACGGCAACCGCTACACGTTCCGCCTGCGGCCGTCGAACTACATGCAGGCGGCGATGCTGGCGGACGAGGCGGCGAAGCTGCCGGCCAAGCGCTGGGCCACGGTGGCGCCGAACTATGAGTATGGCCAGTCGGCGGTCGCAGTGTTCAAGGCTCTGCTGTCGGCCAAGCGGCCGGACATCCAGTGGGTCAGCGAGCAGTGGCCGCCCCAGGGCAAGATCGACGCCGGCCCGGTGGCGCAGGCGCTGGCCGCCGACAAGCCCGAGGCGATCCTCAACGTCACGTTCGGCCCGGACCTCGTCAAGTTCGTCCGTGAAGGCAACACCCGCGGCCTGTTCAAGGACCGCGCGGTCGTCAGCTTCCTGACCGGCGAGCCGGAATACCTCGACCCGCTCAAGGACGAAACGCCGGAAGGCTGGATCGTCACCGGCTATCCCTGGTACGACATCAAGACGCCGGAGCACGCCGCGTTCCTGAAGGCCTATCAGGCCAAGTACAACGACTATCCGCGGCTCGGCTCGGTGGTCGGCTACGAGCTGATCAAGTCGGCGGCGGCGATCCTCGCCAAGGCGGATTCCACCGAGACGGACAAGCTGATCGCGGCGGCCGAAGGCATCAAGCTGCCGTCGCCGTTCGGCGAGATCACCTTCCGCAAGGAAGACCACCAGTCGACCCTCGGCGCCTTTGTCGGCAAGACCTCGGTCAAGGACGGCAAGGGCGTGATGGTCAATTCGATCTACCGCGACGGCCTGAACTTCCTGCCGAGCGAAGCCGAGGTCGCCAAGGTGCGCCCGAAGGACTGACGTTGATGCCAGTGATCGTGGCGGCTCAGGCCGCCACGATCCTCCCGGGCCTTGCCGCCACGGACAGATCACGACTCTCGACGCGGATATGAGATGAGCTTTTATGTCGTCCAGTTCCTGACCGGCCTTGCGAGCGCAGCGTCGCTGTTTCTCGTCGCCTCCGGCCTGTCGATCATCTTCGGCGTGACGCGCATCGTCAATTTCGCGCACGGGGCGTTCTACATGCTCGGCGCCTATGTGGCGTTCACGCTGACCGAGCGGCTGTCCGGTGCGGTCGGCTTCTGGGGCGGCATCGTGCTCGCGGCGCTGATCGTCGCCGTTGTCGGCGTGGTCGTGGAGATGCTGCTGCTGCGGCGCATCTACAAGTCGCCGGAGCTGTTCCAGCTGCTCGCGACCTTCGGCCTGACGCTGATGGTCGAGGATCTCGTCGTCATGATCTGGGGGCCGGACGACCTGCTCGGCCGCCGCGCGCCGGGACTGAAGGGCGCCATCGACGTGTTCGGCCAGGCGCTGCCGTCCTATGACGTGTTTCTGATGGTGATCGGCCCGGTGGTGCTCGGTGCGCTGTGGCTGCTGTTCCACCGCACCCGCTGGGGTGTATTGGTGCGCGCCGCGACCCAGGATCGCGACATGGTGGCGGCGCTCGGCGTCAACCAGAAATGGTTGTTCACCAGCGTGTTCGCGGTCGGCGTCTTTCTCGCCGCGCTCGGCGGCGCGCTGCAGCTGTCACGCGATGCGGTCAACCACACCATGGACCTGCGCATTATCGTCGACGTGTTCGTGGTGGTGGTGATCGGCGGTCTCGGCAGCATCACCGGCGCCTTCGTCGCCGCCGTGCTGGTCTCCGAATTGAATGCGTTCGGGATCCTGATCTTTCCGAAGATTTCCATCATCCTGGTGTTCCTGGTGATGGCGGCGGTGCTGATCGTGCGGCCATGGGGCCTGTTCGGCAAGCCGGAGGCGCCGGCGCGGCGCACGCCCGGCCTGACGGTGCGGCCGTGGCAGCCGCTCACCACCAACGAGCGGCTGGCCTCGCTCGTGGTGTTGCTCGCCGCTGCGGCGCTGCCGCTGGTCGGCGGCACCTACTCGCTGACCGTCGGCGCCGAAATCATCATCTTCATCATCTTCGCCGCCAGCCTGCACTTCCTGATGTCCGTGGGGGGGCTGGCGTCGTTCGGGCACGCCGCCTATTTCGGCCTTGGCTCTTACGGTGTCGCCTTCCTCGCCAAGCTCGCTGGCCTGCCGATGATCGCCTGCCTGCTGCTCGGGCCACTGCTCGGTCTCGCCGGTGCGGTGATCTTCGGCTTCTTCGCCGTGCAGCTCTCCGGCGTCTATTTCGCCATGCTGACGCTCGCCTTCGCGCAGATCGTGTGGTCGATCGCGTTTCAGTGGGTCGGCGTCACCGGCGGCGACAACGGCCTGCTCGGCATCTGGCCGGCGGCATGGATCGCGACACCGGCGCGGTTCTACTGGCTGTCGCTGGCGATCGGCACCTGTGTCGTGGTCGGCCTGCGGGTGCTGGTGTTCTCGCCGTTCGGCTACGCGCTGCGCGCCACCCGCGATTCCATGCTGCGCAGTGAATCGATCGGTATCGACGGCAAGCGCATCCAGTGGCTCGCCTTCGTCATCGCCGGCACCGTCGCGGCCATTGGCGGCGCGTTGTTCGCCTACCTCAAGGGTAGCGTGTTCCCCGACAGCCTCGGCATCTCGCTGTCGGTCGACGCGCTGGTGATGGTGCTGCTCGGCGGTGTCGAGACGATCTCCGGCGCGGTGGTCGGCGCCGTGGTGTTCAAGGCGCTCAACATCTGGCTGGTCAGCCAGACCGACCAGTCGAAGCTGGTGCTCGGCGCCGTCATCGTGCTGCTGGTGGTGGCGTTCCCGAAGGGCATCGTCGGCATCCTGGAAACCGCGCGTGACCGCCTCCGGTCGCGCGCGCCCGGCAAGCCCACGGCGCTCAGCGCTGCGCCGAAACTCGGGAGCGCGGAATGAGCACGATCCTGACGGTCGAAGGCCTGACCAAATCCTATGGCGGCGTGCATGCGGTGCGCGGCGTCTCGTTCGAGGTCGCGGCGGGCGAGATCCTCGCCCTGATCGGCCCCAACGGCGCCGGCAAGACCACCTGCTTCAACATGCTGAACGGCCAGATTCCGCCGGATGCCGGGCGGATCACGCTGCTTGGCAAGGACACCACTGGCCGGGCGCCGCGCGCGGTCTGGCGGCTCGGGGTGGGGCGCACCTTCCAGATCACCGCGACGTTCTCGACCATGACGGTTCGGGAGAATGTTCAGGTGGCGCTCGCCTCTCACGCCTCGAAGCTGTTCAACATGTGGCTGTCGATGCCGAAGTTCGAGCGCGCCGACGCCGACAGCCTGCTCGACCTCGTCGGGATGGGCGCCTATGGCGACCGTCCCTGCGGCGAACTCGCCTATGGCGACCTCAAGCGCCTCGAGCTCGCGATCGCGCTCGCCAATGCACCCAGGATCCTGTTGATGGACGAGCCGACCGCTGGCATGGCCCCCAAGGAACGGGTCGAGCTGATGCGGCTGACCGCGCGCATCGCCCGTGAGAAGCAGATCGGCGTGCTGTTCACCGAACACGACATGGACGTGGTGTTCGAGCACTCCGATCGCGTGCTGGTGCTCAATCGCGGCACGCTGATCGCGGAAGGCTCGCCAGAGGCGGTGCGTAACGATCCGCAGGTGCGGGCGATCTACCTCGGCGAAGGGCTGCTGTATGAAGCCGGCCACGCAGGAGCGCACGCATGACACTCCAGGACGCAAAGCTTCAGGTTTCGGGGCTCAACAGCTTCTACGGCCCGGCCCATATCCTGTTCGATGTCGGTCTCGAGGTTGGCGCCGGCGAGGTGGTGGCACTGCTCGGCCGCAATGGCGCCGGCAAGTCGACCACGTTCCGCTCCATCGTCGGCCTCGTCAACCAGCGCCGTGGCCAGATCGTGTTCGAAGGGCATGACGTGTCCGACAAGCCGACCCATGCGATCGTGCGCGGCGGCCTCGGCTATGTGCCGGAAGAGCGGCGCATCTTCACCGACTTGACCGTCGAGGAGAATCTCGAGGTCGGCCGCCAGCCGGAGCGCAGGAATGCGCCGCGCTGGACGCCGGAGAAATTGTTTTCTCTTTTTCCGAACCTTGGGGAAATGCGCGGCCGCCCCGGCGGGCGCATGAGCGGCGGCGAGCAGCAGATGCTGACCATCGCGCGCACGCTGATGGGCAATCCATCGCTGATCCTGCTGGATGAGCCGTCGGAGGGCCTGTCGCCGAAGATCGTCGAGCAGATGGCGAGCGCGATCCTGACCATGAAGCAGGAGGGCGTCAGCATTCTGGTCTCCGAGCAGAACCTGCATTTCGCCCGATTGATTTCCGATCGCGCCTATATCATCGAGCGTGGCCGCATCTGCTTCAGCGGCTCCATGGCCGAGCTCGATGCGCGGCCGGATATCCGCGACGCTTATCTCGCGGTCTGAGCGGCCTTGCTGCCGCGGATTTTGCGAACGGGCCGGCCGGCGCTATAGATAGCATTGTCGCTGTATCTGTCGGCGGCGATCAGTCCGCGGGGGAGCCGTCATGAACAAGGCCATGTCGCCGAAGCCTCAGCGCAAGGTGCTGCCCTATGTGCTGGAGGACCAGATCGGCTTCATCCTTCGCCAGGTGTCGCAGCGCCACTCCACTCTTTTCGCCGAGCAGATCGGTAGCGGGCTGACGCCGACCCAGTGGGCAGCGCTGGTCAAGCTGCTGGAGGTCGGGCCGATCTCGCAGAATCAGCTCGGCCGAATGACGGCGATGGACGTCGCCACCATCAAGGGCGTGATCGATCGCCTCACCGCGCGCGGGCTGACCGAGACCGGCTCCGACCCGGAGGACGGCCGCCGCCTGCTGGTCCGCCTCACCAAGGCCGGCCAGCTCGCCGCGGAGAAGGCGCTGCCCAACGCGATCGCCATCAGCGATGCGACGCTCTCGCCCTTGTCACCGAAGGACCGCGAAACACTACTGGCGCTGCTGACAAAGCTGCGGTGAGCTTCAACAGCGACTACTGACTTCATCCTGAGGAGCGGCCTCTTGGCCGCGTCTCGAAGGATGAGTTCAGGAACTGCTGCTGTTGCAACGCGGTGGCCCCATGGGTCCAGACGGCGGCGCCGCGCGTCCTCACCAGGAGGTTTTGAGCGAACGGACCTCAGCTGTGAACGATCGTCGGCACCTTGGTCGCCGGGGGCGTGTTGCGGCTGCGCTGGGTGCGCACGATGCCGTCGATGATGGTCATGCCGATGCCAGGCAGGTCGCCGAGCTGCACACTGTCCAGCAGGTTCTTGCCAGCGGAGTGCTGCGCCTTGTCCATGATGACGAAATCAGCCGCGCGGCCGACCTCGATCAGGCCACAGTCGAGCGCCCGCATCCGCGCGGTGTTGCCGGTGGCGAAGCAGAACGCGGTTTCCGCGGCGACGTCGCCGAGCGACGACAGCAGCGACACCATGCGCAGGATGCCGAGCGGCTGCACGCCGGAGCCGGCGGGTGCGTCGGTGCCGAGGATGACGCGATGCAAGTCGCCCATCTCCCTGGCGACGCGCAGGGTGTAGAGCGCGGCACGTTCGTTGCCGTTGTGCACGAGCTCGAGGCCGCGCTTGCAGCCCTCGCAGATGCAGCGGATCTCGCCATCGGGCAATGCCGTGTGGCCGCCGTTGATGTGGCCGACGACATCGGTGTCGGCTTCCAGCACGACGTCCGCACCGATCAGGCCGGAGCCCGGGATCGACGGGCCGCCGGTGTGGATGGTGCTCTGGATGCCGTACTTGCGCGCCCACGCCACCATCTGTCTGGCGGTGGCGCCGTCCTTGACGCCGCCGAGACCGACCTCGCCGAGCAGCTTGACGCCGGCGGCGGCGAGCTCCTTGAAATCCTCTTCGGTCATGCCCGGCTCGATCACCGGCGCGCCGGCGTGAACCTTGACGCCGCCGGGACGGAAGGCATCGAACGCGCGCTGGGCGAAGATCGCCATCGCCTTGACGCCGGTGACATCGCGCGGGCGGCCCGGCATGTGGACTTCGCCGGCGGAAATCATGGTGGTGACGCCGCCATTGAGGAAGCTGTCGATCCAGCCAATCTGGTTCTGGCGCGGCGTCCAGTCACCGGCCACGGGATGCACATGGCTGTCGATCAGACCCGGCGTCACCGCGGTGCCATTGGCGTCGATGATGGTGGTGGCGCCTTCGGTGTCGACGTCCTTGGCCCGGCCGACCGCGCTGATCCGGCCGTTCTCGGCCACGATGGTGTCGGCGTCGAGGATCGGCTTGTCGAGATCTCCGCTGAGCAGGAGGCCGATGTTGCGGATCACCAGCTTGGTCGCGCCGGTTGCCTGGGGTTCATCGTGGGCCATGGCGGTCGTTCCTTTGTGCCTTTTGTGCTCGTTTTGTACCCCTTGGAGCCACTTTCCCCCTTGGGGCTGTTTTTAGAACCAGAATAACCCTAACGCATTGAAAAAGAGAATTTTGTTGCGGCGCAGCGCGTTCCTTTTCGGCGCAAAATCCCCTAGATAAACCTCGCCCTCGGACCGTCTTGACGGTCGGGCTGGGCTGGCGTAATCATTAGTACACAAACGAATTGCCGAGACAAGTTCAACCTCCAGCCTCCCCAACCTGAAATTCCCTGAATTTCAGCCACAGTCTGGCGAACGACGGATCACGTGCGATGAGCAACTTCAATCAGGAAAGCGTTCTCAGCGTCCATCACTGGACGGACACCCTGTTCAGTTTCCGGACCACCCGCGATCCTTCGTTCCGCTTCCGCAACGGCGAATTCACGATGATCGGTCTGAAGGTCAACGAGAAGCCGCTGCTGCGCGCCTACAGCGTCGCCAGCGCGAACTACGAAGAAGAGCTCGAGTTCTTCTCGATCAAGGTGCCGGACGGCCCGCTGACCTCGCGCCTGCAGCATCTCAAGGAAGGCGATTCCATCATCGTCAGCCGCAAGGCGACGGGCACGCTGGTGATCGACAACCTGCATAGCGGCCGCAACCTCTACCTCGTCGGCACCGGCACTGGCCTCGCGCCGTTTCTCAGCGTCATCAAGGATCCGGAGACCTACGAGCGCTTCGAGAAGGTCGTGCTGCTGCACGGCTGCCGTCATGTCAAGGAGCTCGCCTATGGCGAGATGATCACCGAGAAGCTGCCGCAGGACGAGCTGCTCGGCGAGATGGTGCGCAACCAGCTGATCTACTATCCGACCGTGACGCGCGACCCGTTCCGCAACCGCGGCCGCATCACCGACCTGATGGAGACCGGCAAGCTGTTCCAGGATATCGGCGTCGCCGATCTCGAGGCCGAGCATGACCGCGTCATGATCTGCGGCAGCCCGGCGCTGCTGGTCGACACCAAGGAACTGCTGGAGCGTCGCGGTTTCGTCGAGGGCAACCACGGCGAGCCCGGCCACTATGTGGTCGAGAAGGCGTTCGCCGAGCGCTGATCGCTCCGGTCATCGATGGTTCTGAAAAGCCGCAAGCAATGCTTGCGGCTTTTTTTGCATGCGCGGACGCTACGCCAGCCAGCCGCGGTAATGCACGATCAGGCCGATGAGCGGCAGCGCGATCGGCACGTCGAACTGGAAGCGGTCGTCGGCCTGCCACTCCCGCGCCTCCGAGCGCGGCGCGAGCGCAAGCGGCAACGGCAGAGGGCCGAGCCACCAGCGCTGCAGGCGCATGGTCAATCCCGTGCCGTTGGCCGGCAGCGTGAAGCCGAACCGCAGCGGACCGAATGCCTCGACCAGAAGTTCGCCGCGCTGCGACAGGCGACTGCGGAACATGCGGCCGCCGAAATCGCGTGTCCAGGTTTCGACGCCATCGCGCTCGTCGAAGCCGACATGCAGATCGTGCTCGCCCTCGGGCGGAAAGCCGAACAGGGTGGCAATCATCCGTGCCGCGCGGCTGCGGCCGCGTGAGACCACGGCTTGCCCGGTGGCGCCGTGGTCACGCAGCACGTCATGCATCGCGCGCACGCGCGGCGGCAGTGCGTCGAAAGCTGTCCCCATCACCCGTGCGTAGAGTGGCGGCGGCAAGGTGTGGTCGGTAATCGCGTCGCGCACCGGCATGGTGGCGAAGACGGGCGCAAAGTCCGCGAGCGTGAGAAGGGGGCCGGCGTCGCACGCGCCGGGCGCCAGCGCACCCTCGCGCAGCCGGCGCAGCAGGATCGGCACGGCAAGGCAAGGAATTTCGGGGCCACAGCCGTCGCGCGCGATCAGCGTCCAGCGTCGCTCGCAGCGCTGCTCGCCCCGCAGCCCGAAGGCGCGCACGATCATGGCGGAGCGATCGCTGCCGAGCCGGGCCGTCAAGGCCTGCAAGCGCAGCAGCGGCGGCAGCAGGCGCTCCGGCTGCTTGACCAGGCCCCAGCGCACCAGCCAGCTCAAGGTCCACACCATGATGTTCTGCACCGTCAGCTCGGTGCCGGCGCGAAAGCTCACCGCCGGTCGGCTGGGCAGGCGGTCGGGCAGCAGCGCTAGGTCGGGCACGTCGGCAAACCCGATCAGCCGGCCCGCGATCGGCGGCTCGCCGGCAACGCGAAAATCCGCGCGCTGCAGCCCCTGCCAGCCGTAGCCGGTTTCCCGGCGACGATGACGCCAGAGGGAAAATGGCCGGCCGACATAGGAGAAGATCGCGCGGCTGACCGAGACGCCGGCGGTCGCACGGTTGGAGGCGCTGATCGCGATCTCGATCGCGCGCAGCTCTGTGAGGTCCAGTGCCAGTTCACGGACGACAGCGCCCGACAATGCCGGGACGCTGGAGGCCCCCGAGATCACGGTGACGCCAGCGGCTTGGGCTGCTGCGTCGTGCGCGCCAATGCCAGCGACGAAATCGCGGCCATCGGCGATGTCGAGATAGTGGCAGCGCTGTGCGATGCAGGCCTGCGCCAGCGCATAGGAGGCGCCCTGGAACGGGCCGGCGGCATCGATCACGGCGAACGGGCGGAGTTTGGCGAGCACGGCCGCCGTGTCGCTGTTGCGATCGAACGCCAGCGCTGTGAGGCCTGGCGTGCCGGCACAGGCAGCCTGTGCCTTTGCCAGGCTGCGACCCGCGACCAGCACCTGCCAGCCATCGGCGGCGAGTCGGCGGGCGATGCGCAGGCCGAAGCCGCCATAGCCGCCGATCACCAGCACCCGGGTCACAGGATGCGGTCCGTCATCTCTGGCGTGGGGCGCCAGCACACGTCGTGGCGTCCGAACCAGCGATAGCGGTTGCGGGCGACGAGCCGATAGGCGCGATCGCGCCAGGCGCGCGGGATTGCCTTCAACAACGCGGCCGCACGCCATGGCCAGCCGAGGCCGTCGGCGATGCCGAGCACGGCTTCGGAGTGCATCAGCGCCCTGCCGCGCTCGATCAGCAACATCGTCTGATAGCTGTCGGTCGGCAGGCCGAGCTCACGGTAGAGGGCCTGCCCGATCGCGCCCTGAGCCGTCGTGAGGCGGAAGCGCCTGTGGCGGTCATGCCGAAGCACGAACTGCGCCTGCGTCGAGCACAATACGCACTCGCCGTCGAACACGATGAGCGGACTGTCGCCGGCGATGGCCGCAAGCGGGCCGTGCCGCGTCGCAGGGCCGGCCGTGAGGCCGAGCGGCGCCAGCGGATTGCCGATCAGGCCGCTGACCATCGCGGCGAGGATACGGGTTGCCGGCCACAGTTTCGACAGCGGCCCGGCAATGCGATCGCGCAGCAGCGGCAGCAGGTGGCTATCGGATTGATACACCGGCGTGAACAGCAGGCTCATGCCTTGATAGAGCCGGACATGGTTTCGGCGCCGTGCAATGGCGCGCGAACCCGCGGCCGTCGCATCGGGACTCTCACGCAGCGCCTTCGTCAGCGCATAAGCGTCGAGAAAGGCCATGTTGGCGCCCTGGCCGAGCTGCGGGCTGGTCGCATGCCAGGCGTCGCCGATGTGCACCAGGCCGGGTTCGGCGGCGGTCGTTGTGGTGCGGTGGACATAGCTCGCGAAGGTCAGACGCTCGGGCGTGTCGATCTGGTCCAGCAGCGGCGCGGTGGCCGGCCACACCCGCAGCACGTCGTTCTTCCAGGCCGCGAGGCCGCGTGTCCGCCAGATGTCCAGCTGGTCGTTACGCAGTGACCAGAACAACGCCGTCTGCGGCACAGCGCTCCCGGGCGCTCGTCCGATCGGCAGCACCCCCGCCATGGTGCTGGCGCGCACGTAGCGCTGCTCCAGCGCATGGCCATCGAATGATGCATCACCAGGCCAGTCGAGCGATGCCCACAGCGCGCCATAGGGCAGCGCGCGGCCCGCGATGGGCTGCAGCGGGCTGGCGATGCCGAGCGTATCCACCACGAGATCGAACGGGCCGGCGGCAGGCGCATCGCTGAAATTCAGGATGCGGCGACCATCGGCGTCGCGCGGTGCGCTGGTGACGGTTCGTCCGGTGACGATCGGAAGGCCGGCGGCGGCGACGGCGCGGAACAGCACGTCGAACAGCGCGCCGCGATGAATGCCGAGCCCGAACGACGCGGGGTCGCGCACGGCGAAGCGGACATCGAGCACGGTGCGTCCCGAGGGCACCGCCTTGCCGACCAGTCGATCGATCCGTGCGCCGGTGGCAAGCACGGCGTCGTCGAGGGCGAGCTCGCGCAGCACCGCAAGGCCGGTCGTCTGCAGCATCAGGCCGGAACCGAGCGGCTGCGGCGTGTCAAAACGCTCGAACAGCGTGACGTGGTGGCCGTCGCGGTGCAGCAGCAGGGCGGTCGACAAGCCGGCGAGCCCGCATCCCGCGACAGCGATGGTTTGCTTGTGCATGATGGCGATCTTGTGCGAGTCCGGCAGGTGGTGGAACGTGACCACAGGTCGCGCCTTTGCAGCGGGCCTCAAGGTGTTAAAACACAGCTGCGCCGGAATGGCGAGGGTGCGGTGCAACGCGCAGGCCGGGCTTCGCTCGGCCATAGCCGAACGAGGTGGTGATGCTGAAAGCAGGTCTGTGTGCGCTGTCGTTGTCGTCGCTGCTGGCGGCGGGTGCCGCAATGGCGCAGGACGTTCCCGGGATCGAGATCTGCACCGCCGAGAAGACCATGGAGCGGCGCACGAGCTGCTTGCAGAGCAACGTCGACTTCCTGAAGAAGACCATGACGCAGGACGCGCTCGCGCAGCAGCAGAAGCTCGATGCCGCCGCCCGGGAGATCACGGCGCTGAAGAGTCGCGTCGACGCGCTGGGGGGTACCGTCGCGGTGTTGCAGAGGACGCTGGAGCAATTGCAGGCCCAGGGCGCGGACAAGAAGGTGAAGGATGCGCCCGCGACGCCCGGTGGCGTATCGAAGGAGGCGCCAGCCAAATAGTGACGCGGCGGCGGGGCGCGCGCAATCATGGCAGGAATCCGGCGGGGGCATTCATGGGCTGTTCAAGCCGGATATGAAACCCTGAGCGGGACGATCCGTTGGATGTTTCGTCTACGAGCAGGATCAGGAGTGAGCCATGAAACGAGCACTGATGGCAGTGGCGGCGGCAGGCCTCGTGGCCGCGACGGCAATAGCGGCCCCGGCGCCCGCGCAGGCGCGCGGTGGCGGTGCACTGGCGGCCGGTATCATCGGCGGCCTGGCGGTCGGCGCCATTGTCGGCAGCGCGATCGCCGGCCCCGGCTATTACGGGTCAGGCTATGGCTATTACGGCGGCGGACCGGCCTATGCCGCGAGCCCGGCCTATTATGGCGGTGGCTGCTACTGGGCACGGCAGCGTGTCTGGGACGGCTATGGCTGGGAGGTCCGCCCGGTCCGGGTCTGCAATTGAGCCCTGCAGCCGGGTTTGCAGCCGACGGCGCCACGGGCGCCGTCGTGCAGGCGTGAAAGCGGTGGATGGCTGACCAGGAACACCCGTTCAGAATGGCGTGACCAAGATGAACGCCAAAATTGGGCCGTAAATGCACGGCTTTGAATGACTTCGCAGACCTCTGGACGCCTTGCCGGTGTTTTTTAAGACCCTGGCAAGAAAATCCATTAAGATGGTCGCGGGGACGAGCGTTGCGGTTTCCGCCGAGCCGGCGGGGGGCGCTTTCACTGACGGGACGAACCAGCTAAAAAGAGCCCGAGATGGGCTCTTGAGTCGGACCAATTCCCAGCGCCGGGCTCGGCGTGATCTGAGGAGAATGACAATGAAGAAGACCCTTTCTGCGTTTCTTGCGGTCGCCACGATCGCTGGATCGCTCGCTGTCGCTATGCCGGCCGCGCAGGCCGATGGCGGCCGGATCGCTGCCGGCGTCGCAGGCGGTCTGATCGGTGGCGCCCTCCTTGGCAGCGCCCTCGCTGGCGCCGCTGCTCCGCCGCCGCCGCCTGCCTATTACGCGCCTGCTCCGGCTTATGTCGTCGAACCGACCTGCCATTGGGCTCGCGAGCGTTTCTGGGATGGTTATGGCTGGCGAATCCGCCGCGTCCAGGTTTGCGACTGATCCGGTCCACAGATGTCCGATTGCAAGACCCGGCCAGCAATGGCCGGGTTTTTTCATGCTTGCATTGCGACCGATGTCAGCGTGCCGTGTTCAGCGCGCGCAGCACTTCTGCGCTCGGCCAGCAATCGATCTTGAGGCCGGCCTTCTTCTGGTAGGCGCCGAGCGCCGCGCGGGTCTTCATGCCGGCCTTGCCGTCGAGCTTGTCGGCGTAGAGGCCGATCCGCGTCAGCTCGCGCTGCATCGCCTCGACGTCGGTCGTGCGCAACTGGGTCTTTGCCGACCAGGGGGTCGCGAACGGTTGCGGATCGCTCATGCGATCGCTGAGGTGGCCGACGAACAGCACGTACAGGTCTGAGAAATTGTATTCCTTGATGACGAAGTAGTTCTTCGTGGTCAGGAACGCCGGGCCGTAGATGCCCTCGGGCTGGAGCAGCGATGCGGGTTCGGCCTTTTCTGCCGCCGAGAGCTGTCGGCCGCGCACCGGCACGAAGCCGAGCTTCAGCCATTCGCCGATCGGCCGCGTCACCTCCGGCACGCCCAGCGTGCAGTCGGCGGAGGGCGGCGCCTTGACCTCGTAGGCCCAGCGCAGGCCCGGTTGCCAGCCCTTGTTCTTGAGCTGCTGCGCCGCGGAGGCCAGCGCATCGGGCACCGAGGTCCAGATGTTGCGATGGCCGTCGCCGTCGAAATCGACGGCATGCTGATAGAACTCCGACGGCAGGAACTGGGTCAGGCCCATTGCGCCGGCCCATGACGCGCGCATGTCCTTGAGCGCGACATGGCCCTCGTCGAGGATCTTCAGCGCCAGGATGAACTCGTTGCGGAACTGGTCCTTGCGGCGGCCGACATAGGCCTGTGTCGCCAGCACCGGCAGTGCGTTGTAGGGCAGGGTGTAGCGACCGTAGTCGGTCTCGCGGCCCCAGATCGCGAGGATCACGGTCGCCGGCACGCCGAAGCGCTGCTCGATCGCCGACAGCGTCGGACGGTACTGTTGCTGCAGGCGCTGGCCTTCGGTCGCAAGGCGGGCGATCGTCGCCTCCTTGACGTAGTCGGCGGGCACCTGCACGAACTCCGCCTGCGGCGGCGCCGACGACGGGCTGCGGCCGGGCAGAACGAGATCCGGCAGCTTGTAGTTCGGCTCGAGGCCGCGTGTCGCGCTGTCGAAGGTCGCGCGCGACACGCCAGCCGCCTGCGCCTCCGGCCACAGCGAGGCGATGAAGCGGGTGAACGCCGGGTCGGCCGCGGCCACCGCGGGCCGCGGCGCGGCGAGACAGGAGAGGGCGGCAAGGGCAACTGCCGCAAAGCGGCCGGCGAATGTCGTCCAGATCCTCACGCTGTCTCGTGCGTTCCGCATGGTGCGGGCCTCAGTGTCCGGCCGCGTTGCGATGCGCCGCCTCGACGGCGCTGTTGGTGATCTTGTCGACATAGGCGATGCCGATCGCCGACAGGATGAAGACAACGTGGATGATGGTCTGCCACATCACGCCGGTCTCGGTGTAGTTGGTGGTGCGGCCGGCGCCGCCGAGATTGCCCGCCTCGATGAAGGTGCGCAGCAGGTGGATCGAGGAGATGCCGATGATCGCCATCGCCAGCTTGATCTTGAGCACGCTGGCGTTGACATGGCTGAGCCATTCCGGCTCGTCGGGATGGCCCTCGAGATTGAGCCGCGACACGAAGGTCTCATAGCCGCCGACGATGACCATCACCAGGAGGTTGGAGATCATCACCACGTCGATCAGGCCCAGCACCACCAGCATGATCTGCTGCTCGTTGAAGTCGGCGGCGTGGGTGACGAGATGCCAGAGCTCCTTCAGGAACAGCACCACATAGACGCCCTGCGCCACGATCAGGCCGATGTACAGCGGCAACTGCAGCCAGCGCGATCCGAAGATCAGCATCGGCAGCGGGCGCAGCGCGCTGCTCCGCAGAGACGGCGGGGTTTCGGGCGTCGACGACATCAGCACTCCTTTTGAGCATGGAACCAACGGCACGCGGCGGGGCCGGCGTGCCGGAAAACCGGTTTCAAATAAGTGCAGTGTTTCGGCGCTGTCGAGGCTGCCGGCAGCGGCGATTCACCGCAGCGATCATAACAGGTCTGACACAAAGCGGGCAGGGCGGAGGGGAGCTCGAAACGACAGGTCCGGACCGCAACAGGCGGCCCGGACCTTTTGATCGAGTCGACAGCAGTTTGACAGGCGCCTCAGCGCGTCAGCTTCTTGTACTTGACGCGATGCGGGATCACCGAGTCCTGGCCGAGCCGGCGCATCTTGTCCTTCTCGTAGTCCTGGAAGTTACCCTCGAACCATTCGACATGGCTGTCGCCCTCGAAGGCGAGGATGTGGGTGGCGATGCGGTCGAGGAACCAGCGATCGTGGCTGATGATGACGGCGCAGCCGGCAAAATCCTCCAGCGCTTCTTCCAGCGCGCGCAGCGTGTCGACGTCGAGGTCGTTGGTCGGTTCGTCGAGCAGCAGCACGTTGGCGCCGGACTTCAGCATCTTGGCGAGATGCACGCGGTTGCGTTCACCGCCCGACAGCGCACCGACCTTCTTCTGCTGGTCCGCGCCCTTGAAGTTGAATGCCGAGCAGTAGCCGCGCGAATTGACCTCGCGCTTGCCGAGCAGGATCTGGTCGTTTCCGCCGGAGATCTCCTCCCACACGCTCTTGCTGCCGTCGAGCGCGTCGCGCGACTGGTCGACATAGCCGAGCTGCACGCTCTCGCCGACCGTGATAGTGCCCTTCTCGGGCTTCTCCTGGCCGGTGATCATGCGGAACAGCGTGGTCTTGCCGGCGCCGTTCGGGCCGATCACGCCGACGATGCCGCCGGGCGGCAGCTTGAAGGTGAGATCGTCGATCAAGAGGCGATCGCCAAAACCCTTGGTGAGGCCTTCGAAGTCGACGACATTGTTGCCGAGGCGCTCGGCCACCGGGATGACGATCTGCGCGGTCTGGGTCTGCTTCTCGCTGGCCTTCTTGAGCAGGTCTTCATAGCGCTGGTAGCGCGCCTTGGATTTGGCCTGGCGCGCCTTGGGCGACGCCGCGATCCACTCCTGTTCGCGGGCGAGGGTGCGCTGATGCGCGGCCTCCTCGCGGCCTTCCTGCTCCAGCCGCTTCTGCTTCTGCACCAGCCACGACGAGTAGTTGCCCTCGTAGGGAATGCCGCGACCGCGGTCGAGCTCGAGAATCCATCCGGTGACGTTGTCGAGGAAGTAGCGGTCGTGGGTGACGATCAGGATCGCGCCGGGGTAGTTGCGCAGGTGGCCTTCCAGCCACGACACCGACTCGGCGTCGAGATGGTTGGTCGGTTCGTCCAGCAGCAGCAGTTCGGGCTGGTCGAGCAGCAGGCGGCACAGCGCGACGCGGCGACGTTCACCGCCCGACAGCTTGCTGACGTCGGCGTCATCCGGCGGGCAGCGCAGCGCGTCCATCGCCTGGTCGACCTTGCTGTCGAGATCCCACAGGCCCTGGGCCTCGATCTCGTCCTGCAGCTTGGTCATCTCGTCGGCGGTCTCGTCGGAATAGTTGACCGCGAGATCGTTGTAGCGGTCGAGGATCGCCTTCTGCTTGGCGACGCCTTCCATGACGTTCTCGCGAACGGTCTTGTTCGGGTCGAGCTGAGGCTCCTGCTCGAGGTAGCCGACGCGGGCGCCCTCGGCGACCCAGGCCTCGCCGTTATAGTCCTTGTCGATGCCGGCCATGATCTTGAGCAGTGTCGACTTACCCGAGCCGTTGACGCCGAGAACGCCGATCTTGGCGTCCGGGTAGAACGACAGGTGGACGTTATCGAGCACCTTGCGGTTGCCGGGATAGGTCTTCGACAGACCCTGCATGAAGTAGACGAACTGGCGAGCCATCGTGATCCTTGAAGTGCTTGAAAACCGTCGCGCGCGGGAAATTTGGGCTGGTGCTGATGTAGCGGTCCGGTCTGCAAAGGGCAACCGTCGCGGTAACCCTTTGGAAAGCCTAACGGCAACCGTTTCCCTGGGGTTAACGATCACAACGGCTTTTTAATCAGTTCCGCGCAATTCTGTTGCCCGTCACCACCCAGCAACAGATGTGCGTCATGGCGTTTCTCGACCCCTCCGTTCGGTCCAGTGCTGCCGGGCCCCAGGCGACCGGGCTGTTCCGTGAAGTCGTCGATTTCCTGCGGCAGTTCGTGATCGCGGCGTTCGATCCCTATCGCCCCGAGCAGCACTACATGCGCGGCCCGGGGCCGGCCTGGCACGCCAAGCACGATGCGGACGACGCATCCCAGCCGGGCTCAATCCAGTAGCTGTGGTTCCTTGCATCGCCGCCTTCGGCACGGGATAGTTGTCGCCGTTTGCCCCTTCAACGACGGTGATCCATGGCGCTACGCTGCGCAATTCTCGACGACTATCAGAATGTTGCCCTGAAACTGGCCGACTGGTCGGCGTTCCGCGACAAGGTCGCGCTGACGGTGTTCGATGTCCCCTTCGCCGACGCTGCCGCGGCGATCGCGGCCCTGCAGGATTTCGATATCGTTTGCGCGATGCGCGAACGGACGCCGTTCACCGCCGAGGTCCTGTCCGCGCTGCCGAAGTTGAAGCTGTTGCTGACGTCGGGCATGCGCAATGCGTCGTTCGATCTGGCGACAGCCAGGGAGCGCAACGTCGTGGTCTGCGGCACCGGCAACGTCGGCAATCCGACCGTCGGCATCACCATCGGCCTGATGCTGGAACTGACGCGCCGGATCGGCTTCGAGAACGCACGCATGAAGGCGGGCGCGTCCTGGCAGATCACCGTCGGTGAGGATGTCGAGGGCAAGACCCTCGGTATCGTCGGTCTCGGCAAGCTCGGTGCGCGCGTCGCCGCCGTCGGCCAGGCGCTCGGCATGCAGGTGAAGGCCTGGAGCAGCAATCTGACGGTGGAGGCGTGCGCGGCGGCGGGCGTTGCCTATGCCACCAAGGAGGAGCTGTTCGCGACCTCCGACGTCATCACCATCCATCTCGTGCTGTCGGAGCGCTCCCGCAGCCTCGTCGGCGCCGCCGACCTCGCCCGGATGAAGCCGACCGCCTACCTCATCAACACGGCGCGGGGGCCGATCGTCGATGAGGCGGCATTGCTTGAGGCGCTGGGCGAGCGCCGCATCGCCGGGGCTGGCCTCGATACCTTCTGGCAGGAGCCGCTGCCGGTCGATCATCCGCTGCGCCGGCTCGACAATGTCGTGCTGACGCCGCACCTCGGCTACGTTACGGCCGAGAACTATCGCCGCTACTACGAGGACATGGTCGAGGACATCGCGGCCTGGCTCGCGGGCGCGCCGGTGCGCCAGCTCGGCTGAAGACGAGCGGTCGTTCGGCTGGAGACGACAAGGCCCGCTTCAACGGTGTTGAAGCGGGCCTGTCGCTGTCGGTGACTGTGCTGCTGGGTCAGCGGACCGTGACCGGCGCCGGCAGCGGCGGCACGACCGTCGGGCCGGTGCCGGGGATGTTCACGGCGGCCTGGCCGCCCGCCATGCCCTGTGTTGGAACGGGGGGCGCGATCGGCTGGGCCGAGGCGGTGGTGGCGAGCGCCGGCGGCTTGCCGCCCGGCAGCACCACCACGCGGGTGCCGACCTTCACGCGCTCGAACAGATCGGTGACGTCTTCGTTCAGCATGCCGATGCAGCCCGAGGACACGAACTGACCGATGGTCGACGGCTGGTTGGTGCCGTGGATGCGGTACACCGTCGATCCCAGATACATCGCGCGGGCGCCGAGCGGGTTGCCGTCGCCGCCGGCCATGAAGCGCGGCAGGTAGGGCTGGCGCTCGATCATCTCCGGCGGCGGATGCCAGTCCGGCCACTCGGCCTTGCGGGTGATCTTCTGCACGCCGGTCCAGGTGAAACCGTCGCGTCCGACGCGCACGCCATAGCGCACCGCGCGGTTGTTGCCGAGAATGTAATAGAGCTGGGTGTTGGGCGTATCGACGACGATGGTGCCCGCCGGCTCCTTGGTGACGTAGTTCACCTCCTGGCGGCGCAGCCGCTCGGGAAGTTCCTTGCGTGGCCCGGTCTCGGGCTGCTCGTCCGGCGGCAGCGCCATCACGGTGTTGGGGCGCCCCTCGGAATCGCGCGCCGGGCCGGGGTTCTGCAGCGAACCGCTCATCTGGCCGCCCTGACCATCGACAGCGCCCGGCGGTCGCAGAGACGGATCACCATAACCGCCTGCCGGCGCGTGGTTGGCGTAGGTGTCCTGCGGCGGGCGATTGGAATAAACCACCGGCGGCGGGCCAGCGGGGCGGCCATAGCGCGGGTCATCGGGGGACATTACCGGACCAAGCGGCGCAGGCGCCGGACCGGGGGCGGACAGGGCCGTCTGGCCGCGCGGCGCCGGGCCACCCTCGTCGTCCATGGCGTCGAAATCCGGCAGCGGGCTGTCGGGCGGGTAGGCGCCCGGGGCTGTGGAATAGCCGGGCGGGGGCGGATAGGCGCCGGGCTGGGAATAGCCCTGCGGCTGAGAGTAGCCCTGCGCCGCCGCGGCCGTGGCCCCTGCGAGGCCAGCGGCCGTGACCGCCAATATCGTCAGAATGCGCTTGTCCATCATTACCCTATTCTACCCGCGACCCGACTCCGGAAGGTTAACCTGCTGATTACGCAGGATAGCGGCACATTCAAGACATTGATGGAGAAAGCCGGCCAAAAACCGCTGACATTTTTGCGAGATTTCGTTCATCTGCCGCGAAATCGGCGGATGAACGAGCATGCCCGCCGGTTCCGCGTCATCCGCACTTTTCAGCATCCGCGCCCAAGGGCTTGGGTTATTCTCGAAAAGCGCCTGATTCGCAGCCAGTTCCGGTGCTGTGACGATCGGGTTCTGCATCTGCGTCGCGTTCAGCTTCCACTCACGTTCTCAGACGGTCCGCGCATCACGACCAGCGGCGAGGCGTCCATGCTACCGGGTTTCCGTTTCCTGATCGCGACACTCCTGCTCATGGCATCGGTGGTGGTTTTCGGTCTCGGCGCAACGGCGCTGTTTCGTGCGACACGCGACGATCTCGCCGCCCGGCCGGCCACCTGGGACGCGCCGGAGGCCGTCGTGGCGCGCGAGCGCGACACCCGCAAGGCCACGCTGGCGCTGCTGCGGGTGGAAATGATCGCCGATCAGGACAGCAACTTGGAGAAGCAGGCGGCTCTCGCGGCGGCTGCGCCGTCCCTTGCCGAGGGCGGCACGGCGGCCGAGGCCACGCCAGGGCCTGCCCTCGAGGCCGACCGCATGGCCACCGTTTCCGACTCTGTTCCGGCCAAGGCGGTCGAAGGCGCCGCCATGGCCGTCGCATCGGTAGAGCCGTCGGCATCGTCGGCCGGCCGTGGGGCTGGCCTTGGAGCCAGCCTTGGAGCCAGCCTTGGGGCCGCCGTGGGTGCGTCCGACGTGCCGCAGCCGGCCAAGCCGGAGCTCACCGTTACGGCACTGGCTGATCCCGCCGCCGCGAGCGCCGAAGTCGCGGCACGTCCCGCGGCGAAGGCCGCAAAGCCCAGTGTGACGTCTGCCAGCAAGGCGCGGGCCGAGGCGGCGAAGCGGGTGAAAGCGCGTCAGGCGGCTGCGCAGCGGCGGCGGATTGCGTTGCGCGCGCGCGCACTGGCGCAGCAGCCGCGGCCTCAGACGATGCCGCCGGGCAATCCGTTCGCCGGGTTCGGCGGCTGAGTCCGTGGCCGGCTGTCAGGTCGCTCCGGTGGCGACCGGCGGTCCGCCTGCTTGCCCCCATTCCGACCAGGATCCGTCGTAGAGCGCGGTGCCGCGCACGCCGAGACGGTAGAGCGCCAGTGTCAGCACGGCCGCCGACACCCCGGAACCGCAGGTCGTGACCACCGGGCGCTGCAGGTCGAGGCCGGCACCGGTGAACAGCGCCTTCAGGTCCGCGATCGGCTTCATCGTTCCGGTCGCGGTATCGAACAGCTCATTGTAGGGCAGGTTCAGGCTGCCCGGGATATGGCCCGAGCGCAGCCCCGGCCGCGGCTCCGCCACGCTGCCGGCGAAGCGCGCGCGGGCGCGGGCGTCGATCACCTGCTCGCCGTGGCTTGCGAGGTTGTCGCGCATCTGCGCCAGGCTGCGGACATGGGCCGGGTCCAGCCGGGCGGTGAACTTGCCCGGCTGCGGGGACGCAGGGCCCGCCTGCAGCGGGCGGCCTTCGGCGCGCCATTTCTGCAGGCCGCCGTCGAGGATCCGCACGTTGGGGTGGCCGAAACTCAGGAACATCCACCAGGCGCGCGGCGCCGCCACCCAGCCGCCGGCATCATAGATGACGACGAGCGAGTCGCTGGAAACCCCGAGCGCGCCGACGTCGCGGGCGAACTGCGCCGCGTCGGGATACATGTGCGGCAGCGGCGAGGCATGGTCGGACACGGTCTCGACGTCGAAAAAGGCAGCGCCTGGAAGATGCGCGGCGAGGAAATCGTCCGCCGGCAGCGGCAGCACGCCGGGCATCTTGAAGGTGGCGTCGAGGATGCGGATCGACGGGTCGTCGAGCCGGCTTGCCAGCCATTCGGTGGACACCAGCGGATCGTCGGTCGGGGTCATGAGCGGATGTCCACGTCGGTGGCGATGTTGATCGGTTGTATGTCGAGGTGCGGCTTATCTGGGCGCGCGCGGAGCGACTGTCTCGGTCGGGCCTCCGGCCTCGCGCCAGGCGCCAAAGCCGCCGGCGATGTGCGCCACCGGCTTCAGCCCCATGTCCTGCGCGGTCTTGGCGGCCAGCGCCGAGCGCAGTCCGCCGGCGCAGTGAAAGATGAACGTCTTGTCCTGCTGGAATACCGGCTTGGCATAGGGGCTCTCCGGATCAATCCAGAATTCCAGCATGCCGCGGGTGCAGGCGAACGCGCCGGGGATACGGCCCTCGCGCTCGATCTCGCGCGGGTCGCGAATATCGATGATGACGACGTCGTCGCGCCGCGCGGCGGCGATCGCCTCCGCGGCGGTCATGGTCTTCACCTGCGCGTTGGCCTCGTCGACGAGGGCCTTGTAGCCGCGATGGATGGTCTGGGGCATGGCAGTTTCCGTTGAGGCGGGCATTGTGGTGCGGCTCAGCGCACCAGTTCCTTCATCGCGTTCTCGAGCCCTTCCAGCGTCAGCGGATACATGCGCTCGGCGAACAGCTTGCGGATGATGGTGGTGGATTCGGAATAATCCCAGTGCTTCTGCGCCACCGGATTGAGCCAGATCGTGTGCGGGTAGGTGCGGGTCACGCGCTCGAGCCACACCGCACCGGCTTCCTCGTTGACATGCTCGACCGAGCCGCCCGGCACCACGATCTCATAGGGCGACATCGACGCGTCGCCGACGAACACCACCTTGTAGTCGTGCGGGTACTTGTGCAGCACGTCCCAGGTCGGCGTGCGGTCGGTGAAGCGCCGCTTGTTGTTCTTCCACACGCCCTCGTACAGGCAATTGTGGAAGTAGAAATATTCCATGTGCTTGAATTCGGTCTTCGCCGCCGAGAACAGTTCCTCGACCTGCTTGATGTGCGAATCCATCGAGCCGCCGATGTCGAAGAAGATCAGCACTTTCACCGCATTGCGCCGCTCGGGCCGCATGTGGACGTCGAGATAGCCGTGGTTGGCGGTCTCGCGGATGGTGGTGTCGAGATCGAGCTCGTCGGGGGCGCCGGTGCGCGCGAACTTGCGCAGGCGGCGCAGCGCCACCTTGATGTTGCGGATGCCGAGCTCGACGTTGCCGTCGAGGTCCTTGAACTCGCGGCGGTCCCAGACTTTCACCGCACGGAAATTGCGGTTCCTCTCCTGGCCGATGCGGATGCCCTCGGGATTGTAGCCGTGGGCGCCGAACGGCGACGTGCCGGCGGTGCCGATCCACTTGTTGCCGCCCTGGTGGCGGCCCTTCTGCTCTTTCAGCCGCTCGCGCAGGGTCTCCATGAGCTTGTCCCAGCCCATGGCTTCGATCTGCTTCTTCTCTTCCTCGGTGAGGTATTTCTCAGCCAGCTTCTTGAGCCACTCGGCCGGGATATCGGCCTTTTCCATGGCATCGAGCAGGCTCTCCAGCCCCTTGAAGGTGGCGCCGAACACGCGGTCGAACTTGTCGAGGTTGCGCTCGTCTTTCACCAGCGTGGCGCGCGACAGGTAATAGAAATTCTCGACCGTCTGTCCGGCGAGATCGGCCTCGAGCGCCTCGATCAGGGTGAGGTATTCGCGCAGCGTGACCGGAACCTGGGCTTCGCGCAGCGATGTGAAAAATTGCAGGAACATGGGCGCAAGGTCGCCCGCCGCCGCCGCGCCGTCAAGCCGCTCCGGCGGCATTCCCGCGCGTTTCCGGTCGGGCAGAGCGGCCATGTTTTTGCCGCGGCGGAGACCCTGTGCTCTGGACCAGCCCGGTTTTTCCACTAAAGTTGTCCCCGAGGCCGGTCATACGGGCCTTTCGCGGGCTTGGAGCGTCCTGCGATCATGCGCATGCGGAGGGGAATTGGCTGATGGGTATCATTGCTTGGATCATCGTCGGCGCCATCGCAGGCTGGCTTGCCGGCCTGGTCGTGAAGGGGGCCGGGTTCGGCCTGCTCGGCAACATTGTGCTCGGCATCATCGGTGCCGTGGTCGCAGGCTGGCTGCTGCCGCAGCTCGGCATCCATCTCGGCGCCGGCTGGGTCGCGGAGATCATCAACGGTGCGATCGGCGGCATCGTCGTTCTTGTCGTGCTGGCACTGATCCGGCGCGCGTGACAATTTCGGGTTCATCCGGAAACGGCCGCCATGGGCGGTCGTTTCTCGTTTACAGAGACAGGGCGTAGTTTCGATGAAGTTTACCGGCACCAAGGACTATGTGGCGACCGATGACCTCAAGGTCGCCGTCAATGCAGCCATCGTGCTCGAGCGGCCGCTGCTGGTCAAAGGCGAGCCGGGCACGGGCAAGACGGTGCTGGCCGAGGAAGTCGCGAAGGCGCTCAACGCGCCGCTGCTGACCTGGCATATCAAGTCCACCACCAAGGCGCAGCAGGGGCTCTACGAATACGACGCGGTGTCGCGCCTGCGCGACAGCCAGCTCGGCGATCCCCGCGTGTCGGACATCGCCAACTACATCAGGCGCGGCAAGCTGTGGGAGGCGTTCACCTCCGAGGCACGGCCGGTGCTGCTGATCGACGAGATCGACAAGGCTGACATCGAATTCCCGAACGACCTGCTGCTCGAGCTCGACCGCATGGAATTCCATGTCTACGAGACCGGCGAGACCATTCGCGCCGCCAAGCGCCCGATCGTCATGATCACGTCGAACAACGAGAAGGAACTGCCCGACGCGTTCCTGCGTCGCTGCTTCTTCCACTACATCAAGTTCCCCGACGCCGACACCATGGCTCAGATCGTCGACGTGCACTTCCCCGGTATCAAGCAGCGCCTGGTGCAGGAGGCGATGCGGATCTTCTTCGAGGTGCGCGAGGTGCCGGGCTTGAAAAAGAAGCCGTCGACGTCGGAACTGCTGGACTGGCTGAAGCTGCTGCTCAACGAGGACATCACCCCGGAGACCCTGCGCGAGCGCGACCCGCGCAAGCTGATCCCGCCGCTCCATGGTGCGCTGCTCAAGAACGAGCAGGACGTCCACCTGTTCGAGCGTCTGGCCTTTCTCAGCCGCCGCGAGGTCTAGCGGCCGGCCTCCTTCTCAGGCGAGTTTGTCGACGCCTCCCGGCCGTGTCGGGGCGCTGCTGGCTGCCGGTTTGGCGGCCGGCGTGCCTTCGGCTGGCGGCGTGCTGGCGTGGTGCTTCTTGCCGTGATGGGTGGGGGCAGCCACTTGCGGCTGCTGCGCCTGGCCGACGGCTGAAATGCTGCTCATCGATCACCTGCCTTCTGGTCCGCGCGCATTGTCGGCGCTCAGCTTTAAGAAATCATGCCGGTCCAGGCGGAGATTCAGCGTGGTTTAGCGATCGGTTGGCAATTTCTCGGTCCATCTGACTGCGTGGACGCTATTTTTTGATCTATGTATACATAAAAAGCCATAAATGGAACTTTATGGAGTGATATTGCCTGTTTATTGCAAATGATGTATACATAATGAATTCAGAATAAGCCGTCCGGGAGGAAGCCGCCATGACCCAGCCCTTTCCCATGAACGCCTGGTACGCCGCGGCGTGGGATGTGGACATCAAGCATGCCCTGTTCCCTCGCACGATCTGCGGCAAGCATGTGGTGATGTATCGCAAGGCCGACGGAACGGTTGCCGCTCTGGAGGATGCCTGCTGGCACCGTCTGGTGCCGCTGTCCAAGGGGCGGCTCGAAGGCGACACCGTGGTCTGCGGCTATCACGGCCTGAAATACAATGCGCAGGGCCGCTGCACCTTCATGCCCTCGCAGGAAACCATCAACCCGTCCGCCTGCGTGCGCTCCTACCCGGTGGTCGAGCGCCATCGCTTCATCTGGCTGTGGATGGGCGATCCCGCGCTGGCCGATCCGGCGCTGGTGCCGGACATGCACTGGAACGACGATCCGGCCTGGGCGGGCGACGGCAAGACCATTCATGCCAAGTGCGACTACCGCCTGGTCGTCGACAACCTGATGGATCTCACCCACGAGACCTTCGTCCATGGCGGCAGCATCGGCAACGACGCGGTGGCGGAATCCCCGTTCGACGTCACCCATGGCGACCGCACCGTCACCGTGACGCGCTGGATGAAGGGCATCGAAGCGCCGCCGTTCTGGGCCGCGCAGCTGCAGAAACCCGGTCCCGTCGACCGCTGGCAGATCATCAACTTCCAGGCGCCGGCGACCGTCAACATCGATGTCGGCGTGGCGCCGGCCGGCACCGGCGCGCCGGAAGGCGACCGCTCCCAGGGCGTCAACGGCTTCGTGCTCAACACCATGACCCCGGAGACCGCCACCACCTGCCACTACTTCTGGGCGTTCGTGCGCAACCATCGGCTCACCGAGCAGAAGCTGACGACGGAGATTCGCGAGGGCGTGTCCGGCATCTTCCGCGAGGACGAGATCATCCTCGAGGCACAGCAGCGCGCCATGGACGAGAACCCGGACCGTGTCTTCTACAACCTCAACATCGATGCCGGCGCGATGTGGGCGCGGCGGGTGATCGACCGCATGATCGCCGCCGAGACCACGCGCCTGCAGGCCGCGGAGTAGCGCCATGAACGACCGGGACGCCGAACGCTCCGTGTCGCAGACGGTGCGTGCACAGCTCGCGCTGCGCGATCAGATCCTGTCCGGCAGCCTGCGGCCGGGCGAGCGCATCTCCGAGCTGCAGGCGGTCGAGACCACCGGCGTGTCGCGCACGCCGGTGCGCATGGCGCTGGTGCGGCTGGAGGAAGAGGGCCTGCTGGAGGCGATCCCGTCCGGCGGCTTCATGGTCAAGGGCTTTTCCGAGCGCGACATCCTCGATTCCATCGAGCTGCGTGGCACGCTCGAAGGGCTCGCGGCCCGCTTCGCCGCCGAGCGCGGCGTCTCGGCGCGCGACCTTGCGCCGCTCAAGGAAAATCTCGCCGAGCTCGATGCGCTTGTGAACCAGGAGCGCGTGTCGGTCGAGGCGTTCTCGGTCTATGTCACCCTCAACGCCCGCTTCCATGCGCTGCTCACCGAGCTGTCGCGCAGCGCGCCGGTGATCCGCCAGATCGACCGCGCCTCTGCGCTGCCGTTCGCCTCGCCGAGCGGCTTTGTCATGGCGCAGTCGGCGCTGCCCGAAGCGCACCAGATCCTGATGATCGCGCAGGAGCACCACCGCGTCGTGGTCGATGCCATCGAGAACCGTGAGGGCGCCCGTGCCGAGGCGATCATGCGTGAGCACGCGCGCCTTGCCGCACGCAACTTGCGCCTCGCGCTGCGCAACCGCACCCATCTCGACCTGCTGCCGGCGCTGGCCCAGGCGGCGGTTCGCGTGCCGCAAGGCGAAAGCTGAAGGAGGCGGCCATGCGCTTTGCCGAAACCTGGTCTCCCTGCACCGTCGCCGCCATGCGCGATGTGGCGCCGCAGATTCGCGAATTCGTGCTGCGGCCCGACGGCGGCGTCAGTGCCTTTGCCGTTGGCAGCCACATCAATGTCAATCTGCTGATCGACGGCCAGCCACAGACGCGCTCCTATTCGTTGGTGGGTGAGGCTGGCACGGACGGCTATCGCATCGCCGTGCGGCTTGCGCCCGACAGCCGCGGCGGCTCGCGCGCGATGTGGGCGCTCAAGCCGGGGGCGCAGATCGAGGTGTCGAGCCCGTGCTCGCTGCTCGAGCTCGATTGGCGGCGTCCGGCCTATTGCCTGATCGCTGGCGGCATCGGCATCACGCCGATCGTCGGCATCACGTCGGCGCTCGCCCGTCGTGGCGCTGATGTGATGCTGCATTATTGCGTGCGCTCGCGCCGCGAGGCGGCGTTCCTGGACGAATTGTCCGCGCAGCTCGGCGATCGCCTGGTGGTGCATGCCAGCGACGAGGGCCAGCGCCTCGACCTCGACGCGACCTTCGCGCCGCTGCCGGCAGACGCCATGGCGGTGCTGTGCGGCCCGATGCGGCTATTGGAGGCGGCACGGCGCAGCTGGAACGGGCTCGGGCGTCCGGCGACCGACCTGCGCTACGAGACGTTCGGCTCCAGCGGCCTGCTGCCGACCGAGGCGTTCCGTTTGCGCATCGGTGCGTCCGGCGAGGAGATCGTGGTGGCGCAGGGCGAAACCCTGCTGCATGCGTTGAACGCCGCCGGCCACGAGGTGATGTCCGACTGCGAACGCGGCGAATGCGGCGTCTGCGCGCTCGATGTCGTCGCCGTCGACGGCCAGATCGACCATCGCGACGTGTTCTTCAGTGAGCACCAGAAGCAGGAGAACCGCAAGATGTGCGCCTGCGTCTCCCGCGCCGTCGGCACCGTGACGGTGGACACACTCTATCGCCGCGATGCGGCGTGAGTGATATAACGGTAATGCCCTTCTGACGGGAGAAAGCTGGATTGCCGGGTCAAGCCCGGCAATGACGGGGGTGAGGCCGAGGCGCGGCCTTCGGTTTCGGCGTCATGCGCGGGCTTGACCCGCGTATCCATCTTGGACCTTTGCCGCGATCGCTGTGGCTTCGCTTCAGTCTGCTGAGCGCGGCTTCTCCAGCTGATAGCTCAGATGCGCCTTCACCGTCGGCCACTCGGCGGCGATGATGCTGTAGACGACGGTGTCGCGCAGCGTGCCGTTGGGCGCCACCTGGTGGCTGCGCAGGATGCCGTCGAGCTTGGCGCCGAGCCGCTCGATGCCGCGGCGGCTCTGGTGGTTGAAGAAGTGGGTGCGGAACTCGACTGCGATACAGCCGAGCTGCTCGAAGGCGTGGCGCAGCAGCATGAACTTGCACTCGGTGTTGAGCGCGGAGCGCTGCACGGCCTTGCGGTACCAGGTCGAGCCGATCTCGACGCGCTTGTTGGCGGCGTCGACGTTCATGTAGGTCGTCATGCCGGCGATGGTGCCGTCGGGCAGGCGGATGGTGAAAGGCAGCATCGCGCCTGCGGCCTGCAGGCCGAGGCGCCGCGCGATTTCCTTTTCCATGGTCTGCGGGCTGGGGATCGACGTGTACCACAGGTTCCACAGCTCACCGTCGTTCACGGCTTCGACCAGGCCGTCGTGGTGCGCTTGCGACAGCGGCTCGAGGCGGCCGTGGCGGCCGGTGAGGGTGAGGGGTTCAAGCCAGGTCATGCAATGTCCGTTCAGTGGTTGAGGAAGTTCAGCGGCAGGCCAGGGCGCGGCCAGTCCATGGTGACGAGTTCGCCCTTGCCCGAGAGGGTGATGTAGGCGGTCTTCAGTTCCGGGCCGCCGAAGGCGATGTTGGTGGTGACGACGTCACCGGTCGGCACCTGCTCCACCAGTGTGCCGTCCGGGGCGATCACGGAGATGCAGCCCTTGATCAGGGTGGCGACGCAGACGTTGCCGCTGGCCTCTACCGCCAGCGAGTCGAACATCTGGTAGCCACCGAGGCCGGCGATTGGTCGGCCGCGCTCGCCGCGGTAAATGATCTCGCTCGGCCTGATCTCGCCGGGTGCGCCGATGTCGAAGGCCCACAGCCGCGCGGTCGGAGTCTCGGCGACATAGACGGTCTTCTCGTCAGGCGAAAGGCCGATGCCGTTGGCCGGCAGCATGCCGAAATGGCCTTCGACCACCCCGCCACCGCCCGGTTTCATGTAGTAGAACGCGCCGACATCCATGTCGCGGGCGCGCCGCTTGCCGAGATCGGTGAACCACAGCCCGCCGTGCTTGTCGAACACCAGGTCGTTCGGTCCCTTGAGCGGATGGTCGCCACATTTGTCGAACAGCGTCTCGACCTTGCCGCTCTGCAGGTCGACGCGCTGGATCGAACCACCGATGTATTCGGCCGGGCTCGGCGCGCCGGGCATCATCATGCCGCGCAGCGGCGACCAACTGAAGCCGCCATTGTTGCAGATGTAGCACTTGCCGTCCGGGCCCATTGCGGCACCGTTCGGGCCGCCTGGAATCTCGGCGATGACGTCCTTGCGGCCGTCCGGCCACACCCGGGTGAGCCGCTTGCCGCGGATCTCGACCAGCACCACGGAGCCGTCCGGCAGCACCACCGGCCCCTCCGGAAATTCCAGCCCTGTGGCGATGACGCGCAGATTGGACATGAAGGCCTCCCGTTCTTGCTTTTGTGATTGTCGGCCTTCAGGCGGAGCATGTGGCCGGGACGATGGCGACGACCGACACGGCGAACCGCGCCGGGACAATCCTAGAGCAGGCCAGCGCCGGCTGCCAAGCAGGTTGCGCAAATACCTCTGTTTCGCGTGATGGAATGGATTGCGCTCAGTGCATATTGCGTCACGTTGCATTAGGCGGCGCCCGCCGGGCTTGCTATCATGATCGAACCCTGCTCGGGTTCATCCCGCTTCTTGTCCATCACCATTGGGTCCTCGATGTTTGCTGCTCTCACGCCCCAGCCCGCTGATCCCCTGCTCGCATTGATCGGTCTGTTCCAGTCGGATCCGCGCCCGAACAAGATCGACCTCGGTGTCGGCGTTTATCGCGACGAGGCGGGGCACACGCCGGTACTGCGCGCGGTCAAGGCTGCGGAGCGCGTGCTGTGGGAGACGCAGGACACCAAGTCCTATGTGGCCCCCGAAGGCGATCGCGTCTTTCTCGATCGCCTGTGGCAACTCGTCGCCGGTGAGGGGCGGTTTGCCGTCGCTGGCGTGCAGACGCCGGGTGGCTCCGGCGCGCTGCGGCTCGCGGCCGATCTGCTGAAGGTCTCCGGCGTCCAGCGGATCTGGCTGGGCCTGCCGACCTGGCCGAACCACAACGGCATCTTCAATGCCGCGGGATTGCCGATCGAAAGCTACCGCCTGTTCGACCGCGACACCCAGGCGTTGCTGTTCGACGAGACCATGGCCGCGCTGAACCGTGCTGATGCCGGCGACGCAGTGCTGCTGCACGCCTGCTGCCACAACCCGACGGGCGCACGGCTGAACGCGGCGCAGTGGGGCGAGATCGCCGACGTTCTCGCCCGGCGTGGGCTCGTGCCGCTGATCGATCTCGCGTATCAGGGCCTTGGCGAGGGGATCGAGGCCGATGCTGCCGGATTGCGGCGGGTCATCGCGGCGGTGCCCGAGGCGCTGGTCGCGGTGTCCGGCTCGAAGTCGTTCGGCCTCTATCGCGAGCGCACCGGCGCTATCTTCGCGGTCGGCCGATCGCAAGCTGAAGCCGATGCGGCGCGGTCCAACCTGGTGTCGCTGGCGCGCGCCAGCTACTCGATGCCGCCTGACCACGGCGCCGCCATTGTGAGCACCATCCTCGGCGACGCGACGCTGAAACAGCAGTGGAGCGACGAACTCGACGAGATGCGTGCGCGTCTTGCGGGCATCCGCCGCGCGCTGGCGGAAGGCCTGCGCGACTCCTGGCAGCCGGCGGCTGCCATCGCCGGACAGGACGGCCTGTTCTCGCTTCTGCCGCTGACGGAAGCGCAGGTGCTCGATCTGCGCGAGCGCCACGGCATCTACATGCCGGCGTCAGGGCGTATCAACATCGCAGGGTTGAAGACGAGCCAGGTGGCCGACGCGGTGGCGGCGTTCGCGGCGCTGCGCCGCTGACGCCTTTGCTGCTCACGACGGCTGCGCGATCGCGTTTCGGAAGCGCTCCAGCAGCTGTCTGCGGAAGGCGCGGTCGCGCTTGAGGTGCCACTCGCGGCTCATCGCCTCGTTGCGGGTGGCAAACGTCTCGGTATGTAGCACCACCCAGACCCGCCCTCGGGTCGAGCGGGCGCCAGTGCCGGCATTGTGCCTGGCGAGACGGCGCGTGAGGTTGTTGGTCCAGCCGACATAGGTCGTCAAACGCACGCCGCCGACGCTGCCCAGCACATACACGATACTGATCGGCAGCGAATCCGGATCGTCACTCATACGCGAACCGTAGAGCAGAATCGCGGGCTGCGGAATCCGGTGAGGTTTGACGGCGCGTGGTGCTGGAAAAAAAGCTTCGGCTCGCGTCGCCGGAGCGCGCAGGCCGGGCATTGATGAAAGAGGCCTGCAGCGTCACACCAATGGTCGCGCCACCGCGACCGGTACCTCAGAACAGCGAGGCGTACTGCGCAAGGCCGGCCTTTTGCACGAGGCCCATCGCCACCTGCTTCTGATGATCGTCGAGGCTCGCCAGCAGCGGCGACATCGACGGCGCCACGCGGCGCACGGCGTCCTCGTCGACCTTCGGCAGGCGCGCCAGCGTCCGCAGCGCGCTGGCCACGGCCGGCCAGTATTTTTCCTGGGCCGCGGTCAGCTTCAGCGCCGCGCGATAGCGCGCGATCGCGACCTCGCTGGCCGCAACGCGCCAGACCGAGACCTTGGCTGCGGGGGCGACGTCCGCCTCCTGCGCCGCCAGAGGCGTCGCCATGGCAACAAGAAACACCACTGCAATTCGCAATTGCCGCATGAGTCCACCGATGTGTGATTGAGCTGGGCGCCACCTATAGCTCATATGTGACGAAAGTGCGGTTTAAAATCGTCAGGGAGCGTTAATCCCGTTTGTTCCGCCTAAGCCTCAGGAATCTCGGCTATAACTGCTGCCAAGCCATGCGCCGGTGCGGCTTTTCACCGTGATATCATGCATGGCTTGTGGTTAACTCGTCGATGGTGCCGGCCGCGGCCAGGCGGATCTGGGCGGGCGGAATGAGGAGATTGAGATGAACGATATTGCTGTTGGCGATGATTTTGCCGAAGGCCTGGATACCCGGGCCATGCTCGATCGCTATTGGAAAGCGATCGACGGCGGCAATTTTGACCTCGCGCATCGCATCTACCATGAGGATGCCTTGCTCGATGTGCCGCAGACCGGAGAGCGCATCAGTGGCCGCGACAATATCAAGGCGAGCCGCGCGGCCGATCCGCAGCGCGCCACCATCAGCATCCGCAGCGTGCTCGGACAGGGCGACCTCTGGGTGACCGACTACACCACGTCCTATGACGGTGATCCGGAGTTCGTCGTAAGCATCATGGAATTCCGCGACAGCAAGGTGGTGCGCGAGACGCTGTATTTCGCCGAACCCCTGCCGGCGCCGCGCTGGCGCGCGAAATGGGCTGCCAAAATCACTTGAAACAACGCCCGGGCGTTTCAAGGAAACAATTCCGCCGATTTAGATTCATTCCAGTTTTCGGCGGATTTTTCAGCAGTTTGGAATAGCTTCAAACAGCGCGTTTTCCTTTTGCATCGGCGGCAGGCCTTCAATATCGAAAAGGGCAGCATCACTACCGGATTGCCAGCCCGTTCATGATCGTCTGCTCCTGCAACATTCTGACCGACAACGACGTGCGGTCGGCAGTAACTGCCCCCGTGGGCGACCTGCCACGCACGGCGCGGCAAGTCTATAATTGCCTGGGATGCAGCGCCCAGTGCGGCCGTTGCGCCCGCACCATTCGGCGGATCATGAGCGATGCGCTCGGCGCCTGCGCCAAGGGCTGCTGCAGCGGCTGTCCGCATAGCGAGGCCCACGCCGTCCCCCATAAGCATGAGCATGTCCAGGCTCCGGTCCAGCTGCCGGGCGAATTCGCGCCCGAAGTGGCGCTGGAACTGGATCTCATCGTCGCGCTGCCGGCCTGACCGACGCGGCCTCGATGGCCCCTGTCCCCCTGTCCCGATGGTTTGAGCTTTGGCTGGGTGCGGCGCGGTGGTGCTTGCCGCTCCCATGGTTCTGATTTAGAAGCGTTCTAAAATATGGAAGGGTGCCAATGTCGGCGCCAAGCGAAAGGGAACCGGCTCCATGAAGGGCGAACCGAAGGTCATCGAGTATCTCAATAAAGCGCTTCGCCACGAACTGACCGCTGTCAACCAGTACTGGCTGCACTACCGCCTGCTCGAGAACTGGGGCCTCAAGGACCTCGCCAAGAAATGGCGCGCGGAATCGATCGAGGAGATGCAGCACGCCGACAAGCTCATCGACCGGATCATCTTCCTCGACGGCTTCCCGAACATGCAGGTGCTCGACCCGCTGCACATCGGCCAGGACGTCAAGGAAGTTCTGGAGTGCGACCTGCAGGCCGAGTATTCGGCGCGCGCGCTCTACGAGGAAGCGGCGACTCACTGCCATTCGGTCAGGGACTACGTCACCCGTGACATCTTCGAGCAACTGATGAAGGACGAGGAAAGCCACATCGACTTCCTCGAGACGCAGATCGATCTCGTCAAGAAGATCGGTGTCGAGCTGTACTCGCAGCACCACATCGGCGAACTCGATCACGACTGATCGCGACACCCAAAGTCGCTGCATGAGCCCAGCCGGTCATCCGCGCCGGGCTTTTGCTTGCCCGGCCTCAGGCCGCGTCGGCCGGGACGAAGCAGTTGATGATGATGTTGCCGCCGTGGCGCACGTACCACACCACGGCTTCGCCGACCGGATTGCCGACGTCGCGCACCACCGCTTTCTCCGGTACCTGCATCCACTCGCCCTCGATCGGCACCCAGTAGGCGCCACCGCGCACGTCATAGGCGGTGCGGTGGCCGTCGGCGATGTCGCAGCAGGGCACGCCGGTCGGGCTGCGCACGGCCTTGAACCATGAGCGGATGTGCTCGGGGACATTCTCGAACTGCCCGCGGTCGACGGCGAATGCAGTCGAACCAGAGGCAATCATGGCGACACTGAAAGCCAGTCGGACCAGTCGCGGCGTCATGCACGTTCCTCCACAGAACGTCGAACGCACCGGGCGAATGGGCACTTCACGCACCGCCGTCGGCGAGACGCACGTCGGCCGCGATCTTTCCGGCGCGACGCTCGCCGTGGGCGATGCTTCCGCCCGCGTGGTACGGCGAATCCAAACTGCATTAAATCTAGCGCAGTTTGTCCGCGTGCGAAACGAGATGACGCGGCATGCCGGCGGCACGCATGCCGCCGGTGTTCTCATCACGGTTGTGGCGCGATATGGCTGCCCGTAGGGCGCGGCGTCCGCCGTCGCGTCACGTTCAGCGCATTAGGCCTGCGTGAGCCCGGCGACCCACAGCGCGAAGGCGTAGGCGAGGGCGACTTCGTCGAGCCGGTTGAAACGTCCCGACGCGCCGCCATGGCCGGCGCCCATGTTGGTGCGCAACAGCACCGGGCCGCCGCCGGTCATGGTCGCGCGCAGCCGCGCGATCCATTTGGCCGGCTCCCAGTAGGTGACGCGCGGATCGGTCAGTCCGCCCATCGCCAGGATCGCCGGATAGTCCCTGGCCGCGACATTGTCGTAAGGCGAATACGACAGGATAGTGCGGAACGCGGCTGCGTCGGTGATCGGGTTGCCCCATTCAGGCCACTCCGGCGGCGTCAGCGGCAACTGGTCGTCCAGCATGGTGTTGAGCACGTCGACGAACGGCACCTCGGCGACGATGCCGGCGAACAGCTCGCCGGCGCGGTTGGCGACCGCGCCCATCAGCATTCCACCGGCGCTGCCGCCATGGCCGACGAGGCGCTTCGCCGAGCTGTAGCCGGCGCTGATCAGTGCGCGTCCGGCCGCGGCGAAGTCGTCGAAGGTGTTGGTCTTCTTCTCGCGCTTGCCGTCGAGATACCAAGACCAGCCGTTGTCGGCGCCGCCACGGATATGGGCGATGGCGTAGACGAAGCCGCGGTCCACCAGCGACAGGCGGTTGGCGGAGAACGAGGCCGGGATAGCGTGCCCGTAGGAGCCGTAGCCGTAGAGCAGCAGCGGCGCCTTGCCGTCGCGGACGAGATCGCGGCGGTGCAGCAGCGACACCGGCACCTGCGCGCCATCGGCAGCGGTCGCCATGATGCGCGTGGTGATGTAGTTGGCCGGATCGTGGCCGGACGGAATCTCCTGGCGCTTGCGCAGCACGCGCGTGCGCGTCGTCATGTCGTAGTCGAACACCTCCGCGGGCGTAGTCATCGACGAGTAGCCGAAGCGCAGATTGGTGGTCTCGAACTCGTAGCTGCCGATGCTGTCGAGCGAGTAGGCGGCCTCGTCGAAGGTGATGGCGTGTTCCTGGCCGCTGGCGAGGTCGCGGATGACGATCGACGGCAAGGCGTCCTTGCGTTCCAGCCGCACCAGGTGGCCGGCATAGAGCTCGATGTCGAGTACATAGATGCCGGGGCGATAGGCGATCAGGTCGCGCCAGTTGGCGCGCGCGGGATCGGCGAGCGGCGCCGTGACGATCTTGAAGTCGATGGCGTCATCGGCGTTGGTCAGGATGAACAGCTCATCGCCGCGGTCGGCGAGCGAATACTGCACGCCCTCCTCGCGCGCGGCAACGAGCCGGGGCATGGCATTGACGTCGCCGAGATCGATCAGCCGTTGCTCCGAGGTTTCATGATCGCCGCCGGCGACGACGCAGAAACGACCGCTTGCGCTTTCGTGCAGGTGGGTGAACCAGCCGGAATCCGGCTCTTCATAGATCAGTGTGTCGTCGGCCTGCGCGGTGCCGAGCTTGTGGCGGTAGACCCGCGTCGGGCGATGGTTGTCGTCGAGCTTGACGTAGTAGAACGCGCGCGCATCCGTGGTCCACACCAGGCCGCCGTCGGTGTCCTCGACCGCGTCGTCGAGGTCCTTGCCGGTCGTCCAGTCGCGTACGCGGATGGTGTAGTATTCCGAGCCGCGGGTGTCCGCGCTCCAGGCGACCAGCGCATGATCGGGCGAGTGCCGCGTGCCGCCGAACTGGAAGAAGTCGAATTGCGCCGCCAGTTCATCGCCATCGAGAATGACATGCTCGGCGCCGCCATCACGGGGCTGGCGCGCGAACAGCGGATGCTGGCCGCCTTCGCGGTACTTGCGGAAATAGGCGAACGGACCGTCGGGCGACGGCACGGTGGAGTCGTCCTCCTTGATGCGCCCGCGCATCTCGGCGACCAGGGTCTTCTGCAGCGCTGCGGTGTGGCCGAGTACGCTCTCGGTGTAGGCGTTCTCGGCCTCGAGATAGCTGCGGATGTCCGGTGCCAGCACGCCTGGATCCTGCAGTACCTTCTGCCAGTTCGGGTCCTTCAGCCAGGCGTAATCGTCACTGACCGTGATGCCGTGATGGGTCACCGTGTGCGGACGGCGCGGAGCGATCGGCGGGGCGAGGGCGGTGGTTTTGTCGTGCATGGCAATCCAGGGCAGGTTCGAAGGGTCAGCTGCATATAGGGTGCGGCGCCGCGTTTCGCACCGCGCCCGTGTGAATTTGTCCGATCAGGCGTGGAACCGGCGTGCCGCGCGTCAGGGTGCCGCACCGATGGCGTCGGCGAACTGCTGCAGGGCCCTTTGCGCGAAGGTCCGCATATTGGCCTGACGGTCGGGGTTGCCGGTCTCGATGGTGCTGACCCGCTCGCTCGGGCCGGCGACGGCGATGCAGGAATGGCCGGCGGCATCGCCGTAGCGGTTGCCGGTCGGCCCGGTGGCGCCGGTCTCGCCGAGGCCCCAGGTGGCGCCAAGCAGATCCCGCGCACGGTGCGCCAGCAGCAAAGCATACGGCTCGGTCGAGGCGCGCAGGCCTTCCATCTCCTCCTTGGTGATGTTGACCAGCGCCGCGCGGGCGCGCGGCGTGTAGATCACGCCGCCGCCGCGAAAATAGGCGGACGCGCCAGGCACCGCCAGCAGCGCCGCGGAGATCAGCCCGCCGGTGGAAGATTCGGCGATGCCGACGGTGTCGCCTCGGGCGATCAGGCGGGCGGCGATGGTTTGGGCGAGGGGAAGAAGGGACTGCATGACGGTCTCGATCCGCGAGAGGAGGCCGCAGTATCGGAGGAGCGCAGCCGCGATTCAAGCGCAGCTGCGTCCGCAAGACGCCTTTGCGTCCTGCGCCGTTTTGCGCCACAACTGTCGCAACGAGGTGAAAGGACGGCGATATGGCTGGCTTCAAGGTGACGTGGGACCACATCCATCTGCGCACGCCGGATGTTGAGGCGACGGCGCAATGGTTCGAGAGCATGCTGGGCGCGGAGGTCATCCGGCTGCCGCAGCGCATCGACCTGATGCTCGGCGGAGCGAAAGTCTTCCTGATGCCGGTCGTCGCCGGCGACGGCGTCAATCCGCCGCCGGTCACGCCGCATCAGGGGCTCGATCATTTCGCGCTGGCGGTCAGGGACGTCGATGCGGTCGCGGCCGAGCTGAAAGCCAAGGGCGTGACGTTTACCACCGAGGTGCATACGCCGCGCCCCGGCATCCGCATTTGCTTCATCCAGGGGCCGCAAGGCATCTCGATCGAGTTGCTCGAACGCGATCCGAAGTACACCTGAGTGGCCGACTGCGCTGCCGACAGCGCCCGGTGGTTTGCCCAAACGCAAAATGCCCGGCTGGTGGCCGGGCATTTCTTTTCAGGCATCGAGCACAAGGCCGCCGCGGAGGGCCTCTTTGAGGCCGCACCACCGGCGCGGTCACTTGTCCTTTTTGTGCTTCCGCTTCTTTTTCTTGCCGTGCTCGTCGTCGCCTTCGTCGTTTTCGTCGTCGTCATCGACGTCGTCGAATGCCGCGGCCTCGGCTTCGGCCCGCGCTGCCTGCTCGCGCGCTTCTCGCTCCTGGATCTCGCGCAGCCGCGCCTCTTCCTCGTCGTGGGCGCGCTGCTCCTGATAGGCCTCCCACTCGCGGAAGATCAGGTGCAGCCAGGGACGGATCTCGTCCATGGTCGGCAGCGTACCGGCAGGGCCGCGTGGGCCTGCCTCGCCGCGGGGGCCGCGTTCGCCCTGTGGCCCTTGCGGACCGGCGGCGCCGTGTGGGCCGGGCTTGCCCGGAGGCCCGGCTTCGCCACGGGGACCGGCAGCTCCCGGCTTGCCCTGCGGGCCCGCCGCACCGCGCTTGCCCTGCGGACCGTCCTTGCCGCGCAGCCCGTCCGGACCACGCTTGCCGATGTGGCCCTGTGGTCCCGGCTTGCCCGGCACGCCGGCATTGCCGCGGGGGCCCTGCGGTCCTGGTTTGCCTTGCGGTCCCGAAGGGCCGGCCGGTCCGCGCCGGCCTGCCGTTGCGTTGTCGTCAGCCACGTCTCACCTCCGCACGGTGTCAGTCCCTCCGTCTCTTAACAGACGGGTTATGACGGATTCAATTCAAGTCCTGCGCCTTGCATGGGGACAAGGCCGGAAATTCGGTGGCTCTGCGTCATGCATCTGCCGATGTGCTGCGGATCATGGCGGCCACGGCGCCGACCACGACGGCGACGCCGAGGCACCAGAACCCGATCTTGGCGTAGAGCAGCGCCGCGAGTGCGCAACCGGCGCCGAAGCTGACGAGGGTCAGCACGAGGCGGCGGAAGCGCGCACGAACCGCCGCAGCCTGCGCCGGATCGCCGCCGCCGACGAGGTCGACCGCATCGAGCGTCGCCTGCACCGTCGAGCCGGTCATCATGGTGGTCGGCGGCAGGTTGGCGAAATGGACGCGCTGCACCGCGTTCTGCAGCGCCATCGCCGCGATGCCGCTGAAGCCGGTGAGCAGCGCCGCCGGCGTGTTGGGATCGGGGAACGGTCCGTAGAGCACGGCAAGCAGGAAGAACGCGAGCAGCATCACAACCTTGGCGGCGAGCAGAATGCGTTGCGCCGGCAGCTTGCGGGCCTGCAGCGCACGGCCGGCGATGCGTGCCAGCGCCACGACGGCGACGAATTCGGGCAGCGCCAGCACCTTGCCGATGATGCCATGGCTGCCATGGACCAGCGCCGCGCCGAGCGTGACAAAGTTGCCGGTGACATGGGCGACGAACAGGCCCTGCAGGCCGAAAAAGCCGGCGGCATCGACGAAGCCGCCGTTGAACGACAGCAGCGCCACCATGACGGTCTGTGTGTCGGGTCGTTTCATCCTGCCTCCATGTGGTTCGCCGTACGCACACTGCTGCCACCGCAGTTCGGGCCATGGGGCCGGTGCGCTGCGTGCGGTGCCCTACAGCTGCGTCTTGTAGGCAGCTTCGATCTCGGCCTGCGGCGTCGGGGCGCCGAGATTGGTCTGGTCGTAGATGACCTCGGCGATGCTCGGGAACGAGGCGCGCGCCACCCGCGCCTCCGGCGCCCACAGCTTCGACCGCATCAGCGCCTTGCCGCAGTGGAAATAGGCCTCGCGCACTGCGACGCGCAACACCGCACGCGGCGGCTTGCCGAACTCCTCCATTGTCGCCAGCAGTGCCGGATCAGCCGACACTGTGCCCTGGCCGCCGACCCGCAACGTCTCGTCGAGACCCGGCACGAAGAAGATCAGTTGCACATAGCCGCTGCCGGCAAGGATGTTCTTGAAGCTGTCGATGCGGTTGTTACCGGCGCGATCGGGCATCAGCAATTCGTCCAGGCCGTTGACATGAACGAAGCCCACGCCGCCGCCACGCGGCGAGGCGTCCACGGTGCCGTCCGGCCCGCTGGTGGCGAGTACGCAGAACGGCGACATGCCAATGAACTTCGCGGAATGGGCATCGAGCGTCGGCCGCTGCTTGGCGATGACCCGCGGGCTCGGGGCCGGATAGACGGTGGCGAGGTTGTCGGAAACGAGGTCGGTCATGGCGGCTCCGCGCGGATGTCGGCTGCGGCGAAGCTAGCATCGGAACCCGACGCCGCAAAGCGTCGGTTGTGAGCGCGCGCACCGTCTCCGGCGGTGTTGCCGGCGGGTCGCGTTGCCATCTTTTCCAGACTAGGATGCGCGGAGCCAGACGGCGGGGATCATCAGGAGATTGCCATGTGCCGCAACATCAAGACCCTGTTCAATTTCGAGCCACCCGCCACCGAGGACGAAATCCATGCTTCCGCACTGCAGTTCGTGCGCAAGCTGTCGGGCTTCAACAAGCCGTCGCAGGCCAATGCCGAAGCGTTCGATCTCGCCGTGCAGGAGGTGAGTGAAGCGGCGCGGCGGCTGCTGGCGTCGCTGCACACCCATGCCCCGGCACGTGACCGCGAGGTCGAGGCCGAGAAGGCACGGGAGCGGTCGCGGGCGCGTTTTGCCTGACACAGGCCGGAAACGCAAAACGCGCGGCGAGGCCGCGCGTTTGTCGTTGTCATTGCCCTCCATAGGGGCAGTCCGGGCGCTCACAGCGCCCGGTTGCTCTCCTTGACCTTGTCGGCGTCGAGATAGACCTCACCGCCCATCTTGCGGAACTTGTCGCTCATCTCCGCCATGCCGTCGGCGATGGTGCCGGACACCGACATCCCGACCGAGTTCGGATCGTTCAGCGTGGCGGCGTAGTCGCGCACGTCCTGGGTGATCTTCATCGAGCAGAACTTCGGGCCGCACATCGAGCAGAAGTGCGCCACCTTGTGCGCTTCCTTCGGCAGGGTCTCGTCGTGGAACGCCATCGCGGTGTCCGGATCGAGGCCGAGGTTGAACTGGTCCTGCCAGCGGAAGTCGAAGCGGGCGCGCGACAGCGCGTCGTCGCGCAGCTGCGCCGCCGGATGGCCCTTGCCGAGATCGGCGGCATGGGCCGCGATCTTGTAGGTGATGACGCCGGTCTTGACGTCGTCGCGGTTGGGCAGGCCGAGATGCTCCTTCGGCGTGACGTAGCACAGCATGGCGCAGCCGAACCAGCCGATCATGGCGGCGCCGATGCCCGAGGTGATGTGGTCGTAGCCCGGCGCGATGTCGGTGGTCAGCGGTCCGAGGGTATAGAACGGCGCTTCGCCGCACTCCTTGAGCTGCTTGTCCATGTTGATCTTGATCTTGTGGATCGGCACGTGGCCGGGTCCCTCGATCATCACCTGGCAGCCCTTTTTCCAAGCGATCTGGGTGAGCTCGCCGAGCGTCTCCAGCTCGGCGAACTGGGCGCGGTCGTTGGCGTCGGCGATCGAGCCCGGACGCAGGCCGTCGCCGAGCGAGAACGACACGTCATACCTGCGCATCAGGTCGCAGATCTCGTCGAAGCGCTCGTACAGGAAGCTCTCCTTGTGGTGCGCGAGGCACCACTTGGCCATGATCGAGCCGCCGCGCGACACGATGCCGGTGACGCGGTTCGCGGTCAGCGGCACGTAGGCGAGGCGCACGCCGGCATGGATGGTGAAGTAGTCGACACCCTGCTCGCACTGCTCGATCAGGGTGTCCTTGTAGACCTCCCAGTCCAGCTTGACCGGGTCGCCGTTGACCTTCTCCAGGGCCTGGTAGATCGGCACGGTGCCGATCGGGATCGGCGCGTTGCGCAGGATCCACTCGCGGGTGGTGTGGATGTTGCGGCCGGTCGAGAGGTCCATCACGGTGTCGGCGCCCCAGCGGATCGCCCACACCATCTTGTCGACCTCTTCTTCGACCGACGAGGTCACCGCCGAGTTGCCGATATTGGCGTTGATCTTGGTCAGGAAGTTGCGGCCGATGATCATCGGCTCGAGTTCGGCATGGTTGATGTTGCAGGGGATGATGGCGCGGCCGCGGGCGATCTCCGAACGCACGAACTCGGGTGTGATGAACGCGGGCACCGCGGCGCCGAAGCTCTCGCCGTCGGCGAGGGCAGCTTCCGCACGCTCGAGCTGCTGTTTGCGGCCGAGGTTCTCGCGCTCGGCGACGTAGATCATCTCCTTGGTGATGATGCCGGCGCGGGCGAATTCGATCTGGGTGATCATGTGGCCGTCGAGGCCGCGCAGCGGCCTGTGATGGGCCTTGAAGGCGGCCGCGGCATGGGCAGCGCCGACATTGCCGTTGTCCTCGGGCTTGATGATGCGGCCGTCATACTCCTCGACGCCGCCGCGCTCCTTGACCCAGGCGGAACGCGTGCGGGCGAGGCCGGCGTTGACGTCGATCAGCACCGACGGGTCGGTGTAGGGGCCGGACGTATCGTAGACCGGCAGGTTGGGCTCGCCGGCGCCTTCCGACAGGATGATCTCGCGCAGCGGCACGCGCAGGTCGGGCGCCGCCTCCGGCGTGACATGGATCTTCTTCGACGACGACAGTGGGCCGGTGGTGACGGCCGCTCGGGTAGCATCGGGATTGGGGCGAATGTTCATGGCATCCTCCTTGAAATTCTCAAAATCTCTTAAGCGGGCTGGGACACGTGATCGAGCCAGGCGCGCACCCGCGCGTCCGGATCGGTGTTCTGGGTGACGTCGCTGACGACGGCGATGGAATCGGCGCCGGCGGCAAAGATCTCGGCGGCGTGCTCGAGCTTGATGCCGCCGATCGCGACCAGCGGAATGGCGCCGACGCGCTTCTTCCATTCGGTGATCTTGGAAATGCCCTGCGGCGCGAAGCGCATTGCCTTCAGCGTCGTGAAGAAGATCGGGCCGAGCGCGACATAGTCGGGCTGATGGCGCAGGGCATTGTCGAGCTCGGCGTCGTCGTGGGTCGACAGGCCGAGCGTCAGCCCTGCCGCCTTGATCGCCTTGACGTCGGCGTCGGCGAGATCCTCCTGGCCGAGATGGACATGCTCGGCCCTGGCGTCGATCGCCGCGCGCCAGTAGTCGTTGACCACGAGCTTGAGGCCGGTGCCGTGGGTCGCGGCAAGGGCCTCGCGCACCAGCGCCAGCGCGTCGGCGTCGCCAAGGTTCTTGGCGCGCAGCTGCACGGTGCCGACGCCGAGCGCGGCGAGGCGCTTGACCCAGGCGAGGCTGTCGACGACGGGATAGAAGCGGTCAGGATACGGCATGCCAGAACGGAGTCCCGATGACAGGGGTGGAGGGGGAAGCGAAGTCGCGGGCGCCCATCAGGCCGGCCTCGAAGCCGGTGCGACCGGCCTCGATCGCCTTGCGGAACGCACCCGCCATCGCCACGGGATCGGCGGCCTTCGCCACCGCGGTGTTGAGCAGCACGGCGTCGAAGCCGAGTTCAAGCGCCTCGGCGGCATGCGACGGCGCGCCGATGCCGGCGTCGACCACCAGCGTGATGTCGGGCAGGCGCTGGCGCAGCAGCTTCAGCGCGTCGCGGTTGGTGATGCCGCGTGCACTGCCGATCGGCGACGCCCAGGGCATTACCACACGGCAGCCGGCGTCGACGAGGCGCAGCGCGACGCCGAGATCCTCGGTGCAATAGGGGAAGACCTCGAAGCCGTCCTTGATCAGGATGGTCGCGGCTTCGACCAGGCCGACCACGTCAGGCTGCAGCGTCTCGTCGTCGGCGATCACTTCGAGCTTGATACGGTTGGTATCGAACAGCTCGCGAGCGAGCCTGGCAGTGGTCACCGCCTCGCGGACGCTCTTGCAGCCGGCTGTGTTGGGCAGCACCGTCACGCCGAGCTCGCGGATCAGCGACCAGAATGCCTCGCCAGTCTTGCCGCCCGAGCTTTCGCGGCGCACGGAGACGGTGACCATCTCCGAGCCAGACGCGCGGATCGCCGCCTGCATGATCGCCGGCGAAGGATACAGCGCCGTGCCGATCAGCAGGCGCGAGGAGAGTTCGGTGTCGTAGAATTTGACCATGGTGTTATCCGCCCTGGCGCGGCGTCAGGATCTCGACCTGGTCGCCATCGTTCAGTGTCGTCTCGGCCCAGCGGCTGCGCGGCACCACGTCGTAGTTCACCGCGACCGCGAGGTGGTTGCCGGTGTAGTCGAGTTCGCCCAGCAGCGCGTCGACGCGCGTCGCCTGCGTCTGTGTGCGCTCGCCATTGACAATCAGGAACATGTCATCACCTCGTTGTCGATCTCGCCGCGCGCGACATAGGCCGCGGTCAGCTCCGCGAGCGCCGGGGCCAGCAGGAAGCCGTGGCGGTACAGGCCGTTGACGGCGATGGTGTTATCCTTGACGGCGATGCGCGGCAGGTTGTCGGGAAAGGCTGGGCGCAGGCCGGCATTGACCTCGAGGATGCGCGCCTCACCGAACGCCGGATGCACGGCGTAGGCAGCGCTCAGCAGTTCCAGCGCGGAGCGCACGCTGACGCCGCGGTCCTCGCTCTCGATCGACGTGGCGCCGATCATGAAGCGGTTGTTGTCGCGCGGGATGACATAGAGCGGCCAGCGCGGGTGCAGGAAGCGGATCGGACGCGCCAGCCTCACCTCGTCAGTCTCGACCAGGATCATCTCGCCCTTGACGCCGCGCAGATCCGGCGAAACGTCGCGCGCGGCAAGGCCGCGGCAGTCGATCGTGAGATCGGCGGACGTTTCGGTGCGCTCGGTCTCGAAGCGGATCGTCACGCCCATGGCGGCGAGACGGGCATGCAGCTGCGGCAGCACGCGCCGTGGCTCGACATGGCCTTCGTCGGGGAAAAACAGCGCGTCGCGGAAGCGGCCGTCGAGCGAGGGCTCGATCGCATTGACGCCGTCGGCGTCGAGCCGCTGGTGATGGCTGGTGAGCCGCGCGAAACGCTCGAAGTCGGCGCGGTCGCGCGGATGCGCCACCACCAGCGAGCCGTTGAACGGCGTGTCCGGCAGTTCTTCGCGCCACAGGTCGAGGGCGCGGACGCCGAGCCGCACGATGACGGGTTCCGACGATTCGGCCTCGCACCACGGCGCCAGCATGCCGCCGGCGACATGGCTGGTTGCGGCGGTCAGCGCCGCGGTGTCGCGCTCGTAGATCGTCACCTGGCAGCCGGCTTTTGCCAGCATCAGCGCCTGCCAGGTGCCGGCTACGCCCGCGCCGATGATATCGACGGCGAGGCCGTTGGACGCGCGAATCGACGATGTGCGTGAAGCTGAAGCGGTTTGAACCATCCCTGTCCCTTCGCCGGCATGACCCGGATCAGGTTCAAAGGGTCACCGCGCCATCTGCGGTATCTCAGCTCCTTGCCGGAGCCCCCCTCGGAACTGCCGCCGATATTAGTCTGCTGTCACAAAAGGTCAACCGCATGGCCGGATCGCGTCAGGCGCAGGAGCATCGCCCGGGCCGCGCGCGGATGCGCTGTGCGACGCACAAACCGCGTGGTGGCGCGTCACGCCTGTAGGAGTGGCCTGATCAGCGTGCGGGTGTATCGATAACGTGCAGCACCAGCGGCATTTTGCGCTGGCGTTTCGCGGCATAGTAGTAGCCGCCGGCATAGTAGGACACCGCGCGGTCGTGATTGCCGTTGGCCGTGCGGTAGGCGCCGGCGAGATAGCGGATGCCGTAGGTGAGATTGGTCTCGGGATCGCGCAGCCCTTCGGCGGTGCCGCTGTAACCGAGGCTGCGCGCGGTGCCGAGCTTGATCTGCATCAGTCCGATGGTGCCGCCATGGCCGATCAGGTTGGGCTGATAGCGGCTCTCGCGCTTGATCACGCGATGGACCAGCGCCTCGGGTATGCCGTTGGCGGTGGCGTGGTTGGCGATGATGGCGTCGTAGGGGCGGCTTTGTGCGACGGACGCGTGCTGTCGCACACCGCGCTTCTGCGGAACGTCCTGCGGCTCGGGCACTTCCTGCGCCTGGGGCGCCTCCTGCATCTGCTGCCCGTCCTGCGCCTGCGGAGCATCTTGCGCCTGGGCCGGTCCGATCGCCGCGAGGGCCAGGCAGGTGACGAGGCCGAAGAGAGGCGAGGGCAGCAAGCGCATGGTGAATTCCGGAACTGCAGGTGGTCAGGCGGCGCGGAGCCGGCGATTTCGCGGCGGATGTGTCAGCCATTCGTGGCAATGATGGGGCCGGTCGCTCTGGCGAAGCTTGTGCTCCGTCAGCGCGCTGCCCTGCTTTACAGCGGCCTTTGCCGCTGAAATCGACAGATTGCGGGCCGCGGTTTACCCGAAATTATGTGTTCGCTGCTTGGGTTCCACCGTGCCGACGGCGAGAATCCGCAAAATCCATGACCGTGACCAGCCTGGAGAATGTACCGCAGAGTCGACTGCTGGCGTGGCCGCCGTTCTGGCTGATGCTGGCCGCGGGGGCGAGCGTGCTGGTGATGGCCATGGGCAGCAGCCTGCTGGTCGACACCGATACCTACTGGCAGGTCAAGGTCGGGCAGTGGATTCTCGAGCATCGCGCGGTTCCACTGGTCGACGTCTATTCCCTGACCAGGGCCGGTGAGGCCTGGGTCTCGTCGTCGTGGTTGTCCCAGGTGCTGTTCGCTGCGGCCTATGCGATTGGCGGCTGGGCCGGCGTGGTGCTGCCGTGTGCACTGGCGCTCGGCATCACCGTCGCGTTGCTCATTCGCTCCCTGACACAGCGGTTGCCGCTGGCCTATGCCTGCTTCGTCACGGCCCTGGCGTTCGCGCTGTCGTCGCCCCACTTCTTCGCGCGCCCTCATCTGCTCGCCATGCCAGTGATGGTGGCGTGGGTGGAGGGGCTGGTGACGGCTTCGGATCGCGGCGCGCGGCCGTCGTTTGGACGGCTGCCGCTGCTTGTGTTGTGGGCCAACCTGCATGGCAGCTTTGTTCTGGGCCTCGCCCTGATCGGCCCGTTCGCACTCGATGCGGTCTGGAATGTCGAAGCGGCAAAGCGCAAGCCGTTGGCGCTGGGCTGGGCGCTGTTCGGGGGCGGTGCGCTGCTCGCGTGCGGCCTGACACCGTATGGCTGGGGCGCACTGCTCGCGTCACACAAGATTCTCAGCCTCGGCGCGCTGCTGCCGCTGATCGCGGAATGGGCGCCGTTCAGCTTCGCCGATTTCAGCCTGTTCGAGGGTTGCCTGCTGGCGCTGGTCGGATGTGCGCTGTCCGCGGGCGTCAAGCTATCACCGCCACGCATCCTGCTGGTGCTTGGTCTGCTGCACATGGCGCTTGGGCATGTGCGTAATGTCGAGGTGTTCGCGCTGCTGCTGCCGCTGGTGCTGATGACGCCGCTGGCGAACCGCTTCGCGGCAGCCTTGGGGCGCTCGCATCCGGCGCAGCCGTTCTCCTGGAGCGGGTCGGCTATCGTCGTCGGCGTCGCAGCGCTGATGATCGGTGGAGCGGTGGTCGCCCACCAGATCCGGCCGCCACGGGAGCAGCAAAGCGCCGACATCGTCGCAATGCTGCGGGACGTCGGGGCAAGGCGCGTGTTCAACGAGCATGGCTTCGGCGGATACATGATCTGGTCCGGCCTGCACCCCTTCATCGACGGCCGCGCCGAACTCTATGGCGAGACGTACGGGCTGGACTATTCCAGGGCCGTGTCACTGCAGGAGCCTGATGTACTGTTCCGCCTGCTCGACGGCTATGACATCGATGCCACCGCTCTTGATGCCAACGCGCCTGCGGTGCGTGTGCTGGACCGCCTCGATGGCTGGCGGCGGCTTTATGGCAATGATTTCATGGTGATCCATATCCGTACGCGCGCGCGGGACGGGGAGACGCCGCCGCGGGCGGGAGCGCCGTCGCCCGCACGCTGACGGCAATTTTCCCTGCATCATCAGAGGCCTCGTTCGCGCGCGACGAGGTGTGCCCGGAGGCCGGTTTACTTGAAATTATCGGTTGGCTGATTGGATCCGGCCCGATTGCCCGATCTTTCCATGCCCACGGGGGCCTTATGAGCGTCACCAGTCTCGACAGCCTGCGCACGGCCCGCGCATTTGCGTGGCCGCCGGCGTGGTTCTGGCTCGCCGCCGCCGCGGCGATGATGGTGGTGCTGCTGACGCCCAAGCTGCTGTTCGACAGCGATACGTTCTGGCAGATCCGGGTCGGTGAGTGGATTCTCGCCAACCGCGCCGTACCCTACGTCGACATCTATTCGCTGACGAAGGCCGGACAGCCCTGGATGTCATCGTCCTGGCTGTCGCAGGTGCTGTTTGCCGCAGCCTATGCCGTCGCGGGCTGGAGTGGGGTGATTTTGCTCTGCGCGCTCGCGCTCAGTCTTGCCGTCACCGTACTGACGCGCGTTCTCGGGCAGCGGCTGCCGCCGACCTACGCCTGCTTTGTCGCCACCATGGCGTTCACGTTGTCGTCGTTTCACTTCTTCGCCCGTCCGCATGTGCTGGCGATGCCGGTGATGGTGGCATGGGGGGCCGGGCTGATCGCCGCGGCCGACCGCGCGGAGCGGCCGTCGTGGCGTCTGTTGCCGCTGCTGGTGCTGTGGACCAACCTGCATGGCAGCTTCGTATTCGGCGTGATGCTGGTCGGACCGATCGCGCTCGATGCCTTGTGGCATGCGCCGTCAGAGCGTCGTCGTCAGCTGTTCGCGCAATGGGCGGTGTTCGGGCTGTGCTGTCTCGCGGCATGCTGCGTTACACCCTATGGCTGGAACTCGCTGCTTGCGGCGCATCGGATTCTCGATCTCGGTGAACTGCTGCGTGTGATCTCGGAATGGCGGCCGGTCGATGTCTCTGTGTTCGTCATGTTCGAGGGGGCGCTGCTGGCGTTGATCGGCGCGGCGCTCTATTTCGGTGTTCGGTTGCCGCCGACCCGTATCCTGCTGGCGCTCGGCCTGCTGCACATGGCGTTGGCCCATATGCGCAACATCGAGGTGTTCGTGCTGCTGTTGCCGATCGTGGCGCTGACGCCGGTGGCGGATCAGTTCGGCCTTGCGCTGCGCCCTGAGGCTCGGTCAAGTCGTTTCGGCCTGCTGCCGGCAACCGCGGTCGCCGCGATCGCGCTCTGCCTGTTCGCGACAGTGCGGGACATTCGGGTACCGGAAGAAGAGAACTACGCGTCTGCGGTCGCCGCCCTGCGCGAACACAACGCCAGGCGGGTGTTCAACGACTACGGTTTTGGCGGCTATATGATCTGGGTCGGCATGAAGCCGCTGATCGACGGCCGCGCGGAGCTGTATGGTGAACGTTTCGCGCTCGATCACTGGAATGCACTGCTGCTCAAGGATCCCGACGCCTTCTTCCGCATCGTAGAAACCTACGACCTCGACGCCGCCGTGTTCTATGCCGGCACGCCGCTCGGTCTTCTGATGGAGCACGTCGAGGGCTGGAAGAAGGTTTTCAGCAACGACCTCGCCGTTGTCTATGTCCGCACAGGGCCGGTCACCGGCCGGATTCGCGCCAAGGCCACCTGATCTCTGGCATAGCCCGTTCGTGCGTGCGGCTATTCGGCAGCGCGATCGAACGGTGCCACACGCGGCAGCACGATCTGGATCTGGGTACCGCTGCCGACGGTCGACTCGAGGCCGATCCGGCCGCCGAGCCGGTTGGTGACGAGATTGTAGACGATGTGCAGTCCGAGCCCGGTGCCGCCCTGGTTGCGCTTCGTCGTGAAAAACGGATCGAACGCATGCCGCCGCACGTCCGGTGACATGCCGCGCCCGTTGTCGGCGAACAGGACCTCGACGCTGTCGCTCGCCGGGCCGCGAACCTTGACGTCGATCTGGCCTGGCTGCCCTTCCGGGAAGGCGTGGATCACCGCGTTCAGGAACAGGTTGGTCAGGATCTGGCCGTAGGAGCCGGGATAGCTGTTCAGCACCAGCCCCGGTTCGCAGTCCACCGTCAGGTTGACATTCTGCCGGCGCAGGCCCGGGCGCAGGCTGGTGATGATCTGCTCGGTCAATTCGCGAATGTCGAACTCGCGCCGCTCCGTGAAATTACGGTCGGTTGCGACCTGCTTGAACGACTGGATCAGCTCGGCGGCGCGGTTGAGGTTGTCCATCAGCTGGGTTGTCGCTTCGCCGGCCATCTTCAGGAAGTTGGTGAGGCTCGACTTGCGCAGCTCGCCGCGCTCGACCTCCTCGGCGAACAGGCGCGTCTGGCGCTGCAGCGATGATGCGACGGTCAGGCTGATGCCGACCGGATTGTTGACTTCGTGGGCGACGCCGGCGACGAGGCGTCCGAGCGCCGCCAGCTTCTCGGCTTCCACCAGCGAGTTCTGGGTCTCGCGCAGATCGCGCAGCGCGGTTTCGGCGGCGTCGCGCGCCTCACGCATCTCCTGCTCGACGCGCTTGCGGTCCCCGATATCGAGGGCGACCGTCACGATGAAGCGGATGTTGCCGTCATCGTCGACGATCGGGACCTTCTTGGCCATCCACTGCCGGGCAGTGCCTTTCGAGTCGAGGTATTCCTCCTCGTAGAAGCCGAGCTCCTGCCGGCTCTCCAGCACGCGGCGGTCGTTGGCGTCGGTCTTGGCCGCGCCATAGCGTGACATGATCTCGCTTGTGGTGCGGCCGAGCGCATCCTCCGGCGCGATGTTGAAGATCCGCGCCATGTAGCGGTTCATCAGTACATAACGCAGTTCGGTATTCTTCACATTGATGACGGCCGGAACGGTGTCGATCACCTCTTGCAGGCGCTGGCGGCTTTCGGCGAGCGCTGCCTCCGACGATTTTTGTGCGGTGATGTCGCGCACCGTGCCTTCATAACGGATGATGCGCCCGCCAGCGTCGCGTACCGCGGCGGCGCTGTCCGACAGCCAGAGAACGGTGCCGTTCGATTGGCGGACCTGGTATTCGAATTCCCGGACGATGCCGTCGCACTCCATCAGCCGCTGGTACTCGGCTCGCTTGTCGGGATCGACATAGACCCGGGTGGCGATGTCGGCGGCGGCCGCAATCAGGTCTTGCGGGGTCGGATAACCCATCATGCGGGCGAGCGCGGGGTTGGCGTTGAGCAACTGGCCGGCCGGTGTCGTGACATAGATGCCGTCGACGGAATTCTCGAACAGCCAGCGATAGGTCTCCTCGGTGTGGGGAAGCGTCGGCCGCGCGGGTCCGGTCATCGCTCGGATGATACCGCGCAAGGTTCGTCCGGCGGACAACAGCAGTGAAGAAAACCAGGAGGTCATCGAAGAAACCGCGATGCGCAGCACGTGCCAGCAGGGATCGGTGTCGGCCGACGGCGCAATCATAGCGTGTCTTTTGTCGCAATGAACACCGGTTTTCGGCGTGGGCCGAGACGGCGCCGTGCAGGAAAGGTTACCGCGACAAAAAAGGGCGCCCCAGCGGGGCGCCCTTCACGCGCTTTGGTCCCAAGAATGGGGTCAGTGCGCCTTGACCAGCGGACAGCCGCCCTTGTCGAGGGGGCGGAACGCCTGGTCGCCCGGGACGGTCGCCAGCAGCTTGTAGAGATCCCAGTCGCCCTTGGATTCTTCGGGCTTCTTGACCTCGAACAGGTACATGTCGTGCACCATGCGGCCGTCCTCGCGGATGTGACCGTCGCGGGCAAAGAAGTCGTGGATCGGCGTCGCCTTCATCTGCGCCATCACCTTGGTGGTGTCGTCGGTGCCGATGGCGTCGATGGCCTTCAGGTAGTGCATGGTGGCCGAGTAGAGGCCGGCCTGGATCATGGTGGGCATGTGGCCGACCTTTTCCATGAAGCGCTTGGAGAACGCCCGCGTGTCGTCGTCGCGGTCCCAGTAGAACGCATCGGTCAGGATCAGGCCCTGGCCGTCCTTCAGGCCAATGCCGTGCACGTCGGTGATCTCCAGCAGCAGCGCGATCAGCTTCTGTCCACCTTTCATCAAGCCGAACTCGGCGGCCTGCTTCAGCGCGTTGGTGGTGTCGCCGCCGGCATTGGCGAGCGCGACCACCTTGGCCTTGGACGCCTGCGCCTGCAGCAGGTAGGACGAGAAGTCCGAGGAGTTGAGCGGATGGCGGACGTTGCCGAGCAGCTTGCCGCCGGTGTCCTTCACCACGTTGGAGGCATCACGCTCCAGCGCGGCGCCGAAGGCATAGTCGGCGGTGATGAAGAACCAGCTGTCCTCGCCCCGCTGGACCATGGCGCGGCCGGCCACATTCGACAGCGCGTAGGTGTCGTAGGTCCAGTGCACGGTGGTCGGCGAGCATGCCGGGCCGGTCAGGTCGGAGGTGCCGCCACCGGAATTGATGAACACCTTGTTCTTGTCGCGGGTGAGTTGCTGGATCGCCAGCGCGACCGACGATGTCGGCACGTCGAACACCGCATCGACCTTCTCGTTGTCGAACCAGTTGCGGGCGATGCCGACGCCGACGTCCGGTTTGTTCTGATGGTCACCGGATACGATCTGGATCGGCTTGCCCTTGACCTTGCCGCCGAAATCCGCGGCGGCCATCTCGACCGCGATCAAGGAGCCCTTGCCGGTGGCGTCGGCATAGAGGCTCGACATGTCGGTGAGGACCCCGATCTTGACCACGTCGTCAGAGATCTGGGCCCGGGCGGCGATCGAGGAACTGGCCAGCGCCATGGTGGCGGCGCAGCAGGCGGCGACGAGCGACTTCATTTCAGCGTTCTCCCTCTTGGGGCCGCGCTTGGGCATCGGGCGTCCGGAGACCTGCGCGGCTTGTTGTGCGGCGATCCTGCCCAGCTTCGTTGCGGGCAGCAAGCGCAAAACTCGGTCATCCATATGATCGGATTGATATTCCGCTTCGCGGTCGATGGCGGAGCTAGGCCGCGGATTTGCGCTCCGCGCCGCGGGGCAGCACGATGCGTACCGTCAATCCGGTGGGCTCGCGGTTGAGCAGCGAGAGCATCCCGTTGTGTGCGGTAACAATGGCCCGGGCGATCGACAGCCCAAGGCCAAAGCCGGTGGATTCGTCCATGTTGCGGGCCTCGTCGCCGCGCACGAAAGGTTCCAGCATCGCCGCCTTGCGGGCGTCGTCGATTCCCGGACCGTCGTCCTCGACCTCGATGATGGCCTGCTGGTCGGAGATGCCGAGGTTGATGTTGATGACGGTGCCGAAGCGCACCGCGTTCTCGACCAGATTGGTGACGGCGCGGTGCAGATCGTCCGGCCGTGCGACGATGGTCGCACGGGCCGGACCGCGATAGCTGACCTTGTGGCCGAGATCGGAGAACTGGTCGCAGATCAGATGCAGCATTGCGGTCAGATCGACCAGCGTCACCGATTCCCGTGTATGGTCGTTGCGCAGGAACGACAGCACGGACTCCAGCATCGCGCGCATCTGGTCGAGGTCGATGAGTGTCTGCCGGCGGTGGATCTCGTCTTCGATGAATTCGGAGCGCAGCCGCAGTCGGGTGATCGGTGTGCGCAGGTCATGGCTGATCGCCGCCAGCATCCGTGTGCGGTCGTTCATCAGCGTAGTGATGCGCTCGCGCATGCGATTGAGCGCCCGCGCCAGCGAACGGATTTCCTCGGGGCCGCTTTCCGCGAGGGGGGGCGCGGTGCTGTTGAGACTGAAGTTTTCGGCCGCGGTCGCAAAGGTCGACAACGGCGCGCCCAGCGCGCGGGCCGCCCACAGGCCGAGCAGGGTGAAGCTGACAAGGACGAACGGCAGCATCACCGCCCACGGCATCGCGAGCCAGGGCGGCGAGCGGTCCATCCCGAGCCGCGCGGTCAACAGGGCGCCGTCGGGCAGGCGGATGCCGACGTGGTTGTCCGGACCTGGCAGCATGAAGGCATGAAAGCCGGGTGCAAGCCGTAACGGGTAACCCGGGGGCGGCTTGACCGGATCGTTGTGCGCCGCCTCGGGATTGGGTCTGGACAGGTCGATCGCCAGCAGCGGGAAGGCCCGGCGGACATCGTCGAGGACGCGCGGGCGATCGGGCAGGGGCGTCGCGCTGATCAGTTGCGCCAGCGTGCCGAGTTCGCGCCGCGGCCGCTCCGGCGCCGGCTGTGAGTTGGTGCGGTGGAAAAAGAAGAACGCCGTGACCATGAGCTGGCCCGTGATCAGCAACGCGGCCACCAGCATCGCGATCTGGCCGCTGATCCGGCGAACGCTGAAGAAGGCAAGAAACTGCCGGATCGCGGTCACGAGGGGTCCACCACCGGAGTGAACAGATAGCCGCCGGAGCGCACCGTCTTGATGATGTCGGTCTCGCCCGGGCCGCGCTCCAGCTTGCGGCGGATCCGGCTGACCAGCACATCGATGCTGCGCTCGAACGAGCCCGAGGCACGGCCCTGCGTCAGGTCGAGCAGGTTGTCGCGCGACAGCACGCGGCCGGGACGCTCGCAAAACGCCTGCAGCAGATCGAACTCCGCGCTGGTGAGTGCGACGCGGGCGCCTTCCGGGTTGCGCAGCTCACGCAGCCGCAGGTCGATGCGCCAGCCGAGAAAGCCGAGCGCGGTGGTGCCCTTGAGGGAGCTGGCAGTCACCGCTGCGGCCTGGCGGCGCAGCACCGCGTTGATGCGGGCGAGCAGTTCGCGCGGGTTGAATGGTTTGCCGAGATAGTCGTCCGCCCCCATCTCCAGGCCGACGATGCGATCGACATCCTCGCCGCGGGCGGTGAGCATGATGACGGGAAGCTGGGACGACGCGCGCAGCCGGCGGCACAGGCTGAGGCCGTCTTCGCCGGGCAGCATCAGGTCGAGCACAATGAGGTCGACGCGGCTGTTGGCGATGTGTCGATCCATCTCGTGGCCATCGGCGGCGACCATCACGTTGCAGCCATTGGCCCGCAGGTAACGGGCGATCAGCGCTCGCGTTTCGCGATCATCCTCGACGACGAGAATGTGCGGTGGAACGGTCGCCATTGTCGGTCCTCGCTCCGGTTTCACCTGCGTCGCGGATAGATGCATGGTCGTTTGTGTCCAAATGTTTCTGGAGCGCCGCCCGCAACATGCTGCAATATCGGACGGCGACTCGACAAGCGCGCATCTCTACATAACAGACCGGGCCCTGGGCCAGCGTGTCCGCGCCGGATACTAAGCCGCTGCGTTCACAGCGCGGTGATGCGCGTGGTCGCGCGGGAACCCGCGGTAAGGGGCGCGCCGACGGCCTCTCAAGGTGCCGGAAGATCAAGGTGCCGGAAGAGCGGTGACGGTGACGCGCGTGGAGCCGGTGGCTTCGGTGATGATCCGCAGCGTTTCGTTGTCGAATGCGACCTCGACAAGGCGGATGCTGTCGATTCCGGTGCGAACCTTGACCCCGTCCGTGCCGGTCTGGAAGTCCGCCAGCGCGGCCTCGATGCGCTGGCGGGCGTTGGCGGCGAATGGTTTCAGGTCGATGGTGGCCTTCTCCGCCAGCATGTTGCGCAGGTATGGTTCCGCGGCTCGTGCAGCCGGCCCGAGCAGGCCGAAGGCCGCCTTGGATTCCACCGCCAGCTCGATGTCGGTCAGCCGCAGGATTTGCTTTGCCTGATCGAGGGCGGGGCGGCCCCACACATGTACAGTCGCCTGGGCACCGAGGCTGAAGATGCTCTTGGTCTCGGCAGCGTCGACGTCGAGCGAGATCAGCAGCCGGTCGCCGGATGGGGTCACCGAGGCACTGCGCACGGTGACGGCCACTGCGCTGTCGCCGTTCTCGGGCAACGTCCGCCCCTTCAACTGCGCATTGACGATCGCGTTGACCTCGCTGAACGGCAGGTCGATCGGCACGCCGATGGCCATGCTGCCATTGTTGATCGGCGGCACGATGTCGAGCAGCGCCGGGAACGGGCAGGTGGGTGTCGTCTTGGTCGGCAGGATCCGCGTCTCGGCCTCGACGCCGAGCGTCAGGATGAGGTTCGCGGCGTCGAGACGCGGCTGGGCCGCGACGGCCTTGGTGGGGCGCATCTCGAGGAACAGGTCCGGCAGGTTGGGCGCTGCTCGTGGCAGCGGGATGGAGCGGCACATCTTGGTCCATTGCTGCCGCGCGTTCTGCTCCAGCACCGGGTCGTTGCGGACCCGTTGCTGGATGGCGGCGACCTGCTCGCCGACCAGCTTGTCCAGCACCGGCTTGACCTGGGCCGGGACGCCGATCCGTATGCCGCCAGCGGTGATGCCGGTGTCGCCGACGGTGACCTGCGCGGCAAGGTTGGGTTCGATCCGCCAGTGTTCGGTCAGCAGCGGCCGCGAGGTGACGGTGACGTTGCCGCGGATGTCGGCGTCGGCGTTGACGGACTTGATCGCGATGTTGCCGAGCTGCTTGCCGATGTTGCCGCCGATCAGGCCGCCGAGCGCGTTTGCGGCGTTGGCCGACAGCGAGCCGGTGACGTTGAGCTTGCCGGTGAGGGGAGCCGTGATGGTGAGCTGGTTGTTGGCGCCGGTCGCCGCGATCGGACCGCGCTCGGCGGTCCAGTTGATGTCGGCGTTCTGCAGGATCTGTCCGACCGGGTTGTCCGCCTTGCCGGTGAAGTTGCGCGGCGCGGCGCGCTCGGCGGCGGTACGAATGGCCTCGAACGAGATCGCGACCGGCGCGATGATCCGGGATGTCCGCGTCGGCGGCGGCAACGGCGGCAGTTTGACCAAAACAGGTACGACGCTGCCCGGCGGCGGCGACACAAAGTTCATCACCTTGAGGCTGACGATGAACGAGATGGCGAGCGCCGCCAGTCCGAGCAGCAGTGTCTTGACGCGCATGGGGTCCCCGACCAAGTGAAGGTTCGAAGACTAGCGCGTCCCGTGGGCGTCGAGATACCGTTTTGTCGGCAAGCCGGTGTGTCGTGAAGCTGCGAGGTCGTACATGTCGCCGGTCGGAGGTTGCCAGCGTGGCCGCGACGACGATCAGCCCCGCGGCATGGTCGCCGTGGAGGCATGGCGCTCGGCAGGCAGCACCACGACCCTGGTGCCGACGCTGGCGCGGCCGTAGAGGTCGATGACGTCGTCGTTGGTCATGCGGATGCAGCCCGACGAGACATGTCCGCCGATGGTCGACGGATTGTTGGTGCCGTGAATGCGGTACGCCGTACCGCCAAGGTACATGGCGCGCGCACCGAGCGGGTTTTGCGGGCCGCCGGCGACGAAGCGCGGCAGATAGGGCTGGCGCGCCAGCATCTCCGCGGGCGGCGTCCAGTCGGGCCATTCCGCCTTGCGCGTGATTGCCTGGGTGCCCGACCAGGTGAAGCCTTGCCGGCCCACACCGATGCCATAGCGAAGGGCCCGGCCGCCGCCGAGCACGTAATAGAGATAGGTGTTGGAGGTGTCGATCACGATCGTGCCCTGCGTTTCGCGGGTCTGGTAGGCGACGATCTGCCGCTTGAAGCGGGCCGGACGCTCGGCGACGACGGCATCTGCATCGGCCTCGATCTGTGGCGTGGCCTGCGGTTCTGCCGGCATGGCGATCGGCGGTGCGATCGGCAGAGGCAGCGGCAACAGCGGAAAGGGCGTCAGCGGTCCCGCGCCCGCCGGCACGGCGGCGCCGAAGAGGCCGGCGGCAAGCAGTCCGGCCATGACGCTGCGGCGCATGTGAAGTGATGCTGCGATTGTGGTGAACGAGCGAACCTGCAGTCCATGCCAGTGGGTCATCGCGCTCTCCCTGCCTTTTGCGGTTGGTGTGGGCGGGAGCGCGAAGGTTCAAGCGAATGGCATGGTCGTGCGGCGTCTCGGCTAGTGTCCCGGTTCGCAAGTTCGTTGCAGTTGCAGCTACTCCGGTACGAACTTGCGAACCGATCAGGACACTCGAAATCCTATCTTGCTCATGTCCTTGTCGAATCCGAAGTTCACGAAAGCGCTCGCCGCGAAATCGAGCGAACTTCGGATTTGGGACACTAGAACAGTCCGAGCACGATCGCGCCGACAAAGGCGAGCGCGGCATAGGCGACGATCAGGTTGAACCGGCCGGTGAAGGTCATGGAGAGGTCTCCCTGTTCCGACATCGTGGCCTTGGGATCCGAAGCTCGGTCTGCCACAGCGGCAGTGCCCATTACGCACCAGGACTGTCCGTGTTCCCGCGGCTTCGGAATCCGGCGCTCGTCAACGCCGCAGCCGGCGAAAGGTTGCAATCGCTTGGTATGGTAAAAAATCCATAAAAACAACGTGTTGAAGAGTCCTTAAGTAAATTCGCCGAACGTGCGCGCATGACGCGCGGAGTTCGTTTGTATCTCGTCGGCTCCATCGTCCTCGTATCCCTCGCGGGCTGTGGCCGTGGTTTCTTCCAGACCGCGGAGCGGGAAGCCTGGCGGCACGAGGCCGAATTGGCATGCCTGAAATCCGGCGCGGTGCGCGAGACCGCGGGCCTGGTGCGCATCGATCCGATCAGCGGGCCGGGTGTGTGCGGCGCCGACTTTCCTCTCAAGGTTGCTGCGCTCGACAGCGGCAGCGCCACCGGTTTTGCCGACGAGATTCGCCCGCCGGGCGGCATTCCAAACGGCCAGCCGCGCTGGCCGATCTCCCAATCCCCGCAGCCGTCGGGCTATCCGGCCGCTGCGCCGGCGAACGGCGCCTATCGAACGCAGCCGTCGATGAGCGGTGGCGGACAGGGGCCGGTTTCGCTGCGTGCACCGGGCGTTGCATCGTCCTCGGGCGATGAGATCGAGCTGCCGGCGGAGGGGAGCCCCGAGGCGGCGATGCCGGCCGATGGCGGCCAGCGCTATGCGCGGCCGAACTATTCGCCGGGGCGTGAGCCTCAGGCCGAAGCGCCGCTGCCACGGCTCGGCACGGCGCAGCCGCCGCCGGTCGCCGCGATCGGTCCCGTGGCGGTCAAGCCGGCCGCGACACTCGCCTGCCCGATCGTGTCGATGCTCGACCGCTGGATCGCCGACAGCGTACAACCGGCGGCGATGCGCTGGTTCGGCGCGCCGGTAGTCGAGATCAAGCAGATCTCGGCTTATTCCTGTCGTGGCATGAACGGCAATCCCAACGCCCACATCTCCGAGCATGCGTTCGGCAATGCGCTCGATGTCGCCGGCTTCACGCTGGCCGACGGCCGGCGGATCCTGGTCAAGGACGGCTGGCGCGGGCTTGCGGAGGAGCAGGGCTTCCTGCGCGACGTCCAGGGCGGCGCATGTCAGCTGTTCAATACCGTGCTGGCGCCGGGCTCGAACGTCTATCACTACGACCACATTCATGTGGACCTGATGCGGCGCGCCAGCGGGCGCATCATCTGCCAGCCGGCGGCGGTGGCTGGCGACCAGGTCGCCGCGCGCGCCATGCAGCGCAGCGGCAGCTATGCTGCCCGCGATGTCGGTGTCACCGGATCGATCTCGCGCCAGATGCGCAGGATCTTCTCCGGCAAGCTGTCGAAGGACGATGAGGCGACGATCGAGGACGAGTCGCGGATTCGCGATTCCGACCGCTGAACGGTCAGCGCTTCGTCCCGGCGCCGTACGCCGCCATGAACATCCGCACCGCGCTGTCGATGACGTAGGCAATGCGCTCGCGCGACGGCGAGGGCGTAGTCTGGAACACGAACGGCAGGAATAATGTCGCCTGGCAGCTCTTCAGGAACTGCTCGGCGGCGAGTTCGTGGTCGTCGATGGCGAGGATTCCCGCCTTGGACTGGGCGGCGAGGTATTGGGCCAGGCGGTTGATGCTGCCGGCGATGATGGTCGAGTAATAGCGGCGGCCGATCTCGGGCATCCGTTCGGCGATCGCCATGATGGTGCGCACCGCCGAGCCGCCGTCCGGCCGGCACAGCAGTTCCATGTAGGCCATGCCGAACCGGCGCAGCGAGCCGGGGACGTCATGATCATCGAGATCGATATCGGCGCCGATCCGGCCGTGGATCTGGGCGATCTCCTCGACGATGGCCTGGAACAGCGCGCACTTGTCGGCAAAGTAGACGTAGAGGGTGCCCTTGGAGACGCCGGCCGTCCTGGCGATTTCCCCCATGCTGGCGGCATCGAACCCGAATTCCATGAACATCCGGCGCGCGCCGTCCAGGATCTGGCGGCGCTTGGACGAATCCTCCTCGACGGCGGGAACTTTGAGCGCGACGGGGGTGGTCATGGGAGCGGTCGGCCTCTTGTCTGAGCGGTAGCAACGTTTAGGTAGCAGGATGCCGCTATGGTCCTGGACAGCCTATCGGAGGCTTCCTTGCTCCTGACAGCGGTTTCCTGGAAGCGTCCTAAGAAAGTTATGTTGACCGAACCGTTCGGTCAATGGTAATTTGACTTGATGGCGCATTGCAGCAACCGGCGCTGTGGGGGCGTTGGATCGTCGGCTTTGCGCGAGTCGATTTCCAATCGGATGCAAGAACAAGGAGGCCTTCATGGCCGCTGGACGTGACCAAACTGCCCGGATCGTTCGTCCGGACTCCGATGTCGCCCCGTTCGACCCCCACGCCTCCACCCGGCCGCAAGCCGAGGCGCGCCAGGACGCCGCCCCCGACCGCAACACGCCAGCTCCCGCGGCCGAGGCGCCGGTGGCTGCAGCCGCCGCCGTTCAGGCAGCGCCGGCCGCTCCGAATCGCCGCAGGCTGGTGCTGATGGGCATTGCCGCGGTGCTCGCGATCGCTGCCGTGTCCTATGGCAGCTATTACGCGCTGGTGGGGCGCTTCATCGTTACCACCGACGACGCCTATGTCCGTGCCAACAACACCCTGATCGGCGCCCGTGTCGCTGGCCACATCGCCCGCATCGCCCCCAAGGACAACAGCCGCGTGCGCGCCGGCGATGTGCTGATCAAGATCGACGACGGCGATTACAAGATCGCAGCGGACTCCGCGCGCGCCAAGATCGCGACCCAGGAAGCGACCATTGCCCGCATCGGCCGCCAGGCGGACGCACAGGTGAGCATGGTCGAGCAGGCCCGCGCCCAGCTGGAATCGAGCCAGGCCGCCGCCAAGCGCGCTCAGTTCGATTTTGACCGCCAGTTGCAGCTCAGCGACAAGGGTTTTGCCTCGAAGGCGACGTTCGAGCAGTCGCAGGCGACGCGCGACCAGTCGGTCGCTGCGGTGCAGAGCGCGCAGGCGGCGCTGGTTGCGGCCGAGCGCAACGTCGATGTCATCAAGGCCCAGCAAGTCGAGGCTCAGCGCCAACTCGGGGAATTGCAGACCTCGCTCGCCAAGGCCGAGCGTGATCTCGCCTTCACCGAGGTGCGCGCGCCGGTGGACGGCACGTTCTCCAATCGTCTCGTCAACGAGGGCGACTATATCCAGGTCGGCCAGCGTCTCGCCAATGTCGTGCCGCTCGACGACGTGTTCATCGACGCCAACTTCAAGGAAACCCAGCTCGGCCGCCTCAAGCCCGGCCAGCCGGTGAGCTTGACTGTCGATGGTGTCAGCGGCCGCAAGATCGAAGGCACCGTCGAGAGCCTGTCGCCGGCGTCCGGCTCGGTGTTCACGCTGCTGCCGCCCGACAACGCCACCGGCAACTTCACCAAGATCGTGCAGCGCGTGCCTGTGCGCATCCGTGTTCCGGCCAACGTGGCGCGCGAGAACCTGCTGCGCGCCGGCATGTCCGTGGTCGTCCACATCGACACCCGCGCGGCCGACTGACGCGAGCGGAGCGGCGCCCCGCCGCCATCAAAACAGGACGCGACGTCATGTCCGGACCGAGTGCAGGCAATCCGACCATGGGTGGGGCAGGCGGGATGGCCGCCGCCCCGGCCGTCTCCGAGCGGCTGGTGCCCAGGCGCATCTTTGCCTTCCTGATCATGGTGTTCGGGATGTTCATGTCCATCCTGGACATCCAGATCGTGTCGGCGTCGCTGTCGGAGATCCAGGCGGGCCTGTCGGCGTCGTCCAATGAAGTCTCCTGGGTGCAGACCGCCTACCTGATCGCGGAAGTGATCGCGATTCCGCTGTCCGGCTTCATGTCGCGGGCCCTCGGCACACGCTACCTGTTCGCCATCTCGGCTGCCGGCTTCACCGCCGCCAGCCTGATGTGCGGCCTGACGTCGTCGATCGGCCAGATGATCCTGTGGCGCGCGATCCAGGGTTTCCTCGGCGCCGGCATGATCCCGACCGTGTTCGCGTCGGCCTATACCGTGTTCCCCCGCAACAAGCTGCACATCGTGGCGCCGATCATCGGCCTCGTCGCGACGCTGGCGCCGACCGTCGGCCCCACCGTCGGCGGTTATCTGACCGACGCGCTGTCGTGGCACTGGCTGTTCTTCATCAACGTGCTGCCGGGCATCGGCATCACGGTCGGCGTGCTGGCGCTGGTCGATTTCGACAAGCCGAACCTGGCGCTGCTCGACCATTTCGACTGGGTCGGCCTGTTCTCGATGGCGGGTTTCCTCGGCGCGCTGGAGTATGTGCTCGAGGAAGGGCCGCAGTACGACTGGCTCGACGACGACACGGTCGCGACCTGCGTGGTGATCTGTGGCGTCTCGGCCATCGTTTTCTTCTACCGCGTGCTGACCGCGAAGGAGCCGATCGTCGATATCCGGTCGTTCAAGAACCGCAACTTCGCCTTCGGCAGCATGTTCTCGTTCTGCATCGGCATCGGGCTGTACGGCCTGACCTATATCTATCCGCGCTATCTTGCCGAGATCCGCGGCTACAGCGCGCTGATGATCGGCGAGACCATGTTCGTCTCGGGCATTGCGATGTTCATGACCGCACCGCTGGTCGGCCGGCTGATGCAGAAGGTCGACCTGCGCCTGATGATCGTGCTCGGGCTTGGGATGTTCGCGCTCGGCACCTGGCAGATGACCTGGCTGACCCGCGACTATGATTTCTGGGAGCTGTTCCTGCCGCAGGTGTGCCGCGGCATCGGCATGATGATGGCGATGGTGCCGGTCAACAACATCGCGCTCGGCACCCTGCCGCCGTCGATGGTCAAGAATGCGTCGGGGCTGTTCAACCTGACCCGCAACCTCGGCGGAGCGGTTGGCCTTGCGCTGATCAACACCGCGCTCAACCACCGCACCGACCTGCACATCTCGCGCCTGCACGACAAGGTCAATTGGGGCAATGCGACCGCGACCGAGACGCTGAACATGCTGACGCAGAGGTTTCAGGGCATGGGTGATGCGTCGATGATGGCCCTCAAGCAGCTGTCCATGATCGTGCACCGCCAGGCGGCCGTGATGAGCTATGCCGATTCATTTCTGATGTTGTCGATATTTTATGTCGTCCTGGGGTCGCTGGTATACTTTGTCGACCGCCCCAACATGGCCGGCCCCCCGCCGGACGCGCACTGAAGCTGGATATTGTTCGCCGGCCGGGTTCGTGCTTGAACCCCCGACATGGCAGGTTGGTCGTTTTCTCGTCCGGACAATTCGTTTGCTGAGCCCGGGATCGCCGGCGCGGCGGCGCGCTGGATCGCGGGCGCGCTGGTGCTGACGCTCGGGGCATGGCTGGTCGGCTTTGCCGGCCTGCTCGCCCTCGCCAATCGCGTTCATACTGATATTCCTCGCCTTCTTGCGGTTCGTCTGCCGCTGCTGCAATCCCATCCCAAGCTGATCTTCGCTGGCGAGAGCCGCACCGAATACGGGGTCGATCCGGTGCTGGCCGGTGAGCTGCTGGGGAAGCCGCCAGGCTATGCTGTCAATATCGCCTATGATGCCGGCGAGCCGCTTGCGGTGGCCGCGGCCGCGCGGGCCTATCCGGACGTTTTCCGCGACGCCCATGTGGTCGTGAGTGTGGCGCCGTTCATCTTCAACGAGGGGGTGAAGTCAGCGGGCGTCTATCCGCTCGACGTCGCGGCCCGGCTCGACGTCGGCACGCAATTGGTCACGTTCCTGCCGATGCGCGTCGGCACCCTGGTGCGTTACATCCACGATGCGTTCGAGGCGCGGCTGGCACAGCAGCAGAACGTGGCGACAACGTCGTCTGTGCCGCCGGATGGCGGGGTGATCCGCCTGACCCGGCAAGCCCAGGGGCGGGACAATCTCGGCGGTCATCCGCACTATGCCCGCTGGCGTACGGATGGGCCGAAGGCCCGCTACGCGATCGAGGCCTTGTGCGACATCGCGGCAGCCTCGCGCAAGCTGACGGTGGTTAATCCGCCCTGGGTGCCCGGGGACCGTCGCGCCGACACGGCCTGGATGAACGATGAAGCCGACATCAACGCCCTGCTGCGCGCGGCCGGCAAGCGCTGTCGTTTCGAGACGCTGGTCGTCACGGACGTCCCGGGATTGGCGATCGCGAATTTTTCCGACGAGATGCACGTCAACGCATCGGGCGTGCCGATCTACACCCGCTATCTGATGTCGCAGCTCCCTCGCTAGCCGATGCTGTTCTCGTCCTTCACTTTCGTCTTCCAGTTCCTGCCGGCGGTCGCGCTGGCGTTCGCGGTCGCCCGGCTGCATTCCCCCCGGGCCGGCATCCTGGTGCTGTTCGCCGCGTCCCTGGTGTTCTACGGCGCCTGGAAGCCGGTCTATTTGTTGCTGCTGCTCGCCTCGATCGCCATGAATTTCGGCTTCGGGCTGCTGATGGCCGATCCGCGGCGCCGTAGGCTCGCTCGGCGTCGTCATCAATCTCGTCGCGCTGGGATATTTCAAGTACACCAACTTCCTGCTCGACAGCCTCAGCACGCTCACCGGCGCGCCGCTGCCGTTCGCCGACATCGTGCTGCCGCTCGGCATCTCCTTCTTCACCTTCCAGCAGATCGCCTACCTGGTCGATGTCATGCGCGGCGCGCGGGTCGAGCGTGACATCGTCAGCTACACGCTGTTCGTCTCGTTCTTCCCGCACCTGATCGCCGGGCCGCTGGTGCATCACGCCGAGATGATCCCGCAGTTCAAGCGCGCGCGCTCCGGACGCTCCGCGGTGCTTGCGGCACGCGGCGTCGCGATCTTCGCCGCCGGGCTGTTCAAGAAAGTGGTGATCGCCGACAACCTGTCGCAATTTGTCTCGCCGGTGTTTGCCCATGTCGACGCCGGCGGCACCGTGACCGCCGGTTGGGCGTGGCTCGCGACCCTTGCCTACACGCTGCAGATCTATTTCGATTTCTCCGGCTATTCGGACATGGCGATCGGGCTTGCGCTGCTGTTCGGCATCCGGCTGCCGGTCAACTTCCGCTCGCCGTACCGCGCGACCTCGATCATCGCGTTCTGGCGGCGCTGGCACATCACGCTGTCGCGCTTCCTGCGCGACTATCTCTACATTCCCCTCGGCGGCAACCGGCAGGGGTCGTTGCGGCGCTACCAGAACCTGCTGGTTACCATGCTGCTCGGCGGCCTGTGGCACGGCGCCGGATGGAATTTCCTGATCTGGGGCGGTCTGCACGGTTGCTATCTGATCATCAATCACATCTGGCGGGTGGCCACCGAGCGGTTCGGCAAGACCGCCCTGGCGTCATCGACGCTCGCGCACGGTGTCGGCTGGCTGGTGACCTTCGCGGCGGTGGTGCTGGCCTGGGTGTTCTTCCGCGCCGGCACCTTCATAGGGGCGTGGCGGATGCTGCAGGCGCTGTTCGGGCGAGAGGCCGACAGTGCGGCCTATGTCTCGCCTGGCATCCTGCGCCTGATGGACCTGCCGGTGCTGCTTGGTGCGGAGCCGTTGTTCCGGGTTGGCCTCGGCGCGGTCGGCGGTGCGCTGGCGATTGCGGTGCTGCTGCCCAACGTGCCGCAGATTTTCGGCTATCGGGAATACCGCCGTGCGCCGGAGCGGGCCTGGTTGCGCTGGCGTCCGGATCCGGCCTGGGCGCTGGTGAGCGCGGTGGCGTTGGCGTTGTCGCTGTTCGGCATGTGGCAGCGCCTCGAGTTTCTGTACTTTCAGTTCTGACATTGCCGCGATGGCGTGGTTCGGTGCGACACGTTGTCGTGCCGCGTTTCATTGCGTCGATCGGCGCCGCTCGGCAAAATCCTGCCGCAATTGTTGCCCATTGCTTCGGCATTCACTTTTTGCGGCTGCATGCCGCATCATCGCGACCCGGCCACGCCAACCAGGAGGAGCTGCATGAAGACGACTTTCCTGCTCATCGCTCCCGCGTGCGTCGACTTCCGGATCCTCGGTTGACCTCACGCGGTCCTGGGATCCGCCGGGCGCAGGTCTGACGACCGTCCGGCTGCGTCGCTAGACGTTCCACCCTCGTTTTCGTTCTCAGACACTGGCTGCGCACGGTCGCGGCTGTCGTGTCCTCTGCCATGGAGCCGGCTTGCGCGTACGCGTGGCCGGATCGATCAATGACCCGTCTTCGTCAAAAGCCGGCGGATGCGTTCCGCACGGTTCTTCCTTTCGTCTTCCGTCACTGGCGCCGTCAGCCCTGGCGGCTGACGGCGATCTGTCTCGCGCTGGCCGCGTCGACGCTGGCCGACGTGTTCATGCCATACTATGCGGGCCGGCTGGTCGACGCCGTCGCCCATGGCGCGAGCGATCCGTCGCTCGGCCGTGACGCGGCGTTCGTTGCGTTCGCAGCGATCATCGGGCTTGGCCTGATGTCGGTGGTGCTGCGGCACGCCGGCTTTCAGGCTATCGTCGCGCTGACGCTGCGCATCATGAGCGATGTCGCGCGCGATGCGTTCTGGCGCGTGCAGCGCTTTTCCACCGACTGGCACGCCAACAGCTTCTCGGGCTCGACGGTGCGCAAGATCACCCGCGGCATGGGCGCGCTGGATCTGCTCGACGACACCCTGCTGATGGCGCTGCTGCCGTCACTGGTGGTGCTGCTCGGCTCGATGCTGCTGCTTGGCCTGCAATGGCCGCTGCTGGGGCTCGTGATCGCCATCGGTACCATCGCCTATGTGGCGATGGTGGTGGTGTTCTCGACCTACTATATCGCTCCTGCGGCGCGATCGTCGAACGCCTCCGACACCAGGCTCGGCGGCATGTTGGCGGATTCGCTCGGGTGCAATGCGGTGGTCAAGTCGTTCGGCGCCGAGTCTCGCGAGGACGAGCGACTGGCCGGCGTGTTGCGCAACTGGAAGCATCGCACCGGGCGGACGTGGCGGCGCTATACCCGCACCGGAACGGCGCAACTCGTGCTGTTGCTGGGCATGCGCACCGCGGTGGTCGGCGGCGCGCTGCTGATGTGGCTGTCCGGCCGGGCGTCGGCCGGCGACGTCACCTATGTGATGACGAGCTATTTCGTCATCCATGGCTATCTCCGTGACATCGGCATGCACATCAACCACCTGCAGCGCTCGGTCAACGAGATGGAGGAACTGGTCGCGATCCATGACGAGCCGATCGGCATTGCGGATGCACCCGATGCACGGCCGATCGATGTCACCGGCGGCGCGATTCGTTTCGACGACGTCACCTTCCACTATGGTGGCCACTCCACGCCGCTCTACAGCGGCCTGTCCGTCGATATCCGGGCGGGGGAGAGGATCGGCCTCGTCGGCCGCTCCGGCTCGGGCAAGACCACATTCGTGAAGCTGATCCAGCGGCTGCACGATGTCTCCTCCGGGCGGGTGCTGATCGATGGGCAGGACGTGCGGCACGCGACGCAGCAGTCGCTGCGCAGCCAGATCGCGATCGTGCAGCAGGAGCCGATCCTGTTCCACCGGTCGCTGGCCGAGAACATCGCCTACGGTCGCCCCGGTGCGTCGCAGGCGGCGATCGAGCATGCCGCGCGTCTCGCCAACGCGCATGACTTCATCGCCCGCCTGCCGGCCGGTTATGGCACGCTGGTCGGCGAGCGCGGCGTGAAGCTGTCCGGTGGCGAGCGCCAGCGCGTGGCGCTGGCGCGGGCGTTCCTGGCGGATGCGCCGATCCTGATCCTGGACGAGGCGACCTCGAGCCTCGATTCGGAATCGGAGGCGCTGATCCAGGAGGCGATGGAGCGGCTGATGCACGGCCGCACCGCGATCGTGATTGCTCACCGGCTGTCCACGGTCCGCTCGCTCGACCGCATCCTGGTGTTCGAGCGCGGCCGGATCGCGGAGGAAGGTAACCACGCCTCCCTGGTGCGCCGGCCCGGCGGCATCTACCGCGGTCTGTTCGAACGCCAGGTGCTGGAGTTCGGCGCGCTCGGCGAGGATGGCGTCGATCGCGTCTCCGCCGCGGAATGACCGCCGACACGACAACGGCCCGGCAGAGATGCCGGGCCGTTTGCTGTTGGCAGTCATCGCGCCCGGGCGACCTCGCCGTTCATGGGATGCCAGGCGATCTGACGGCGCGCCTGAGCGCCGCGGGCATGCAGCCGCCGCCTGCAGCCATGCGCCGAGCCTTCTGACGGCCGCGCCGCAAACCGCGCTAGCCTTGGATTCGTCCGCGGCAACAGCGATGCAAGGACGAAACGTCGCGACGAGGGAGAGACAGGGCGATGAGCTTCATCACCGGCGTCGGGCTGACGCCGTTCGGGCGGCACGAGGGGCGCGGCACGCTCGACCTCATGAGCATGGCCGCCGAGACGGCGCTCGCGGACGCCGGTCTGACGCGCCGCGACATCGATGGCGTGCTCTGCGGCTACTCCACAACGATGCCGCATCTGATGCTCGCTACGGTGTTTGCCGAGCATTTTGGCCTGCAACCGCACTATGCCCATGGCGTTCAGGTCGGCGGCGCCACGGGCCTTGCGATGGCCATGCTCGCGCATGAGCTGGTGTCGGCGGGGCGGGTCCGCCACATGCTGGTCGTCGCCGGCGAGAATCGCCTGACGGGCGTGTCGCGGGACGGCGCCATGCAGACGCTCGCCCAGGTCGGGCATCCCGTCTACGAGGTGCCGCTCGGCCCGACCATTCCCGCCTATTATGGCCTGCTGGCGTCGCGCTACATGCACGACTTCGGCGTCACCGAACAGGATTTCGCCGAGTTCGCCGTGCTGATGCGCCGTCATGCCATGGACCATCCCGGCGCCCAGTATCGCGAGCCGATCACCGTTGCCGATGTGATGGCGTCGCGCGTGATCGCAACGCCCCTGAAGCTGCTCGACTGCTGCCCGGTGTCCGATGGCGGCGCGGCCCTCGTTATCAGCGCCGCGCCCACGGCCGCGCCGGCCGTGCGGGTGCGCGGCTGCGGCCAGGCGCACCAGCACCAGCATGTCTCGGCCCTTGCCGATATCGCGCAGGTCGGCGCCGCGGCGGCGAGCGCGCGGGCACGTGAACGGGCCGGGATTGCCATTTCCGACGTCCGCTATGCTGCGGTCTACGACAGCTTTACCGTCACGCTGGCGCTGCTGCTCGAGGCGCTGGGATTTGCCGGGCGCGGCGAGGCGGCGGCACGGGCGCGCAACGGCGAGTTCAGCCGCGATGGCCGTCTGCCGCTCAACACCCATGGCGGACTGCTGAGCTACGGTCATTGCGGCTGCGGCGGCGCCATGGCGCATCTCGTCGAGACCCAGTTGCAGATGACCGGGCGGGGAGGCGAGCGTCAGGTGCGCGATGCGTCGCTGGCGTTCATACATGGCGACGCCGGCGTGATGTCGTCTCATGTCAGCATGGTGCTGGAGCGTACGCGATGAGTCTCCCGGATACAGATCCCGCCGACTGGACCTCGGGTGCAGAGGCGATCGCCTACCAGAATTGTCCGTCCTGCGCCGCAGTCTGGCATTTTCGTCGCGGCTTCTGTCCGGCGTGCGGATCGCAGCCTCCACGCACGCATCGGGCCGCCGGCCATGGCGTCCTCTACGCGATCACCGAGGTGCGCCGCGCAGCGACACCGGAGGCCAAGGCGCACGTGCCATATGCCATCGTGCTCGTCGACATGGCGGACGGCTTTCGCATGATGGCCCACGGCGACCCTGGCCTTGCGATCGGCGATGCGGTCTCTGCGCGGTTCGTGTCCTTCACCGGCCGCATCGTGCCGCATTTCAGCAAAGCCGCGCCGAAAGGGTGAAGGGCCCGGCGGGATGCGCCGAGCCCTTCGTGACGAAGATCAGCCGGCCTGTAAGCCGGGTTCTGTAGGGCACCGCGCGCTTGCGCCCGCGATGCGTGACGGCCATTCCTCTGGGACACCGCTTGCGCGCTGCCTCGAGCAACCTACCCGAACGGTCGAGCCAGACATGCCCTGTGGAGTTATCGCCCGAGAGCGAACTGTCCACGACGCCGTTCCTATTCGGTTTTGCTCCCGGTGGGGTTTACCATGCCGTCCGCGTTGCCGCGGACGCGGTGCGCTCTTACCGCACCTTTTCACCCTTACCTGCGCCGTAGCGCCGGCGGTTCGTTCTCTGTGGCACTTTCCCTGGGGTCGCCCCCGCCGGACGTTATCCGGCACCGTTTGTCCATGGAGCCCGGACTTTCCTCCCCCGCGACCTTTCGATCCCTGCGGGAGCGGCCGTCCAGCCGACTGACGGCTACGTCATGGAGTGTGGCGGCAGCGCGGTCAAGTGCGGCTTCTCCGGCGGCCTGGTGTCCAGCAGGGCCCTGAGGGTCTCCCGCGTGGAGGCGTCGGCGATACCATCCACCAGCTCGGGGCGGAAATGACGCTGGAACGCGGCGACGACGGCAGCGGTCGCCGTGTCATACTGAGCGTTGCGTGGGACCGCGTAGCCATAGGCCGCGAGCTTGTCTTGCATCGCCAGCACCGCGTCGCCGCTCATGCCAGGCTGCAGCACGTCGTTGCCGGGGACGATCCGGGCAGGGCGGACCCAGTGGCCGACACCGGAACTCGCCAGCAGGCGCCAGGGAAATTTTTCGCCAGGGTCCTTCTTGCGATCTGGCGCGATATCGGAATGGCCGAGCACGCGATCGCTGGCGATATCGCGGCGGATGATGATGCCGCGGCACAGCGCGATCACGGCGGCGATCTGCCGGGACGGGAAATCCGGATAACCCCAGTCGTGGCCGCCGTTGACGATCTCGATGCCGATCGAGCACGAATTGATGTCGGTCTCGCCGGCCCAGGAGGAAGTCCCCGCATGCCAGGCACGGTAAGCCTCCGGGACGCACTGTACGATGCGGCCATCCTCCAGCACCACGTAGTGCGCCGAGACTTCGGTGCCAGGCTTGCACAGCCGTGTCAGCGCGCCCTCCGCATCCTGCATGCCGGTGTAGTGCAGCACGATCATGTCGGGAGCGCGGTTGTTGCGCCGGTCGCCGTAGTTGGCGGATGGGACGACGTCGGAGATGACCGACGAATCCGGCATGAACTTCAGCATGTCAGCGTGGACCCAGGGAGATGGCAGACGTGATGGCGGCGTGGACGGCAGGATCCGTTGACGCTTCGACGCAGAGCCACCCGACGCAAAAGACCCCTGGACCATGTCACACTCAAACCGGGCGGGAGAGCGGCGGCAACTCGACATTCGAGAGATGCCGGAACCTCGGGTTCCAATGCGTGTCGGCTCTACCCGGACAGCAGTTCCATATTACCGGACCGCGCTTGCCCTGCTGCATCTGACGATGTGGCAGGCAAGATCGGTCCGGGATGAACACCTTCACTATCCTGCCATAAACGTTGTCGTGCAATCGCTTTGCGCGCCCAAGATGGCTGCTGTCCACATCCACGTGCGGTTGGACCGAGCTGAAAGAGCTGAAATTCCATTGACTTATGATGATATTGTTGGCGCGGCGCCACATCGCCGGAGAAAACCGTGCGGCTGTTTTGCAAATTCCGCGTGAACGTCAACGGTTCCTTAATGTTAACCCTCGCTTACTGGGGTTGAATGCCGGTTCGCTGGAACAGGCTGCAATGTATCTTGTCGATCGCGGAACCCCATGGTTGGCCATCAGATTCCATGCGGACGCCAACGGGCCTTCCGGCCTGGATGGTGGCCCGCGCCGGCTGTGCCGGCGCGGCGTGCATGGGGACGGCGGGACACGCGGGAGCGCATCATGATGGCAACAGGCCCGGAGCTTCGGGTTCCATCCGATCGGCGCCATGTCCCGGTGCTGGGTGTCGAGGCCGTGGCGGCGCTCGCGCCGCGCGCGGGCGGCGTCTATGTCGACGCCACCTTCGGCGCCGGCGGTTACAGCCGCATGCTGCTCGAGGTGCCCGGCACGCGGGTGATCGGCATCGATCGTGACCGCACCGCGATTGCCGGCGGCTTTGCGCTGGTCGAGGCTTCTGGCGGACGGCTGACGCTGGTCGAGGACCGCTTCTCCAACCTCGCGGACGTCTGCGCCGGCGAAGGCGTCACGCATGTCGACGGCATCGTGATGGATGTCGGGGTGTCGTCGATGCAGCTCGATCAGGCCGAGCGCGGCTTTTCGTTCCGGCTCGACGGTCCGCTCGACATGCGGATGGGCCAGCATGGCCCGAGCGCCGCCGACATCATCGCGGCCGCGTCCGAAACCGACCTCGCGAACCTCATCTATATCCTGGGCGAGGAGCGACAGTCGCGCGGCATTGCCCGGGCGATCGTCGCCGCTCGGCGGGAGGAGCCGGTCACCACCACGCGGCGGCTTGCCGACATCGTCGCGCGGGTGGTGCGTGCCAAGCCCAACGACATCCATCCGGCCACGCGGACGTTCCAGGCGCTACGGATCGCGGTGAACGAGGAACTCGACGAGTTGCAGACGGCGCTGGTCGCGGCCGAGCAACGGCTCAAGCCCGGCGGCCGGCTCGCGGTGGTCTCGTTCCATTCGCTGGAAGACCGCATCGTCAAGAATTTCCTCAACGCGCGCGGCAAGAGTGCGGGTGGATCGCGCCACCTGCCGGAAGTGGCTCAGCACGCGCCCAGCTTCGAGATTCTGACCCGCCGTCCCATCGTGCCCGGCGAGGCCGAGCTCGCCGTCAATCCGCGTGCACGCTCCGCCAAGCTGCGTTCCGCCGAGCGCACGGCGGCCCCTGCCCATCCCGACGAGGCGCCGCCGGAGTGGCCCTCGCTTCAGTCCGTGATGAGAGGAGGCTGACCTGTGCGGATCGTGCATCTCTTCGTCATCTGTGCGCTGGTGTTCGCCGCCGCCTATGTCTACCGGATCAAGATGGAATCCACGGTGCGCACCGAGACCATGCTGAAGTTGCGTGCCGACATCCGCGAGCAGCGTGATGCGATCGCGACGCTGCATGCGGAGTGGGCGAAGCTGCAGAATCCGGCGCGGCTGCAGGATCTCGCCGGACGCTATCTCGGCATGCGCTCGATCGAGGCGACCCAGTACGATCAGCTCAAGAACCTGCCGGAGCGGCCGCCGAGCTTTGCCCGCGCGGCAACCCCCGATCCGATCGGCTCCATGCTCGATATGATCGGCAAGGATGCCGCTCCCGCCCGGGATGCTGCGCCGGCGGTGGAGGAGGCGCAATGACCGACGCCGCGCTGCCCGCCGCCCGCCCGTCCGAACCGCTGCGTCAGCGATTGATCCGCGGCTTGCTCTACGGGCGCAAGGACCGAGCCGCCAAGGCGCGCGCCCGGGTCGGCTTCACCATGATCGCGTTTGCGGCGATCTACACTGTGATCGCGGCGCGCCTTGCCATCTTCGCCGTGGTCGGCGAGGGCCATGGCCTGCGCCGCAATGCCGCGCAGGATGCGGTCGCCACCGCCCGCCCCGACATCGTCGATCGCAATGGCGCCATTCTCGCCACCGACGTCAAGGCGCCGTCGCTCTTTGCCGAGCCGCGCCGCATCATCGACAAGGACGAGGCGATCGAGCTCCTGACCGCGACATTGCCGGATCTCGAAACCGCCGAGGTGCGCCAGCGCATCATGACGCGCAAGGGATTCGTCTGGCTGAAGCGCGAGATCACGCCGCAGCAGCAGCAGGACATTCATCGCCTCGGCATTCCCGGCATCGGCTTCCTGCGAGAGAACAAGCGGGTCTATCCCAGCGGCCAAGAGGTCGCGCACCTGATCGGCCTCGTCAATATCGACAACCAGGGCATTGCCGGCATCGAGAAGTGGCTCGATACCAACGGCCTCGCCGACCTGCACCGCGCCGGCTTCGCCACCGACCGCCAGCAGTTGCCGGTGGAGCTCGCGGTCGATCTGCGGGTCGAGCATGCGCTGCGTGACGAATTGATAAAGGCCAAGGACAAGTTCCACGCCAAGGCGGCCTCGGGCATCGTCAGCAATGTGCGCACCGGCGAGATCGTGGCGATGGTGTCGCTGCCGGACTTCGATCCGAACAATCCGAAGGAAGCCAACGATCCCGATCGCATCAATCGCCTGACCACCGGCGTCTACGAAATGGGATCGACCTTCAAGGCGTTCACGCTGGCGATGGCGCTGGATTCCGGCAAGATCAATCTCAATTCGATGTGGGATGCTCGCGGCAACCTGCACTATGGCAAGTTCACCATCCACGACAGCCATCCGCTCGGCCGCGCCATCAACACCAAGGAAGTCTTCACCTACTCGTCGAACATCGGCGCCGCGCGGATCGCGCTGAGCCAGGGCGTGGAGGCGCACAAGGCATTTCTCACCAAGATGGGGCAGCTGCAGCGCCTGCGCACGGAGCTGCCGGAAAGCGCGGCGCCGCTGGTGCCGCGGCGCTGGGGCGAGCTGAACACCGTCACCATCTCGTTCGGTCAGGGTCTGTCGGTCGCGCCGCTGCAGGCGGTGATGGGTATCAATGCGCTGGTCAATGGCGGTTATCTCATCCCGCCGACCTTCCTCAAGCGCAGCGAACAAGAGGCTGCGGGCCTCGCCAAGCGCGTGGTCAAGACCGAGACCAGCGACAAGATGCGCTACCTGATGCGCCTTAATGCTGAAATCGGTACGGCCAAGACCGCGGACGTTAAGGGCTATTATGTCGGCGGCAAGACCGGTACCTCGGAAAAGGTCATCAATGGTCGCTATGCCAAGAAGCGGGTGCTCAACTCGTTCACGGCGATCATGCCGGCCGACAATCCACACTATCAGATACTGATCATGCTGGACGAGCCGCAGGCCTTGCCCGAAACGCATGGCTTCATCACCTCCGGCTGGAACACGGTTCCGACCGGTGGCAAGGTCATCGCGCGGATCGCGCCGTTGCTCGGCATGGAGCCGCGGTTCGATCTGCCGCCCGCGGAGCGCCTTATTCTTGCGGCATCGAAGGAAAGCCGCTAAGCGCTGGCACGGCCGGCCGGAGACGCTGGGCGGGCTGCGACAGGATGCTGACAGGCCTTGTGGATCCGTTGCGTGCTGAACCATCACAACTTCGAGATTTCGTGACCCCAGAGCCGTCGTGACGATGAGACTGTGTGATCTTCTCGGCCATGACGCCGCGCTCGACGCCCCGACGGGTGGCCTCGCGGTGACCGGGCTCGCCGTCGACAGCCGCACCGTCAAGCCTGGCGACCTGTTTTTCGCACTGGCGGGGGCGCGGACCGACGGCGCCCGCTTCGTCGCGGAGGCTGCGGCCTCCGGTGCGGTCGCGGTGGTCGGCGAACAGCCCGCGCCGCTGGACGGTGCTGTCCCCTATATTCAGGTGGCGCAGGCGCGACGTGTGCTGGCGCTCGCCGCCGCGCGGTTCTATCCGCGGCAGCCGGCGACGATCGCGGCGGTGACCGGCACCAGCGGCAAGACCTCGGTCGCGGCCTACGCGCGCCAGATCTGGCAGAGCTTCGGCTTTCCGTCCGCGAGCATCGGCACCGTCGGGCTGGTGGCGCCGACGCGCAGCGTCTACGGCTCGCTGACCACGCCGGATCCGATCGCATTGCATCGCTCGCTCGACGAACTCGCCGGCGAAGGCGTTACGCATCTTGCGCTGGAAGCCTCGTCCCATGGCCTCGATCAGTTCAGGCTCGACGGGGTGCGGGTTAGTGTCGGCGCATTCACCAACCTGTCCCGCGATCATCTCGACTATCATCCGACGCTCGAACATTACCTCGCGGCGAAGCTGCGGCTGTTCGAGGCTCTTGTGGTCGATGGCGGCGCGGCGGTCATCGCCGCCGATCATGTGCATGCGGCCGCGGTGATCGCGGCGGCGCGGGCACGCAAGCTGCGGCTGTTCACGGTTGGTCGCCAAGGCCGTGATGACGCTGACGGCATCCGCCTCCTCGATGCCGAGATCGACGGTTTCGGCCAGCGACTGACCCTGGCGCACGCCGGCAAGACCCACACGCTGCGGCTGCCGTTGGTCGGCGAATTCCAGATCGAGAACGCGCTGGTGGCCGCCGGCATCGCCATCACCACGGGCAGCGACGCCGCGCGGGTGTTCTCGGCGCTGGCCGAGCTCGAAGGCGCCAAGGGGCGCCTCGAGCTGGTCGGCGCACGCCACGACGCCCCGGTGTTCGTGGACTATGCCCACAAGCCCGACGCGCTGGAAAAGGCGCTGGCGGCGCTGCGGCCCTATGCCAAAGGGCGGTTGATCGTGGTGTTCGGCGCCGGCGGCGACCGGGACGCCGGCAAGCGCCCGCTGATGGGCGCGATTGCGGCGCGCGGTGCCGACATGGTGATCGTGACTGACGACAATCCGCGCAGCGAGGCACCGGCTGCGATCCGCGCCGCGATCCTGGCCGCGGCCTCCGGCGGGCGTGAGATCGGCGACCGAGCCGAGGCGATCCGCGCCGGTATAGCCGAGCTGCAGCCCGGTGACGTGCTGCTGATTGCCGGCAAGGGCCATGAAACCGGACAGATCATCGGCGATCGCGTGCTGCCCTTCAGCGATCACGAGACGGCGCGCACCGCGCTCGCGGAGGATGCCGCATGACTGCTCAGCCGCTGTGGACCATCGGCGAGATGGCGGATGCGATGCGCGCCGCGCGCAGCGGACCGCTGCCGGCCGCAGTGACCGGGATTTCGATCGACAGCCGCACGGTCGCGCCGGGGGAGGCGTATTTCGCGATCAAGGGCGACGTGCATGACGGACACGACTTCGTCGCGGCGGCGCTGAAGAACGGCGCCGGGGTGGCGGTGGTGGCGGATTCGCACCGCGCCGCGTTTGCGGACGATGCGCCGCTCCTGGTGGTGCCCGACGTGCTGGCGGCGCTCGGCGAGCTCGGCGTCGCGGGGCGGGCACGTCTCGGCGGCAGGGTGATCGCGGTGACCGGCTCGGTCGGCAAGACCTCGACCAAGGAGGCGCTGCGCCGCGTGCTGGCAGCACAAGGCAAGACCCATGCGTCGGTCGCCTCGTTCAACAACCACTGGGGTGTGCCGCTGACGCTGGCGCGCTGCCCGGCGGACGCCGTCTACGCGGTGTTCGAGATCGGCATGAACCATGCGGGCGAGATCGAGCCGCTGGTCAAGATGGTGCGTCCGCACGTCGCCGTCATCACCACGGTCGAGCCGGTGCATCTGGAGTTCTTCTCCGGCGTCGAGGCGATCGCCGACGCCAAGGCCGAGATCTTCACCGGCCTCGAACCCGGTGGCGTCGCGGTGCTGAACCGCGACAATTCGCAGTTCGCGCGCCTGCAGAAGCGGGCCAAGAAATGCGGCGTCTCCCGCATCGTGTCGTTCGGCGCGGACAAGAAGGCCGACGCCCGGCTGCTGGATGTGTCGCTGCATGCTGACTGCTCGGCGGTGCATGCCGATATCCTCGACCACGACATCACCTACAAGATCGGCATGCCCGGCCGGCACATGGCGATGAACTCGCTGGCGGTGCTGACGGCTGCGGCGCTCGCCGGCGCCGACCTGGTGGCCGCGGCACTGGCACTGGCGGGGCTGCAGCCGCCCACCGGCCGCGGCGCGCGGCTGTCTCTCGGATTGCCGCAGGGACCGGCGACCCTGATCGACGAGAGCTACAACGCCAATCCGGCCTCCATGGCCGCGGCGCTCGGCGTGCTCGGGCAGGCGCCGGTCGGTGCCCGCGGCCGGCGCATTGCCGTGCTCGGCGACATGCTGGAGCTGGGACCGCACAGCCCGCAACTGCACCGCGACCTGGCTGAGCCGGTGGCCGCCAACAAGGTCGACCTGGTGTATTGCTGCGGTCCCCTGATGCGAAACCTGTGGGACGCTCTTCCATCGACGCGCCGGGGCGGCTATGCCGAGAGCTCGGCGGCGCTCGAGGGGGCGGTCGCCGCGGCGCTGCGGGCAGGGGACGCCGTCATGGTCAAGGGATCGCTCGGCTCGAAAATGAAGCTGATCGTCACGGCGCTGGAAAAGCGCTTTCCGGGCCATGCGGCGTTCGACGACGTGGTGGCGTAGCGTTTTTCAGGTGGGGCTGATTGCGGGGTGTGTCGTGTACACACGTCAGAACAAGCACATGGAGCTCTTCCGGAATGTCACGGTATTCCGGAACGGGCGTAAGGCGGTTTGAATGTTTTACTGGCTGATCGATCTGTCCAGCTCAATTCCGGTGTTCAACGTATTTCGCTACATCACTTTCCGTACCGGCGGGGCGATGGTGACGGCGGCGCTGTTCGTGTTCCTGTTCGGTCCCTGGATCATCGACAATCTGCGCCTGCGCCAGGGCAAGGGACAGCCGATCCGGACCGACGGTCCGCAGTCGCATCTCGTCAGCAAGAAAGGCACGCCCACCATGGGCGGCCTGATGATCCTGTCGGGTCTCGTGGTCTCCACCGTGCTGTGGGCCAACCCGCGCAACCCCTATGTCTGGGTGGTGCTGGCGGTGACGCTCGGCTTCGGTTTCGTCGGCTTCTATGACGATTATCTGAAAGTGACCAAGCAGACCCATGCCGGCTTTGCCGGCCGCACGCGCCTGCTGATCGAATTCCTGATCGCCGGCACGGCCTGTTTCGCCTTCGTCTGGTTGGGGCGCGAGCCGTTCTCCACATCGCTGGTGATCCCGTTCTTCAAGGACGTGGCGCTGAACTTCGGCTGGTTCTTCGTCATCTTCGGCGCCTTCATCGTGGTCGGCGCCGGCAACGCGGTCAACCTCACCGACGGCCTCGATGGCCTCGCCATCGTGCCGGTGATGATCGCCTCGCTGTCGTTCGGCATGATCTCCTATCTCGTCGGCAACGCGGTGTTCTCTGACTACCTGCAGATCAACTATGTCGCGGGTACCGGCGAGCTCGCGGTGCTGTGCGGCGCGGTGCTCGGTGCCGGTCTCGGCTTCCTGTGGTTCAACGCCCCGCCTGCTTCCATCTTCATGGGCGATACCGGCTCGCTGGCGCTCGGCGGCATGCTGGGATCGATCGCGGTCGCAGTGAAGCACGAGATCGTGCTGGCGGTGATCGGCGGCCTGTTCGTGCTGGAAGCGGTCTCGGTGATCGTGCAGGTGGCGTCCTTCAAGCTGACCGGCAAGCGGGTGTTCAAGATGGCGCCGATCCACCATCATTTCGAGCAGCTCGGCTGGACCGAGCCACAGATCGTGATCCGCTTCTGGATCATTTCAGTCATGCTGGCGCTGGCCGGCCTGTCGACCTTGAAGCTGAGGTGAGGGCGCCGTGATCCCGGTTACCAGTTTCGCAGGGCAGACGGTCGCGGTTTTCGGTCTTGGTGGGTCGGGGCTGGCGAGCTGCCATGCGCTGAAGGCCGGTGGCGCCGAGGTGATCGCCAGCGACGACGACGCCGGCAAGCTCGCAGAGGCTGCCAAGGCGGGGTTCGTCACCGCCGACCTGCGCACGGTGTCGTGGAGCCATTTCGCTGCGCTGGTGCTCACTCCCGGCGTGCCGCTGACCCATCCGGTGCCGCACTGGACCGTACTCGCGGCGCGGCAGGCCGGTGTTCCGGTGATCGGCGATATCGAATTGTTCTGCCGCGAGCGCCGGCGCCACGCGCCGAGCGCGCCGTTCGTCGCCATCACCGGCACCAACGGCAAGTCGACGACCACCGCACTGGTGGCGCACCTGATGCGGGTCGCCGGCCACGACGTGCAGATGGGCGGCAACATCGGCACTGCGATCCTGTCGCTGGAGCCGCCGCGCCTCGGCCGCGTCCATGTCGTCGAGATGTCGTCCTATCAGATCGATCTCGCGCCTTCGCTCGATCCGCTGGTCGGCATCCTGCTCAATGTCAGCGAGGATCACCTCGACCGCCACGGCTCCATCGATCATTACGCGGCCGTGAAGGAGCGCCTCGTCGCCGGAGTCCAGCGCGGTGGCACCGCGATCGTCGGTGTCGACGATCGCTGGTGCCAGGCTGCGGCCGACCGTGTCGAGCACGCCGGCACGCGGGTGGTGCGCATCTCTGTCAAGCGGCCGCTGGCCGACGGCGTCTATGCCGATCATGAGACGCTGGTGCGGGCGTCCGGTGGCGCCCGGTCCGACATCGCGCGCATCGGCGGCATCGGCTCGCTGCGCGGGCTGCACAATGCGCAGAACGCGGCCTGTGCCGCCGCTGCGGCGCTGGCGCTCGGCGTCAGCTTCGACGTGCTGCAGGAGGGCTTGCGCAGCTTCCCCGGCCTTGCCCATCGCATGGAGCAGATCGGCCGTAAGGGCCATGTGCTGTTCATCAATGATTCCAAGGGCACCAACGCGGATGCCGCGGCGCGGGCGCTGTCGTCGTTCAACGACATCTTCTGGATTGCCGGCGGCAAGCCGAAGACCGGCGGCATTGAAAGCCTGCGCGAGTACTTCCCGCGCATCCGCAAGGCCTACCTGATCGGGGAGGCGGCCGACGACTTCGCGCATACGCTGGGCGGGGTGCCGCATGACATCGCCGGCACGCTCGATGCCGCCGTGGCGCAGGCGGCGCGCGATGCCGCCGCATCCGGCCTCGCCCAGCCGATCGTGCTGCTGTCGCCGGCCTGCGCGTCGTTCGATCAGTACCGCAACTTCGAGATCCGTGGTCAGCACTTCCGCGAGCTGGTGCTGGCGCTCGGCTCGGTCGAGCCGGTGGTCTGAGGCGGGAACAATTCCCGCTCTCCGGCCACCGTCCGCAGCGGGTTTTCCGGCCTGCGGCCCATGGCCGCCGTTTTCCCGACAAATCTTTCGAATGTCTTAACGGTCTGGAAACCATGTTGGGCGACCAATGGGTTTGAGCTTTTTCGTCCGCAGGGCCCGGCATGATTTCACGTGAACAGCGCACCCCGTTGAGCGAGTGGTGGTGGACCGTCGACCGGCTGCTGCTGGCGGCGATGCTGGCCCTGATGCTTGCCGGCATCATCCTGTCGCTGGCGGCGAGCCCGCCGGTCGCGGTTCGCATTGGCCTCGACCCGTTTCACTTCTTCAATCGCCACGTCATTTTCCTGATGCCGTCGTGCGTCGTCATGATCGCGGTGTCGTTCCTGTCGCCGCGGCAGATCCGCCGCGCGGCGCTGATCGTGTTCATCGTGAGCGTGGCCCTGATCCTGCTCACCCTCGGTTTCGGCCCCGAGGTGAAGGGCGCCAAGCGCTGGATTACCATCCTCGGCGTCAACATCCAGGCGTCGGAAGCGGCGAAGCCGTCCTTCGTGGTGCTGGTGGCGTGGTTGTTCTCGGAGTCGGCGCGGCGGCCGGAGATGCCAGCCACGTCCATGGCGCTGGCGCTGCTGCTCGGGCTGGTCACGCTGCTGGTCGCAGAGCCCGATTTCGGTCAGACCATGCTGATCCTGATGGTGTGGGGCGCGCTGTTCTTCATTGCCGGCATGCGCATCATCTGGGTGTTCGGTCTTGCAGGCACCGCCGCCGCTGGCCTGTTCGCCGCCTACATGTTCGTGCCGCACGTCGCCGCTCGCATCAAGCGCTTCATGGATCCGGCGTCCGGCGACACCTTCCAGGTCGACATGGCGACGGAATCGTTCAGCCACGGCGGCTGGTTCGGCCAGGGGCCGGGCGAGGGCACCGTCAAGCGCATCCTTCCCGACAGCCACACCGACTTCGTGTTCGCAGTCGCCGCCGAAGAATTCGGCATCATCCTCTGCCTGATGCTGCTGGCGCTGTTCGCCTTCATCGTGATCCGCACGCTGTCACGCGCCTATGCCAGCGAGGACCTGTTCGCGCGCTTCGCCGCCTCGGGCCTTGCCATCCTGTTCGGCATCCAGGCTTCGATCAACATGGCGGTGAACCTGCACCTGATGCCGGCGAAGGGCATGACCCTGCCGTTCATTTCCTATGGCGGTTCGTCGATGGTGTCGCTCGCCTACGGCGTCGGCATGATGCTGGCGCTGACGCGGCTGCGGCCGAGCATCGAGGTGCAATCGGTGGGCGACGCCTATGCGTCGCGTCAGTTCGCCTGAGGCGGTCGAGCCGAACAATGAGCGACACTCCTCTCATCATGGTCGCGGCCGGCGGCACCGGCGGCCATCTGTTTCCCGCCGAAGCCCTGGCGGTCGAGCTGTTCAAGCGCGGCTTGCGCGTGCGCCTCGTTACCGACGCGCGCGCGCTGCGCTACAGCGGTCTGTTCACGCCCGAGCTGACCGACGTGGTGCCAAGCGAGACGGTGCGCGGCCGCTCGCCGGTGGCGCTGGCGAAGACCGCGCTCAAGCTCACGGCCGGCGGCGTGAAGGCGCTCATGCTGATGCGGCGGCAGAAGCCGGCGGCCGTGATCGGCTTCGGCGGCTATCCGACGCTGCCGCCGCTGATCGCGGCACGGCTGTGCGGCGTGCCGACCATCATTCACGAAGCCAATGCGGTGATGGGCCGCGCCAACAAGCTGCTCTCCACGCGCGTCAGCGCGATCGCGACCTCGCTGCCCGGCGTGCTCGATCATGCGCCGGCGCTGGCGGCAAAGGCCACCGTCACCGGCATGCCGATGCGCCCGGCGATTTTGGCCGCGGCAGGCGTGCCGTTCGTGCCGCCCGAAGCCGATGGCACGCTGCGGCTGCTGGTGGTCGGCGGCAGCCAGGGCGCGCGGGTGATGGCCGATATCGTGCCCGGCGCGATCGAGCGGCTCGAGCCGGCGCTGTGGCGCCGCCTGGCGCTGGTGCAGCAGGTGCGCGAGGAAGACATGGCGCGGGTTCGGGTCGTCTATGACCGCCTCAAGATCAACGCCGAGCTGGCGCCGTTTTTCAGTGATCTGCCGGCGCGGCTCGCCGCCACGCATCTCGTGGTGTCGCGCTCCGGCGCCGGCACGGTGGCCGAACTCGCGGCGATCGGCCGGCCGTCGATCCTGGTGCCGCTCCCCGGGGCCATCGATCAGGATCAGTTCGCCAATGCGGGCGTGCTGGAACGCGCCGAGGGCGCGATCCGCATTGTTCAACCGGACTTCACACCGGATCGCCTTGCTGCGGAAATGTCCGCACTCGCCGCCGAGCCGCTGCGGCTGACCACGATGGCGACACGTGCCCGTGCCATCGGCACGCTGGACGCGGCCTCGCGGCTTGCCGATCTGGTGATCAAGGTCGCCCGCGGCTGATCAGTGCAGGCCGTCGTGTGACTTCCTGACGACACCCTGCGGCGATTTTCACCGCGGCGAGCTCTGCCCAACGCCGGTTCTGCGCACTATATACTTCCGCCATGTGTGGAGTGCTTGGAAACGATGTTGGGGCTTGAACTCGCTGTCGTCGTGGTGCTGATCCTGGTCAATGGCCTGCTGTCGATGTCGGAGCTTGCCATCGTCTCGTCGCGTCCGGCGCGGCTCGCGGTGCTGCACAAGCGTGGCATTGGTGGCGCGCAGACGGCGCTGGCCCTGGCGTCGGATCCCGGTAAATTTCTCTCCGCCGTCCAGATCTGGATCACGCTGGTCGGCGTGCTCTCCGGTGCGTTTTCCGGCGCGACGCTCGGTCAGCGCCTGAGCGCGCTGCTGGTCGAGGCCGGCCTTGGCCAGAACCTGTCCGATGCGGTCGGCGTCGGCGCCGTGGTGACGGTCATCACCTATGCCTCGCTGATCGCTGGCGAGCTGGTGCCCAAGCAGATCGCGCTGCGCAACCCCGAGGGCGTTGCCGTGCGGGTCGCGCCGGGCCTGGCGCTCATCGGGCGCATCTGCGCGCCGCTGGTCTGGCTGCTCGACGCGTCGGGCGATGCCGTGCTGTGGCTGCTCGGCCAGCGCGGCGAAACGTCGGGCAAGGTCTCGGAAGACGAGATCCACACCCTGATCGTCGAGGCGGAAAATGCCGGCGTCCTCGAGCCCGGCGAGAAGGAGATGATCGCCGGCGTGATGCGGCTCGGCGATCGTCCGGTCGGCGCCGTGATGACACCGCGACGCGACGTTACCATGGTCGATCTGTCGGGCGATCTCGATGCCATCCGCCAAGCGTTCGCGGCGACGGCGCATTCGCGGCTGCCGGTGCATGACAACAACCGCGATCACCCGATCGGCATCCTGCATGCCAAGGAAGTGCTCGACGCCGTGCTGGCGGGCGGCAAGGTCGATGTCCGTGCGCTGGTCAAGGAGGCGCCGGCCATTCCGGAGACGGTGGATGCCCGCGACGTCGTCGCCGTGCTCAAGCAGTCGGCGGTGCACCTGGGGCTGGTGTTCGACGAATACGGCACGTTCCAGGGATTGGTCACCAGCGCCGACATCCTCGAAGCCATCGTCGGCGAGTTCAAGAGCGACGGGCCGGACGAGCCGGCCTTCGTCCGGCGCGACGATGGCAGCTACCTGCTGTCGGGATGGATGCCGGTCGACGAGCTGTCGGAGCTGCTCTCGATCACGCTGCCCGACAGCCGCGACTATCAGACAGCTGCTGGCTTCGCATTGCAGCACTTCGAGACCCTGCCTGACGAGGGGCAGAGCTTCGTTCATGAGGGCTGGCGCGTCGAGGTGGTCGATATGGACGGCCGCCGCATCGACAAGTTGCTGGCAAGCCGTCTCGCGCGGGCGTGATCTCCGGGGAGCGCCGTCGGTCCGGAACTGACCGGCCCGACGGCGCCATCATGGGGCGGCCGTGAGCCCGCGGACCATGGCGCGCACCATGGTTGCGATCTCGCTGCGCAGCGCATCGATCGGCACAGCGATCAGCTTCTGTTCGAGGCCGAGCAGGACCATGCCGTGCACCGCCGAGAACAGGCTGCGCGCCGTGATGCCGAGATCGAGTGGTGTGCGCTGGGGGAACAGCGCGACCAGCGGCTGGTGGATGTGACGGAACAGGTGCATCTGCTCCGCGATCACCCAGTCGGGAATCGCACGTCCCGGCTCCATGCGGTGCTCGAACAGCGCGCGCCACAATTCGAGGTTCTGCGCCGCGAACTCACAGTAGGCGTCGGCGATGCGCACCAGCGTCTCGCCGGGTGTGTGCGCCGCCCCGCCTTCCGCCGCCGACAGCGCCGCGTCGAGCTTCGCCAGGGTGCGCGACCCGACGCGCAGCACCAGCTCGTCCATGCTCTCGACCAGGTTGAACACCGCGCCGTTGGAGCAGCCGATCTCGCGGGCGAGGTCGCGGGACTTCAGTCCGGCGAGGCCTTTGGCTGCAATGGTCTGCTCGGCGGCGCCAATCAGGGCGTCGCGCAGCCTGTCCCGTCGTTCCATTGTTTTGGACATTGGCAACCATGTTCCTGAGCGACGCTCAAAACAATTCTTGAGCGGCGCTCAAATTGTGGTAGATGTGCGTATATGAGCGATGCTCATAGCAGGGAGTGGCCAATGTTCAAAACGGTTTTGACGCTGTTCCGGGGCAGTGTAGCTGCCGTCGGCGAAGAACTCGAAGATCGCTCGGCGCTGCTCATCCTCGACCAGCAGATGCGCGACGCGGCCGCAGCCGTCGAGCGTGCCAAGCGGGCGCTGGCCCTCGCCATCGCCCAGGATCAGCAGGAAGGACAGCGGCTCGACGCCACCAACGCCCGGATTGCCGATCTCGAAGTCCGCGCCGCCGCTGCGCTCGACGGTGGCCGCGAGGATCTCGCCCGTGAGGCCGCCGAGGCCATCGCCGGCCTCGAGGCCGACCGTGACGCTGCGCTGACCGCGCGCGCCCTGTTCGCGACCGAGATCGCGCGGCTGAGGCGCCATGTCAGCGGCGCCGAAATGCGGATCGCTGCGCTCGACCGCGGCCGCCGTATTGCCCGTGCCTCCGAGGCGGTGCGCGCCTTGCGCCGCGGTGGCATCGAGGCCTCGCGGCCCCACGAGTCGACCTTGCCGGAAGCGGAGCGGACGTTGCAGCGCCTGCGCGAGCGCCAGCAGGAGGCCCAGGCCGCCGATGAGGCGCTGATCGACATCGATGCCGCCAACGGGCCGCTCGCCACCGCTGAAAAGCTCGCCGAGCAGGGGTTTGGACCACGCATGCGCTCGACCGCGGATGACGTCCTCGCCCGTCTCAAGGCCAAGCGGACGCCGTCCGCCGCACCGCAGCACCACGACTGATCGTCTCGAACCACTTGCGAAAAGGAGACCGCCATGAACCAGACCGCCCAGCCGCACACCTCCGCGTGGGTCACCTTCACCTACGTGTCGTTCGCCGCCTCGCTGTTGATGGTGATCTGCGGCATCTACTTCCTGCCGCTCGACCTGTGGGTGAAGGGTTACCTGCTGATGGGCATCGTCATGCTCGTTCAGTCCTGCATCACCATGACCAAGACGGTGCGCGACGTCCACGAGAGCAGCCGCCTCGTCAACCGCATCGAGGACGCGCGCGCCGAGCGCATCCTGATGGAAGCGTCGAAGGCGGCATAAGATAGCCGCGACAACCGGATACTGTTTGCGGGGCAGCTGAGCGATCGGCCGTCCCGAAACGGCGTTGATGCAATCGTCCATTTACCTTGCCGCCACGGCCCGGCGCCCCGATCATTGCGTCTTGGCGGGCCGTCCCGCAGGAACGGGGCGAGATGCACGCGAGGCGGACCGTGCGTCTTTGGGAGTGCTATGGCGACGTTGCGACAGTTCGATGGCTGGACGCGGATTCGGTCAGGCTTCGGTCGGCTGCGCGGCATGGTCGCGTTCTGGTTTCATGCCCTGTCGCAGCCGGCGATCGATCTCACCCTGCGTACCCACGCCGGCCTGCACACACGGATCGTTGAGAGCCCCGGCCGGTCGCTGTCCCACGACGAACTCAAGCGCCTGGTGACGCAACTGCGGACGGTTGCCGCGAAGACGCTGCCACAGGACGAACTGGCTTATGGTGTGTTCTCGGGCGAGCGCGAGCCGCTGTCCCGCGCCATCATCACCTTGATTTGCGAGGAGGCGACCGGGCAGCCGATCGCCTTCAACGCGCTGGCGGTGATGGACGTGACGCTCGACGGCGCGCCTGTTCAGGTGACGCATCTCGGTCTGGTGATGGTCGATCCGCAGGTCCGCGGGCAGGGACTGTCCTGGGTGCTGTACGGCCTCACGGCGCTGGTGCTGTTCGTGCGCCATGGCTTGCGCCCGAAATGGATCTCCAGCGTCACCCAGGTGCCGGCCGTGGCCGGCATGGTTGCGGAGACCTTCTCCGATGTGTTTCCCTCGCCCGACCCCGCGGCGCGCTGCAGCTTCGCTCATCTACAGCTCGCGCGCGATATCATGCGCCGCCACCGCCACGTGTTCGGCGTCGGCGCGGAGGCGGGATTCGACGAGGCCCGGTTCGTGATCACCACCGCCTATACCGGCGGGTCCGATGCACTGAAGAAGACATTTGCCGACGCGCCGAAGCATCGTGACGAGCGCTACAACGCATTCTGTGCACGCGAACTCGATTACGATCGCGGCGACGATCTCCTGCAGCTCGGCCGCATCGATCTCGCCGGGGCGCGGCGCTACCTGCTGAGCGAGGTGCCGCGCGGGTCGCTGCCGGGGCTGCTCGCGGCGGGTGTCATGCTCGGGCTGCAGCGGCTGCTGCTTCCGCCGTTGCACTGGCTCGACGACACCAGGCCGTTCGGCACCCTGCGGCCACGTCAACCGTCGCGTGATGGCGATGCCCAGCGTTCGGAGGCGCCATGACGACGTCGGCGATCGTCGCGGATTCCATTGTCAACATGTGCGGGGCCATCGGCCTTGGCGTCGCCATGCTGACGCTGCGCCGGCGCGATGCCGACAGTCCGCAGACACGTCGGCTGGAGTTTGCGCTGGGCCTCGTCGCATGCCTGTTCTTCATCCGCAGCGCCGCATGGTGGAGCGGCAGCGACCTGCTGGATCGCCTGTCGCTGATCCCAGCCGCACTGATTCCGCTCGGCGCGCTGATCGTTACCGAGGGCATGCTGCGGCGGCATGCCCCGCGCCTGGTCAAGTTCGCCGCGGTGGTCGGTGGCGTGGCGCTTGGTCTTGCTGCCCTCGTCGGCAGTGGGCTGTACGTGGTGGTTCATGGCATCGCGCTGATGCTGTTTCAGATCGCCAGCTTCGCCGTCTGCGCGGTGTTGCTGATGCGGCGTGATCCGGCCACCCTGATGGCGGCGGAGAATCGCAGCATCGCGCGCCTCGCCGTCGGTGCACTGGTGGTGATGCCGTTCATCGTCACCGATTTCCGCGTGGTATTCCCGGATATTCCGGTGCGGCTCGGCGCGCTGGGCGCGCTGCTGGTGATCTCCGTGCTGCTGATCGCTGGCGGAGGCGCCGAAACCCGGCGCCAGGGCCTCTTGCTCACCGCGCTGCGGCTGGTCAGTTCGGGGCTGCTCGGCGCGACCGCGGCCTTCATGACGCCGGATGTCGACGCCGCGCAGGTCGTGCGGTTCTGCGCGGTCGCCATCAGCGGGGTGTTGGCGATCGCGCTGATGGTGGACGCGCTGCGGTCGTTGTTCGAATCCCATGCGCCGGGCCTGCTCAACTCGGTCGCAACCTCGGCGGCACGCAGCCGCGATGACCTGATCGCCGAGCTCGGGCGCCATCCCTTGTTCGCGAGTGCGCGGCGGCTGCGCGAGGCCGAGCTCGTCGATTACGATCCGCCGCTGCTGTGTGGTCTTCTGGCGCGGCACAGTCTCTTGCGCCGCGCCGATGCGCCCTGGGGATCGTCGCCGACTGATCCGGCGGTCGAGCGTGTGGCGTCGCTGTTGGCTGCGCACAGCGCCACCCATCTGATCGTGCTCGCGCATGATCCCATCGACGTCATGGTGCTGGCGGTGCCGGTGGTGTCGGCCGATCCCGCCACCGAAACAGCACTCGCGCTGGTCGGCCGTCTGCTGGTATTGGCGCCGGAGCGCAGCTAGATCTTCACGTGCTCCACCAGATAGTCGAGGAACGCGCGCACCCGCGCCGGCAACTGGCCGCCATGGCCGACGAACACGGCATGGATCGCTTCGAGGTCGCCGGGATTGTAGGTCTCCAGCACTGGCACCAGGCGGCCGGCATCGATGTCGGCCTGGACATGGAAGCGCGTCAGGCGCGCGACGCCGAGCCCGGCGACGACAAGCCGCTGCATCGCCTCGCCGTCGCTGACCAGCGCGTTGCCGGCCGGATGGATCGAGATCACAGCGCCCTTGCTATCGCGGAACGGCCAGCCCTCGATCTGCTTGGTGAAGCAGAAGCCGAGCATGTTGTGGTGAGCGAGATCCTGCGGGGTTTGCGGCGTGCCATGCCGTTCGATGTAAGACGGCGCCGCCACCACCACCATCGCGCTCTCGCCGAGCTTGCGCGCCAACAGGCGTGACTCGCGCAGCGGGCCGACCCGGATGGCGACGTCGGCGCGTTCCTCCAGCAGGTCCACCACCGTGTCGGTGAGGGCGACATCGACATGGACGCCGGGATAGCGCTGCATGAAACCGGGCAGCAGCGGCAGCAGCCGGTGCAGGCCGAACGGCACGCTGGTGTTGACGCGCAGCCGTCCGCGCGGCGTCGCGCCGGTCGTCGCCTCGCGCTCGGCGGTGTCGATGTCTTCGAGGATGCGGAGCGCCCGGTCGTAATAGGCGGTGCCTTCGGGGGTGAGCTGCAGCTTGCGCGTCGAGCGGTTGACGAGGCGCACCCCCAGCCGGCTCTCCAGGCGGGCGACGAGCTTGCTGACGGCCGACGGGGTCATCCGAAAGCTGCGGGCCGCGGCCGAGAAGCCGCCCAACTCCACAACCCGGACAAAGACTTCCATCTCGCCGGAGCGGTTGACCTCGATCCGAGACATTGTGACTTCAGTTCACAGATATTTTGCCTGATGAAACTCTAGTTCACGAATGCCGGCGTGTCCATCTGGACAGGAACCGGCCCTCCGTCGGGGCCGGATCTCTCGGGGTTTTCCATGCCGCTCGCACTCTATGCGCTCACCGCCGGCGCCTTCGGAATTGGCGTGACTGAATTCGTCATCATGGGGCTGCTGATCCAGGTCGGCGCTGATCTCCATGTCTCGATCCCGGCCGCGGGTCTGCTGATCTCCGGCTATGCCCTCGGCGTCGTCCTCGGCGCCCCTATCATGACCATCGCCACCGCGCGCTGGCCGCGCAAGACCGCGCTGCTGGCGCTGATGGCCATCTTCACCGTCGGCAACGCCGCCTGCGCGATTGCGCCGGACTACTGGACGCTGATGGCCGCGCGCGTGCTTACCGCGTTCGCCCACGGCACGTTCTTTGGTGTCGGCTCGGTGGTGGCGACCTCGCTGGTGCCGGCGAACAAGAAGGCCTCCGCGATCGCGGTGATGTTCACCGGTCTCACGGTCGCGAACATCCTCGGCGTGCCGTTCGGCACCTGGCTGGGCCAAGGCTTCGGCTGGCGCGCGACCTTCTGGGCCGTGACGGTCGTCGGCGTGGCCGCGCTCGCGGTGATCGCCGCGTTCGTGCCGCGCGACACCGCAGCACCCGCACCGTCGAAGTTGCGCGAAGACCTCGCCGTGCTCGGCCGCCGCGAAGTGCTGGTCGGCCTGCTCACCACCGTGCTGAGCTGGGTCGGCGTGTTCGCCGTGTTCACCTACATCGCCCCGATGCTGACGCGCATCACTGGTTTCTCGGACGCCGCCGTGTCGCCGATCCTCCTGGTATTTGGCGCCGGCCTCGTGGCCGGCAACCTCGCCGGCGGCCGTTTCGCCGACCGCCGCTTGCTGCCCGCGCTGTTCGGCAGCCTGCTGGCGCTCGCGGTGGTGCTGGGACTGATGACCTTTGCCGCCCACAACCGTGTGGCAATGGTGCTGTTCGTCGGTCTGCTGGGCGCTGCGGCGTTCTCCACCGTGCCGCCGCTGCAGATGTGGGTGCTGGAGAAGGCGCATGGCGCCGGCCAGAGCCTGGCGTCCAGTTTCAACATCGCCGCCTTCAACCTCGGCAATGCCATCGGCGCCTGGCTCGGTGGCGTCGTGATCGACCATGGCTTGGGTCTTGGCGCCATTCCCTGGGTCGCGGCGCTGGTGCCGTTCGTCGCACTGCTGCTGGCGCTCTACAGCGAGCAGGTGGTCCGCAAGCGGCGGCAGCTGGATTGCGCCGAGCAGGCGGCCTGATGCTCGCTCCGCGCTCGGCCTGACGTGGCGAGCGCTAGACGGAAGAGGGCCGGCTCGCGAAATAGCGCGCCGGCGACTCGCCGAAGCTGCGGCGGAACATGGCGATGAAGTTGCTCGGCGAGGCATAGCCCAGCGCATCGGCCACGGTGGCGACAGCCTCACCGCGCGCCAGCAGCTCCAGCGCGTGGGTGAGGCGGGCCTGCTGCCGCCATTGCGCGAAGCTCGTGCCGGTCTGTGCCAGGAAGGTTCGCCGCAGCGTGCGCGCCGACAGGCCGGCCCACTGCGCCCAGGTATCGAGCGTACGGTTGTCGTCGGGCCGATTCAGCAGCGCGGTCGCGATCCGCACCAGCCGTTCGTCCGACGGCATCGGCAGATGCAGCGGCTCCCGCGGCGCACGCCGGATCTCGTCCATCAGCACGGCCGACCAGTCGCTCCTGCTCTGCCGAGAGACGATCCTGATCCGCCCATGATGCCGCCCGTCGCACCAGGGCCCGCAACAGGTCGCTCGTGCCGACGACGCAGGGGCGGTCCGGCAGGCCGCGGCTCGCGTCAGGCAGGATCAGCACGCTCCAGCCACTCAACGCACCGCTGACGCTGGCCTTGTGCAATTCCCCCGGCGGCATCCAGCCGACGCGATGCGGCGGCAACAGCCATGATCCGTGATGGGTGCGGACATGGATCAGCCCGCTGTCGATGCAGAACAGCTGGCCGCGCAGGTGGCTGTGCCAGTCATACTCGCGCGTGCCCAGCCGGAAGGCGTCTGCCGGATCGGTCGAGCCCCACAGGGCGATCACGGCCGGCCCGTCCAGGCGGTCGGTCACGTCAGGTAAGATCATCTCTAGACTGGCCATTTCTCAACATTTATTGGCCAAATGCGGTTATCGCAATCGCGGAAGGGTTCGCTATCGCTGAAACGCCGGAACGGAACCGGCTGTGCTGATGATGGTGATCCGTTGGACAGGACCTCGTTTCAAAACCGCTTTCAGGGCGCTGGCCATGTGACGATCGTCGGCGCCGGACTTGGCGGTCTCTGCCTTGCGCACGGGCTGCAGCGGGCGGGCATTGCGTTCGACGTCTACGAGCGGGATGCCGCGCCCAACGCCCGGAGGCAGGGATATCGCCTCCGGATCAACGATGCCGGACAGCGCGCGCTGGCGCGCTGTCTGCCCGATGATCTGGCGCGGCTGTTTCGCGAGACGTGCGCCATCACCGACAGCGAGGGCCTGTTCTTCGATCCACAGCTCGTGCCGGTCACGGGACGTGCGGTCCGGACATGGCGGCCTTCGGTGGTCGCCGATCAGCCGGTGGCAGGACGCGGCGATGTATCCGCCGACCGTCTCACGTTGCGCGAGGTTCTGCTCTGCGGTCTGCAGGGGCGGGTCCATTTCGGCAAGTCGTTTCGCCACTTCGATCTGCACGACGACGGCAGGGTGGGGATCGCCTTCGACGACGGCACGCGGGCGTGCTCCGATATTCTCGTCGCCGCCGATGGCGTCCACTCGCAGGTTCGCGCCCAGCGCTGGCCGCATGTATGTCCGCCAGACACCGGAGCGGTTTGCATCTATGGAAAGACGCCGCTCTCGTCCGAGGTGTTGCAGCGTGTCGAGCCGCAACTGCGCCGCGGCACGTCGGTGGTGTTCGCGAGCGGCTTTGCACTCGTCGTCGATGCGATGCGTTTCCGGCCGCAAGCGGCGTTGGGACGTCGCTATCCACTGACGCCGATGGAGGACTATCTCTACTGGGCGTTCGTTGGACCGCGGGTTTGCTTTGGTTTCGACGAACGGGTCGATCCGCTGCCGGGAGGTCCGGCGCTCGGTGCGATCGTGGCCTGCATCACCTGCGACTGGCACCCTGCCTTGCGTGCGCTGTTCGAGGCGGTCGACCGCGCGACATTGGCGGTGATGCCGATCCGGCAAGCGGCGACACCGACACCATGGACGCCGGCGCCGGTCACGTTCCTCGGCGACGCCGTCCATGTGATGAGCCCGGCCGGCGGGTTCGGGGCCAACACGGCGCTCACGGATGCGGCGAGTCTGGCCGCCTGGCTGGCTGAGGCGGCGACCGGTCAGTTGTCGCCGCTCGCGGCTGTCGCAGCCTATGAGCAGGACATGCTGCGACGGGCCGCCACAGCCCTCGAATTCTCCCGACAGGGCGCACAGCGCCTGTTCTCGTCCCACTAGCATCACAGACTTCACAGGAGCCCGATCATGCTGCCCAACCCACAATCCTTCCGCGTCCACGATGTCCGCGCCTTTCCGGTGGTGCGGGTGCTGATCGGCGCCCAGGAGCCCGGTTACGCGCCGCAGTGGATCTGCGAGATGGATCTGTTGCTGGCGCTCGGCCGCCCCTTCGTCCTGCTGTTCGACGGCGATCGCGGCGAGGAGAGCCACGAGGACCGCAAACAGCGCGGCCAATGGCTGAAACGCAACAAGGATGCCCTGCAGGCAGTCTGCAAGGGCATGATCGGCATCGAGCCCGAAGCGCTGGCCCGCACTATCCTGCAGGCGCGTGCGGTGATCACGGCCAAGGCCTTCGGCATTCCCATGGAGGTTGTCGCGACCGCCGTGGAGGCCGAAGCGCGCGTGCGGGAACAGCTGAAAATACCGGTTTGAGGCAATTGGGGCCGTTTTGGACGCAAAACCGCCGAATTCTCGATTTCTGACGGTCCGGACTTGTCCCGGCCAGTTCAGTCTTGCATGAAGTGGATTCAGGATTCGTAAGGCTGCGCCGGCGTGGGGCCGGGGCCCGACGACAGCGAGAAACCACCATGAGACTGCCGCGCGAGATCGGCCCTATCCACTTCGTCGGGATCGGCGGCATCGGCATGAGCGGGATCGCCGAGGTGCTCGGCAACCTCGGCTACACGGTGCGCGGTTCCGACGTGGCGGAGAACGCCAACGTCAAGCGGCTGCGCGACAAGGGTATCGCAGTGACGGTCGGTCACGCGGCTGACAACGTCAACGGTGCCGGTGTCATGGTGGTGTCGTCGGCGATCAAGCGCGACAATCCGGAACTGATGGCGGCGCGTGCCCAGCGTGTTCCCGTGGTGCGCCGCGCCGAGATGCTGGCCGAGCTGATGCGGCTGAAGAGCTGCGTCGCGATCGCCGGCACCCATGGCAAGACCACCACCACCTCGATGGTGGCGACGCTGCTCGATGCCGGCAATCTCGACCCGACCGTGATCAACGGCGGCATCATCAACGCCTACGGCACCAACGCCCGGCTCGGCGACGGCGAGTGGATGGTGGTGGAAGCCGACGAGAGCGACGGCACCTTCCTCAAGCTGCCGGCCGACGTCGCCATCGTCACCAATGTCGATCCCGAACATCTCGACCACTTCAAGACCTTCGAGGCGGTGCAGGACGCGTTCCGCAACTTCGTCGAGAGCGTGCCGTTCTACGGCTTCGCGGTGATGTGCATCGATCATCCCGTGGTGCAGGCTCTCGTCGGCAAGATCGAGGACCGCCGCATCATCACCTATGGTGAGAATCCGCAGGCCGACGTGCGGTTGCTGGATCTCACTCCCGCGAATGGCGGCTCGCACTTCAAGGTATCGTTTCGCAACCGCAAGGGCGGCATGACCCACGAGATTGCCGATCTCGTGCTGCCGATGCCGGGGCGCCACAACGCCTCGAACGCCACCGCCGCCATCGCGGTTGCCCATGAGCTCGGGCTCCCGGACGATACCATCCGCAAGGCGCTCGCAGGCTTCGGCGGCGTGAAGCGCCGCTTCACCCGCACCGGCGAGTGGAACGGCGTCACCGTGATCGACGACTACGGCCATCATCCGGTGGAGATCGCCGCGGTGCTGAAGGCGGCGCGCGAGTCCACCGGCAACAAGGTGATCGCGGTGGTGCAGCCGCACCGCTACACCCGCCTGCAGTCGCTGTTCGAGGAGTTCTGTACCTGCTTCAACGACGCCGACACCGTCATCGTCGCGGACGTCTATCCGGCCGGCGAGGCGCCGATCCCGGGCATCGATCGCGAGCATTTCGTGCTGGGCTTGCGCGCGCACGGCCATCGCGAGGTGATCCCGCTCAAGGATCCGGTGCAACTCGCCGAAGTGGTGCGCGGCGTCGCCAAGCCCGGTGACTATGTGGTCTGCCTCGGCGCCGGCAACATCACCCAGTGGGCCTACGCGTTGCCGGCCGAGTTGACGGCGCTGGAGAGCGGCGCCTGATGTCGCAGGGGGCGAGCGGCTTTTCCGATCTGCTGCCGTCGCTGACCGCGGCGATGCCACAGCTGCGCGGCCGGCTGCTCGCCAACGAGCGCCTCGCGCCACTGACCTGGTTTCGCGTCGGCGGTCCGGCGCAGGTGCTGTTCACGCCGGCGGACGAGGACGATCTCGCCTATTTCCTGGCACGGCTGCCGTCCGACATTGCGGTCTATCCGATCGGCGTCGGTTCGAACCTGATCGTGCGGGACGGCGGCGTGCCCGGCGTGGTCATCCGCCTGTCGCCGCGCGGCTTCGGTGACATCAGCACGGACGGCGACACGCTGCGCGCCGGCACCGCCGCGCTCGACAAGCGCGTGGCTGAAGCGGCGGCTGCGGCCGGCATCGGCGGCCTCGAATTCTATTTCGGCATTCCCGGCTCGATCGGTGGTGCGCTGCGCATGAACGCCGGCGCCAACGGCGGCGAAACCAAGGACGTGCTGGTGGAGGCGCGTGGTGTCACGCGCGCCGGCGAGGTGCGCACCTTCGCCCATGCCGACATGAAGTTCAGCTATCGCAACAGCGGCGTCGAGGATGGCGTGATCTTCACCTCCGCGCTGTTCCGCGGCCGTCCGACGGATCCGGAGGCCATTCGCGCCCGGATGGCCGAGGTGCAGAATCATCGCGAGACGGCGCAGCCGATCCGCGAGAAGACCGGCGGCTCGACCTTCAAGAATCCTGACGGCCACAGCGCCTGGAAGCTGGTCGACGCGGCCGGCATGCGCGGCTTCCGTGTCGGCGGCGCGCAAGTGTCGGAGATGCACTGCAACTTCCTGATCAACACCGGCGATGCCACCGGGCAGGACATCGAGGCGCTGGGCGAAACCGTGCGGGCACGGGTCAAGGCGACGTCGGGTATCGACTTGCACTGGGAAATCAAGCGGATCGGAATCGACGGGGCGGCATGATGCGGACGACCATTCTCTTCGGCGGCACGAGCAAGGAATGCCTGGTGTCGGTGGCGTCCGCGCAGTCGCTGCACCGGGCATTGCCCGAGGCCGACCTGTGGTTTTGGGACGTCGACGATACGATCCATGCCGTTCAGTCGGCGCAGTTGCTGGCGCATGCGCGGCCGTTCGAGGAGCCGTTCGTGCCCGGTGGTCCAGGTGTTGCGTTGGCGCAGGCGCTCGATGCCGCGCGCGACGAGGATCGCGTGCTGGTGCTCGGCCTGCATGGCGGTCGCGCCGAGAACGGTGAACTGCAGGCGATGTGCGAGACCCGCGGCATCCCGTTCACCGGCTCCGGCTCGGCGTCGTCCCATCTCGCGTTCGACAAGGTGGCGGCCAAGCGCTTCGCTGCGATCGTCGGCGTGCCGGCGCCGACCAGCGTGGCGCTCGCGGACGCGGAGGAGGCGCTCGGCGAGCATGGCCGGTTGATCGCCAAGCCGGCGCGCGACGGCTCCAGCTATGGCCTGATCTTCGTCAATGCGGTCCAGGATCTGGTGTCGGTCCGCAACGCCGCCAAGGTCGAGGACTATGTGATCGAGCCGTTCATGAGCGGCATCGAGGCGACCTGCGGTGTGCTCGAGCAGTCGGACGGCTCGGTGAGGGCGCTGCCGCCGGTCGAAATCGTTCCGGCGGAGGGCAGCTTCGACTACACCGCCAAATACCTCGCCAAGTCGACCCAGGAAATCTGCCCGGGGCGGTTTGCGCCGGAGATCAGCGCGCAGATCATGGCGCGTGCGCTGACCATGCATAAGGCATTGTCCTGCCGTGGCTATTCCCGCTCCGACTTCATCGTGACCGGGCACGGGCCGGTGTATCTGGAGACCAACACGCTGCCTGGCCTGACTCAGGCCTCGCTCTACCCGAAGGCCCTCAAGGCCGAAGGGATCGCGTTCGCCGATTTCCTGAACGACCAGATCGCGCTGGCGGTGGACCAGCGGCGGCGGTAATCGGGGAAGGATCGCGGCCGCGGGTAGCCATCCGCGGGCGGCGGTCCGGTTCTCGCGCCGCAGTTCCGCCACGATGCTGCAAAGTGCTCATTTGGCAGATCAAAACGCATTCTGCCTGCAATCATTTTACGTTTTGTTTACCCAGAAATCCGAAGGTTAACGCTGGCGGCGCGTGGAGCGTTTGGCTGCCGGGGCGTGAGCCGTGCGGATTTCCGCGACGACCAGCGCATCATCGGGAGAGGGCCTGATCAGTCATGAGGCCGACACCCGGCCCGGCATGACCGAGACGTCACACGTGCCAGAGCCCGCAGCACTTGCGGGCGCAACAGTTGACGAGCTCGTGCAATGGATGGTGGAGGACGCCTCGCTCGGTCCCAGAGACAGCAGAGGCCTCAATCCGAAACGACGAAGACGACGGCGCGGCGGCCTGCGCCGCGGTCGTCGCGCGTCGCGAGCCGTCCGCCCCGCCCGAGCTATCGCGCGCCGGTGAACGACGAGGATATGCCGCGCTTTCTCGCGGCGCTGCAGCGCAGCCTGCCGCGGCGGTTCGGCTGGCTCGCGACCCTCCTGATCCTGCTGGCGGCGCTCGGTTTCGGCACGGTGAAGGGCAACCATGTCGAGGAAGTCGTCACGGCGCTGAGCGATACGCGCAACGCGGCCGCCAACGCGGTCGGCTTTCGCATCACCAACGTCGCCATTTCCGGTCGCAAGCAGCTGACCCAGGACGAGGTCCTGGCGATCGGCGGCGTCACCGGCCGCTCCTCGCTGCTGTTCCTCGATGCCGCCACCGTGCGCGATCGCCTCAAGGCGAGCCCCTGGATCGCCGATGCCACCGTGCTGAAGCTCTATCCCGGCCAGCTCCAGATCGAGATCACCGAGCGCAAGGCGTTTGCCCTGTGGCAGCAGGACGGCGCGCTGTCGGTGATTGCCGATGACGGCCAGATCCTGGAGCCGTGGGTGTCTCGCCGTTTCACCTCGCTTCCGCTGGTGGTGGGCAAGGGGGCAGGTCCGCGCGCCCGCGAGTTCCTGGCGCTGCTCGACCAGTATCCGCAGGTGCGCGCGGCCGTGAAGGCTGTCGTGCTGGTTGGCGAGCGGCGCTGGAATCTGCGGCTCGCCGACGGCCTCGATGTCCGCCTGCCGGAAACCAATCTCGAGCAGTCGCTGGCGCTGCTGTCGAAGCTCGACAAGGAAGACCGCCTGTTCTCGCGGGACATCACCGCGATCGATCTGCGGTTGCCGGACCGGATCACCGTGCGGCTGTCGGAGGACGCGGCGAAGGCGCGCGAAGATCTGGCCAAAGACAAAAAGCCGAAGCGCAAGGGCACCGACGCATGACCAGCCTCGACGGCACCTTGACCCCGAAAACCCGCGCGATGCCGGCGAACCGCACGGCGCTCGTCGCGGCGCTCGACATCGGCACCAGCAAGGTCGCCTGCCTGATCGCACGGCTGAAGCCGTGTCCGCCGAGTGATGCGTTGCGCGGGCGCACCCATGCCATCGAGCTGCTCGGCATCAGCCATGTCCAGTCGCTCGGCGTCAAAGCCGGCGCAGTGATCGATCTCGGCCAGTGCGAGCAGTCGGTGCGCCAGGCGGTGGCGGTCGCCGAGCGCATGGCCAAGGTGCGGGTCGAGTCCGTGCTGCTGTCGGTTTCCGCCGGCCGCCTGCAGGGCCAGCTGATCGAGGCTGCTTCCGATATCCGCGGCGGCACCGTGACACCGGCGGACGTCGGCCGCATCACCTCGACGGGCATGCGTCATGCGACCGGGACCGGCCGCACCGCGCTGCATGCGCTGCCGGTCGGCTACTCGCTCGACGGCGTGAAAGGCATCCGTGACCCGCGCGGCATGGTCGCGCGACAGTTCGGCGTCGACATGAACGTGGTGACGTCGGACGCCTCCGTCGCCAAGAACCTGATGCTGGTGGTCGAGCGCTGCCACCTCAATGTCGAGGCCATGGCGGCCAGTCCCTACCTCGCCGGTCTTTCGGTGCTGACCGACGACGAGGTCGACACCGGTGCGGCGATCGTCGACATGGGCGCGGGTACGACAACCATCGCGACCTATTCCACCGGCCGCTTTGTTCATGCCAGCGGATTTGCGCTCGGCGGGCAACACATCACCATGGATTTGGCCCGCGGACTCGGCGCCTGCATTGCAGATGCGGAGCGAATCAAGACTTTATATGGGACCGTGCTGACGGGTGGGTCCGACGCGCGTGAGCTGATGAGTGTGCCGGCGGCCGATGACCATGATCGGGATACGCCGCAGGTCGTGTCCCGGGCCACCATCGCCAACATCATTCGTCAGCGCGCCGAGGAGATTTTCGAGATGGTCAGGGACCGGTTGGCGGATTCCCCCTTTGCGGCCGAGCCTCGGGCGCGGGTGGTGCTGACCGGCGGCGCCTCGCTGCTCACCGGTATTCCGGAGCTCGCCAGTCAGATCCTCAAACGCCCGGTCCGCATCGGCCGGCCACTCGGCTTCGGGCGGCTGCCTGCGGAAGCCAAGAGCGCCTCGTTCGCGGTGCCGACCGGCCTGCTGGTCTATCCGCAGTTCGCTCACCTTGAGCATGTCGAGCCGCGGCATGTCCGCCAGCTCAAGACGGGGACTCATGGCAGCGGCTATTTCGGAAAGGTCGGGCAATGGCTTCGCGAGGGGTTCTGATGGTTCGGCACGGCACAGACTTCGTTTCATTCACCGCTTCGGTCCCGGGCGCCGGCCTGGACGGGCATTCCGCTACAACGCGCGCGTAATCGAGAGGCAAACATGACCATCAATCTCAACATCCCCGATATTCGCGAGCTGAAGCCGCGGATCACCGTGTTCGGCGTCGGTGGCGCTGGCGGCAATGCGGTCAACAACATGATCACTGCCGGGTTGGTGGGGGTCGATTTCGTGGTCGCCAACACCGACGCGCAGGCGCTGACGATGTCCAAGGCCGAGCGCATCATCCAGATGGGCACCCAGGTGACCCAGGGTCTCGGCGCCGGATCGCAGCCGGAGGTCGGCGCGGCCGCTGCCCAGGAGTGCATCGACGAGATTCGTGACCACCTCTCGGGCGCCAACATGGTGTTCGTCACGGGCGGCATGGGCGGCGGCACCGGCACCGGCGCCGCGCCTGTGATCGCCAAGACCGCGCGCGAGATGGGCATCCTGACGGTCGGCGTCGTGACCAAGCCGTTCCACTTCGAAGGTGGCCGCCGCATGCGCACCGCCGAAGCCGGCATTGCCGAGCTGCACAAGGTGGTCGATACGTTGCTGATCATCCCGAACCAGAACCTGTTCCGGGTCGCCAACGAGAAGACGACCTTCGCCGACGCCTTCGCAATGGCCGACCAGGTGCTGTACTCGGGCGTTGCCTGCATCACCGACCTGATGGTCAAGGAAGGCCTGATCAACCTCGACTTCGCCGACGTCCGCGCTGTGATGCGCGAGATGGGCAAGGCGATGATGGGCACCGGCGAATCCTCCGGCGAGAAGCGCGCGCTCACCGCCGCGGAGGCTGCGATCGCCAACCCGCTGATCGACGATTCGTCGATGAAGGGTGCGCGTGGCCTCCTGATCTCGATCACCGGCGGCAAGGACCTCACGCTGTTCGAGGTCGACGAGGCGGCGACCCGTATCCGCGAGGAGGTCGACCAGGACGCCAACATCATCGTCGGCGCGACGTTCGACGAATCGCTCGACGGCATCATCCGCGTGTCGGTGGTGGCCACCGGCATCGATCAAACCGCCACCGCGCGTCTGACCGGCGCGCAGCCGAGCCAGCCGAGCGCCGGCGGTGCGCCGGACAGCCGCCTTGCCGACCTGACGGCCCGCCTCAAGGCAGACAACCAGCGGATGGCCGAGCGGCTGAAGCAGGAAGCGCCCCGTCCGGCCGCTGCCGTCGCGCCTGCTCAGGCGCCGCGTCCGGCTGCGGACAACATCGACCGCGCCGCGCTTGCAGCCATTGCCGCAGCCGTCGGTCCGGAACAGGCCGAAGCTCAGGTGCAGCCGGCCGCTTATGGCGACGTGATGGTCCGTCCGATCCAGCCGAAGCCGTCGGTGTTCCCTGACACCGCCCCCGCGACGGTGCAGATGAACGAGCCGGCCCTGCCGAGCACCTTCATCCCGCCGGCTGCCGAGCGGGCACCGGTTCGCGCTCCGCGGATGCCGAAGTTCGAGGAACTGCCGATGCCGGCGCAGAACCAGATCCGCCAGGCCAGCAGCGACGTCGAGGAGGAGCATCCGCAGAAGACCCGCCTGTCGCTGCTGCAGCGTCTCGCCAATGTCGGCCTCGGCCGCCGTGAGGACGACAGCGAGCCGCCGGTCGCCGCGCGCTCGGCCGCCCCGCAGATGCCGCCGCTGCCGGAGCGCAAGCCGCAGCGTCCGATCCCGCAGGCCGGTGCCGGCGAGCCGGTGTCCGAATATGCCCGCCGTCCGGCGCCGCAGGGGCTCGACCCGCATGGCCGTCCAGCGCCGATGCCGCAGGGAGATGACCATCTCGACATTCCCGCGTTCCTGCGTCGCCAGGCCAATTGAGGCCTGTAACAATCGATCACAACGTCAAAGTCCCGGCCGCAAGGCCGGGATTTTTGTTTACCGCCGGACGCCTTGGTAAATTCTTTGTAAGAATTTGAAAGATAAGGGAAAAAATGAACGTTAGTGGGTTGCCGAACGGCGTTGAATTTGGTTAACGGGCGGCGCAAATGCGGCGGAGTTGGGGTAACAATCGGTAAAAAACCGTGACTGGCGCGACTCCGCGCGAAGAGTATGGTGACCAGGACTTGGGGATCGCCCTGAATCAGATCGCTGACGTTCATTGGGGAAAGTCGGCGGGGGAAGCTGGTTCGGGCGAGACAGTAGCGGGCAGTACTTGGATGAAATTCAGCCGGCAAACGACGCTTCGTTCGCACGTCACTGTGACGGGCGTGGGTGTTCATTCGGGCTCTGCCGTCAAGCTCTCTCTCGGACCTGCGGATGTCGATGCAGGTTTTGTTTTTGTCCGCACCGATCGTGAAGGACCGGGCCGCAAGGTCAGCGCCGAGGCCGGCGCCGTCGTCGCCACCGAGCTCGCCACCGTTCTCGGCACTGCGGAAGGTCCGCTGGTTTCCACCGCTGAGCATGTGCTGGCCGCGCTGCGCGGCATGGGTGTGGACAACGCCACCATTGAGGTCGACGGACCGGAAGTGCCGATCATGGACGGCAGCGCTGCGCCGTTCGTTGCCGCCATCGACCGTGCCGGCACCCGCGAACAATCCGCGCCGCGCCGTTTTATCGAAGTCTTGAAGCCGGTGCAGGTGTCGCGCGGTGAATCGTTCGGCGAACTCCGCCCCTATGTCGGCGGCTTCCGCGCCGAAGTGGAAATCTGCTTCGCCAATTCGCTGATCGGCCGTCAGAGCTTTCATTTCGACCTGAGCCCGGAGGGCTTCCGCCGCGAGATCGCCCGTGCCCGCACCTTCGGTTGCATGGACGACGTCGAGCAGCTGCTCAAGGCTGGCTATGCCCGCGGCGCTTCGCTGGACAACTCCGTGGTGTTCTCTACTGACCGCCTGCTCAATCCGGAAGGTCTGCGCTACGTCGACGAATGTGTCCGCCACAAGGTGCTCGACGTCGTCGGTGACCTCGCGCTGGCCGGACTGCCGCTGATCGGCCTCTATCGTTCGGTGCGGGGCGGCCATCGTCTCAATCACGCCGTCCTCAGCGCCCTGATGGCCGATCGCAGTGCCTGGCGGGTGGTCGAGGCCGAGCCGGTGGTTCGTCGCGCCGCGCGTGGCCATGCTGAGGTGATTGGCGGCCTCCTGGGCGGCATGGTTCCGGTCTACGGGCCGGACGTATCCTGAGCGGCACGGCCTGCGAAGCCTGACAGATCAAGCGCTTGCACCCGGCGTTGGCGCCGGTGGACCGCTATGGCGGTTATGCAACGGCCCGCCAACCTTGGGGCCGATCGGCGCCTTCGCCTTAATCCCGGCGGAATGTCTGCCTAGTCGGTTGGTTCAGGCAGGTTTTTCAACTACATAAGCGTGCGCTCAGGTTGCGACGAACGCGGGTGGTCGGTAAACGACTGCAGCCTTCGAGGGGATGCAGTAACCTGAAGATGAGAGCGCGCGCTCTCGGGGTCTTCAGTCAGGGGTCAGCAGGTCGGTCACGCGGATGATGGAACAGCGCAACGTGTCGTCTCTTCGCGGCCTCAGCCGCCGCCGGTCGGGGCGCTATCTGGCCCGAGTTGCCGGTCTCCTGGTGCTGGCCTCCACGCTCGGCGGTTGCGGCAGCGGCGCGATCTGGGACAAGTATTTCGCCAAGGAAGAGACCTTCACCGAGGAGCCGGCGGACAAGCTCTACAACGAGGGCCTGTACCTTCTGAACGAGAAGAAGGACATCAAGGGCGCCAACAAGAAGTTCGAAGAGGTCGATCGGCAGCATCCGTATTCGACGTGGGCGCGCAAGTCGCTGCTGATGTCGGCCTACGCCGCCTATGAGAACGGCGATTATGACACCGCGATCGGCTCGGCCTCGCGCTACATCAGCCTGCATCCCGGCACGTCGGACGCCGCCTACGCCCAATACCTGATCGCCGCCTCGCATTACGACCAGATTCCGGACATCAGCCGTGACCAGGGCCGCACCGAAAAGGCGCTCAATGCGCTGGAAGAGGTGGTGCGCAAGTATCCGGATTCCGAATACGCCACCTCCGCTCGCAAGAAGCTCGAGGGCGCCCGCGACCAGCTCGCCGGCAAGGAAATGGCGATCGGCCGCTATTATCTCGAAAAGCGCGACTACACCGCCGCGATCAACCGCTTCAAGCTGGTCGTGACCCAGTACCAGACCACGCGGCATGTCGAGGAGGCGCTGGCGCGCCTGACCGAGTGCTACATGACGATCGGTGTCGTCGGCGAGGCGCAGACCGCCGCCGCCGTGCTTGGCCACAACTTTCCTGACAGCAAGTGGTACAAAGACGCGTACAATCTAGTAAAGTCCGGCGGCCTCGAACCAAACGAGAACAAAGAGTCCTACATCAGCAAGGCCTTCAGGGCCGCGAAGAAGTGGGGCCTCGGATAGGAATTTCCCTGCGATGCTGGCGCGCCTGTCGATCCGCGACATCGTCCTGATCGAGCGGCTGGACATCGATTTCGCCCGCGGCCTTGCTGTGCTGACTGGCGAGACCGGTGCCGGCAAGTCCATTCTTCTCGATGCCTTTGCGCTGGCGCTCGGCGGGCGCGGCGATGCCGACCTCGTCCGTCAGGGCGTGGAGCAGGGGCAGGTCACCGCGGTGTTCGATGTGCCGAAGGGCCATCCCGCGGCGCGCATTCTCAGCGAAAACGGTCTCGACGACAGYGGCGAGATGATCTTGCGGCGGGTCCAGCTCGCCGACGGGCGGACGCGCGCGTTCCTCAATGACCAGGCCATCAGCGTGCAGACCCTGAAAGCGGTCGGCGCCGCGCTGGTCGAGATCCACGGCCAGCACGACGAGCGTGCACTGGTCGATGCCTCCACCCATCGCCGGCTGCTTGACGCTTTTGCGGGCCTCGACAAGGACGTTGCTGCGCTGGAAGTGTTGTGGACGGCGCGGCGGACCGCCCGCACCGCGCTGGATGAGCACCGTGCCGGGATGGAACGCGCCGCGCGCGAGGCTGACTATCTACGCCACGCCTCCGACGAGCTGCGCACCCTGCGCCCGCAGCCGGGCGAGGAGACCTCGCTCGCGGAGCGCCGCACAGCCATGATGCAGGGGGAAAAGATCGCCGAGGATCTGCGCGAGGCGCAGGAGGCCGTCGGCGGCAACCAGTCGCCGGTCGCGAGCCTCGCCGCTGCCGTGCGCCGCCTGGAGCGTCGCGCGGCCAACTCGCCGAAGCTGGTCGAACCGGCGGTCCGGGCCATCGACGTCGCGATCAATGCGCTCGAGGAGGCCGACCAGCATCTCAATGCGGCGCTCAGGGCGATCGACTTCGATCCTGGCGAGCTCGAGCGCATCGAGGAGCGCTTGTTCGCGCTGCGCGCGGCCGCCCGCAAGTATTCGACCCCGGTCGATGATCTCGCCGCGCTGGCCGAGCGCTATGCCGCCGACATGGCGTTGATCGACGCCGGTGCAGCGCGGCTCAAGGTCCTGGAGAAGCAGGCCCTTGAAGCCGACCAAGCTTATGACGCCGCGGCTGTAAAACTGTCGGCGGCGCGGACCAAGGCCGCCGAGAAGCTCAACAAGGCGGTCAATGCCGAACTGGCACCGCTCAAGCTCGAGCGCGCCAAGTTCATGACGCAGGTCGACAGCGACGCCAAGGCGCCCGGTCCGCAGGGCATCGACCGCGTCGAGTTCTGGGTGCAGACCAACCCGGGCACCCGGCCCGGACCGATGATGAAGGTCGCCTCGGGCGGCGAGCTGTCGCGCTTCCTGCTCGCGCTCAAGGTGGTGCTGTCGGACCGCGGCTCGGCGCCGACGCTGGTGTTCGACGAGATCGACACCGGCGTAGGCGGCGCGGTGGCGGACGCCATCGGCGCCCGTCTGGCGCGCCTCGCCGGCAAGGTGCAGGTGATGGCCGTGACCCACGCACCGCAGGTCGCCGCGCGCGCCGACCAGCACCTCCTGATCTCCAAGGACACGCGCGACAAGGGCAAGCGGGTCGCGACCTCGGTCGCCACGCTGATGAGCGAGCACCGCCGCGAGGAGATTGCCCGGATGCTGGCCGGTGCCGAGATCACCGCCGAAGCCCGCGCCGCCGCGGACCGGCTGTTGAAGGCGGCGACGGCTTAGCCGGGACGCCGGCAGCCTGCCGGTCGTTCGATATGGTCTGCTCCTCATGGTGAGGAGACGCGTTAGCGTCATCTCGAACCATGAGGCCACGTGCCGGCTCTCTCGGCCTCATCCTTCGAGACGCCCGCTTCGCGGGCTCCCCAGGATGAGGTATGAACGGCGGAGTCGGAGTTTCGGCCAACGTCCTGCTTTCCCTCATCGCCAACCTTTTTCAGCCATGACCTCCACGCCCAGCAAGCCCACCAAGGCCAAACCCGCCAAGCGCCGCACCAACAAGGACGTCGCTGTCGAACATCTGACCCAGGCGCAGGCCAAGGCCGAGCTGGTGCGGCTGGCGCTGGAGATCTCGGCTCACGACAAGCGCTACTTCCAGGACGACGCGCCGACCGTTTCGGATGCGGAGTATGATGCGCTGCGCCGTCGCAGCGATGCCATCGAGGCACGTTTCCCCGATCTGCTGACGGCGGAATCGCCGTCACAGCGGGTGGGCGCGCAACCGGCCGGACGCTTCGCCAAGGTGCGTCATGCGGTGCCGATGCTGTCGCTCGGCAATGCTTTCAGCGACGAGGATGTCGCCGATTTCATCGAGCGCGTGCAGCGCTTCCTCAAGCTCGATGAAATCCCGGCGATCGTCGCCGAGCCCAAGATCGACGGTCTGTCGCTGTCGCTGCGCTATGAAGGCGGCCGGCTCGTCACGGCGGCGACCCGCGGCGACGGCTTCGAGGGGGAGGACGTCACCGCCAATGTCCGCACCATCGCCGATATCCCGCATGTGCTGAAAGGCAAGGCCGTGCCGGCGGTCTGCGAGATCCGCGGCGAAGTCTACATGACCACGAAGGACTTTCTTGCACTCAATAGGAAGCAGGCGGAGATCGGCGACACCGTGTTCGCCAATCCCCGAAATTCGGCCGCCGGCTCGCTGCGTCAGAAGGACCCGTCGATCACCGCGTCGCGGCCGCTGAAATTCTTTGCCTATACCTGGGGCGAGATCAGCGGCGAGAGGCCGGAGGCGACGCAGTTCGGCATGGTCAAATGGATGGCCAAGACCGGATTCGTCACCAACCCGCGCACCACGCTGTGCCGCAGTGTCGACGAGGCGCTGGCGTTCTATCGCGGCATCGGCGCCGAGCGTGCCGATCTCGGTTATGACATCGACGGCGTCGTCTACAAGGTCGACCGGCTCGACTGGCAGGACCGCCTTGGCTTCGTATCGCGTAGCCCGCGCTGGGCGATCGCGCACAAGTTCGCGGCCGAGCAGGCGACCACCGAGCTCGAGGCCATCGATATCCAGGTCGGTCGCACCGGCGCGCTCACGCCCGTCGCGCGGCTGAAACCGGTGACGGTCGGCGGCGTGGTGGTGTCCAACGCGACGCTGCACAACGAGGACTACATCAACGGCATCGGCAATGACGGCGAGCCGATCCGTGACGGTGTCGACATCCGGGTCGGCGATACCGTGGTGGTGCAGCGCGCCGGCGACGTGATCCCGCAGGTCGTCAGCGTGGTGCTGGACAAGCGGCCGAAGGACGCCAAGCCCTACAAGTTTCCACATGTCTGCCCGGTGTGCGGCAGCCATGCGGTACGTGAAGAGGACGAGGCAGTGCGGCGCTGCACCGGCGTACTGATCTGCCCGGCGCAGGCCGTGGAGCGGCTCAAGCACTTCGTGTCCCGCAATGCGTTCGACATCGAGGGTTTCGGCGACAAGCAGGTGCAGGAGTTCTATGCCGACGGCCTGGTGAAGTCGGCGGCTGATATCTTCACGCTGGAAAAGCGTGACGCGCAGTCGAAGAGCAAGCTCACCGCGCGCGAAGGCTACGGTGAAGTGTCGGTGCGCAACCTGTTCAGCGCCATCAACGAGCGCCGGCGGATCGAGCTGCATCGCCTGATCTTCGCGCTCGGCATCCGCCATGTCGGCGAGGGCAATGCCAAGCTGCTGGCGCGCCACTACGGCACCATCGAGGCGTTCCGCGGCGCCATGCTGGCGGCAGGGGAAGGGCACGACAGCGAGGCGTACAAGGACCTCAACGACATCGAAGGTGTCGGCGAGGTGGTCGCGGATGCTGTAGTGGAATTCTTCGCCGAGCCGCGCAACATGGCGGCGCTCGACGACCTGCTCAGCGAAATCGAGGTGCAGCCGGCGGAGCAGGCGCGCACCGACACGGCGATCGCCGGCAAGACGGTGGTGTTCACGGGGACGCTGACCAAGTTCACCCGCGACGAGGCCAAGGCCTCCGCGGAGCGGCTCGGCGCCAAGGTCGCGGGCTCGGTGTCGAAGAAGACCGACTATGTCGTGGCCGGCGAGAGTGCCGGCTCCAAGCTGGACAAGGCGCGGGAGCTCGGCGTGAACGTCCTGACCGAGGACGAGTGGCTGGCGCTGATCGAGGCGCGCTGAGATCCTGTGCCCACCGGTGCGCCGCGCTCAGATCACCGCGGCGTCCTGCTCCTCGGCCTCGATCATGGCGTCGGTGCTGACGAACGCGTTGCGGCGCGGCACCAGGCAGACGATTGCCGCGGCGCAGGCCGACGACAGCGCCAGGATTGCGATGTTGAGCGGCAGTGGCGTCAGGAAATGGCCGCCGAGATAGGCGCCGAGCTGTGAACACAGCGCACCAAACCCCATCTGCAGAAAGCCCATCGCACCGGACGCTGTGCCGGCGGCCTGGGGCCGCACGCTGATCGCGCCGGCGGAGGCGTTGGACATCGCGAACGCATTGCCAAACATCACGATCATATGGGTGCCGAACAGCCAGGCGGGCTGCGAGTTCCAGCCGATCAGGCCCCAGCCTGCGTTGAGCAGCGAGCCCGTGAGCTGGATGGTGAGGCCGAGCCAGATCATGCGGTCGAGGCCATGGCGAGGCGACAGCCGCACCGACGCCAGGTTGCCGAGCATGTAGGCGAAGCCGGCGGTAGCGAACCACGCGCCGTACTCAGTTGCGGAGCGTCCCATGTGGTTGATCACGAGGTACGGGCCGCCACCGGCGAAGGTGAAAATGATCGACGACGCCAGCATCTGGCACAGCACATAGCCCATGAAGGCGCGGCTCGCGGACAACGCGCGCACGTCGCGCAGGAAGCCGCTGTCGGCGCTCGGCAGCTCGAAACGGCGGGTCTCGGGCAAGGCGGCGAACAGCGCGACCACGAACAGCGTGGTGACGATCGCGAGCACGATGAAGATCGCCCGCCAGCCGAACCAGGCGTCGAGCACGCCGCCGGCGAGTGGGCTCAGCATCTGCGCGATCATCATCACCGCGATCACCAGGCTGATCATGCCGGCGACGCGGCTGCGGTCGTAGATGTCGCGGATGATGGCGCGGCTGATCACCATGCCGGCCGCGCCGCCGAGCGCCTGCAGGAAACGGCCGGCAATCAGCTGCGGCAGGGTCTGGGCGAACGCGCAGCCGATGTTGGCGACGACGACGAGAGTGAAGCAGCCGACCAGCACGGGGCGCCGGCCAAAGCGGTCCGACAGCGGTCCCATCACCAGTTGCGACAGCGCCAATCCGACCATGTAGAACGACACGGTCATCTGCGCCACGGAGATGTCGCGGCCGAACATGGTGGCGAGCTGCGGCAGCATCGGCACCAGCATATAAAGCGAGATGGGGGCGAGACCGTTCATCGCCACCAGCAGGACCAGCGTCATCGGGGTGGCCCGCCGGCCGGAAGCCGCCGCGGTATGGCCGGTCATCTCCACCACGTGGGGGATTGCTCGCTCAGGCGGGCCTCTTTTCTGCGTCGAGGCGCTTGTTGATGTCGCTTAGGCCTTCAGCGGCTGCGTCGCCGCATCCAGCCAAGTACGGGTTGCATCATCGAGAGCCCCGCGCAACGTGTCACGGACGCGGGTGTGGTATGCGTCAATCCATTGGATGTCGTCGGCGCTCATGGCGGCCGGGTCGATCAAGCGGCGGTCGATCGGCGCCAGTGTCAAAGCCTCGAAGCCGTTCATTGCCTTCTCCGCGCCGGGCGGGGCTACAGCAACCACCAGTTCCAGGTTCTCGATGCGGATGCCGTAGGCGTCCGCCTTGTAGTAGCCGGGCTCGTTGGACAGAATCATGCCGCGCTTCAGCGGCGTGGTGCCGAGCTTGGAAATCCGTGCGGGGCCCTCGTGCACCGACAGGTAGCTGCCGACGCCATGGCCGGTGCCGTGCTCGAAGTCGAGGCCGGCCTGCCACAGGTACTGGCGCGCGAAGGCATCGATCTGGGCGCCGCTGGTGCCGTCGGGAAACACCGCACGGGCGATCGCGATGTGGCCGCGCAGCACGCGGGTGAAGCGGTCGCGCATCTCGGCTGTCGGCGTGCCGACCGCGATGGTGCGGGTGACGTCGGTGGTGCCGTCCTCGTACTGCGCACCGGAATCGATCAGCAAGAGGTCGCCGAGGGCGATGCGGCGGTTGCTCTTGCGGGTAACGCGGTAATGCACGATGGCGCCGTTCGGTCCGGTGCCGGCGATGGTCGGGAACGAGACGTCCTTCAGGGCGCCGGTCTCGCGGCGGAAGGTTTCGAGCGCCTCGACCGTGTCGATCTCGGTGAGCGCGCCGGTCGGCGCCTCGCGGTCGATCCAGGCGAGGAAACGCGCGAGCGCGACGCCGTCGCGCACATGGGCGGTGCGGGTGCCGGCAATCTCCGCTGCATTCTTGACCGCCTTGAGCAGGGCGGTGGGATCGGCGCCGCGCGACGGCTTGCCGCCTGCGCCGGTAATCAGGCGGCTCAGGGCATCGGCCGCGGTCGCGGTATCGAGGCCGATCGTCGCGCCGCTGCCCGCGAGATCCGTGAGCCGCTGCACCAATGCCTCGGGCGCGACGACGTCGGCGTTTTCCTCGAGATGATGACGCACGCTGTTCGACAGCTTGCGGCTGTCGAGGAAGATCACCGGCCGGCCGTTCTTCGGCAGCAGGGCGTAGGACAGCGGCAGCGGCGTGTGCGCCACATCCGCGCCGCGGATATTGAACGTCCAGGCGACCGCATGGGAATCCGACAGCACCAGCGCATCGAGGCGGCCGCGGGCAAGCTCGGCGCGGATGCGCGCAAGCTTGTCGGCCGCCGCTTCGCCGGCGAGGGCTGCCGGATGGATGCTGACCTGGCCGAGCGGCGGTCCAGGGCGTTCGGTCCACACCGCGTCGAGCGGATTGCCCTCGACCGCGACCAGCTCGGCGCCGGCGCGGCTGCACGCCACGGCCAGCCGCTCGGCCGCGGCGGTGGTGTGCAGCCAGGGGTCGAAGCCGAGGCGATCGCCGGCGGCGAGATGGGTTTCCAGCCATTTCTCCGGTGGCGGCTCGACCAGCGATTCGATCGTCCAGGCGGTGGTGTCGACCTGCTTTGCTGCCTGGAGGGTGTAGCGCCCGTCGACGAACACCGCGGCCTTGTTGGTCAGCACGGCAGCGAGCCCAGCAGAACCGGTGAAGCCGGTGAGCCATGCCAGCCGCTCGTCGGCGGGTGGGACATATTCGTTCTGCTGCTGGTCGGCGCGGGGAATTACGAAGCCAGTGAGGCCGCGGCGGATCAGCTCCTCGCGGAACGCGGCGAGGCGAGCGGTGAGGGCGACGCCGCCCTCGGGATCTTCGAACGTCTGGAAGTGCGCTTCGAACATGGGACGACCTTAGGGGAGGGAACTGGGAGCGGCAACGCGCGGCTTCGCCGAGGGCGGTTGCGGAAAACTTTTACCTATCGTCCACCTGACATCTTGCAGTCATGCAGCTGTGCATGCCAGACTTCGGTCGTGCTGCAGCGCAATTCGACCATAAAAAGGCGGCACGACGGGGAAAACGTTTCGGGAGTGTTTCAACCTCAATGAAGAGGGGTCACACCGATGCCTGCCTTTTCTTTCGAGAAGATTTCGCCTCCGCCCCGTCGCGATCCTGTTCCCGTGAGCGGCCCTGTCGCGCCATCCAAGCCAGCGCGGGGCCTGATCGTCCAGATGCTTGACCGCCTCACCGAGGTCCGCCTGCGCCGGGCGGGGGTAGACATCAGGAAAGGGCAGGCCAGCAAGGATCAGGGCTGAACGACACCGGGCGTTTGGTCCGCCTCGTCCTCGACGTCCATCGCCCCTCAACCGGTCCCCTTGGCGCGGCCAATTTGAAGCGACGCAGCGTTCCATTTCGAATCAAGGCTTGCGCAGCAGCAGGCTGCTCCAGCCGTCGAGCTGCAGCCGCTTGACCAGGACGAGATCGTTGCCGCGGTAGGCCGAAACGACGCTGTTGGCCTGGTGCGGCAGCAGTCCCGACAGAATCACATAAGCACCTGGCGCCAGATGCCGTGACATTGGCGTCGCGAGCCGCCGCAGCGGGTTCGCGAGGATATTCGCCAGCACCAGATCGAACGGGGCGCGGCTGCGGATGTCGGGTGACGAAAATCCCGGAGCGTGCAAGGCAGTCACCAGGTGGCCGACGCCATTCAGGCGGGCGTTTTCCCGGGCCACAACTGCCGAGCGCCAGTCGATGTCGCTGGCGAGAATCGGGTGCCGCTGCGCCTTCGCGGCGGCGATCGCCAGCACGCCGGTGCCGGTGCCGAGATCGAGCACCCGCCGCGGCCATTTCGAACGCAGCACCTCGTCCAGCAGCAGCAGGCAGCCGCGCGTGGTGCCGTGGTGACCGGTGCCGAACGCGAGTGCGGCCTCGATCTCGATCCCGATCCGGTTGAGCGGAACCCGGGCGCGGTCGTGCTGGCCGTGGACGATGAAGCGGCCGGCCACGACCGGCGCGAGCCCTTCGAGGCTGGCCTTGACCCAGTCGCGGGTCTCCACCGTGTCGAACACGATGGCGTCCGCGCTCGCCTTGTCCGCGGCGAGTTCCACCAGCGCCCGCACTGCCGCCTCGTCCGGCTTTTCTGCGAAGTACAGTGTAACGTCCCAGCGGCCATCCGGGCGCTCGAACGCGGCGATGGCGGCCTCGTTGTTGTCGAAGCTCTCCGCAAGCACGTCCACAACCCGATTGGCGCTGCGCTCGTCCGCCATGGCGAAGCTGGCGCGGGTGGCGGGCGGTGCGGTGACGGAGTCGGTCTGGGGCGAATTCATCAGATGTCCAAGAGAGTTAGGAGTGCAAGCGCACAGCTTTTCGACAGGCTGTCAACAGCATGTGCATAGCCTGCCGACGCCGTCATGCACAGCTTGTCCACAAAGGTGCGGACAGCTTGTCCACTCTCGTTCCACAAGTAATCCACAGGGTTGTCAACAGCCTCTGTACAGGCAGCCAGGTGATCCGCGAGCGCTCTGGGGGCCGTCGCCGGACCTGGATCTCGGTCGGCCGGATGGCGAGCCCCCGGGGGCCTGCGTCGTATAACTGTAATACAGCATCATTAGCGTCCCGCCGACCATTGCTCAGGCGGGATGCGGTGCGGCGATGTCGGTTTCGCATCGTCAGGCGCGCCACCCGGCACTCAGACGCGTGACTTGCCGCCTGCGGCGCGGGTGGGCGTCAGGAATGTCTCGTGACCACGATGCGGACGAAGTCAGGCAACGGCGTGCGGCCATGGAGCGCTGGTCACGTTGCGTGTTTGCGCTGGTCATGACGGTGGTCGCAGCCATGCTGATACCGGCAGGTGTCGCCCATGCGGGTGACGGCGAGCCCGAGCTGGTCTTCGATATCCCGTCCCAGCCGCTGGAGGCCGCGCTCGACGCCTATGGCGCTGCGAGCCGCATGCAGGTGCTGTACGAAACCGCGCTGACGGCGGGGCGCCGCTCCGCGCCGGTGCTGGGCAGGTTGACCCGTGAGGCTGCGTTGCGGCGGCTGTTGTCGGGCACCGGTCTTGTGTTCAACTTCACGGGCGAGCAGGCGTTTACGCTGGTGCTCGCTCCGCTGCCGGCGCCGAGCCCGCCACTCCCGCCAGCGGCGATCTATCAGCCATTTCTCGGCCGGGTTCAGGCGGAGGTGATGGCCGCGCTGTGCCGTCGGGCGGAAACACGTCCGGGTGCCTCGCGGCTCGCGTTCCAGTTCTGGATCAGTGAGGCCGGTGAGATTCGTGCGCCGCATCTCCTGGCCTCGACCGGCGAAACGGCGCGCGACGCTGCGGTGACCGCTGCGCTCGGGCTGGTCTCGCTCGGCCGGTCGCCGCCGGCCGGCATGCCGCAGCCGGTCACCATGGTGCTGAAGGCCGAATCATCCGGCGGCGATTCCTGCGGGGCGTTGCGGCCATGACGGAGGCCGACAAGGAAACCAGCTGGGCGGCGCTGCGGCAGCTCCTGGTGGAGCGCTACGATCTGCTGCGCCGGCGGTTGACCCGCCGGCTCGGCTCGGCGGACGCCGCGCAGGAGACCCTGCACGAGCTCTATCTGCGGATGGAGCGCAGCGACAATGTCGGGGTTTTGCGGAACCCGACGTCCTATCTCCTGACCAGCGCGGTGAACCTGGCGCGGGACCGCTGGCGGACCGAGGATCGTCGGGCCAGTCGTGTCGATGTCGAGGCGCTGCACGAATTGATCGACGAGAATCCGGGTCCGGACCGGGTGGTCGAAGGCCAGATGACCTTCGAGGCGCTGAGTCGGGCGCTGGCGCGCCTGACGCCGCGACAACGGGAGATTCTGATCGCGGTGCGGTTCGAAGGGCTGATCCAGGCCGACATCGCGGCGCGTCTCGATATTTCACCGCGGCTGGTCCGGCTCGAATTGCAGCGGGCTCTGGAGCTTTGCCAGGACCATGTCGCAAAGAATTTGTGACAAGGCTTGCCGAATGTCGTCCGTCGAGTCGTCTATGAATTGGGAACTACGCCGTGACACCGATGGTCGTCGGCGGCTGGACAGGTGCCGGAACTGACAATGGGACGTGACCCGACGAGCGATGAACTGACGCGCGAGGCCCTCGGTTGGCTGTCGCGCATCAGCCTCGGCGAGGCCACGCAAGACGATCTCGCCGAGCTGCGGCAGTGGCGAGACCGCAGCACGGCCCACGCCGCGGCACTGGCCGAGGCGGGGCGGCTGTGGCGAGGACTGGAATTGCCCGTCGCTGCGCTGGCGCGTGAGCAGACGGCGGTACGCCGCCGCGGATTCCAGGTGAGCCGCCGGGCTTTCGTTGGTGGCGGCATGGCCGCCGCGGCCGCCGCGGCGGGCGCCATGATGGTGCGGCCGCCGCTCGGGCTGTGGCCGTCGATCACGGAGCTTGCAGCGGATCACCGCACCGGCACGGGCGAACAACTGCATGTCGCGGTGGGGGAGGCCGTCTCCGTCGACCTCAACACCCGGACCAGCATCGCGCTGCGAGGCGCGTCGCAGGACGGGGCGATGGAGTTGCTCGCGGGCGAGGCCGCGGTGGTGGTGGATGGCCGGGCGTCGCAGCCGTTCGTGGTTACGGCGGCGGACGGGCATATCACCGCGTCGCGCGCCAGTTTCAATGTGCGGCGGACCGGACCGCGCGTTGATCTCACCTGCATCGATGGCGAGGTCGCGGTGGCCTGCAACGGTCGCCACGTGATCGCGCACACGGCTGAGCGCGTGACGTATGATGATCGCGGGATGAGCGAGGCGATCGCAACCGATCCTGCGACGGTGACCGCTTGGCGCGACGGCATGCTGGTGTTTCGCAATGCACCGCTTGCCGACGTGATCGACGAGGTCAACCGCTATCGGCCGGGCCGCATCGTGCTGCTCGATGGCAAGCTCGGCCAGCGAGTTGTCACGGCGCGGTTCGAGATCAAGCGTCTCGACACCGTGATGGGACAGATCGCGGCGGTGTTCAAGGCGCCGGTCCGAACCTTGCCTGGCGGTCTCGTTCTCGTCGGCTGATCGGGGCTTCCGCCATCATGCGTTTCGGTGGAGCGGTGTCACGGAACTGACACCTGGCTCACATCGTATCGAAGCGAGTTTCACCCAAAAAAAGATTCCGCTTCGCGCATCGTCATCTCGTCCACGGCATGGGGAGATGATTGCGGCGCGCGCCCGCATCGTTCCCGGGCCGGACCTGTCCGGCAGTCCGTTCGATGACGCGTTACGTGAAAGGCCGGTCATGCCGCACTCTGCTTATGCATCCTCTCCTGCTCGTCAGACCTGGGGGCGTCTGTCCGATGCGCAGCGGCGTGCGGGTCTTCTGCTCGGTGTGAGTGTGGTCGCGCTGGCGGCGACGTTGCAACCGGCCCGTGCAGCGCAACTCGGCGGCGGCGTCGGCATTCCCGCGACGACCTACGCCACCGACGCCGCGGCCCTGGCCGCGCAGCAGGCGGCGGCCGCGGCCCAGCAAGGCCAGAGCGCGATGCGTCGATCAATCGAAGCGATCCAGGCGATGCAAGGTGCACAAGCTGCGGCGCGTGCTGCTGCAGCAGCGGCTCAGCGTTCGACGACGCTGCCGCAGGTGGTGGTGCCGAATGGTCTCGCTGCCGGCGGCTTGCAGGTCGCGCCCAACGCAACATGGAGCGGCGCTAATGCGCCGGTGCAGAGCGCGGCCGGCAGCGGCACGACCGTCACCATCAACCAGACCGCGCCGCAGGCGATCCTGAACTGGCAGACGTTCAACGTCGGCGCGCAGACCACGGTCAATTTCAACCAGCAGGCGGCGACCTGGACCGCACTGAACCGAGTCGTCGGCAACACCGGCCCGAGCCAGATCCTTGGCCAGATCAATGCGCCGGGGCAGGTGCTGGTCATCAACCAGAACGGCATCATCTTCGGCGGCGCCAGCCAGATCAATGTCGGCTCGCTGATCGCCTCGACGGCGAACAGCACGGGCCTCTACTCACAGTCGGGCGGCAGCAGTCTGGTGCCGAGCTTCACGGGCGCTGGGGCTAAGATCATCGTCGAGAACGGTGCCCTGATCACGACGAACGCCCCGGCGTCCGTCACCTCCGGCGGCGGCTTCGTGGCGCTGCTCGGCACCGAGGTGCACAACGCTGGCACCATCGCCACGCCCAAGGGGCAGACCATTCTCGCGGCCGGCGACGACTTCGTTCTGAGGCCGGGCTACAGCAGCGACGGCAACAAGTTCTCGACCACCAACGGCAATGAGATCGCGCCCGTCATTCGTGCGGGGAGCGCCAGCGGTACCGTCGGCAATACCGGCCTGATCTTCTCCCAGCAGGGCGACATCACCCTGGCCGGCCGCACGCTGACCCAGGATGGCATGCTCGTGTCGACCACCTCGGTCAATCAGCGCGGCACCATCCATCTGCTCAATTCGGCGAGCGATGCGAGTGGCAGCGTGACGCTGACCGGTAACAGCCTGAGCGTGATCCTGCCGGAGACGAACTATGTTGCCTCGCAACTGCCGGGGACCGACGGCAATGCAACCGCGCTGAACTCCCAGCGCGATGCGCTGATCGCGGCATCCGGGCGCAACACGCTGGCCAGCGGCCAGTTCGACAATCTGTCGCAGCTTGCCGATCGCAAGGATCAGTCCCGCGTCGAGATCGTCACCGGCGGTCTGGTGAACTTCCAGAGTGGCTCCGTCACCATGGCCCAGGGTGGCCAGATCGCCGTGTCCGCCGGCAAGCGCGTGTTCACGGGAAATGGCGCGACGCTCGACGTCTCCGGCGTGCGGGGCATGCTGCTGCCGATGGATGCCAACGCCGTCAGCATCAACATCCAGGGCAACGAACTGCGCGACTCGCCGCAGAACCGCGACAGCGGCGCGTTGTTCAACCAGAATCTTTGGATCGACGCGCGGACCTTGACGCTTGTGCCGGCCGGCACGGGCGGCTACGCCACCGATCGCTACTATACGGCGGGTGGCCTGCTCGAGGTTTCGGGCTATCTCGGCAACACCAGGCACGTCATCGGTGAGTGGGCTGCGGTTGGTGGCACCATCACGCTGTCGGCGCCGGAAGTGGTGGCGCAGCCGGGCTCGATCTTCAACATCTCCGGCGGCTCGGTCACGTATCAGGGTGGCTTCCTGCCGCAGACCTTCGTGCTTGGCAGCGACGGTCGCGTCTACAATGTCAACACCGCACCGGCCAATCTGACCTACTCCGCCGTGGTGAACGGTTTCGTGGTGCTGCACAACCAGGGCGGCAAGAACGATCCGAAGCTGACCGAGATCTACGCGAGCCCCCTGGGCTTCGGCGGCAGCGTTTGGCAGGACGGCTACACGGTCGGCCGTGACGCCGGTCAGCTCATTCTGTCGACGCCGACCTCGCTGTTCGAGGGCCAGATCATCGCCGACACGATCACCGGCCTGCGGCAGGCCAATGCACGGCCCGTCAGCGTGACCGACGGCTACAAGCTGACCCAGAACACCGCGCCGCTCGCGGGCACGCTGGCGCTCGGCCAGTACAGCGGCCCGGGACTGACGGGAGCCTACAAGACCGATGTGAAATTCGGTGCCGTCGCCTCGATCACCGGCGATCTCACGGCGTCCGGTGCACTACCGGCCGATCGCGCCCATACCGGCTGGTTCGACGCGTCGTCGGTCAGCGGCTTCAACCTTGGCGGTCTCAACATTGCCTCCGCCGACACGATCACTGTCGCCGCGCCGCTGCAATTCGCTCCGGGCGCACAGGTTCGGCTCGTCGCCCCGAATGTCAATGTCAACGCAGGCATCACCGCCCATTCCGGCAGTGTCACCGTCAGCAATATCCTGAGCGGCGCGACCGGCACGATTTCGCTGACGAATGCGGATGGCGGCGCACAGCTGACCCTGGCGCAGGGTGTCGCCATCGACGCCAGCGGCGTGTGGCTGAATGGCGCAACTGATCCGGCCGGCCTGTCGAATCTCGCTTTCCTCAACGGCGGCAACGTCACTTTCGACTCGACCGGGAACGTGACGCTGGCAGCCGGCAGCCTGATCGACGTGTCGTCCGGCGGCGCCATCCTCGCGAGCGGCAAGACGCAGGGCGGCAAGGGCGGCAATGTCACCATCAAGGTCGGCGATATTCAGCAGGATGCTTCATCGGGCGACGGCACGCTGGTGCTTGGCGGCAATATCCGGGCCTACGGCGTCAGCGGTGGCGGTGCGCTGACGATCTCCTCGCCCGGCAATCTCATCATCGGTGAGGATGCCGATTTCGCAGCCGGCATCCTGCCGGCGGGCAAACCGGCGCCCACCAGTGTGAAGCTCAAGCAGGCGTTGACCATTCCGGCCGGCCAGCCATTGCCCGCGGCGTTGACCTTGACCTTCACCAGCATTCCCCTGGATACGCCGACGACGATTCCCTACCAACTCGGCGCAGCCGTGCCGACCGTGCCGACCGGTGCCGACTGGACTATCCCTCGTGGTGTCAGCATCCACGATACCGGGGGAAATCTGTACAATGTGGATAACGGCGCGACCGTCATGCCTGCGGGAACCGTCATCCGGGATTGGAATGGTGCAATTCCGGTCAACACGACGACGATCACGTCGGCGATCTTTCCCAACGGTTTTCCGGTTCAACCTTATCAGACCACCTTTGCGGCCGGATCGATTCAACCGAGCGCGATGACTTATCAGGTCGGCGCCATTATTGCGGCGGGCGCCGTTCTGCCGCAGACGGTGGCCATTGCAGCCGCGCCTGTGCTCAGCCCGTCGTTCTTCTCCGCCGGATTCTCGAACTACACCGTCAATGGCGCGCAGGGCGTCGCCGTCACCACCAACACCATCCTGAACCCGGTTATGCCGGTGTACCGGTTTACGGCTGACAGCTTTGCCGTGCCGTCCGGCAGCCGTCCGTCGTCGGCGTTGTCGCTATGGACGCCGCCTGTCTTCATCGAGAATCCTGTTGCTGCCACGCTGACCCAGCGCGGTGGCGTCAGCCTGATGTTGCAGTCCAATATCCAGGGCGGCACGGGCGGCGGCGCCATTGTCATCGGCGCGGGGGCATCCATCACTGTCGATCCCGGGCAGAGCATCGCACTCAGCAGCTTCGGGCAGACCACAGTATATGGCAATCTTACCGCACATGGCGGCAGCATCAACCTCGCCAACATCGCGGATGGCACCCAGTTCGACGCCGCTCGCAATTTCGATGCGTACGGCAATGGCCGCGGTATTTCGATCTGGGTGGATTCCGCGGCGCACCTCGACGTCTCCGGCCTGCCTTACCAGACCGCGGACGCTGCCGGTCGTGCCTACGGCAAGGCCACCGATGGTGGCTCGATCGCGATCAATGGCGGTGGCGCATTCGTGCTGATCCGCCCCGGCGCCGAGCTTAACGCCGATGGCTCGCGCATCGCGATCGATCTGGCTGCGGGGAGCAACCGCGCCAGCCAGCCGCTGGGCTGGGCGACCAATGGCGGCGCGATCACGCTGTCCTCGAGCAGCGGGCTTTATCTCGACGGCAACATGCATGCCTTCGCCGGCGGGGCGAATGCGTCCGGCGGCAGCCTCTCGATTGCCCTCAACACACCGATCTTCCGGGGCGATTCCTTTCCGTACGGCCTGCCGTCCAACATCTTCGGTCCCAGCAAACTGACGGTGACACAGACCTATCAGCCGTCGCCGCTTCCAGCGGATATTGCACCCGGCTTGGATGCGTCGTCCCTGACGTTCGGGCAAGGCGCGGTGAGCGTGGCCAGGATCAAGGCCGGCGGTTTCGACAGCCTGGTTCTGAATTCGGGCGACTACATGCAGTTCATGGGCGACATCGCGCTGTCGTTGGGCCGCAGCCTCACTTTGTCGGCAAGCGCCTTCACGTCGGGCGCCATGTCGGCCACGCCGGCGGTTTCGAGTAGCAAGGTTTTGGTTTCCGCACCCTACATACTGCTGAATGGCACCATCATCGACGTCAAGGATCCCAATGTCCGTGCTTTCGGCAACCCGAACGCAGGCGGGGCAATCACCAACGCCAAGTTCGAAGCCGATGCGCAGCAGATCGATATTCAGGGTCCGGTGCAGTTCGCGACCAGTCTGGGTGTCTACGATTCCACGACCAATCTGACCACCTATAGCTATGCGCCGGGGTTCCTGACGACGATCTTGAGGAGCCAGGGCGATATCCGCTTCCTGTCGTCGAGCACCCCGCAGGGGACACAGCTCACGACCGACTGGAATCTCGATCTCGAGGCGGCACAGATCTATCCCGCCACCAAGGCCCTTGCGACCGTGATTGCCGGCCTGCGCGGCAACGATCCGACCGTGGCGCTCGGTCCCAATTCGAACGTGACGCTGACGATCGGCCGTACCACCAGTTCGATTCCCGATGCGCCCCTGTCTGTGTTTGGCAATCTCACCTTGACCGCGCCCCGCGTCGAGCAGGGCGGCATCGTGCGGGCGCCTTTCGGCGGCATCGTTCTGGGCACGGGCAATGCGCCCCTGACCAGTCGGGTCGACCTGCTGCCTGGCAGCTTGACGTCGGTGTCGATGGCCGGCGTGACCATTCCCTATGGCGGGACGGCTGACGGCGTCACCTACAGCTACAATGGCGTCGCGGTGAAGGCCATGGACCTCACCAATTTCAGCAACGTCGGATATCAATCCAGTGTCACGCTCGACGCGCAGTCGGTCAACGTGGCCGCCGGCGCGACGATCGACCTGTCCGGAGGCGGCAAGCTCAGCGGCGCGGGCTTCATCTCCGGACGGGGTGGTTCGCTCAACATCCTCAATACCCCGCTCGTCAATGCCAATCCGACGACGCCCGTCAGCCAGGCTACGGACAGGGTTTATGCCATCGTTCCCGGTTACGCCTCCGGCTATGCGCCGGTCGCTCCCGAGAACGGCGCAGGCGATCCCGTGGTCGGGCAACAGATCACCGTCCCGGCCGGCGTGCCGGGGCTTGCAGCAGGCACCTACACCTTGCTGCCATCGAACTACGCGCTTCTCCCGGGCGCCTACCGGATCGAACTCGCAAGCAGCAGCGCAAATCCAGCGATCGGTCCGACGGCCATCGGCAACGGCACCTACGTGGCGTCGGTCTCCACCGGCATCGCCAATACGGCGATCCGGAGCAGCCTGCCGGTGACGGCGCTGATTACTGCAGGGGCGTCGGTTCGCCACTACTCGCAGTACAACGAGCAGAGCTACAGCGAATTCTTTATCGCGAACGCAGCGCAGTTCGGCGCGCAGCGTCCGCTGCTGCCAGCCGACGGCAAGACGCTGAATCTGAAATTCGAGCCGCCTGCGCCGGGCACGACAGCGTCCGCGCTCTCATTCGGCGGCACCACGCTGTTCCAGGGCGCACCGGGCGGGGCGGCCGGCCAGGTCGGGCTGATGAATGTCGACGAAATCTATACCGATCCCGCGACCGCGGCATTCGCGGGGGTTGCGCTCCGTGCGGCCGACATCAACGCCATCAAGGCGCCGCGGCTGTTCGTCAACGGCACGGTTGGGATCGTCAATGGCGTGATGATATTCGATCAGCCTTATCGCTATGGCGGATACAATCTTTCCATTCGCGACGGCGTCAGCCTGTCCGCCGGCGAAATCTTCATCATCGGCAACAATATCACGATCGGCAACGACGTGACGCTGAGCACGGTTGGGCAGGGCGCGGCGCTCGCTGATTCCACATTGACCGGGGTAAGCTACTCGCCCAACGGTCTCACGGTCCTCGCGCTGTCCAACGGCAACCTCAATTTCCTCGGGGCGACCCCCGGCTCGTTCGGCAGCGCTGCGGGCACGATCACGGTGGGCGCGGGGTCGTCGCTGTTCTCAGAAGGCACGCTGGCTTTTGCGAGCACCGGCGCATCGAGCCTCGATCCATCGGCTCACTTCGGATCGCGCAACATCGCGCTCGCGGTCGGCACTCTCAACATCGGCGATGCTGCGACGATCGCGGCGGCAGGGGCCCCGGCCGGCGTCCTGTTCAACCAGGCGCTGTTCAACATGCTGGTCAATGGTGACCCCGCCCATGGCGCGCCCGCACTGCAGACCATCACGTTCAGTGCCGCAAACGCCATCAACCTGTTCGGCTCGGCCGGTCTCGATGCGACCGCTTCCGGGATCAACCTGACCTTCAACGCGCCGGCGGTCTACGGCTACGGTTCGGCGGGCGACAGCGCAACCATCGCCGCCGGCAAGATTACCTGGAACGGCATCGCCGGCGCCACGCCGCCTCAGATTGCGCCCGGAGGGCCGGGCACCGGAGCGGGCACGCTCAATCTCGTCGCCGGCGAGATCGACTTCGGCCAGTTTTCGCCGTTGAATTCCGCCTCGGTGAGCCGCGTTGTCTACGGCTTCGGCAATGTCAATCTGATCGCCAGTTCGAAGATCGTTTCGGCGGGCAACAGCTCGCTGTACGTCTACCAGGCGCCGAGCTCCGATCCCGCGGCAGTGTTCGGCCAGAGCGGCACCGGCGGCAACCTGACGCTATCGACGCCGCTGCTCACCGGCGCGCAGAAGTCGGTCATGGCGTATGCCACCGGCGGCGCGCTCAATGTCGTCACGCCCGCCGGCATCGCGCCGAGCGCGGTGCGCACCATGGTGGCCGGCGCCGAGATCGACCTCACCGGTGACCACGTCGCCATCGCCAGCACCATCCTGCTGCCGAGCGGCAAGCTGGTCGTCAACGCCACCAACGACATCGCCCTGAATGCCGGAGCACGCCTCGATCTCAGCGGCCAGCCGTCGATGATCCAGAAGGCAACCGTCTACGGCTTCGGCGGCACGCTCATCCTCAACAGCGCCCAGGGCGGCGTCACCCAGGCGGCCGGGTCGGTGGTCGACGTGTCGGCCATCAATGCCGGCGCGGGCTCGGTCACGATCGCGGCAGCCAACGGACAGGTCGCGCTCGGTGGCGTGCTGAACGGCAGTGCCACAGGGCGCGCCGCCAGCGGCGCATTCACTGTCACAGCCGGGACGCTCGCCGACTTCGCAGGGCTCAACGCCACCCTCAACCAGGGCGGCTTCTTCGAGAGCCGCAGCTTCGACATCAAGACTGGCGATCTCTCCATCGGCGACGGCGTCAGGGCGCACAATGTCACCGTCTCGGTCGACGGTGGCAGCCTGACCGTCGCCGGCACCATCGATGCCTCCGGCGCGGCGCCCGGCACCATTCGCCTGTCGGGAATGAACGGGCTGACATTGGCCTCGAATGCTGTGCTCGATGTCCACGGCACGGTGCTGCAGGTCGACAGCTACGGCCAGCCGATCGAAGCCAAGAATCGCGGTCATATCGAACTCACCGCGGCCGGGGGTACGCTTACCTTGTCGTCCGGGGCGACGATGGATCTCAGCACCCCGGACGGTGTGGCCTACGGCGATGTGGTCCTGAACGCACAGCGCACCGCGGAAACCTCGGGCGATATCGCCATCGCCGCTGCTGGACCGCTCACGATCAGGGGCGCGCGCAGCATCGCGCTCAACGCCTTCTGGACCTATGATCTGCCTGGCGGCAGCACCATCAGCCAGGGCACGCTCGACGGCTACGATATCGCGAGCACGGCGTTCATGAATGCCGCGCTTGCCAGCGGCACGCTGCCCGGCAAGATCAGTGGCCTGTCCGCCTACGGCAGTGCGTTCCATCTGCGGCCGGGTGTCCAGATCACGTCGAGTGGCGATCTCTCGACATCGGGCGATATCGATCTTGCGAAATATCGCTACGGCGCCAACGCTAATCGCGATAAGACGTCTAGCAGCTACGGCGCGGGAGAGCCGCTGGCTCTGGTCATCCGCGCGAGCGGCAACGTGACTGTCAATGGCAGCATCTCAGACGGCTTCATGGATGGTGTTGGACAGCCATCTACCAATCGCGCCATTTTAGCTTCTGAAGTATCCGGTAGTTCTCTTTTCACCAGCTCTGCGGTGTACTGGCGACTCGCTGCGGGCCAAACGGCCATTGTAACCGCGCCGGGAGGTTGGACTGTTCCGAAAACGTTGACTGGAGGTCCGCTGGCGCTTCCTTTCCGGCCGCAAGCTGCCGATGGCACCATCTATTCGTCGGGATCGGTCATTCCGTATAACACCAAGTTGACGCGCCTTTTGATCCCCAAAGGCATCGAGAACTCCGTCGTCGGCTTGTCTCTTGTGATCGCGGGCAGTCCGCCTCCTGCCGCGACGACCCCGCGCGCGGCCTTGTTGCCCGCAGGCTCACTCTCCGCGTCGATCCGCCTGGTGGCCGGCGCCGACCTCGCGGCAGCAGACCAGCGTGTGCTTCAGACCACGCGGGCGCTCAACGGCGGCGGCAATCTCACGCTCAGCGATCAAAATTATAGTTCGTCGAACAACGGCACGTACTTCAGCGTGCTTCGCACCGGGACCGGAAGTCTCGAATTGCTTGCCGGGGGAAGCTTCAGCGAGGCGACGCCTTATGGCGTCTACACCGCAGGTACTCAATCGGCGCCGGTCCTGTCCGCGGATGGCAGCAATCCCTACAACCTGATCGGCACCGCGAGCGGTGGCCTCCTGCAGGCGTGGTATCCGGAGCACGGCGGCGACCTGCTGCTGTCGGCACAGCAGGATGTTACCGGCTTTATTCAGATCGCCGACAGGCAGAACCGTTGGGTCGATTCCGATCAGTCCGGCAACTGGCTCGGGCGCCAGGGCGGCACCGTGGTGTCGTCGGATCCCGCGGCATGGTGGATCAACTTCGGCAGGATGGCGAAGGCGGATCCGAATGCTCCTTCGTCGTCGCTGATCGGCTTCCAGGGCATCGGCACGCTCGGCGGCGGCAACCTGACTGTGGTTGCCGGACGCAACGCGGGGGCCAACAATCTCAGCGGAGACCAGCACGTATCCCTGGGCCTCGATCTCGTGGTGGCGTCGACAGGCCGGATCCTGGCAGATGGCTCGTTGCTCCAGACGGGCGGCGGTGATCTCAGGCTCAGCGTCGGCGGCACCCTCAATGGCATCGATCCGAACGTCACGCGTATCCAGAATCTGATCCCCGATTATTTCGGTGCAGTAACCGACTTGCGTGGCAATATTTCTGTCAACGCGGGGTCGGTCGGCGCCATCGCGCAGCAGCCGGGAGCCGTTGCTGGTTCGGTCGATCCGAGGCCGGTCGGTCCCACGGTCTTCAGGTCCGCGTTGTTCACGCCGGGACCGATCCTTGCTCCGGGCGATGGCAGCGTCAGCGTGACGGCGAGGGGCGATCTCATCGTCGGTGGCGCGAGCGATGCGGGCATGGTCGACATTCCCGACGTCAACGGCACGCCCTATCATCAGGTCGATACGACCTTCGTCCTGCAGGGCGGTTCGAGCCGTTTCACGCTGTGGACCCAGCAGAGTGCGATCAACGTCTATAGCGCGGGCGGCGATGCAGCCGCCCTGGGAGGAAACGGCAACAAGCTTGCCATCTATCCCGGTACGCTCACGATGACGGCGGCCAATGGCGATCTCCGCTTTGGCGGAGCCGGTCTGCCGATTGAATTGATGCCATCGCCGATGGGCCAGCTGGAGCTGCTGGCGTCAGGCTCGATCTATGGGCAAGGGCAGGTGATCGGCTTGTCCGGCGCAGACATCAGCCTGCTGGCGACGCCGCTCCATCCGGTGTTCTCGTCCAAGCTGACGACGAACGCGAGTCCGACGGCGCCCTACCAGCTTTCAAACAACAACCCGATCGCATTCGGTCCGGATACGCCGCTGACCAATCTTCATGCCGGCGACGACCAGCCCGCATTGGTCTATGCCGGCGTCGATATCGACGACCTGACACTTGGGCAGGTCGGTCAGGTGTACAGGCAAGGGTCGTTCGTGCCGACATTGGCGACCTGGTACATGGCGGCCAAGCCGTTCGAGGTGATCGCGGGGCGTGACATCGTCGGCACCGGCAAGGTCGCCAGCGCGTTCCTCAATATAAACGCCAACGACATCACGCTCATCCAGGCCGGGCGCGACATCATCTACGATTCGGTAACCGTCGCGGGCCCGGGGCTGCTTCAGGTGCAGGCCGGACGCAATCTGTACCAGGGCTACTATGGCGCGCTGGTCAGTGCGGGCGATCTGGTCAACCCGGCCAACAGTGCGGGGGGCGCAGGCGTCGTCACCCTGGCCGGTGTTGGCGCGGGCGGTCCTGACTATGCCGCTTTCGCGAGGCTGTATTTCAACGCCGCCAACCAGTTGCCGGGGGACGGTACGCCGCTCGCCGGCAGCGGCAAGGTGGCTCACGCCTACGATCAGGAACTGCTGACGTGGCTGCAGCAGCGCTTCGGCTACAAGGGAACGGCGGCCGACGCGCTCGGCTATTTCCTGACGCTGCCGGCGGAGCAGCAGGGCGTGTTCGTCCGGCAAGTCTACTATGCAGAGCTTACCGCCAGCGGCCGCGAATACAACGACGCGAACGGTCCGCGACCGGGAAGCTACCTGCGCGGACGCGAGGCGATTGCAAGCCTATTCCCGAACCAGGATGCGCAGGGCAAGCCGATCACCTATTCGGGTAACGTCACCATATTTAGTGGCTACATACCGGACGTCTTGGACACAACGAAAACCGTGCTCACCGACGGCGGCATCAGGACCCAGTTCGGCGGAGGCATCGAGGTCCTGGCGCCCGGCGGGAAGGTCCTCGTCGGTGTCGAGGGCATCACGCCCGGCGCTGCAGCGGGTCTCATCACGCAAGGCGCGGGCGATATCGACGTCTATTCGCTCGGCAGCGTGCTGCTCGGCCAGAGCCGCGTCATGACCACCTTTGGCGGCAACATCATGGTGTGGTCGGCGCAGGGCGACATCAACGCCGGCCGTGGTTCGAAGACGACGACCATCTTCACGCCGCCGAGGCGCGTCTACGATGCGTATGGCAATGTGACATTGGCGCCGGTGGCGCCGGCATCAGGTGCGGGCTTTGCGACCCTGCAGCCGATCCCGCAGGTGCCGCGCGGCAATATCGACCTCGTGGCGCCGCTTGGCACCATCGATCTCGGCGAAGCGGGCGTTCGATTCTCCGGCAATCTCAACCTGGCCGCGCTTCAGGTGCTGAATGCGGCCAACCTCAGCGGGCAGGGCTCGGTGACCGGCGTTCCTACGGTGCAGGGGCCGCCGACGGCGGCGCTGACCGCGGCGTCGAACACCACCGCGGCTACTCAGCAGGCCGCGCCGCCACCGCCGCGCAACGAGGGCCAGCCGTCGATCATCATGGTCGAGGTGCTCGGCTATGGCGGCGGCAGCGGCGATCAGAACGACGACAAGAAGCGTCGCGAAGCGCCGGAGCAGCACAGCTACAATGCCGACAGCCGCCTGCAGGTGGTGGGGCTCGGACGGTTGACCGAGGAGCAGAAGCGCCAGCTCACCGACGAGGAGCAGGGCGGGCTCGCGATCCGCTGAGACGCGACGCGTCGGCCGGCGCTGTCATTCGGCGCCGGCGACGTGGAGGACGCGAGTCTGGCCGTCGAACAGGGCCCGGAACGGCTCCGGCACAGGCTGATCGGTGAAGACGTGCGGGTGGTCGCCGAGGTGGCCGCCCCGCACCGTTGCGTTGCGCCCGAACTTGCTGTGGTCGACCACGAGCAGCGCGGTGCGGCAGTTGGCGGCGATCGCCTGCCGCGCTTCGACCTCGCCAGCGTAGAAGTCGAGCAGCGAGCCATCGTCATCGACGCCGCCGACGCCGAAGATGCCGACATCCGCCTTGAAACGTGAGAAGAAGCTGACGGCGGCATCCCCGATGATGTCGCGGTCGTGCCGGCGCAGCGTGCCGCCGGCCATGGTGATGTCCAGTTCCGCGTTGCGGGCGAACGCCGATGCCGCGTTGAGGCTGTTGGTGATGACATGCACCCCCTTGCGGTGGCTGAGAGCCAGCGCCACGCATTCCGGCGTCGTGCCCAGTCCGATCATCACCGATGCGCCGTCGGGCACGAAGCCCGCCGCAGCCCTGGCAATGCGGCGCTTGGCCTCGAGGTTGAGGACCTGCCGGCTCTCATAGGCGACATTCTGGTTCGGGACCGGCAGGCCGACGCCGCCATGAATGCGCCGCAGCAGGCCCTCGTCGCACAGCCGGTTCACGATGCGGCGGATGGTCTGCTGGGTGACGTCGAAGCGGGCGGCCAACTGCTCGATGGACGCAAAGCCCTGTTCGCGCACGCGTTCCAGGATCCAGGCCTGTCGTTCGTTGTCGGCGATTCTCGGCATCGGGTCGCGCTCGGGTGGGGCCTTGCCCGGGGGAGGGCGAGGCCGACTTTATATTTTCATTCGAACATTAGATATGTTCATATGAATGTTACAGGGAGATGATATCTGGCCGTCGCCGGAGGGGGCCGGGGCGTGAAATTCGCCTCGGGAAGCCGCCGGCGCAGCGCGCAAATCCTTGCCGTTGCCGATCACACTCACAGGGGACGTCGCGGCGACGGACTGAGGACCACGCGGTATCCGCCGAAGGCGGATCGCCGGTATCCAGCCAAGGCCGGGTTGATCATGTCTGCAATTTCGCTCGATCACATCGTCAAAGGCTTCGGTGCCATGCGTGCCGTCGATGACGTGTCGCTGACCGCCGACGAGGGAACGCTGCTGGTGCTGCTGGGGCCATCGGGCTGCGGCAAGTCTACGTCCTTGCGGTTGATCGCCGGGCTCGAACAGCCTGATGGCGGGCGTGTGTTGATCGGCGGCGCCGACGTGACGGGCCAGTCGCCGGCCCAGCGCCGCATCGCCATGGTGTTCCAGTCCTATGCACTGTTTCCCCATCTCACCGTGGCGGAGAACATCGTGTTCGGCCTGCGCGTGCGTGGCGTCGCCCGCGGCGAGCGCGATGCGCGGCTGAAGCGCGTCGCCGATATCGTCGGGCTCGCCCATCTGCTCGAGCGCAAGCCGGCGCAGTTGTCCGGCGGCCAGCGCCAGCGCGTCGCGCTGGGACGGGCCATCATCGCCGAGGCGCGGGTCTGCCTGATGGATGAGCCGCTGTCCAACCTCGACGCCAAATTGCGCCACGAGATGCGCACCGAGATCCGCGCGCTGCAGCAGCGTCTCGGCATGACCATGGTCTATGTCACTCACGACCAGACCGAGGCCATGACCATGGCCGACCGGGTGGTGCTGATGCGCGACGGGCGCATCGAGCAGAATGGCTCGCCCGAAGAGCTCTATCGCCGGCCGGCGACCGCCTTCACCGCACGCTTCATCGGCACGCCGCCGATGAATCTGATCGCGAAGGGCGAGGCGCTGATCGGTGTCCGTCCCGAGCATGTCCGGATCGTTGGTCAGGGTGGCCGTCCCGCGCGTGTCGGCAGCGTCGAGCATCTCGGCGCCGACAGCATCGTGCTGTGCGACGTCGATGGCCAGTCGGTTGCGGCACGGCAGGACGGCTTCAGCAAGGCTGCGCCAGGCGACGAGATTCGCCTCACCTGGCGCGCGGAAGACGAGCACGTTTTCGACAAGACCACCGGCCGGCGGCGTGAGGACGCTGCCGCGCTGAACCCATCTGCCGCCGGCTGAGCCGGCAGGATCAACAGGAGCACGCCATGAGACTTTTCCGAACCACGCTGCTGGCGGCCGCGGCCGCCACGGCCCTGGCCTTCGGCCCGCGCCCTGCGGCCGCCGTCGACCTCACCATGTACTATCCGGTGGCGGTCGGTGGCCCGGTGACCAAGATCATCGACGACATGGTCGCCCGGTTCGAGAAGGAGAACGCCGACATCAAGGTGACGGCGGTCTATGCCGGCAACTACACCGACACCATGACCAAGGCGATGACTGCGATGAAGGGCGGCCAGCCGCCGCAGCTGTCGGTGCTGCTGTCGACCGACGTGTTCACGCTGATGGACGAGAACGCCATCGTGCCGATGGACGATCTGGTCGCCGACAAGGACTGGTTCAAACAGTTCTATCCGGCGTTCATGGCCAACGGCCAGATCGGCGGCAAGACCTGGAGCATCCCGTTCCAGCGCTCGACCATTGTGCTGTACTGGAACAAGGACGCGTTCAAGGAAGCAGGCCTTGATCCGGAGAAGGCGCCGGCGTCCTGGGACGAGATGGAGCAGATGTCCAAGAAGCTGGTCAAGAAGGACGCATCGGGCAACGTCATCCGCTGGGGCGTCGAGATCCCGACCACTGGCTATGCCTACTGGATGCTGCAGGCGCTGGCGATCGAGAGCGGCCAGAAGCTGATGAACGAGGCCGGCAACGAGCTCCACCTCACCGCGCCGAAGACCGTTGCCGCGCTCAACTACTGGGTCGACCTGTCGCGCAAGGATGCGGTGATGCCGACCGGCAGCATCGACTGGGCGACGCTGCGCTCCGACTTCCTCGAAGGCAAGACCGCGATGATGTGGCACACCACGGGCAACCTGACCGCGGTGAAGGACGGCGCCAAGTTCAACTTCGGCGTCGCGATGCTGCCGGCCAAGGAGCGGCGGGGATCGCCGACCGGCGGCGGCAGCTTCTACGTCTTCAAGAACGCTTCGCCGGAGCAGCAGAAGGCTGCGGTCAAGTTCATCCAGTGGATGACCGCGCCGGAGCGCGCCGCCGAGTGGAGCATCAAGACCGGCTACGTTGCGGTGTCGCCGGCGGCTTACAAGACCCCCGCGATGGAAGCCTATGCCAAGGATTTTCCGGCCGCGACGGTGGCCCGTGACCAACTTGAGCATGCCGTGCCGGAACTGTCGGTGCACGAGAATGGCCGCATCTACAAGTTCGTCAACGATGCGGTGCAGGCCGCCGTCACCGGCTCGCAGAGCCCGCAGGATGCGCTGTCGTCGGCCCAGCAGCAGTCCGACCGCGTGCTGCGCGCCTACAAGTGAGGAGAACGGGCTGGGCGGCCGTCAGGTCGCCCGGTCCGGCCGTTCGCATGACGCAGACCGCAGCCGCCGCCGATCCGACCCGCCGCCCGCCGCGCTCGCTGGCGTGGTTGAACGCGGTTCATGCCTGGCTGCTGCTGTTGCCGGCGGCAGTCCTGCTGGTCGCCTTTACCCACTATCCTGTCCTCGCGACACTGCGGCACAGCTTTTTCATCGCCAGGCGCGGCGGCGGCGAGGTGTTCGTCGGGCTCGACAACTACCACGCCATGGTCGCCGATCCGATCTTCTGGAAGGCGCTGGTCAACAATCTCTGGTTCGCGCTCGGCACCATTCCCACTTCGATCGCGCTGGCGCTGGTGATGGCGCTGTGGGTCAACCGTAACATGCGCGGGCGCGGCTTCCTGCGGCTCGCCTATTTCACGCCGACCGTGCTGCCGATGATCGCGGTCGCCAACATCTGGCTGTTCTTCTACACACCCGACTACGGCCTGCTCGACCAGCTGCGCGGCCTGTTCGGCCTCGCCGGCTGGAACTGGCTCGGCGATCCCCGCACGGTGATGGGCTGCCTCATCGTGATGGTGATCTGGAAGGAAGCCGGCTTCTTCATGATCTTTTATCTCGCCGCCCTGCAGCAGCTGCCGCCGGACCTCGAGGAGGCCGCAGCCGTGGAAGGCGCCGGGCGATGGACCATCTTCCGCCGCATCACCTTTCCGCTGCTGATGCCGACCACGCTGTTCGTGGCGATCAACGCGGTGATCAACTCGTTCAAGCTGGTCGATCACCTCGTCATCATGACCAAGGGCGGGCCGAACAACGCCAGCTCGCTGCTGCTCTATTACATTTATGAAGTCGCCTTCACCTTCCAGGACCAGGCCTATGCCGCGACACTGACCGTGGTGCTGCTGGTGATCCTGAGCACGCTGGCGCTGCTGAAGTTCGGCTATCTCGACCGCAGGATCCATTATCAATGATCGGCCGCACCCATCCGCTCGAGGCGATCGCCGCCTGGCTGCTGGCGCTGCTGTGGCTGGCGCCGCTGGTCTATGCCTGCTGGAGTGCGCTGCATCCGGCTGCTTACGCCACCTCGTTCAGCCTGGCAGCGCCGTGGACGCTCGAGAACTTCGCGCGCGCGTGGCATCAGGCGCCGTTCGGCCGCTACTATCTCAACACCGTGATGCTGGTGGCGCTGGTGCTCGCAGGGCAGCTGGTGCTGTCGACGCTGGCGGCTTACGCGTTCGCGCGCTTCACCTTCAAGGGCAGCGGCATTGCCTTCGCGCTGGTGCTGCTGCAGCTCATGATCATGCCTGACGTGCTGATCGTGGAGAACTACCGCGCCGTCGGCGCGCTCGGGCTGCTCGACACGATCCCGGCGATCGCGTTGCCGTATCTCGCCAGTGCGTTTGCGATCTTCCTGCTGCGCCAGACCTTCAAGGGCGTCCCGCAGGAACTGGTCGAAGCTGCCCGCGTCGAGGGCGCCGGTGCGCTGCAGATCTTGTGGCGGGTCTACGTGCCGCTGGCGCGGCCGACCTACATCGCCTTTGCGTTGGTCTCGGTGAGCTATCACTGGAACAACTTCCTGTGGCCGCTGATCGTGACCAATTCGGTGGAGAGCCGGCCGCTGACGGTGGGGCTTGCGGTGTTCGGCGCGCCGGAGACCGGCGTCGACTGGTCGGTCATCAATGCCGCCACGGTCATGACCATGGCGCCGCTGCTGGTCGCGTTCCTGTTGTTCCAGCGGCAGTTCGTGCAATCCTTCATGCGTGCGGGAATACGCTGATGCGTCTGATCACCTGGAACATCCAGTGGGGCAAGGGATGCGACGGTGTGGTCGATCTCCATCGCATCGTCGCAACGGCAAGAGCGCTTGGTGACGCCGACGTCTATTGTTTCCAGGAGGTATCCGACGGCTTCAGCAAGCTGGACGGCGGTGTCGACCAGAGCGCGGCGCTTGCGGCGCTGCTGCCCGAGCATCGGCCGGTGTTCCGCCCGGCGGTCGAGGCGATCGATGCCGACGGCCGCGTCCGGCGGTTCGGCAACATGACGCTGTCGCGGCTGCCGGTGCTGCAGGTCGAGAACCACCTGCTGCCCTGGCCGCAGGCCGGCCATGGCCGCAGCATGCGCCGCGAAGCGCTGGCCGTGACGGTCGCCGCCGCCTTCGGTCCGCTGCGCGTCGTCAACACCCATCTCGAATTTCACTTCGCGGCGCAACGCGAGGCGCAGATCCTGCGCCTGCTCGACCTGCAGGAGGAGGCTTCCACCGGCCCGCGCGCGGCGACGTCCCGTCACGACGACCCCTATGTCTGCCAGACTCTGGCGGTTTCCAGCCTGCTGTGCGGCGACTTCAATTTCGACGTGTCTGATCCGCAGCACGCGCTGCTGCAAGGATCGATGCGGGGCGGTCTCAACTATCGCGACGCGTGGACGCTGCGCCATCCGCAGGGACCGCGGCCGCCGACCTGCGGCATCCATGACCGCGAGCTGTGGGATGGCCCCGATTGCCGCGATTTCATCTTCGTCACCGAGGATATTGCCAACCGCGTGGTCCGGATCGCGGTCGATGTGGAGACGGCCGCATCCGACCACCAGCCGGTGGTGATCGAGCTCGCTGATCACTGATCGCCGAGCGAGGGGCGGCGCCCCAACGCAACCTGCGGCGCCGGGTTTGCATGACGGCTGGTGATGGCTACCATGCCCTGCGGGCTGTTGCCCGCATGCGCGAAGGTCATTCCGAACCGACAGGTGGAGGCCATGCCGACCATCGATCCGCTGATTGCCGCAGGCGTAGTGGTTGCGACCGCCGCCACCGATGCGGTTTATGTGATGTTCACGTCCGCCGTGGTGGCGCGCAAACGTATGCCGGCCGCGACCTGGAGCAGCATCTGGTATCTGCTGTCGTCGTTCGCGGTGATCAGCTACACCGAGAACTGGGCCTATGTCGCCTTCGCGGCAGCTGGTTCCTGGATCGGCGCCTTCCTGTCCCTGACCTTCCTGCACAGGCCGCCCGGCGGGCCGCCGGTCGGGGCCGCACCCGAATAGGCTCGCCTCTCAGCGGGCGAACAGCGCGCGGTGGTCGCTGAGGATCGCGCGGGCGGCATTGTACCCCGGCGCGCCGGTGACGCCTCCGCCGGGATGAGCGCCGGCGCCGCAATGGTAGAGGCCTGGCAGCGGGCCGCGGTAGTCGGCGTGGCCCAGCATCGGCCGGGCGGAAAACAGCTGGTTCAGCGTCAGGGCGCCATGGAAAATGTCACCGCCGATCAGCCCGAAGTCGCGCTCGAGATCGAGCGGGGTCAGCACCTGGCGGGCGATGACGCTGCGCGCGAACCCGGGCGCATGACGGTCAACCGTCGCGATCATCAGGTCGGCGACCGCTTCGCGGTGTTCATCCCAGGATGTGCCGTCGGGAAGCTCCGGCGCGACATGCTGGCAGAACAGGCTCGCCACGTGGGCATTCTTGGGTGCCAGCGTCTCGTCGAGAGTGGAGGGGATCAGCATCTCGACCACCGGCTCGCGGCTCCAGCCATAGGCACGGGCGTCGAGATAGGCGCGGTCCATGTAGGCGAGGCCTGGTGCGATGATGATGCCGGCGGTGAGATGGTCGCCGCTGCCCGGCAGCACCTTGAATGACGGCAGCGCAGAGAGCGCGACGTTCATCCGGAACGTGCCGGAGCCACAGCGAAAGCGCTGCATGCGCCGCAGGAAATCCGTCGGCAGCGCATCCGCCGGCATCAGGCGGGTATACAGCAGTTTTGGATTGACGTTGGCGGCGACATAGCGCGCCCGGATCGTCTCGCCGCTGTCCAGCGCCACGCCCGTCGCGCGCCCGTTCTCAACGAGGACCTCGCGCACCGCGGCGTCGGTTTCGATCTCGGCACCATGGCTCCGTGCGGCGGCGGCGATCGCCTGGCTGATGGCGCCCATGCCGCCGATGGCATGGCCCCACACGCCTTTGCGGCCGTTCACTTCACCGAAGGCATGGTGCAGCATCACATAGGCTGAGCCGGCGGCATAGGGGCTGGCATAGTTGCCGACGATGGCGTCGAAGCCGTACAGCGCCTTGACCAGATCGCTCTCGAACCAATCGTCGAGCACGTCACCCGCCGAACGTGTGAACAGGTCGAGCAGCACGCGCTTCATCTCCAGCGACAATCCGCCGAGAATGCCGGCGCTGCCGAGCGCATTGAGCGTCTCACGGATCGCCGCGACGCCGAAGCCCTCGACCAGGTTGGGGGGCGCCCGCAGCACGAACTGGCGCAGCACGTCGGCGATTCCAGCGAGCTCGTCACCGAAGGCGTCGATCCGCCCGGCGTCGCGTGTACTCAGCCGTGCGACTGACTGGTGGGTGCGGCCGTCACCGGTCAGCAGGTAGCGGCCGTCCGGTGCAGGCAGGAAATTCTGGGCGCGGCGTTCGACGATGCGCAGGCCGTGGTGATGCAGCCGCAGGTCGGCGATGACTTGAGGATTGAGCAGGCTGACCGTGTAGGATGCCACCGAGTTGCGGAAGCCGGGATGGAATTCTTCGGTGACCGCAGCGCCACCGACCACCCTGCGGCGCTCGACGAGCTTGACCCGCAGGCCGTTCATCGCGCAATAGGCCGCGCAGGTGAGGCCATTGTGGCCGGCGCCGATGATGACGAGGTCGTAGTCCGGCATGGCGGAGCAGCCCTGATTCCGTGCGATCCGCTGCCGCACACGAATGCCCGATGCGGCAACCCTGCATCAATAATCTGCCATGGTGCCGGCGGCAATGGTCGAGGGGATCTGCCGGTCACGCCGTTCGAGACCGAGATGAACAGGATTTGAACGGCGGTTTCAGAACGGATTCAGTCGCGCGGCCTTATGGCTTCGCAGCGCGGTCGACACGGCGTCGATCGGATACGGAGGAGCATCCCATGGGACCGATTTTCAAGACCATGATCGTCACGGCGTCGTTGATCCTCGCCGGTACGTCGGCCTTTGCCGAGACCAACTGGGAGCGCAACCACCCGCGCCGGGAACAGGTCAATGATCGGCTGGAAAACCAGGGCCGTCGCATCAATCGCGAACTGCGGGAAGGTGAGATCTCGCCGCAGCAGGCGCGGCGCCTGCACCGCGAGGATCGCGCGATCCGGCAGGAGGAGCGCACGATGGCGCGGTTCGACGGCGGCCACATCACCCGGGCTGACCAGCAGGCGCTGAACCAGCAGGAAAATGCTGTGAGCCGACAGATCGGGCGCTGACGTCGTGCATGCGCCGATTGTTGAACCTTCAGCCCGATCCGGCGATGACCTTGCGACAGGCAGACCGCGCCTGACTGTCATCGATACGGGGCCGGCGTTGTCCGACCACACCGCGGGAGAGCTCCTGATGGCGCTGCTCGCGCGGCTGGTGGAAGGGCGCGACGTCCGCCATCCCGCGCATGTCGCGTCGGCTCTCGTCGCGGCCTTGCGCTGCCTGCCGCTGGAGGCTGGATAGTGCGGATGGGAAGGCGCCGCCCAATCCGCGCGTCCTTCCGGATCACAGATTGATGACACGTCGGCGCGCCCGGAGGAGGTTGCTCCTCCGCTCGGGCACGCCATCGTGATGACGCAGTTGATCACATCCGGTGCTTCGCTGGTGGTGCAGGTTGCCCTGCCACATCTCCTGTGATCCAATCCCGCCGCAATGCGAAATACCTAGCCGGAGCCTGTATGAGTGCGTTTGAATCATCTGCTGATCCCGGCTCCTTTCCTGTGTCGATGTCGGCCGGCCGGCGTTCGTTGATTCTCGTCGTCTATACCGCGGCTATTTTCGTCAGCGCTTTGCTGCTGTTTTCGGTGCAGCCGCTGTTCGCCAAGATGGTGCTGCCACGCCTCGGCGGCTCGCCGGCGGTGTGGTCGGTCGCCATGGTGTTCTTTCAGTCACTGCTGCTCGCCGGTTATGCCTATGCGCATCTTCTGATGAAGATCCGCAATCGCTTGGTGCCGATGGCGGTGCATCTTGTCGTGCTGATTGTGGCGCTGGGTCTGTTGCCGCTGTCGGTCGCGAGCGGCTGGGAGAATCCGCCGTCGAATGGCTATGCGTTGTGGCTGCTCGGGCTGTTCATTGTTTCGATCGGCATGCCGTTCTTCGCGCTCGCCGCCAACAATCCGATGCTGCAGGCCTGGTTCGTGCGCACCGGGCATCCTGATGCGGGCGATCCGTACTTTCTCTATGCTTCTTCGAATATCGGCAGCTTTCTCGCGCTCCTGTCCTACCCGTTGCTGCTGGAGCCGCTGTTCACGTTGCGGACACAGAACCTGATCTGGACCGCAGGCTACGGCTTGCTGATCGTGCTGATCGCCGGCTGCGGTCTTCTACTGTGGCGGTCGCCGGCGGTCGTGTCGAGTACCAACGCTGCCGAGGAGGTCACGTCCCCGTCGCCGGGCTGGGCGACGCGGCTGCGCTGGATCTTTCTTGCYGCTGTGCCATCTGGCCTCCTGGTCGCGGTCACCGCGCACATTTCCACCGACGTCGCCGCGGCGCCATTGCTGTGGGTTCTGCCGCTGTCACTCTATCTGCTGACCTGGGTGCTGGTGTTCCAGTCGCGCCCGCTGCTGCCGCATCGCTGGATGCTGATGCTGCAGCCTGTGGCGATTGCCGGGGTGATCTTGCTGCTGGCGTTCGGGGGCGAGCAGAACCTGTTGTTGACGCTGGGCGGCCATCAGCTCTGCTTTTTCGTCATTGCCATGGCCTGCCATGGCGAGCTCGCCCGCACCCGCCCGCCGGCGCGGGATCTCACCAGCTTCTATGTAGGGCTGTCGTTCGGTGGCATGGTCGGCGGCCTGTTTGCCGGTCTTGTCGCGCCCTACACATTCTCCTGGATCGCGGAGTATCCGATCCTGGTGGTGCTGGCAGCGCTATGCCGGCCGGCCGGAGACGAGCGATGGCCGCGCTGGAGTCGCTGGCTGTGGCCGGTCATCGGGTTGCTTGCTGTGGGCCTGGTTGCACCGGCTTATGGCGGCGGCCACCTCAGTGAGTGGCTGGAAGACAATCGTGTCGTGCTCGCAGCGGTGCCGGCGGTGATCGGCGTGCTGATCGCGGTCGGTCTGCGGGCCAGCCGCTGGAAGCTCGCGGCGGTCGTGGGGCTGGCGCTGATGCTGATCCGGGTCTACCCGGCCGACGAGGGGCGGGTCGAAACCGTGCGCAGCTTCTTCGGGGTTCACAAGATCGTCGAGACGCCGAATGGCCACTACCATGTGCTGATGCACGGCACCACGATTCACGGGGCCCAGAAGATCCTGAACGACGACGGCACGCCGGTGAAAGGGCGGCCTGAGCCGATCTCCTACTATTCCAAGGACGGCGGCATCGGGCAAGCCATCGAGGCGATCCGCACCCGCAAAGGGAGCCCGCTCCGGGTCGCCGTGATCGGCCTCGGCGCGGGCACGCTCACCTGCGCGGCGCGACCTGGCGAGAGCTGGACTTTTTTCGAGATCGACCAGACCATGGTCGATACCGCACGCGATCCGGCCAAGTTCTCCTTTATCAAGTCGTGCATGCCGGATCTCCAGCCCGTGATGGGCGACGCCCGCCTGACCTTCACCAGGGAGCCCGACGGCGTCTATGACCTGATCATCGTCGACGCCTATTCATCGGACGCGATTCCGATTCATCTCGCTACTGAGGAAGCGATGGCGATCTACAAGGACAAGCTTGCTCCGCAGGGCGCCGTGGTGATGCATGTCTCCAATCGCCACCTCGAACTCGCCAGCGTGGTCGTCGGCATCGCCGACGAAAATGACATGAAGAGCTGGGTCTACAACGAGGATTCCGGCCGCGACAACGAATATATCTTCTCAACCAACGTGGTGATCTCGGCGCGGGATGAAGCCGACGTCGGCGCGCTTGCAGCCAACGGCTCCTGGGTGCTGACAGAACCGGCTGACCATCAACGGGTCTGGACCGACGACTACTCCAACATCCTGGGGGCGGTCTATCGCCGCCTGCGCGACGGCGAATAGGTGCCTGCGGACGTCCGCCGGCCGGATGCACCGGTGGTGTCGCGGCACGGGATGGCGTAAGCTCGGCGACGTGAGATGCTGCCCATTTGTGCCTGGTTGCCCCTGCGAGGCAGCGGTTTTCGTGATGCGGCAGTGGCGGGGCAGCCCAGCGATCGGGAGGAGCCGATGTATGCTGCAATCCGCCAAGCCAAAGCCAAGGCAGGAGCGGCCGAGGAGCTGGCGCGCCGGATCAAGGAAGGCGCCATTCCGATCATCAGCGATGTCGAAGGCTTCATGGGCTATTATGTCATCTACGCGCCGGACGACACCGTGACCGCGATCAGCATCTTCAACAACCATGCGGGTGCGGAGGAATCCAATCGCCGCGGGTTGGCATGGATCGAGCAAAATCTCGGACCGTTGCTGGTCGGACCGGCCACCGCCACGGCCGGGCCGGTTATCGTGCACACGCTGGCCTGATCGCGGCGGGTGCTCGCGGCAAGGCGATGGCAGCCGTCGCGCGAGCGCGGATGACGATGCGCGTCTGGCTTGTCGTATGCCGCGGCGTAAGCGGGCTTTCGCCCGCCGCTGTGGTGTCAGGAATTGAGCGGCGCGCGTCGCTGATTTCTGCTAGATTGTCGGCATGACGATCGGGATCACTGGACCCGAACGAAAGGCGCCAGGACTGAGTGTTCTGGCGGGCTCGCTCATTGCGGCCGTTGCCATCATCACCTTGCTGTTGTTGGGCAGGTTTGCCGGCGATGTCCTGGTCGACTGGCTGTGGTTCTCGTCGGTCGGCTATCTGCAGGTTTTCCTGACGACGCTCACGGCTCAGGGCATCGTGTTTGCCGGCTTTTTTGCGGGGACAGCCGCGTTCCTCTGGTTGAACGGCTGGGTGGCGCTGCGACTGGCGCGGACGGCGCAGTCGTCGTCAGCGGGCGGTCATGGCCGGCTTGGGGCGCACACGCTGCCGGTCGATCTCTGGACGCTGTTGCGCGACCAGTTGCCGTGGCCACGCGTGATGACCAGCGCCGTCGTCATTCTCGCACTGCTGGTGGCTGCGGGGGAAGCCAGCAACTGGCTGACGTTCGCGCGTGTCTTCTATCGTGCCCCCTACGGCATGACAGATCCGCTCTACGGCAAGGACATCGGATTCTACCTGTTCGTTCTGCCGGCCTGCATCGCGCTGAAAAACTGGATGATGCTGACACTGGTGATCGGCGCGGCGCTGGCGGCGCTGATCTATCGGGTCCGCGGCGATATCGGCATCGGGCCGCCGCCGGCTCCGGTGTCGACGGCTGTGGTCGTGCATGGATCGGCGCTGCTCGGTGTGTTCTTCGCGATCAAGGCCCTGTCCTATGCGCTTGATCGCTACCTGCTGCTCTATAGCGACAACGATGTCGTGGTCGGCGCCAGCTATACGGATGTTTATGTGCGGCTGCCCGGGCTTTGGCTGCTGATCGGACTATCCTGTGCCGCTGCTGCGGCAAGCCTGGCGAATGTCCGCATACGGCGAATCTGGTTGCCGGTCGCGGCGCTTGCGGTCGTGTTCTCCTGCTCCATCCTGCTGTCCGGCCTGGTGCCGGGGCTATTCCGGCAGCTGTTCGTCAAGCCGAGCGAGCTGCAACTGGAGAAGCCGTTCATCGAGCGCAACATCGCCCTGACCCGCAATGCCTACAACCTGCACCGCATTGCGGCGAAGCCGTTCGCTGCGGAGCAGAAGCTGACCTACGAGACCCTCGAAGCCAACCGGGCCACCATCGACAACATCCGGCTGTGGGACTGGCAACCGCTGTCGGATACCTATGCCCAGTTGCAGGAAATCCGCACCTACTACAAGTTCCATGACCTCGATGTCGACCGGTACTGGCTCGACGGTTCTTATCAGAGCGTCATGCTGTCGGCGCGCGAGTTGCGCTCATCATTGCTCGCACCGAACGCCCAGACCTGGGTGAACCGCCATATCCTGTTCACGCATGGCAACGGCGCGGTGATGAGCCCGGTGACCCGCAAGAGCGGCGAAGGGCTGCCGCTGCTGTACTTGCGCGATATTCCGCCGCTGGCGGATGGCGGTCCGCCGATCAGGGAGCCGCGGATCTATTTCGGCGAGGAGCATGATGATTTTGTCATCGCCAAGGGAACCGTACCGGAGTTCGACTATCCCAAAGGGGCCAGCAACGTCTACGCCAGCTATGACGGGACCGGCGGGATCGCGATCGGATCAGTGGCGCGCCGGTTGTTGTTCACCCAGTATTTCAGCGACCTGAACCTGTTGCTGACCGACTACATCGGCAGTGACAGCCGGATCATGATCCGGCGCAACATCACCGAGCGTGTCCATGCGATCGCGCCATTCCTGGCGCTCGACCATGATCCGTATCTGGTCGTCAGCGACGGGCGACTGTTCTGGCTCCAGGATGCCTATACGACGAGCTCCTACTTTCCGTCGGCGACTCCTGCCGCAGAGTTCGATCTCAACTATATCCGCAACGCGGTGAAGATCGTGGTGGACGCCTACAACGGCACCGTCGATTTCTATCTGATCGACACGGGCGATCCGATCGCGGCGACCTATGGACGGATCTTTCCGGACTTGTTCAAGCCCTTTTCGGCGATGCCGGCGGATCTGCAGAAGCATGTTCGCTATCCGGAGGACCTGTTCCTGATCCAGGCCCGGATCTATCAGGCCTACCACATGACGTCGGCCGAGGTGTTCTACAACCGTGAGGACCTCTGGCAGTTTCCGCGCCGGCCCGGCGGAGACGGCATCGCGGTGATGGCGCCTTACTACATCATCATGCGGCTGCCGGGTGAACCGCGGGCCGAGTTCTTCCTGATGCTGCCGATGGTGCCCAGCCATCGCGACAACATGATCGCCTGGCTCGCCGCGCGCTGCGACGCGCCGGACTATGGCAATCTGATCGTCTACGAGTTTCCGAAGGACAAGCTGGTCTATGGCCCGTTCCAGATCGAGGCCAGGATCAACCAGACGACCGAGATCTCGCAGCAGTTGACGCTATGGAATCAGATGGGGTCGCGTGTCATCCGCGGCGCCAATCTTCTGGTGATCCCGATCGAGAATTCGATTCTGTATGTCACGCCACTTTACTTGCGGGCCGAGCAGGGGCATTTGCCGGAGCTGAAGCGAGTCATCGCGGCTTACGGCGAGCGTGTCGTGATGAGGGAGACACTGCCGGAAGCCCTTTCGGCGTTGTTCGGAGAGGCGCCCGCGCCCCCCGTTGCACGGCAGGACGCGACCTTTACCAGCCGTGCGCAGCAGGCGCTGGACCTCTACAACCAGGCGATCAAGCGGCTCAAGGCAGGCGATTGGAAGGGGTTCGGTGCGCAGTTCGACGCCTTGCAAGCGATACTGGAAGAGATGAGTCGGGAGCCTACGGGGCACTAACGCGCTCTATTTTTGTTCTGACGCTAGGCGAGCTGAGTGAAGGTCCGGGAAAATGAGTCGATATGGTCGCGCATCGCCTGCGCCGCACGGTCGGCGTCACGCCGCTTCAGTGCGGTGACGATGCGCTCATGCTCATCGATGGTCTCGGCGCGATGAGCCTCGTTGCTGAGCGACAGGGCCCAGAACCGCGCCGACCGGTCGTTGAGATTGGTCACGAACCCGGCGAGCACGCGGTTGCGTGAACCGAGGGCGATGGCCTCGTGGAAACGCTGGTCGAGGGCGATCAAAGCTCCGAGATCATCGCGCGGCAGCCGCCGGCTGTCCGTGACGATGGCGGCCAATGTCCTGATCTCATCGTCGGTCATGCGCTCCGCCGCCAGCGCGGTGCAGGCCGGTTCGTTGATCCGCCGCGCACCGACGAGGTCGAGGAAGTCGTCCATCGACAGTGGCGGCACCAGCATGCCCTTGCGGGGCACGATCTGCACGAGACCTTCGAGCGCGAGACGATGGCAGGCCTGGTGCACGGGCGTGCGGCCGAGGCCGAGCTCATCGCAGATCATTGCCTCGTTGAGCGGCGTATTGGGCGCGATCACCAGCGTCACGATTGCAGCCTTGAGCCGCTGATAGGCAATCTCGGCCTGGTTGGGCCGCCGCGCGGGCACCGCGAGGTCGGCTCGCGCGCTGAACGGCGCGCGCGGCTTGGCCTTGGTCGCAGATGCCTTGGTTGCAGATGCCTTGGTCGCCGGTCCGCGGGAACGGGCGGCGGTCTTGGCAGTCGAGTCGGCTGCTGGTCTTTTGTGCATTGCACCTTGATACATGGCTTTTATTTTCGCTTCAAAAGTATCTCAGATATTGTAGTGATATATCACTGCTGGGAAAGAACATCGGCCAGCGTGGCCAAGCGGAGAACGCGATATGGCGCAAGCTTTTGAAAATGCTCACGTAGCCGATGGCGGGTCGACACCGGCAGCCACTGCAGCCTACGCCAAGGCCGCGGCCCGGCTGATTCCGGCGCTGGTGTTCCTGTTCATTCTGGCCTGGATCGACCGTGTCAATGTCGGCTTCGCCAAGCTGACCATGCTGAGCGACCTCAAGCTCAGCGAAGCCGCGTATGGCTTCGGCGCCGGCATCTTCTTCCTCAGCTATTTCCTGTTCGAGGTGCCGAGCAATCTGCTGCTGGAGAAGATCGGCGCGCGCAAGACGCTTGCGCGCATCACCATCCTGTGGGGCCTCAACTGTGCGGCGATGGCCTTCGTCAAGACCGAGCTCTGGTTCTACGTGCTGCGCTTTACTCTCGGCATGTTCGAGGCGGGCTTCTTCCCGGGCGTGGTGCTGTACCTGACCTACTGGTTCCCGGCGGCGCGGCGCGCCCGTATCAACGGCCTGTTCATGACCTCGTTTGCCATCGCGGGGATCGTCGGTGGTCCGATCGCCGGCCTGATCATGAGCACCATGGGCGGCGTCGCCGACCTGTCGAGCTGGCAGTGGCTGTTCATTCTCGAGGGCGTCCCGTCGGTGCTCGCCGGCATCGCGGTCATTCTGTGGCTGCCGGACCGCCCGCGCGAGGCAAGCTGGCTGACCGCGCAGGAGGCGCAGGCGATCGAGCGCGACCTCGCGGCGGATGCCACAGCGGTGGCGACCGAATCCAGCTTCAAGGCCGCGCTCGCCGACTGGCGCGTCTGGCTGTGCGCCCTGATCTATTTCGGCATTGTCAGCGGCAATGCCACGATCGCGTTCTGGACGCCGTCCATTATCAAGGAGACCGGGGTGACCGATCCGCTGCGCATCGGTCTGCTGGCGGCGATTCCCTTCATCGCCGGCACCATTGCCATGGTCTGGAACGGCGCGCACTCCGACCGCACCGGCGAGCGGCGGCTGCATTGCGCGCTTGCGGCCCTGATCGCTGCGGCCGGTCTTGCGGCGACCGGTGCGCTGATCGGTAGCGGCGGCACCACAGCGCTGATTGCGCTCACTGTCGCCGCGATCGGCATCCTTGCCGCTTTTCCGGTGTTCTGGACCATTCCCCAGGCGCTGCTCGCGGGAACGGCGGCGGCGGGTGCGATCGCGCTGATCAATTCGATCGGCAATCTCGCGGGATTCGTGGCGCCGTATCTCATCGGCATTTCCGCCAGTGTGACCGGCAGTGCCACGTCCGGCCTCTATGTCGTGGCGGTGATCGAGTTCACCGCCGCGCTCCTGGTATTTGCGTTCTGCCGCTGGCAGGCCGTCAAACGCTGATTGCCCCGGAAGGGCGCCCCTCTCGCTCCCCTCCGGTCTTGACTTCACATCCGCCATGATCGACTGCAGAGGACACCATGCTTGAATTCAACCGCCACACCCGGTCCGGCTCGCAAACCGCGAGGTTTTTGCCGGACCATCTCGTGATCGCCGGCTGGGCCGCGCGCGACGAGGCGGCTGTGCGACATCACATCGACGAACTCGCCGCAATCGGCGTGCCGCCGCCGTCGAGCGTGCCGCTGTTCTACCGTGGCGCTGCCAGCCTGCTGACTCAGGCCGAGCGGGTCGAGTTTCTCGGCCCCGACAGCAGCGGCGAGATCGAGCCGGTCATCGTCGCCATGACCGATGGTCTGTGGCTGACCATCGGCTCCGACCATACCGACCGCAAAGCCGAAGCCCAGGGCGTCGCGCTGTCCAAGCAGCTGTGCGCCAAGCCGGTGGCCAAGGACCTGTGGCGCCTCGACGAGGTGGTGGCGCGCTGGGACGAGCTGCAGCTGCGCGTCTACGCCACCATCGACGGCCAGCGCGTGCTCTATCAGGATGGCAAGCTCGCCACCCTGCGGCCGCCGTCCGATCTGATGCCGCGCTATGCCAATGGCGGCGAGCTCGCTGTCGGCACGGTGATGTTCGGCGGTACGCTCGGCGCCATCGGCGGCGTGCGGCCGTCGAGCCGATTCGAGATGGAGCTGATCGACCCGGTGCTGGGCCGCTCGATCCGCCATGCCTATGACGTCGTCGAGCTTCCCGTCGTTGCGTGAACTGGAGAACTGGAATGTCGGCTATTCGGGACAAGGTTGAGAAGGCGCTCGCTCAGATCGACGCCACCGCGAAGACCTCGCACGTCTTCACGAAGGTGTACCATGAGCGTGTGCGGGCCGAGGCTGACGCCTCCGATGCGCGCCGCCGCACGGGCACTTCGCTCGGTCCGCTCGATGGCGCCATCGTGTCGATCAAGGACCTGTTCGATGTCGCCGGCGAGCCCACCACCGCGGGCTCGGCGCTGCTGCGAACGGCGGAGCCTGCCAAGGCGGATGCACCGGTCATCGCCCGGCTGCGTCGCGCCGGCGCGCTGATCATCGGCAAGACCAACATGTCGGAGTTCGCGTTCTCGGGCCTCGGCCTCAACCCGCACTATGGCACGCCCGGCAATGCGGTCGATCCGAACCGCGTCCCCGGCGGCTCGTCGTCCGGCGCGGGAGTTTCCGTGGCGGATGGCACCAGCGAAATTTCGATTGGCTCCGATACCGGCGGCTCGGTGCGCATTCCAGCGGCGTTCAACGGCGTCACCGGTTTCAAGCCGACAGCGGGGCGGGTATCGACCGAGGGCGCATTTCCGCTGTCCTACACCCTCGACACCATCGGCCCGCTGGCGAAGACGGTGCAGCAGTGTGCCGACACTGACGCCATCATGGTGGGGGCCACGCCACAGCCGGTAACGGCATTTCCATTGGCAAACCTGCGCGTCGGTGTGCCGCGCGGGCTGATGTTCGAGAATGTCGACAGCGTGGTTGGCGCAGCGTTCGAAGCGCAATTGACACGGCTGTCGCGGCTCGGCGCCAAGGTGGTGGACTGGCAGATCGATGATCTCATCACTGCGATGCGCCAGGCCACCGCGCCGGCGGCGATCGCGGCGGTGGAAGCGGCAGCAGTCCATGCGCCATGGCTCGACACCCGTGGCGCGGACTATGACCGGCGGGTGCTGAGCCGCATTCTCGGCGGCCGTTCGGTGTCGGCGGCGACGTTCATCAACACCGTGCGCCGGCGCAGCGAGTTGATCGCGGCGATGGACGCGCGGCTCGCGCCGCTCGATGTGCTGCTGCTGCCGACCGTACCGACGGTAGCGCCGGAGATCGCGCCGCTCGAGGCTGATGACGAACTGTTCGGCCGTATCAATCTTCAGACCCTGCGTAACCCGATGCTCGGCAACCTGTTCGAGCTGACCGGCACGTCGCTGCCGGTGAAGACGTCCAGTCTGCCGGTCGGACTGATGCTGATCGGCCGCCGCATGACCGACGCACGTCTGCTGTCGGTTGCCAAGGGTGTGCAGGACGAGTTGCAGCTGCATTGAGCGGCGTTCGCTGCCGGAGCGCCGATCGTAACCAACTAAAAAAGCCCGGGGCCGCGCAGCGGTCCCGGGCTTTTCGTTGTTAGCCAGGTCGTCTTAGGAGTGGATGACCTGAACGTCAGTGTTCTCGAACAGGCCTTCCTCGCCGAATTCGACGCCGACGCCGGAGCCCTTGACGCCGCCGAACGGCGCGTTGGGCTGGATCGCGCCGTGCTTGTTGATCCAGGCCGAGCCGCATTCGAGCTGCAGTGCGATGTCCTTGGCCTTGGCCGTGTCCTTCGACCACACCGAGCCGCCAAGGCCGTTCGGGTTGTCGTTGGCGCGCGCGATCACCTCGTCGATATTGCTGTAGCGGATAATCGGCAGCGCCGGGCCGAACTGCTCCTCGTCGACCAGCGGGTTGCCATTGTCGAGGTCGGAGATCAGCGTCAACGGGAAGAACAGGCTGTCCTCCTTGTCCGCGGTGCCTCCCAGCAGCACCTTGCCGCCGGCGGTCTTCGCCGCCTCGACGAGGCGGGCGACCTTGTCGCGCTGCATGCGGTTCTGGATCGGGCCGAGCACGCTCTTTTCATCGAGGCCGTCGCCGACCGGAATGTTCTTCGCATAGGTCACGAGGCTGTTGCAGATCTCGTCATAGACGTTGTCATGGACATACAGCCGCTTGAGCGCCGCGCAAGTCTGGCCGTTATTGATGAAGGCGCCCCAGAACAACCCTTCCGCGACCTGCTGCGGATCGACATCGGGGAGCACGATGCCGGCGTCGTTGCCGCCGAGCTCGAGGGTGAGGCGCTTGAGAGTATTGGAGGCAGACGACATCACCTTCTGGCCGGTCGCGGACGAGCCGGTGAAGGTGATCTTGCCGATGCCCTGGTGGCCGGACATGTGGGCGCCGAGGAAATCCTCGCCGGCGACACAGCTGACGACGCCTGGCGGCAGCACTTCCTGCATCAGCTCGATCATGCGCAGCGTCGACAGCGGTGTGAACGGCGATGGCTTGTTGACCACGGTGTTGCCGGCGCGGATCGCGGGAATGATGTGCCAGATCGCGATCATCAGCGGCCAGTTCCAGGGTGTGATCGAGCCGACCACGCCGACCGGTTTGCGGTGCAGTTCGATGCGGCCCTCGTTGTTGTCCTGCAGCACCTTCACCGGGATGTCGAGGTCGGCGGTGTAGTGCGCCCACGCCTGCGCGCCACCGAGCTCGAAGCGGGAGCCGAGGCCGTTGAGTGGCTTGCCCTGCTCGATGGTCAGGAGGCGCGCCAACTCCTCGGCGTTGTCCTTGATCTTGTCTGCGACGGCGTGACACAGCTGCTTGCGCTCGGCATCGGGGCGTTTCGCCCACGCTTTCTGGGCCCGGGCCGCGGCTTCGATCGCGTCATCGAGCTGCTCGCGGGATGCTTTCGGCGCGAGGCCGGCGACGGCGCCGGTCGAGGGGTTCAGCACCTCGAAATGGTCCGCGGCCTGAACGGTTTTGCCGTCGATGACGAGAGCATAACGCTCCATCGGTTCCTCCTGGGAAGTCTCTTGGGAATGCGGGCGGTCAGGGGCGCATTCGTCGCGATGGCCGCCGCACTGTCAAGGTCGCCGGATCAGCCATTCGGCGGATGGCGCTGCGAGGCAATGTCGAGTGCACTCTGTGCAACAAGTGCCTCTGACATTTTCGTGACCTGCGGTCGTTCGTGCGACCGGCGATGCTGGAGCAGCTCTAAGCCGCCGGGGCGGCCGGTTCGGCGAGCACGCAACGTGCGAGATGATCCGCCGTGACCGCGATCGCGGGCGGCAGCTGCGCGAGGCAGCGCGGCTGTGCCTGCCGGCAGCGTGGTGCGAACGCGCAGTTGACTGGCGCCTGGTCGAGCGATGGCGGCGTGCCGGGAATGGTCTCCAGCCGAGCGCCGCGGACGGCGCCGTGTACGGTCGCGGTCAGCAGGCCGCGCGGGTAGGGGTGGACCGGCGCACGTACGATCTCAGCGAGTGGCCCGCTTTCGACGATCTGCCCGGCGTACATCACCGCGATGCGATCGGAAATTTCCGTCGCCACGCCGATGTCATGGGTGACGAAGATCACGGACATGCCGAATTCGCGCTGCAGCTCGCGCAGCAGCAGCAGGATCTGGATCTGCACGGTCGCATCGAGGGCGGTGGTGGGCTCGTCCGCCAGCAGCACCTTCGGCTTGCAGGCCAGCGCCAGCGCGATCATCGCGCGCTGACGCATGCCGCCGGACATCTCGTGGGGGTAGGACTTGAGCCGGCGCTTGGCCGAGGGGATGCGCACGACGTCGAGCATCTGCAGCGCCCGCGCCATCGCGTCGGCGCGGCTTGCGCCTTCGTGCCGCATGACCGTTTCGGCGATCTGGTCGCCGATGGTGTAGACGGGGTCGAGCGCGAGCCCCGGCTCCTGGAAGATCATCGACACGGTGCGGCCACGGAAGGCGGAGAGCGCCTCGTCGTCGAGCGCCAGCACGTCCTGCCCGGCGACACGGATGCGGCCGCCGATCTGGGTACGCCGTGCCGGCAACAGCCGCATCAGGGCGCGCAGCGTCACGCTCTTGCCGGAGCCGGACTCGCCGAGCAGGCCCAGCACCTCGCCTTCGGCGAGCGACAGGCTGACGTCGTTGACCGCATGCACGGTGCGCGCGCCGGTAAAGCGCACGGTGAGATTGTCGACCTCGACCAGATTGGTCATGCGAGCGTTGGCCTCCGCGTGTGGAAGTCGGTCGCGCGCTGGAACGCGGCGCCGATCCGCAGGATCGTGGTCTCATCGAACGGCCGTCCCACCACCTGCAGGCCGATCGGCAGCCCGCCGACGCTGAAGCCGGCGGGGATCGCCAGCGACGGCAGGCCGAGATAGTTGATCGGTCGCGTGAAGCGGGTGAGGTTCTGGATCACCGCCTCGGCGCCGGGCTGGTTGCCGACATCGCTGCCGGTGATGGTCGGAGCCGGTACGGGGGAGACTGGCACCAGCAGCGCGTCGGTGCCGGCAATGGCGGCGAGATGCGCGGCGAGCGCGGGGCCGCGCCAGCGTAGCGCCTCGAGATAGCTCAGCGCCGGAATGGCGAGGGCGTTCTGCAGCCGCATCAGCACCTGCGGGCCGGAGTCCTGCGGCCGCTCGAGCATCCAGGCCTTGTGGAAGGCGGCGGCCTCGACGGCGAGTACGAGCTGGCAAGCGGCCGTCAGTTGAGGCTGTGGCGGCAGCGTCACCTTGACGACGCGGGCGCCCTCGCGACGCAGCGTCGCCAGCGTGTCTTCGAGCACACGGCCGACGTCGGCGTCGAGGTCGTCGACATAGAATGTTGCGGGCACGCCGATGGTGAGGCCTTCGATGGACTGCCGGGTCGCAGCGAGATAGTCGGGCAACGGTGCGTCGCGCACCGTGGGATCGGCGGGATCAGCGCCGGCCATCAGGCCGGTGAGCAGCGCACAGTCCTCGGCGGTGCGGGCCAGCGGCCCGACGGTGTCGAGCGACTGCGACAGCGGCATCGCGCCGGCGCGGCTGATCAGGCCGACGGTGGTCTTGAGCCCGGTGACGCCGCAGTAGTGCGCCGGCAGGCGGATCGAGCCGCCGGTGTCGGAGCCGAGCGCGGCGAAGGTCAGCCGCGCGGCGACCGCCGCGCCGGAGCCGGACGACGAGCCACCGGTGACATGCTCCGGATTCCACGGATTGCGCGCCGGGCCATAGTGCGCGTTATGGCCCGTCGGGCCGTAGGCGAACTCCGACATCTGCAAGGTGCCGAGCCGGATGGCGCCGGCGTCCTTCAGGCGCTGCAGTGCGGTCGAGGTCGTGGTCGCCACCCAGTCGCGGCGGATCGCCGAGCCGCAGGTCGCGACCTTGCCGGCCTCGTAGTACATGTCCTTGTGGGCGAGCGGCACGCCGTGGAGCGGGCCACGCGAGCGGCCGGTGGCGCGCTCGGCATCGGCGGTGTCGGCCGCAGCCAGCGCCTGCTCCGCCTCGATGGCCATGAAGGCGTTGAGCGTGGGCTGCAGCTTCGCGATACGGGTGAGGCAGGTCTGTGTCGCCTCGCGCGACGAGATCTTTTTGGCGGCGATCGCCGCGGCGATTTCGGTCAGTGACAGCAGGGCGGGCTCGGTGCTCATCGGCCGGCCTCGTTCTGCACGACCGTGAAGGTTGCGGGCTCGAGATCGAGCGGCAGCGTGCCGGCGATGGCGCTGAAACCGCTGAAAGCCGGGCCGATCGAGCTGGCAATCCGCGCGGCGACCTCGGGCGTCACCGGAAGGCCGGCGACCTTGGCCAGTACGGCCACTTCCTCGGCGGACGGCGCGGCATGAGCGGGCGCAGGCATGAGCAGTGTCCTTGTTCTTGTGGTTATAGGTTTGCAGTCTGATCGACCCGCGCGGCGCGGCTGTGACCAGAGCCAGGCACGGCCATGTGGCATGCGGTTTCATGGCCGCTGGCATCGACCGGGGCGAGCCGCGGCGTCACCGTGCTGCACATCGCTTCGACGAACGGGCAGCGGGTGTGGAAGCGGCAGGCCTTGGGCGGATCGATCGGGTTCGGCGGATCGCCGGTGATCGGCGGGCTCGTGGTGCGCCGGTCCGGATCGGTGCTCGGCATCGCGGCCAGCAGCGCGCGGGTATAGGGATGCGCGGGCGCCTGCCACAGGCTGTCGACCGGGCCGATCTCCACCACTTCGCCGAGATACATCACCAGCACGCGGTCGGAGATGTAGCGCACCACGTTGAGATCGTGGCTGATGAAAATGTAGGTCAGCCCGAACTCGCGCTTCAGATCGGTGAGCAGGTTCAGCACCTGTGCTTCCACGGACTTGTCGAGCGCCGAGACGGCCTCGTCCAGGATCAGGAGCCGCGGCGACAGCGCCAGCGCCCGGGCGATGTTGACCCGCTGGCGCTGGCCGCCGGAGATTTCGTGCGGATAGCGGCCGGCGAAGATGTCCGGCCGCAGGCCAACCTTGCCGAGCAGGTCATGCGCCAGCGCGCGCGCCCTCGCTGCGCTCATGCCATGGACGCGCGGGCCGAAGGCGATCGAGTCCGTCAGGGTCAATCGGGGATTGAGCGAGGCGTAGCTATCCTGGAACACCATCTGCATGCCGCGTCGCAGCTCGACGAGCGGCAGGTCGCGGCCGATGGTCCGGCCATCGTAGAGAATGTCGCCGCGGTCGCGCGGCATCAGGTGCATCAGCAGGCGGGCCGTGGTCGACTTGCCGCAGCCGGATTCGCCGACGATCCCGACGGTCTCGCCCTTGCCGACGCTGAAGGAGACGTCGTCGACCGCGCGCACCGTGCGCTGCTCGCTGAACAGTCCGCCACGCACCGGAAAATGCTTGGTCAGCCCCTGCACCGTCAGCAGCGGCTGCGCCGCGCCGCCGCGATCCTCGATCGGAGCGAAGGACGTCGTTTCGGCGTTCATCGCGGCCTCCCGTTCCTTGCAAGCGCCATGTGTCAGCTCCGGATATCCATGGCGGCACGCAGGCCGTCGCTCAGCATGTTGAAGCAGATCGACACCGCGAAGATCATGGCGCCGGGCAGCGCCGCGACGATCGGGTTGGCGTAGATCGCGGTGCGCAGGGTGTTGAGCATCAGGCCCCATTCGGGCTCCGGCGGCCGGGTGCCGAGGCCGAGGAACGACAGGCCCGAGGCGAGGATCATTGACACCGAGATCAAGCCGGTGGCGTAGACGAAGATCGGGCCGAGCACGTTGCCGAGCATGTGCACCCGCATGATGGTGAGCGGACCGGCGCCGGAGGCGCGGGCGGCATCGACGAAGTCGAGGTTGCGCACGCCGGTGGTGACGCTCTCGGCGACGCGGGTGATCTGCGGGATGAAGATGATGGTCAGCGACACGATCGAGTTGACGATCCCTGCGCCGAGCGCGCCGGAGATCGCGATCGCCAGCAGCACCGAGGGGAAGGCATAGAACACGTCGACCGTGCGCATGATCGCGGTGTTGACGCGGCCGCCGGCATAGCCGGCGATCAGGCCGAGCGCGGTGCCGGCGATGAAGGCGAGGCCGACCGGCAGGATGCCGGTGAGCAGCGACAGGCGGCCGCCATAGATCAGCCGCGCCAGCATGTCGCGCCCCAACTCGTCGGTGCCGAGCGGATAGTGTGGCGTGCCCACCGGGCGCAGCCGGCGGATCATCGAGCCCTGATAGGGATCGGCGAGGCCGAGCCAGGGCGCGAGCAGTGCCGACAGCACGATTGCGAGCAGGATGGCGAGGCAGGCCATACTGACGGGATCGCGCAGGAGACGCCGGCTGACCGTCGACCAGTAGCCTCTCGGGGCCTCGATGGGCGCGGTCTGCAGGGCAGTATCGCTGAGGCTGGTCATGGCGGGCCTCAGCTGCGGCTGATGCGCGGGTCGATCATGGCCTGCGCCACGTCGACCAGCAGATTGAGAAGGACGAAGAACAGCGCCAGCACCAGGATGGTGCCTTGCAAGAGCGGCAGGTCGCGCTGGAAGATCGCGGAGTTGAGCAGGAGGCCCGTCCCCGGCCAGGAGAACACCGTCTCGATCAGGATCGAGCCGCCGAGCATGTAGCCGAGTTGCAAGCCCATCACGGCCATCGCTGTCGGTGCGGCATTGCGCACCACGTGGCGGAACACGAAGGTCTCGCGCATGCCCTTGGCGCGCAACGCCTCGACGAAGTCCTGCGACCGGATATCACCGGTCAGTGCGCGCACGGTGCGGGTGATGATGCCCATGGGAATGGCCGCCATGGTCACGGCCGGCAGCACGAGATAGCGCAGATGGGTCCAGTCCCAGCTCCAGGCATTGGAGCCGCCGGGCCCGGCGCCGACGGCCGGCAGCCAGTTCAGTTGCACCGAGAAGATGATCACCAGCACGATGCCGAGCCAGTAGTGCGGCACCGAGACGCCGGCGACCGCGATGGAAGTGGCGACCTTGTCGACCCAGGTGTTGCGATAGTAGCCGGCGATCAGGCCGAGGGTGAGGCCGAGCGTGAAGCCGACCACCGCCGCGGTGATGGCCAGCATCACCGTGTTGCTGACCGCACGCATGACCTCGCCCAGCACCGGGCGGCCGGTGGCGATCGAGGTGCCGAGGTCGCCATGCAGTGCCTTCCACACCCACAGGCCGAACTGAACAGGCAGCGGCCGGTCGAAGCCGTAGGAGGCACGCAGCTGCGCGGCGAGTTCCTGCGACGCGTCCGCCGGCAGCACTGCGACCAGCGGGTCGCCCGGCGCGAGATGCACTAACAGGAAGCACACCAGCGCGACGCTGATGATGATCGGGATCACATAGACGATACGTCGGGCGATATAGGCCAGCACTCGGTCACCAACAGTCTGACGCAGGCGGTTCGGATCACGTGGAGATCCTGCGCTGCCCGCCGCAATGAGCATATCCCTCATGGTCCGAGATGCGCGGCTTCGTTGCGCGCCTCACCATGAGGGGAGAGTCCTGAACCGTTTGGCCGCTGTCCTCACGGCTCCAGGGTGACGGGCGAGAAGTCGACGAACCAGCTCTTCGGTTGCACGAAGTTCTTGATCTTCGGGCTCAGCGCGCGCGGGCCGACATCATGGGCGACGTAGAGGAAATCGGCGTCGTCGACCGAGGCCGCATGCAGCTCCGCCAGCGCCTGATCGCGGGCCGCAGGATCAAAGGTCTGCCGCGCCTTCTTCACGAGTTCGTCGAACTTCGGGTTGTTGACGAACCCCCAGTTGTTGGACACCGGCGGCGCCATGCCCGACTGCAGGAAGCGCACCAGCGCGAAGAACGGATCCATCGCTGCGAAGGTCACGTTGATGGCGTTGGCGCCGTTGGCGGACGGATCCTTGGCGCCGCGCCGCCAGTTGGTGAACAGCGTGTTCCACTCGATGACGTCGAGCTGGACATCGAAGTAGCATTCCGCCAGCGCCTGCTGCAGGTACTCGTTCATCGGTAGCGGCAGCATCTGGCCGGAGCCCGAGGCCGAGGTCTGGATCTTGACCGTCAGCTTCTTGTTCGGCCCGTAGCCGGCTTCCTTCATCAGCGCCTGTGCCGCCGGCAGGTCGTACTTGATCTGGAAGGTCGGCGTGCCGCGCCAGGGATGTCCCGGCTCGACGGTGCCGGTCGCCGGCGCCATCAGGCCGCTGAGCAGCCCGTCCTTCATGCCGTCGCGATCGATGCACAGGTTGGCCGCCTTGCGCACGCGGATGTCGTTCCAGGGCGAACCTTCGACCCGCGAGAACTGCCAGGGCCAGACATGCGGTTGCTCGTTGGCCTGAATGACGAAGCCGCGCTGCTTGATCTGTGCGATCGCATCCGGCGCCGGCGCCTCGATCCAGTCGACCTGGCCGGACAGCAGCGCTGCGGTGCGGGCGTTGGCTTCGGGAATCGGCAGCAGCACCATGCGGTCGACATGGGGCACGCGCGTCTTGTCCCAGTAGGCGGCGTTCTTTACCACCTCGAGCCGCTCGCGCGGCACGAAGCGCGCCATCTTCCACGGGCCGGTGCCGGACGCGTCACGCGAGAACGCGTCCCACGCGGCTGCGGCCTTCGCCTTGGCGTCGGCGCCGGACGCCGCGCCGTACAGTGCCTGCCATTTGGTTGGGCTGGCGATGAACAGGTTGGTGAGGTTGATCGGCAGGAAGCTGTCCGGCTCCTTGGTGGTGAGTTCGACGGTGAGGTCGTCGATCTTGCGTGCCGAGACGAGGGTCGGCATGCGCGAGGCGGTGACGCCGACCTGGCTGGCGTCATACTGTGGGGCGTCGGTCTTAAGCACCTTCTCGACGTTCCAGACCACGGCGTCGGCATTGAACGGTGAGCCGTCGTGGAAGGTGACGCCTGGCCGCAGCTTGAAGGTCCACTTCTTGTTGTCGCTGGGATCGACGCTCCATTCGGTGGCAAGGCCGGGGATCACGACGCTCGGCTTGGTCGCCGACGACAGGTCCCACATGGTGAGGGCGTCGTACATGGTGAGGCCGGTGAAGCGGTTGCCCTCGAACCCTTGGTCCGGCTGTCCCAGCGTGCGCGGAATGTCAGCGGCCGTCATCGCGATCCGCAGCACGGTTTCTGCGGCCGCATCACGACTGCCTAAGCTGGCGGCAGACAGCGCCACCATCACAACCATGGCACCCTTGCGCGCCGACATCTTGAAGTCTTTCAGCGTCATCCCAATTCCCCTGCACAGAAGGTGGTCAAACGGTATGCAACGCTCGTGCCAATGACTGGCCTGCTTTTCCCTGAAGATTGCCGTGTTCTGTGTCGCTCGCCAAGGTCTCATCAACGCCGCAGTGCAACCATCGCAGTGCATTTGATGCCGTGGCGACCCGCAGTGTGGGATAGAATGGCCCGCAGCGGCCTTGCGCAGCCGGAGCGATCGGAGCCATCGAGGCGATGAGTGACACCACCACGACGCCGCGGACCCGGACCCGTGTGACCACGGAGCGTCCGAGGCTCTACAAGGTCATCCTGATCAACGACGATTACACGCCGCGCGAGTTTGTGGTGATGGTGCTGAAGGCGGAATTCCGCATGACCGAGGGCCAGGCGCACCGGGTGATGCTGACGGCCCATCAGCGCGGCTCCTGCGTCGTCGCCGTGTTTGCCAAAGACATCGCCGAGACCAAGGCGACGCGGGCGACCGATGCCGGTCGTGCCCGGGGCTATCCGTTGCTGTTCACCACCGAGCCGGAGACGTAACTGGCACTGCGCTTGCTTTCCGCTTAAGGCTGACGCAATGGTTGCGAAAGCCGCCGTGATGCCGCCGATGCCGAGAAAACCCGCCGCCAGGACCGCCGACCGCAGCACCCTCATTTACCGGGCGCTGTGGCACGCTATCCTTGAGCAGGCGCTCAAGCCCGGCACGAAACTCCCGGAAGACACCATCGGCGAGCGCTTCGGCGCCAGCCGCACCATTGTCCGCACGGCACTGGCACGCCTTGCCGCAGAGGGGCTGGTCGAGTTGCGCCGCAATCGCGGCGCGGCGGTTGCCACGCCGAGTTGGGAAGAGGCACGCGACATCTTCGACGTCCGGATCGGGCTCGAGCGCCTCGTCGTCGCGCGGCTGACCAGCCGGGGCCTGCGCAGTGAGCAGGTCAAGGCGCTGCAAGCCCATGTCGATGCCGAGGAAAAAGCGCGCGGCCGCAACGAGCCGCTGTCGATCCGCCTCGCCACCGAATTTCACATCCTGCTCGCGGAAATGACCGGCAATCCGACACTGGCGCGCTATCTCAGCGAGGTCGCCTCGCGCTGCGGGCTGATCCTCGCGCTGTACAGCCGGCCACATTCCGCGGAATGCGCCGTGAGCGAGCATCGCGCCATTATCGCGGCACTTGTCGCCGGCGATGCGGCGCGCGCCGCCAAATTGATGGACGCGCATCTCGATGCGGTGGCGAGCCGTGCGCTGATCACCGCGAGCCCGAACGAGGAGCGTGACCTGCGGGACGTGCTCGCAACCTACTCCGCCGAAGTGGCGCCGGCGCGGAAGACCCGTACGGCGAAGTGAGTGCTCAGGCCGTGATCCCGTGGTGCAAGAGCAGCCGTTCGGCGCTGTCGTTCCAGACATCCATCTGCACGATTTTGCCGCCGCGCACCACGAAGCGGTCGACATAGCGATTGCCTTCGAACGGCGTGCCATCCGGCCATTCGCCGTAGAGTGTGCCGAGATTGTAGACGATGGTTTCGCCGTTCCCGGGCATGACATCGGTGCGCTGCATGTTCTTCTTCACCCACTTGTAGCGGCCGGCGTTGAACGCCGCGGTCTCACGCGGGTGGCTGTAGCGGCGGCCGCCGGTGAAGGTGATGATGACATCGGGCGCGACATAGCTGGCGGCGGTGATCGGGTCGGGAACCATCGAGGCCTCGAGAAAGCGCGCGACGATGGCCGCCGCCTCCGCCGTTTCGTCCGTCGCTGCAATCGTCATCGTACGGGCCTGTTGTTCGGAGTGGATCGATCGGCTTGGAAATTTCGTATTCAATGTAGCAAAAAATCGTATACGATCATGCAAAAACAATGGGCGCTGCTGCTCGAATGCTGCGCAGCTTTCCAGCGACTGGCCGGGGTTTGTCGGCGATTTCTGCAGTCCGATCAGTGCATACAATTTGGCACGACGCTTGCTTTTTGAAGGTCCTGGTTCTTCTCAGAGGGTTAGGCAATGGCATTTCGCGCTCGCACCATTTCCCGAAGGCATCTGTTCGCGGCCGCGGGAGCCGCGCTCTCGATCATGACTCTGTCGACGGCGCACGCCGACGATGTCATCAAATTCGGCCTGGTGGCGGCGATGTCCGGCCAGTCGGCGAAATCCGGCGAGGCCATCGTGCGCGGCCTGTCGGTCGCGATCGACGAGATCAACACCAAGGGCGGCCTGCTCGGCAAGAAGGTCGTGCTGGTGGTGCGCGATGACGAGAGCAACCCGGCCAAGGGCGTGGTCGCGGCCCGCGAGTTGGCGCAGCGTGAGCAGGTCGCGGCGATCTTCGGCGGCCTCGACACGCCGGTGTCGATGGCCATTGTGCCGTTCGCCAACCAGGCGAAAATGCCGTTCGTCGGTGTGTGGGCGGCGGGCACGCCGATCACCCGCAACGGCGCCGCTGAGAACTATGTGTTCCGCGTGTCGGCCGTCGACGCGCTGGTCGACGATGCACTGGTCAACTATGCCGACAAGAAATACGGCGCCAAGAAACCGGGGCTGATCCTGATTAACAACTCGTGGGGCGAGTCCAATGAGAAGGGCCTCAAGGCTGCGCTCGAAGCCAAGAAGATCGGCAGCGCCGGCGTTGAGAAATTCGAGACCGCCGACGTCGACGTGGTGCCGCAGCTCACCCGCTTGAAGGAAGCCGGCGCGGATGCGCTGTTCCTGGTCGCCAATGTGGCGCCCTCTGCGCAGGTCGTGAAGTCGCTCGACCGTATGGGCTGGGACGTGCCGGTGATTTCGCATTGGGGGCCGTCGGGTGGCCGCTTCACCGAGCTGGCGGGCGCCAGTGCCGAGAAGGTGCATTTCATCCAGACCTTTAGCTTCTCGGGCAATTCCAGCCCGAAGGCGCAGGCCGTATTCGAGGCGCTGAAGAAAAAGTATCCCGAGATCAAGTCGTTTGCCGACGTGACGCCGGCGGTGGGCATCGCCAACGCCTATGATGCGGCCCATCTCACTGCGCTCGCCATCGCCAAGGCCGGCTCGACCGAAGGGCCCAAGGTCCGCGATGGCTTCTATGCCATCGACAGCTACGCCGGCCTGATCAAGACCTATACCAAGCCGTTCTCGCCGCAGAATCAGGACGCCCTGTCTGCGGACGACTACATCTTCACCCACTTCAAGGGTGACGAGATCCTGCCGCTGACGAACTGAGCGAATACCGTTTGAACATTCGCGCGAGGCGTATCCCCGTAACAGGCGTCATTTGTCGGGCGAACCCGGCAAATGACGCGGCGAGGATGAACCTGGCAAACCGATCGGACAGGGCTCCATGTTGATCACCTCATCCATCATTTCCGGGCTCGGGCTCGGCAGCATGTACGGGCTGATCGCCCTCGGCTTCCATGTCACTTACGTGCTGTCGGGCACCGTCAATTTTGCCCAGGGCTCGTCGATGACACTGGGCGCCGTGCTCGGCTATCTGTTCGCGCTGCGCATGGGCTGGCCGATGCCGCTGGCGATCGCGGCCACGCTGGCCGCGTGCGCGCTGTTCGGCCTCGTGGTGGAGCGCTTCCTGGTGCGACCGTTCGTCAAACGCAAGTCGGAGGCCTGGTTGATGGCCACCGTTGCCGGCGGCATCGTCCTCGACAACCTGATGCTGTTCACTTTCGGCAAGGAGCCGCGCAGCTTTCCCTCGCCGCTGGCGGTCAAGCCGGTGACGCTGTTCGGCGCCGGCGTCTATCCGCTGCAGATGGTCATTCCGGTCGTCGGCCTCGGCATCGCACTCGCGTTGCATCTCGTGCTGCGACACACCTACCGCGGCAAGGCGCTGCTCGCGGTGGTGCAGAACCGTGACGCGGCGCGGCTGATGGGCATCCATGTCCGCCGCACGGTGGCACTGTCGTTCGCGCTGTCGACCGTGCTGGCCGGTCTCGCCGGGCTCCTGATCGCGCCGCTGTTCAACGTCAACTCCGAAATGGGCACGCTGTTCGGCATCAAAGCTTTCGCCGTCGCCATCCTCGGTGGCATCACCTCGGCCTGGGGCGTGATACTGGCCGGTCTGCTCTATGGGCTGATCGAGGCCCTGGTCACCGCGTCGCTCGGTTCGAGCTACACCCAGATCGTCGCCTTCAGCGTGGTGATCCTGGCTCTGGTGGCCATGCCGCATGGCCTGCTCGGCCGCGCAGCAGTGAACAAGGTGTGATGATGCACAGCCGATCCTCCTTCCTTGTTCCCGCAGTCATCCTGCTGGTCACCTGTGCTGGTTTTGCCGTTGCCTGGGGCAGCGCCGGCTATGCCCATCTCGTGCTGTCGCTGGTGGCGCTGACGACGATCGTCGGCGTCGGCCTCAACATCTTGCTCGGGCTCGGCGGCCAGATCTCGCTGGGACATGTCGGGTTCTACGCCATCGGCGCCTATGCGGTCGCCATCCTCACCCTGCATGGCGTGAATTTCTGGCTCGCGCTTGTCGCGGCCACACTGCTGGCCGGGGCGCTTGGCGGCCTCCTGGCGCTGCCTGCGCTGCGGGTGAAGGGGCCGTATCTGGCGATGGTCACCATCGCCTTCGCCTTCATCGTCCAGCACACCATCATCGAGTGGAAGGATCTCACCGGCGGCCAGAACGGCCTGATGGGCCTGCTGCCGCCGTCGCTCGGCGGCGTGGCGTTCGGTGAGCGGGAGATGGCGCTGCTGACGGTTGCCCTTGCCGGCCTTGGGCTGCTGATCTTCGCGCGCATCGCCGTGGGCAGCTGGGGCAAGGCGATGGCCGCGGTCCGGGACAGTGAGGTCGCCGCGCGCTCGCTCGGGCTCAACCCTGTCGTGATCAAGACCGTGGCGTTCGCGCTGTCAGCGGCGTTCACCGGGCTCGCCGGCGGGCTGTTCGCGCCGCTGATGATGTTTATCGCGCCGGATTCGTTTCCGTTCTCGCAATCCATTCTGTTCCTGCTGGCGGTGATGATCGGTGGCGCCGGCTGGGTGTTCGGTCCGTTGGTCGGCGCAGTGGTCACCGTGATGCTGCCCGAACTGCTCTCAAGCCTCGCCGAGTATCGCCTGCTGATGTTCGGGGTCCTGCTGCTGGCCGTGCTCTGGCTTGCGCCGGAGGGCTTGATCGGGTCGCTGGCGCGGTTGATGCCGCGGGCGGCCCGCTCGGTCGCCGGCGATCGCGGCATCGATCTTGGCGAACTGCTGCAGATGTCTGACGACGCGCCGAGCCTCGTGGTGCGCGACATCGGCTTGTCCTTCGGCGGTATCCGCGCCGCGTCCGGTGTGACACTCACCGCGCGGCCGCGCGCAGTGACCAGCATCATCGGCCCGAACGGGGCCGGCAAGACCACTGTGCTCAACATGATCAGCGGCTTCTACCGTCCCGAGACCGGCAGCATCATGCTCGGCGGTGCCGAGCTTGCAGGCGTGCCGGCGTGGCGGGTGGCGCGTGCCGGCATCACCCGCACCTATCAGACGACCCAGCTGTTCGAGTCCATGTCCGTGATCGACAACGTGCTGGTTGCGCTACGTCGTGGCCGGCTCGGGCATCCGTTCGCGGCGTTTGCCGCGGCCGCGGATCATGATCGCGCGGAGGCGCTGCTGGCTTTCGTCGGTTATCGCGGCGCGCTGGAGGCTGTGGCCGGCGACCTGCCGCATGTCGACCGCCGGCTGGTCGAGATTGCCCGGGCGCTGGCGACGCGGCCGCGTGTCCTGCTGCTCGACGAGCCGGCGGCCGGCCTGATGCGTGCCGACAAGGTGGTGCTGAGCGGACTGCTGCGCCGGATCGCGGATCTCGGCATCGCCGTGATCCTGGTCGAGCATGACATGGCGATGGTGATGGGCATCTCCGATCATGTGGTGGTGCTCGACGCCGGTTCGGTCATCGCGTCCGGAACACCCGAGGAGGTGCGTCGCGACGCGCGCGTGCTCGCGGCCTATCTCGGCGATGCCGGGCTGCGTGCGCGCCCGCGGGTGCGTGCCTGGGATGGCTCGCGCGACGCGGTGCTGGCCTGCGTCCGGCTGTCGGCCGGCTACGGCGCCGCGCCGGTGCTCGAGGAGATCGACCTCGAGATCCGCGAGGGCGAGATGGTGGCGCTGCTCGGCGCAAACGGCGCCGGCAAATCGACCGCCATGCGGGCGATCAGCGGGCTGCTGCGCCCGATCGACGGCAGCGTGCTGCTCGACGATGCCAGCATCGGCACGCGCGAGGCGCACAGCATCGCCTATGCCGGTCTCGCGCTGGTGCCCGAGGGGCGGCAGGTGTTCCCGGAGCTCAGCGTTTACGACAACATTCTGCTCGGGGCCTATACGCGCGGTAGCATCGATCGTCGCGCCGAGGCGGAAGCCGTGCTCGATCGCTTTCCGCGGTTGCGCCAGCGTATCGACAGCCGCGCCGGCCTGTTGTCCGGCGGCGAGCAGCAGATGCTGGCGATTGCCCGCGCGCTGATGGCGAAGCCGCGGGTGCTGCTGCTCGACGAGCCGTCGCTGGGGTTGTCGCCCGCCATGATCAACGAGCTGTTCGACATCCTGGCCGAGCTGCGCGACGAGGGCGTCACCATCCTGCTGGTCGATCAGATGGCGGCGCTGGCGCTGACGATTGCCGATCGCGGCTATGTGCTCGAAGCCGGTCGCGTCGTGCGTGTCGGGTCGGCGCAGGAGCTCGCCGGTGATCCGGCGCTTGAAGCGGCCTACCTCGGCCACAGTGAAGCGGCCGAGTAGACAAGGACAGCCACGGCATGCCCCTCGATCTCATTTTGCGGCAGGCGACACTGGCGGGACAGCCGGGCCCGGTCGATATCGGTATCCGCAGCGGGTTGATTACCGCGATCGCGCCGCTACTTCCGGCGCAGGCGCGCGAGATTGCGCTCGATGGCCGTCTCGTCACGCCAGGCTTCGTTGATAGCCACATTCATCTCGACAAGGCCTGCCTGGGCGGGCGCTGTGTCTGCCACACCGGAACGCTCACGGAGGCGATCGCCGCGGTCGCGGCGGCCAAGCGCGACTTCACCGAGGACGACATCTACCGGCGTGGTGCCCGCACGCTGGAGAAAGCGATCCTGCAGGGCACCAACCGGATGCGCACCCATGTCGAGGTGGACCCGCGGATCGGGCTGAAAGGCTTTCGCGCGGTCAATGCGCTGCGGCAGGCCTATCGCTGGGCGATCGATCTGCAGATCTGTGTGTTCCCGCAGGAGGGATTGCTGAATGATCCCGGAACGGAGGACCTGCTGATCGAGGCCTGCGCCGGCGGCGCCGACCTGATCGGCGGCTGTCCCTATGCCGACAGCGATCCTGCTGGGCAAATCGCGCGCATCTTCGACATCGCCCGCCGGTTCGACATCGACATCGATTTTCATCTCGACTTCGACCTTGATCCGTCCTGGATGCATCTCGACGAGGTCTGCCGCCAGACCGAGCGTCACGGTTGGGGCGGCCGTGTTGCGGCAGGACACGTCACCAAGCTGTCGGAACTGCCGCCCGAAGAACTCGCCGCCGTCGCGGCGCGGCTCGCCAATGCCGGCGTTGCACTGACGGCGTTGCCGGCGACCGATCTGTTCCTGATGGGGGCGGGACGCAGCCACAGCGTGCCGCGCGGGGTGGCGCCGCTGCACCGTCTGGCTGAAGCCGGCGTCACCTGTTCGCTGGCGACCAACAACGTGCTCAATCCGTTCACGCCGTTCGGCGACTGCTCGTTGCTGCGCATGGCTAACCTCTACGCCAACGTGCTGCAGATCGGCTCGCCCGCCGGGCTCACGGCCTGCTTCGACATGGTTACGAGGGCGCCCGCGCGGCTGATGCGGCTCGATGGCTACGACATCGCCATCGGCGCGCCGGCCCACCTTGTCGCGTTGGACGCGGCCGATCCGGCCGAGGCCGTCGCAACGCTCGCTGCTCCACTGTTTGGTCTGCGCCACGGTGAGATGACATTCTCGCGGCCGGCGGCGCAACTGCTGCGGCCGGTGCCGCAGGCGGCCCGGGCGGTATAAGCCGCTTTCGAGGTGAGGGTGCGGCAGCAGTGCGGGGCATCAGCAACAACGGCGTGCCTTGGAGAGGGCACGCCGTCGCGCTGTTCGAGTCAGGCGCCGGTGGGCGCCGGGATATGCCGTTGCGCCAGCCAGTTGCGCGCCAGCGTCAGGTCCGCCTGGGACAGCTCGTGGCCCGACGGCAGCACCTGCCGTTCGACATCAGCGCCGGCGGCCGTGAGCATCGCCGCCAGCCGTTCGCCGTTGGCCGCGGGCACGATCGGGTCGCGCCGGCCGGACGCCACCAGCACCGCCGTGCCGACGAGATCCGCGTGCGGCGGATCCGCGAGCGGCACCATGGCGCGCAGCAGGATGCCGCCGGCCAGCACGCCCGGCCGCAGCAGCATCACCGCCGCGGCGATGTTGGCGCCGTTCGAGTAGCCGAGCGCGATCGGTGCCGCGAGGCCGTACTCCGCACGGGCCGCCTCGACGAAGTCGGCGAGCTCATGGGCGCGGCGCCGCACGTCGTCCTCATCGAACACGCCTTCGGCGAGACGGCGAAAGAAGCGCGGCATGCCGTGCTCCAGCACCTGGCCACGCACCGAGAGCAGGGGCGATCCCGGCGCGACCATGCGGCCGAGAGGCAGCAGGTCGTTTTCGTCGCCGCCGGTGCCGTGCAGCAGCAGCAGCGGAGGGGCGTCGAGCCGGGTACCCGGCTCGACGCGATGGGTGAAAGACAGCTTGGACATTACGCGGCCTTTGCCTTTCCAACAGCTGGCAGCACGTTCTCGATCTCCTTGCGGTGCGGCTCGAGGAACGCCGGCAGCTTCAGTTCCTGGCCCAGTGAGGCCAGCGGTTCGTCCACGGCGAAGCCGGGGATGTCGGTGGCGATCTCGAACAGCACGCCGCCCGGCTCGCGGAAGTAGATCGAGCGGAAGTAGTTGCGGTCCTTCTGCTCGGTCGGGTGCATGCCGTGGTCGCGCACCAGCTTGCGGGCCATCTCTGCTTCCTCAACGTCGTCCGCCGCGCGGAAGGCGATGTGGTGCACCGAGCCGCGGCCGAGCCGTCCCGGCAGGAAACCCTTCGCCTCGTAGATGTCGACGATGCCGCCGGCAGCGTCGGACGCCTGATAGCGAATGGTCGAACCCTCGCGGCCGGTCTCCTTGAAGCCGAACACATCGGTCAGGATCGCGCCGGTCTTCGCGGCGCTGTCGAGCAACAGCGTGACGCCATGGAAGCCGCGGATCGCGTGTTCCGCGGGCACCTCGCCGTCGCTCCAGCCGGCCTCGTTCTCTGCGCCGGGGACGCCGACGAGCGCAAGGCTCATGCCGTCCGGATCGGTGAAGGCGAGCACGGTTTCGCCGAAGCGCTTCTCCAGCGGCTCATAGGTCACACCATTCTCGATGAAACGGTGGGTCCAGTAGCCGATCGAGCGCGCCGGGACGCGGAACGCGGTCTGGTGGGTCTGGCCGACCCCGCCACGGCCGGCGGCCGCGTGTTCCCACGGAAAGAAGGTCAGGATGGTGCCGGGCCGGCCGGCCTCGTCGCCATAGTAGAAGTGGTAGGTGCCGGGATCGTCGAAATTGACGGTCTTCTTGACCAGCCGCAGGCCGAGCGTGCGGGTGTAAAAGTCGAGGTTTCGCAGAGCGTTACCAGCGATCGCGGTGACATGGTGGATGCCAGACATAGGGTCGTCTCCATTCGCTTGAGGTGCGTTGTTCGTCTGGCGGAGATATTGGCCCGGGCTGTTTTAAAGACAATCTGGCAATGCTTGACATTACTGTCTATAAAACGAGGACAATCGTTGAGGATGTCATGGACAAGCTGGAAGGGCTGCGGGCCTTCGTGAAGGTGGTCGAACACGGCAGCTTCTCGGAGGCGGGCCGGGCGCTGCGGCTGTCGCGCTCCGCGGTCAGCAAGTACATCGCCGACCTCGAGAACGACCTCGGGGTGCAACTGCTCAACCGTACCACGCGCCATGTCAGCCCGACCGAGAATGGCCAGGCCTATTTCGAACGGGTGCTCGGTGTCCTTGGCGATCTCGACGCTGCGGATCAGGCGGTCGCCGACCTGCAGGCGACACCGCGCGGCCTGCTGCGGGTCAACGCACCGATGTCGTTCGGCACGCTGCAGCTCGGGCCGGCGATCGCCGACTTCATGGTGCGCTACCCCGACCTGCGCATCCAGCTCGTGCTCAGCGACCAGCAGGTCGACCCGGTGCAGGACGGTCTCGACGTCACGCTGCGCATCGCCGACCTCGAAGCTTCCAGCCTGATCGCGCGCAAGATCATGCCGATCGATCGCGCGGTGTGCGCGTCGCCAGATTATCTGGCGAAGCATGGCATGCCGCGGCATCCCAGCGATCTGCGCGAGCACAACTGCCTGACCTACGGCTATCTCTCCACCGGCAACCAGTGGAAGCTGAGCGGCAAGGACGGCGATCACTGGATCCAGCCGCCCTGGACGCTGTGCGTGAACAATGCCGAGGTGTTGCGCGATGCCGCGGTCGGCGGGCGTGGGGTCGCGCTGCTGCCGGTCTTCATTGCGAACGCGGCGCTGCACAGCGGGGAGCTGCAGGAGGTGCTGTCGGACTATCGGGCGCCGCCGCTGACGCTTTACGCCATCTATCCGCCGACCCGGCATCTCGCGCTCAAAGTGCGGCTGTTCATCGATTTCCTGGTGGAGCGGTTTTCGGCCGCGACCCGCTAACCGGCCGGCGTCGGGAACCTTTGCCGCGCCGTGGCGTTGCCTCGCGTCGTCAGTCCGGAGTTCCGTGAGGTTGCCGTCCCGTATCGAAGACTATGCCCTGATCGGGGATTGCCTGACGGCGGCGCTCGTCGGCCGCGACGGCTCGATCGATTGGCTGTGCTGGCCGGCGTTCGATTCGGAGGCCTGTTTCGCCGCGCTACTGGGATCGCGCGATCACGGCCGCTGGCTGATCGCGCCGAAACAGCCGGGCAGTATCGTCACCCGATCCTACCGCGGCGAAACCTTGATCCTGGAGACCCGCTTCGTCTGTGAGAGCGGCGCCATCACACTGATCGATTTCATGCCGCCGCGCGGCGAGGCTTCCGATCTCGTGCGCATCGTGCGGGGCGACAGCGGTACCGTCGTCATGACCATGGAGCTGGTGCTGCGTTTCGGCACCGGGGCCAGCATTCCCTGGGTACGGCGTCTTGCCGACAACACTCTGTTGGCTGTTGCCGGCCCCGACATGGCGGTGTTGCGCACGCCGATCGCGGTCCGCGGCCACAACATGACAACGATCGCCGATTTCGAGGTCAGGGCCGGCGATGTCGTGCCGTTCGTGCTGAGCTACCAGGTGTCGCATCGTCCGGTGCCGCCGCCGGTCGACGCGGTTCAGGCACTCGTCGACACCGAGGCATTCTGGACGGAATGGTCGAGCCGCAGCAGCTACCATGGCAAGCGGCGTGAACTGGTGCAGCGTTCGCTGATCACGCTGAAGGCGCTGACCTTCGCGCCGACCGGCGGCATTGTCGCCGCGCCCACCGCATCATTGCCGGAAAAGATCGGTGGTGCGCGCAATTGGGACTATCGCTTCTGCTGGTTGCGGGATGCGACCTTCACGCTGTTCTCGCTGATGAACAGCGGCTACTACGCCGAAGCCGGCGAGTGGCACAACTGGCTGCTGCGGTCGGTGGCGGGATCGCCCGCCGACCTGCAGATCATGTACAGCATTACCGGCCGGAGGCGGCTGTTGGAATGGGAGGCCGACTGGCTGCCGGGTTACGAGGGCTCGAAACCGGTGCGGTTCGGTAATGCCGCGCACGCACAGCTGCAGCTCGACGTCTACGGCGAGCTGCTCGACACCTTCCATCATGCCCGCAAGGCCGAGGTCGAGCTCGACGGCGGCACCTGGGCGCTCGAATGTGCCATCCTCGATCATGTCGCCGATGTCTGGACCGAGCCTGACAGCGGCATCTGGGAGATCCGCGGACCGGGGCGGCACTATGTGTTCTCCAAGGTGATGTGCTGGGTGGCATTCGACCGCGGCATCAAGAGCGCGGAAGCCTTCGGCTTCGAGGCGCCGCTGGATCGCTGGAAGATGCTGCGCGCCCGCATCCATGCCGACATCTGCGCCAACGGTTTCGATCGAGATACCGGCACCTTCGTCGTCGCCTATGGCGCAACGACCCTGGACGCCAGCCTGCTGCTGCTGCCGGCGGTGGGCTTCCTGCCCGCGACCGATCCGCGGATGGCTGCGACGATCGCGGCGATCGAACGACACCTGATGCGCGACGGCTTCGTGCTGCGCCACGATCCCCGTGAGCCGCGGCCTGACGAGACCGAGCCGGTCGAAGGCGCATTCCTCGCCTGCACCTTATGGCTTGCGGACACCTATGTGATGCGCGGCGACATTGAACAGGCGCGCGAGCTGCTGCTGCGCGTCGCGGCGGTTGCCAACGACGTCGGCCTGATCTCGGAACAATATGATCCGGTGGTGCGGCGGCAGACCGGCAACTTCCCGCAGGCTCTGACCCATATTGCGCTGATCAACACCGCCCACAACATCTATGAGGCGGTGCACTCGACCAAGAGGCCGGCGATGCAGCGGCCAGGTTGAGGTCGTCACTCCTCGTGACGAGGAGGCGTTCACTCGCCGATGTGCAAAATCTCGTCCATCGCTCTGGCAAAACCGTCTTCGGTGTTGGTCGCGGTGATGCGGCCGGCCTTGGCCTTGACCGCATCGCTGGCATTGCCCATGGCGAACGACAGCCCGCTGACGCCAAACATCGGCACATCGTTGGGCATGTCGCCGATGGTCGCGATGCGCGCGGGCGGCAGGCCGAGCCGGGCCCCGAGTGCGGTGACGAAGGTGCCCTTGTCGCGGTCGGGGGGCGTGATATCCAGATAATAGTTCTGCGAGCGTGCCACATGCGCGTGCGCGCCGATCAAGGCCTGCAGCTCAGCCTCGCCTTCGGCCAGCTTGGCATAGTCATTGCTGACGCCGACGATCTTGCAGGCCTGATCGACGAAGGGGGTGCTGTCGGCGACGAAACGCGGCGCGGTGCGGATGGCATGCTGCTCGCGCGGGACGTAGCGGTCGTCGTCGCGATGCGCGATCCATTCGCGGTTGGTGAACAGCCAGATATCGAAGCCTTTGCGGGCGAGAAACGAAAGACTCTGCCGGGCGGCGTCCGGCGGCACCACGTGCTGCTCGATGACCGTGAGATCCGGGGCGACGATGGACGAGCCGTTGAACGGTCCGATCGGCAGTTGCAGGTCGAGTTCCGTGATCAGCGCCTGCATGCCGTAGCTCGGGCGGCTGCTGGTCAGCGAAAAGCCGATGCCGCGCTGGCGCAGGGCTGCGACCGCGGCCCGCGCCGCCGGTGTGATGCGCTTGTCGGGGGTGACCAGCGTGCCGTCGATATCCGAGACCACGAGAGCGATAGGCAAGGCAGCAGTCATGACGGTGCGCTTTCGGTTAAATCGAGCCTGCGGATGATATCGTCGACGACTGTCTCGACGCTTGCGTCGATGCCGACAGTGATCGCCGGCTCGTCCGACGTCGGCTCCTCGAGCGTGGCGAACTGGCTGTCGAGCAGGGAGGACGGCATGAAATGATCACGCCGCGCGGCGAGGCGCCCGGCGATCAGCGCCTGAGAACCCCTGAGGTAGACGATCCGCACGTCACGGCGGCCATGCACCAGCAGATCGCGATAGGCGCGCTTCAGCGCCGAACAGGCGATGATCAGTGGGCCATCCGCCGCCGCATGATGGTCGATCGCGGCAGCGATGGCGCGCAGCCACGGCCAGCGATCCTCGTCGGTCAGCGGAATCCCGGCGTGCATCTTGGTGATGTTGGCCTGCGGATGGAAGCTGTCGGCGTCGGCACAGGTCAGCCCGGTGCGCTGTGCGAGCGCGGAGGCGACGGTGCTCTTGCCCGAGCCGGACACCCCCATCAGGATGATGGCGGCGAGGGTGTCAGGCGACGAAGTGGTCATTGATCATCGTTCAGGTTGAGAGGCCTGGCGGCCCGGTCGATCAGCCAGAGCGTTTCGCCGTCGGCGGCGTGGGCGTGGCTGGCCGGCAAGTCGGCGCCGGACAGGATTTGCTGCAGAATAGCCTGCTTGTCAGGTCCGGCTACCAGAAACAGCATCTCGTGGGTCGAGGCAAGGCCGGGCAGCGTCAGGCTGACACGCGGCACGAACGGCGCGACATTGGCGCGGGGCACACCGACCACCCGGCGAATGCGCTCGGTGAGCGCGGCGTGGTCGTTGGGAAAGAGCGACGCTACATGGCCATCCGGGCCGATGCCGAGCAGTACGAGATCGAACAGCGGCCGTCCGGTGCGCTGACCGGCCTGAAAGGTCATCAGAGTGTGTTCGTAGCCGTTCGCGGCGTCGCCGGGGGTCGCAGCATCCGTGGGAACCGGATGGACGGTGCCCGGGGCCGCACAGGCGTCGAGGAAAGCGCGCCGCGCCATGCCGATATTGCTCAAGGGATCGTCCGGCGGCACGAAGCGCTCGTCGCCGACGAACCAGTGCACCTGCGGCCAGGGAATTTGCGCGCGCCAGCGCGGCGTCGCCAGCAATTCATACAGCCGTTTCGGTGTCGAGCCGCCGGTGAGGCAGATGGCCACCGGGGCGGTGCTGGCCGCGATGCGGTCCACCAGCCGCTGCGCCGCGGCTTCGGCCAATGCCGCCGCGTCCGGTTGCACGATCACGCGGTGGGGCATCGACGTCATTCGCCGTTGAGCCGGCGCCAGCGGCGGCCGTCGCGCTCGATCAGGCCGTGCGCTTCACGCGGGCCGTCGGTGCCCGCACGATACAGCGCAAGCCCGTCACCGCCCGCCTGCTGCCAGGCATCGAGAAACGGCTGCACCGCCTGCCAGCCCGCTTCGACGCTATCGGCGCGTTGGAACAGGATATTGTCGCCGATCATGCAGTCATAGATCAGCGTCTCGTAGCCGGTGCTCGGCGCCGCCTTGAAGTAATCCTTGTACTTGAACCGCATCTCGACGCCGTCGATGGCCACCGTGGGACCAGGTACCTTGGTGTTGAACTGCAGTGTGATGCCTTCAGTCGGCTCGATGCCGATCACGAGATAGTTTTGCGACAGCCGCTCGACCTCGGTGGCGCGGAACATGGCGAACGGCGCCTGCTTGAAGCGGATCGCGACCTCGGTGCGCTTGGTGGTCAGCGCCTTGCCAGTGCGCAGGTAGAATGGCACGCCAGCCCACCGCCAATTGTCGATGGTCAGCTTCATCGCCGCATAGGTCTCGGTAATGCTGGCCGGATCGACGTCGGGAGTGCTGCGATAGTCGGCGATCTGCCGGTCGCCGCTGCGTCCGGCGACATACTGGCCGCGCACCGAGTTGTGCAGTGCCTCTTCCGGCGACTGGATCTGGATCGCCGACAGCACCTCGCCCTTTTCCGAACGCACCGAATGAGCGTCGAAGCGTGATGGCGGCTCCATGGTCACCAGCGACAACAGCTGAAACAGGTGATTGGGCACCATGTCGCGCATCGCGCCGGTCGCGTCGTAGAAGCTGCCGCGGCTGCCGACATCGATCACTTCGGAGACCGTGATCTGCACATGGTCGATATGGTTGCGATTCCAGATCGGCTCGAACATGCCGTTGGCGAAGCGGAACACCAGGATGTTCTGCACCGTCTCTTTTCCGAGATAGTGGTCGATCCGGTAGATCTGGTGCTCGTCAGTGATTCGCAGCAGGTCGTGGTTGAGTTGCTGCGCCGACGCAAGATCGGTGCCGAACGGCTTCTCCACCACCAGGCGGCGCCAGCCGCCGTTCTGTTCCTTGAGGAGGCCGGTGCGGCTGAGCTCCTCGCCGATCAGCTTGAAGGCGGTTGGCGGCACCGCCATGTAGAACAGCACGTTGCGGATGCCGCGCTTGGCGATGTCCTCGAGGTGCACCTTGAGACGATCGAACGAGCCATGGTCGCGTGGATCGGCATGCACGCTGGTGACGCAGTCGAACAGCTTGCCCGCGATGTCCTTGTCGATGGGGCGGGTCGCGAATTTCTGCAGGGCGCCCAGCAGGTCGTCACGCAGCGAGCGGCTCTGCATTTCGGTGCGGGTGACGCCTACGACACAGAACTGGTCCGGCAGCAGGCCGGCTTCGGCGAGGTTGTAGAGCGCGGGCGTCACCAGGCGGTGGGCGAGGTCGCCGGTGACGCCAAAGATGACGAAACAGCAGGGGTCCGGAATTTTCGGCTTCGCCGTCGTGTCTGAACTCATGATGGTCCTGGTCGGCCTCGCAGGCTGGGGAATATGCGGATCTCAGGTGGATTTCGGCGGCTCGACATGGCCGCCGAAGCCGTGGCGCATGGCGGACAGCACCTTCTCGGCGAAGGTATGATCCTTGCGCGAGCGGAAGCGGGCGTAGAGCGCCGCGGTGATCGCCTCGGCCGGAACAGCCTCGCTGATCGCCGCCTCGATGGTCCAGCGACCTTCGCCGGAGTCTTCGACAAAGCCCGAATAGGCATCGAGCGCCGGATTGCCGGCGAGCGCGGTCGCGGTCAGGTCCAGAAGCCACGACGTGATGACGCTGCCGCGTCGCCAGACCTCGGCGACGTCGGCGAGGTCGAGGTCGAGGCGGTGCTCGGCGGGAAGGGCGTCGATGCCGGCGTTCTTCAGGATATCGAAGCCTTCGGCATAGGCCTGCATCACGCCGTACTCGATGCCGTTGTGGATCATCTTGACGAAATGGCCGGCGCCGCTTGGTCCGGCGTGGAGATAACCCTGCTCGACGCGTGGATCGCGGCCGTTGCGGCCCGGCGTGCGCGGGATCGTGCCGGCGCCCGGCGCGAGCGTCGCGAAGATCGGATCGAGGCGGTCGACGATCACCTTTTCGCCGCCTATCATCATGCAGTAGCCGCGCTCCAGCCCCCAGACGCCGCCGCTGGTGCCGACGTCGACATAGTGCAGGCCCTTGTCCTTGAGCGCCTTGGCGCGGCGGATGTCGTCCTGCCAGAAGGTGTTGCCGCCGTCGATGATGACATCGCCCGGCGCCAGCGCCGCACTGAGCGTGGCGATGGTGGTTTCGGTGATCGTGCCCGCGGGCAGCATCACCCACACCACCCGCGGCGCCCGCAGTTTTTTCACGAGATCTTCGAGCGATGCGCTGGCGGTGGCGCCGGCGGCGGCGAGATCGCCGACCGCCTTGGGGTTCTGGTCATACACCACCACCTGGTGCTGGCCCTTGGTGATGAGGCGGCGCGTGATATTGCCGCCCATGCGTCCGAGCCCGACGAGGCCGATCTGCATCTTGACTATCCTCGTTACGACAGTGCGGCGTCGATGGCGGCACGGATGGTGGCGAGCCCCTTGGCGAGGTCGCCCTTGACGTGCAGTCGTAACGCCCGCCGGCCGCGCTCGGTAAGCACGTCGAAGTCGCCGCGCGCCTGCGCCGCCTTGATGACGCCGAAGCTCGCCTTATGGCCGGGCACTGCAAGGTCCGCCGCGTCGTCCGCGGTGATCTGCAGAAATACCCCGCTGTCCGGCCCGCCCTTGTAGGCTTGGCCGGTCGAGTGCAGGAAGCGCGGGCCGAAGCCGACGCAGGTCGCGACATGCTTGCGGTCACGGACCGCCATGCGCAGGTCATGTGCGGCATCGAGGTGAGCGGTATCGCGGTCGAGATAGGCGAGCAGGGCGGCGTAGTCGCCGGGCCGGATCCGGCCGAGATGCGCCTTGAGCCAGGAGTGCAGGCTGCCGTCGGCACCGGCCTTGCGCAGCGCCGCGGCGTTGGCCTCGTCGGTATAAACGGCGATCGCGCCGTCGGTAATGACGGCGGCCTCGGCCGGAAGAGCGCCGCTCCGATCGAACGCCGCGATCAACTCGCGGGTCTTGATCTTGGCGGCCTCGACGTCGGGCTGGTCGAATGGGTTGATGCCGATGACCGCGCCGGCGACCGCAGTCGCAATCTCGAAGCGGAAGAACTCCTGGCCGATGTGCAGGGGATCGGTGACGGTGATCCGCACCACCGGATGGCCGGCGTTTTCGAGCGCCGCGAGTGCCGCCTCGCGGGCGCTGTCGTCCTTCAGGCTGAGATCGACGAAGATGCGGTCGTGGCCGTAGACCTCGGGTGCACCGAGCGTTTCGCCGTCGAGCGGGATCAGCGCCTTGCCATTCTTGCCGGTGGATTCGGCCACCAGTTGCTCGACCCAGGCGCTGAAATCGGCGATCGCCGCCGACGCTGTGAGCGTAACCTTGTCGCGGCCCTGCTGCGCCGCGGCACCAAGCGCGAGGCCGAGCTGCACGCCGGGATTCTCGTCCGGCGGCACGTCCGGCCCGCAGGCGCGCACCATGCCGGCGGCGGCGCTGAGGAAGCGGCCGAGGTCGAGGCCCGTGGCGGCCGCCGGCCCGAGGCCGAACGGCGACAGCACCGAATAGCGGCCGCCGATGCTGGGATCGCCGTGGAAGATATGGGCGAAGCCGCGGGCCTTCGCGGTTGTCTCCAGTGACGATCCCGGATCGGTCACGGCCACGAAATGCTGGCCGGCTTTATCGCCGCGCACCTCGCCGACACGGGCGAAGAAATAGTCCATCAGCACGTTCGGCTCAGTCGTACCGCCGGACTTGCTGGCGACGATGAACAGTGTGGTGGCGAGCTTGACCGCAGCTTCCGTCCGCCGGATCTGGGCCGGATCGGTCGAATCCAGCGTGGTGAGGCGCGGGAACCCGTCGGCGTGGCCGAACGTGGTCGCGATCACCTCCGGTCCGAGGCTCGATCCGCCCATGCCGAGCACGACGGCGTCGGTGAAGCCCTGCTGTTTCACCCATTGCGCGAACGCTTGATAGCTCGACAGCGCTGCCTCGCCGTGTGCGGCGGCGTCGAGCCAGCCGAGCCACCTGCCTTCGTCCTGGCCGGTCCACAACGCAGCGTCCCGCGCCCACAGGCGGCGGATCAGGCCGCCCGCCCGCCACGCGTCGGCAAGCTTCCTGAACGGCACTTCGACGTCGGCGGCGAGGCGGATCGACTGGCCGTCGATGCGCGCGGACAGCAGTGCCGCGCGCTTGTGGGCGACCGCGCCGAGCAGCTTGTCGAAGGCCTCGGCGAACAGCGTCACCCCCTCCTCGACCAGGCGGTCCGTGATCGCCTCCAGCGAGATCCCGGCCCGCGCCAGTTCAGCGAGCACATGCTCAGCGTCCGGCACGTTCTCTTCCAGGCTGTCGCGCAGTTGGCCATGGTCGCGGAAGGCGTCGAGGGTTGCCGGCGGCACGGTGTTGACGGTGTCCTGGCCGATCAGCTCCTCGACATATAGCACGTCGCTGTAGGCCTTGTTCTTGGTGCCGGTCGAGGCCCACAGCAGGCGCTGCACCCGCGCGCCCTTGTCGGCGAGCCTGGCCCAGCGCTCGGTTCCGATCACGTTCTTGTAATGCTGGTAGGCGAGCTTGGCGTTGGCGATCGCCACCTTGCCCTTGAGCGCTTGGAGCGCGGCCTTCTTGTCGGCGTCGTTGGCCGCAGCGATCTTGTCATCCAGGTCCTTGTCAACCGCGGTGTCGATGCGGCTGACAAAGAAGCTCGCGACGCTGGCGATCTTCTTCGGATCGCCTCCGCCAGCAACCCACTTCTCGAGGCCGGCGATATAGGCGTCGAGCACGCTGGCGTAGAGCTGCTGTGAGAACAGCAGGGTGACGTTGACGTTGATGCCCTGGCCGATCAGCGCCTCGATCGCCGGCAGGCCTTCCGGGGTGCCAGGCACCTTGATCATCAGGTTGTCGCGGCGCACCGCGCGCCACAGCCGTTCGGCTTCGGCAATGGTGCCGGCGGTGTCACGGGCGAGATAGGGCGACACTTCGAGGCTGACATAGCCGTCGTCGCCATGGAGCGCGTCATAGACCGGACGCAGCACGTCGGCGGCGCGCTGGATGTCCTCGACGGCGAGGGTCTCGTAGAGATCGCCGACGGAGCGGTCGTGCTCCCTGAGGAGGCCGGCGATGCTGTCGTCATATTCGGTGCTGCCGGCGATGGCTTTCTCGAAGATCGACGGGTTCGAGGTCACGCCGCGGACGCCGTCCTGGTCGATCAGGCCCTTGAGGTCCCCCTTGGCGATGAAGTTGCGGGCCAGGAAGTCGAGCCAGATCGCCTGGCCATGCTGGTGGAGCGCTTTGATGGGATTCATGATGCCTGTCTGTTGAGCTGGCAGGAGGGCGCCGATGCCCGGGGAGGGTAACGCCGGGAACCCGGAAAGTATCCCGAGTTTGAAGACCTTATCGACGTTTTTATGAACAGAAGGCGACAACGGGCGAAAACGCGCCGTGGCATTTGGTCCGCTACGGGCCAGTTGGACTGGAAATGGCTGTTTGAGAGCGAAAACGCGGCCGCTCAGGCCTGTTCGTAGTCCCGCGGCGCGGCGGGGAGATCCTCAGCCTGGACCAGCTCAAGGCTTTTTTCGATCTTGGACAGGACCGCCTCGAACTGCCGCAGTTCCGCCGGGGACAGCGCGGCCAGGATCTCACGCTCCCGGTTCAGGAGCCGCGGGATCAGGCCCTGGTAGAGGGTCTCGCCCTCCCGGGAGAGCTGCAGGGCGTATTCGCGCCGGTCGATCGGGTTTTCGATCCGTTCGATGAGACCCTTCTCGAGCAGGCTCGTCACCGCGCGGCTGATGGTGGATTTGTGGGTGCTGGTGTGCTGCACGATGAACTGGGCGGTGCACGGCTCCTCGCGAAAGCCGAGGGTCGCGATCACCCGCCATTCCGGCACCTCGATGCCGTAGCGGTCGCGGTATTCGCTCGACAGCGCGGTGCTGATTGCCGCCGACAACCGGTTCATCCGGAACGGGACGAATTTGAGAAGGTCGAGCTTGGTCATGACCACGATCTCACTGCAAGCGGCCCCTCCTGATCGTCTCGGGCGACGGGAGGGCCTGAAGCGGGTTCCGCAGCATCAGTCGCACGACGATCCCGATTCGTCTTGAATCAGGCCAAACTTCTGGAACCAATTCGAAGTTGGTTCCGGATGGCTGTCAAGCGACCGTGCACATCGCGCCTTGACCAGTTGACGGCTGCCGCAAGCGAAGCGTATATAGTTGCATATGAGACTAATTTAATGTCCGGCGTCCGGGAACGCCAGCACAATCACCATAATTAGAATGAAACGAGCGGGAGGGCGTGATGACCGGCGGTGCAGCGACCCAATTCGGCTATCTGCGACATGCGGACCAGGAGCGTCCGGCCGCGGCGATTGCCCATCATCCGGTGGTCGTGGTCGGGGCGGGCCCGGTCGGTTTGTCGCTTGCGATTGATCTCGCCGAGCGTGGCCATCCCGTTGTGCTGCTCGACGATGCCGACCGGATCGGTGAGGGCTCCCGCGCCATCTGCTTCTCCAAGCGTGCACTGGAATACTGGGACCGGCTCGGTGTCGGCAGCCGCATGGTCGACAAAGGCGTGGTGTGGAGCGTCGGCAAGATTTTTCACGGCGCCGCCCAGCTCTATCAGTTCAACCTGCTGCCCGAGGACGGCCACAAGATGCCGGCCTTCATCAACCTGCAGCAGTTCTATGCGGAAGCCTATCTGGTCGAACGCGCCGCCCAGCTTCCCGGCATCAGCCTGCGCTGGCGCAACAAGGTCACGGCGCTCGAGCAGCGCAACGACCATGTGGTGCTGACCATCGAGACGCCGGAGGGGCCCTATCGCCTGTCCGCTTCGCATCTCATCGCCTGCGACGGCGCGCGCTCGTCGCTGCGCGGCATGGTCGGGGCGGAGTTTTCGGGCAAGGTATTCGAGGACCAGTTCCTGATTGCCGACGTCAAGATGGCCGCGGATTTCCCGACCGAGCGCTGGTTTTGGTTCGATCCGCCGTTCCATGCCGGTCGTTCGGCGCTGCTGCATCGCCAGCCCGACAATGTCTGGCGCATCGACCTGCAGCTCAGCCCTGATGCCGATCCCATCGTCGAGCGTCGTCCCGAGAACGTCCGTCCGCGCATCGCGCGCATGCTCGGCCACGACAATTTCGAGTTCGAGTGGATTTCGCTCTACAAATTCCAGTGCCGGCGCATGGACCGCTTTGTCCACGGCCGGGTGATTTTCGCCGGCGACTCCGCGCATCAGGTGTCGCCATTCGGTGCACGCGGCGCCAATTCCGGGCTGGAGGATGCGGAGAACCTCGCCTGGAAGCTGTCGCGGGTGCTCGACGGACGCGCGCCGGAAGCACTGCTCGACACCTATCACACCGAGCGTAGCGCGGCGGCCGACGAGAACATTCGCGAATCGACCCGTGCCACTGATTTCATGGCGCCGGCCTCGCGCGAGGAAGAGCGGCTGCGCCGCGCAGTGCTGGCGCTCGCCAAGGACACCGATTTCGGCAAGCGCATGGTCAATGGCGGTCGCCTGTCGGTGCCCTCGGTGTACGATACGCCGCTGTCGACGCCGGATGCCGATGCCTGGAATGGCGGTGTCGTCCCCGGAATGTCGATGCGTGATGCGCCGCTGGTCGCGCGCGCCGGCGGCACGTCGTATCTGACGGATGCCTTCATTGCGCAGGGGCGTCGTTTCACATTGCTGGAGTTTGCCAACGGCGCGGCCGCGCCGGCCCCCGACGGCGTCGGCGTGATCCGTATTGGCGCCGATGAAGCGCTGATCGACCAGGCCGGGCTTGCGAAAACGCGCTATGATGCCGCTCCCGGAACGGCCTATCTGCTGCGCCCCGACGGCTATGTGGCCGCGCGCTTCCGCCACCCGACCCGCGCAGCACTTGACGCGGCATTGTCGCGTGCGGCCGGCGCCAACTGAGAGGTCCGATCATGGCTGTGTCGACCACTTCCAATTTCGCCAGGCCGGACGATGCATTCCGGCTGATTGTGGAGGCCCATCGCGGCCTCAGCGACGAGGACAGCGCGACGCTCGATGCGGCGCTGGTGCTCGTACTCGCCAATCACATCGGCGATATCGATGTGCTGCGTGATGCCATCACGCTGGCCAAGCGCGGCGTTGCCCACCCGGCAGCGCCGCAGTCGTAAAACCAAGACTTCAAGACGACGCGTAGACAGGAACAACCGACGATGAGCGCCAAAGGCTTTGCCTCCACCAACGATCTTTCGGAAAAGAAGGTTACCTTCTCGGAGATCGGCACCGATCTCTATGCCTTCACGGCGGAGGGCGACCCCAACACGGCGGTGATCGTCGGCGACGACGGCTGCCTCGTGTTCGATGCCCAGGCGACCCCGGCGATGGCCAGAAGCGTGGTCGAACGCGTTCGCACCGTCACCGACAAGCCGATCAAGTATGTCGTGCTGTCGCACTATCACGCTGTGCGTGTGCTCGGCGCCTCGGCCTACAATGCCGAAGGCATCGTAGCCTCGCAGGAAACCTATCGCCTGATCCAGGAGCGCGGCCAGCAGGACTGGGATTCCGAATACGGCCGCTTCCCGCGCCTGTTCCGCGATGCCGAGAGCATTCCCGGCCTGACCTGGCCGACGCTGGCGTTCGAGGGCGAGATGTCGATCTTCCTCGGCAAGCGCGAAGTCAAGCTGATGCAGCTCGGCGCCGGCCACACCTCCGGTGACATCGTCGCATGGGTGCCCGATGCCGAGGTGATGTTCTCCGGCGACCTGATCGAATATCACTCCGCCTGCTACTGCGGCGACGCGCATCTGCGCGAGTGGCCGATGACCCTCAACGAGATCCGCGAATTCAATCCCAAGGCGATCGCGCCGGGTCGCGGCGATGCGTTGCAGGGCACTGCGACCTGCCGCGAAGCCATTGCCATGACCCGCGACTTCGTCACCTCGCTGTATGGCGCGGCCGAGACCTCGGTCGCCAAGGGCCGCTCGCTCAAGGAGAGCATGGCGGCGACCCGCGAAGTAATGGATCCGAAGTTCTCGAGCTTCGCCATCTACGAGCACTGCCTGCCGTTCAATGTGTCCCGCGCCTATGACGAAGCGTCGGGCATCGACGATCCGGTGATCTGGACCGCCGAGCGTGACCGCGAGATGTGGGCAGCCCTGCAGGGAGAGTGACCATGAATTACAACGCAGCTCCTGATGCGATTGCCAGGTCGGTGAGCAACATCACGCCGGGCTACATGTCCGGCTTCGGCAACAGCTTCGAGACCGAAGCGCTGCCCGGCGCGCTGCCGATCGGCCGCAACTCGCCGCAGCGTGCCGCCTACGGGCTCTATGCCGAGCAGCTCTCCGGCTCGCCGTTCACGGCGCCGCGCGGCACCAACGAGCGATCCTGGCTGTACCGCATTCGCCCGTCGGTCCTGCACTCCGGCCGCTTCAGGAAGGTCGATGGCGGGCTGTGGCGGACCGCGCCGTGCTTCGAGACGGAGATGCCGATCGGCCAGCTGCGCTGGGATCCGACTCCGATCCCGTCGACGGAGCTGACCTTCATCGACGGCGTGCAGACCATGACCACCGCCGGCGACGCCAACACCCAGGCGGGCATGGCGGCGCACGTCTACCTGATCACCAAGTCGATGGTCGACCAGCACTTCTACAATGCCGACGGCGAGATGATGTTTGTGCTGCAGCAGGGCAAGCTGCGCTTCGTCACTGAGTTCGGTGTGATCGATGCCGAGCCGGCCGAGATCGTGGTGATCCCGCGCGGTGTCAAGTTCCGCGTCGAGCTCAATGGCGGTCCGGCGCGCGGCTATCTCTGCGAGAACTACGGCGGCGCATTCACGTTGCCGGAGCGTGGCCCGATCGGTGCCAACTGTCTCGCCAACGCCCGCGACTTCCTCACCCCGGTCGCGGCCTATGAGGACAAGGACACCCCGACCGAGCTGTTCGTGAAGTGGGGTGGTGCGCTGTGGGCGACCACGCTGCCGCATTCGCCGATCGATGTCGTCGGCTGGCATGGCAACTACGCGCCCTACAAGTACGACCTGCGCACCTTCTCGCCGGTCGGTGCGATTGCGTTCGATCATCCGGATCCGTCGATCTTCACGGTGCTGACCTCGCCGTCGGAGACCGCCGGCACCGCCAACATCGACTTCGTGATCTTCCCGGAGCGCTGGATGGTCGCGGAGAACACCTTCCGTCCGCCGTGGTACCACATGAACATCATGTCGGAGTTCATGGGCCTGATCTACGGCGTCTACGACGCCAAGCCCCAGGGCTTCACGCCGGGCGGCATGAGCCTGCATAACTGCATGCTGCCGCACGGCCCGGATCGTGACGCCTTCGAGCACGCCAGCAACGGCGAGCTCAAGCCGGTGAAGCTGACGGGCACCATGGCGTTCATGTTCGAGACGCGTTTCCCGCAGCGGGTCACGGCGCATGCCGCCTCCTCCGCCACCCTGCAGGACGATTATGCCGACTGCTGGAAGGGCCTCGAGAAGAAGTTCGACCCGACCAAGCCGTAACCTTCGATCCAGTCCCCGCCGCGTGTCCGCGTGGCGGGGCTGTTCGCTTTTCATCCGGTGCCAGATGTCCGACCACGCCACGCTTTATGGCTACTACCGCTCGACCGCGGCCTACCGCGTTCGCATCGCCCTCGGCCTCAAGGGGCTGAGCGCCGACAACAAGTTCATCCATCTGCGCAAGGGCGAGCAGACCGGGCCGGAGTATCTCAAGGTCAATCCGGCCGGCCTCGTGCCGTACTGGATCGACGGCAGCTTCCATCTCGCCCAGTCGCTCGCGATCATCGAGTATCTCGACGAGACCCATCCCGAGCCGCCGCTGCTGCCGGGCAATGCCGAGCAGCGTGCCATCGCCCGCGAGATCGCGCTTACCGTCGCCAGCGACATCCATCCGATCGGCAACCTGCGGGTGCTCAACCGCCTGAATCAGATCGGCGTCGACGAGCCGACCCGTAATGCCTGGTCGCAGCACTGGATCAAGCTTGGCTTCGACGCCATCGAAGCGCGGCTCCGGGAGCTGCCTGGGCCGTTCGCGCTCGGGGATCGTCCGACGCTCGCCGACATCTGCATCGTGCCGCAGGTGTTCAACGCCCGCCGCTTCGGCCTCGATCTCGCGCCCTATGAGCGCATCCGCGGCATCGATGCCGCCTCTGCCAAGCTCGAAGCCTTCGCTGCTGCCGAACCCGGCCGCCAGGCCGACGCCGAATAACCCTCCGTTCTGTCGAAAGCACTCCGATGAGCCATCCCAACGATCCCAAGCTCCGTTCCTTCGTCGACGTCGATCCGGCGTCCGATTTCCCGATCCAGAACCTGCCGTACGGTGTGTTCTCGACCAAGGCCGACGCCGCACCCCGTGTCGGTGTCGCTATCGGCGATCAGGTGCTCGACCTTGCGGCGCTGGAAGCCGCAGGCGTCCTGACGGCGAGCACCGCCAAGGGCGTGTTCGCGCAGCCGTCGATCAACGCCTTCATGGCGCTTGGTCCTGCGGTGTGGAGCAAGACCCGCGCCCGCATCAGCGAGCTGCTGCGCCACGACAATGCGGAGCTGCGTGACAACGCCGAGCTGCGCAAGCGCGCGCTGCATCCGCGTCGCGACGTGCAGCTCTATCTGCCGCTCGCGGTCGCCGGCTTCACCGACTTCTACTCGTCGAAGGAGCACGCCACCAATGTCGGCGCCATGTTCCGCGACAAGTCGAACCCGCTGCTGCCGAACTGGCTGCACATTCCGATCGGCTACAATGGCCGCGCGTCCACGGTGGTGGTGAGCGGCACGCCGGTGCGCCGCCCGCACGGCCAGCTCAAGCCGCCGACCGCCGAAGTGCCGAGCTTCGGCCCCTGCAAGCGCCTCGATTTCGAGCTCGAGATGGGCGTCGTGGTCGGCCAGCCCTCCGAGATGGGCAAGCGCCTCTCGGAAGCCGAGGCCGAGGCGATGATTTTCGGCTTCACGCTGCTCAACGACTGGAGCGCCCGCGACATCCAGCAGTGGGAGTATGTGCCGCTCGGCCCGTTCCAGGCCAAGGCGTTCGCCACCTCGATCAGCCCGTGGATCGTCACCCGCGAGGCGCTGGAGCCGTTCCGCGTCCACGGCCCGGCGCAGGATCCCAAGCCGCTGCCCTACCTGCAGCAGGCCGGCGCCAACAACTACGACCTCACCCTCGACGTCACGCTGCGGACCGCCAAGATGGCGGCGCCGCAGCGCATCTGCCGCACCAACTTCAAGTACATGTACTGGTCGTCGGTGCAGCAGCTCGTCCATCATGCCTCGTCCGGTTGCGCCATGAATGTCGGCGATCTGCTCGGTTCGGGCACGATCAGCGGCGCGGAAAAGGATCAGCGCGGCAGCCTGCTCGAAATCAGCTGGGGCGGCGCCGAGCCGCTCGACGTCGGCGGCGAGCGCCGCACGTTCATCGAGGACGGCGATTCCCTTGCCATCACCGGCTTCTGCCAGGGCGACGGCTATCGCGTCGGCTTTGGTGAGGTCGAAGGCACCATCCTGCCTGCGGCCTGATCGCAGTACCGGCGGTCGCCGGTGCCTCGTCCGGTGCGGTGACGACACAATCGGCCACGCTGGATCCGGACAGATTGTCAATTCCTCCGCCGCAGATACACTTTGCGGCGGGAGGAGGCGCGCCCGTGACGACGGGCCGTCGAGGCGATCATGTTCGATGGACACGATCCTTTTCTCGTCGCGCTCTCGGTGGGGATCGCGATCCTGGGCGGCTATACCGGTTTCAGCCTTGCGGCACGCATTCGCGCCGTTCCGGGCGCGAGCCGTCGCCTGCTGCTGGCCGGTGCCGCCGGCTTTTTCGCCGTAGGTATCTGGACCATGCATTTCATCGGCATCCTGGCGGCGCCGATGCCGGCCGACACGGTCTATCTCGTCCTGCCGACGGTCATCTCGTTCCTGATCTGCGCCCTGGTGGTCGGCGTCTCGCTGTTCTTCGTCAGTATCGGCGAGCCGACCCTGCCGCGGCTCGCGTCGTCGGCGGTTTTGCTCGGTGCCGGCATCGCCAGCATGCACTATGTCGGCATTCACGGCCTCGCCGGGCGTTTTACCATCATCCATGACCTGCCGATGATCGTGCTGTCGGTGCTGATTGCGGTGCTGGCCGCCTATGGCGGGCTGCGCGCCTTTCTTGCACGACAGGAGGGGGTCCGCCTGGCGGCGAGTGCGGTGGCCTTTGGCATCGCGGTATCGGGCATGCACTACACCGCCATGATGGGCATGCATTTCGCGCCCGCGGCCGGTGGCGACCACCACATGGGCGGGCTCGCCGTGTCGCAACAATGGCTGGCTGTGATCGTCTCGGTGCTGAGCTTCGTCATTGCCGGCGGCTTCCTGCTGTCGCTCGTGCCGGACCCGCGCGGGCGTGCCGTGGACGCAGCGGCTGGAGCGGTCTCCGAGGGCGGGATCGGCCTGTCCGTCGGCACGGAGGTTACGGAACGCAGTCCCGCGGTGCAGCGCCTGATGCCGACCCCGCTCGGTGGGATCGGTCAGCCACGGATCGCGCCGGTGTCTCGCGTACCGGTCGAGGGGGCGGAGGGGACCCACCTGATCGATGTCGCAGAGGTCCGCGGACTGCGCGCCAACGCCCACTACACCCTCGTCCACGACGGAACGCGCGAGCGGATGTGTGTGTGGTCGATCTCGGAAGCGGAGGCGCAGCTCGACCCCATGCAGTTCGTCCGCGTGCATCGCAGCCACATCGTCGCCATTGCCCATGTCACCTTCGTGCGCAAGGAAGGTGACGGCGCCGTTGTCGAGCTCGATGGTGCGGTGCCGCACCGCGTGCCGGTCAGCCGTGCCAAGCTCGCCGAGCTGAAGGCGATGCTGGGGCTCGCCGGTCGTCGCGGCGTCTCCCATCCGCTGTCCGAAGCCCAGACAGGTCATAAAGGCTGACGCATTTCGTGCGCATAGCCCGTCATTCGTGGGAATTCCGGCCCTTCGTGCGGCTCTGACCGCTGTCGTCTTGCACGCCGCAGCCGTGAGGGGGAGCCTTTGTGCAGCGTCTGCGTGCCCCCCGCGAACAAGACGGATGGAGGACGTTCATGATCCCTGGCCCGTTCAGCTACCACCGGCCGGCGAGCATCGCCGACGCGGTGAAACTGCTGTCGTTGCTCGGCAGCGAAGCCCGTCCGCTCGCCGGCGGCCACAGCCTGATCCCGATGATGAAGCTGCGGCTCGCCACCCCCGAGCATCTTATCGACCTCCATGGCATCGCCACTCTAAGGGGCATCCGGCGCGACGCCGGTGCGGTCGTCATCGGGGCCATGACCACCCAGCACGATCTGCTCGCTTCGGCCCTGATCGGCGAAGCCCTGCCCATCCTGCATGAAGCCGCGCAGCTGATAGCCGATCCGCAGGTGCGCTATCTCGGGACCGTCGGCGGCAATGTCGCTAATGGCGATCCCGGCAACGACATGCCGGCGCTGATGATGACCCTGGGGGCGAGCTACCGCCTGGAGGGCGCGCAGGGCGCCCGAGACGTTCCGGCCGCCGAGTTCTATCAGGGGGCCTATTTCACCGCGCTGGAGCCGGGCGAGATCCTCACCGCGATCACTGTACCCGTGCCGCCAGCCGGACATGGCTCCGCCTACGAGAAGCTCAAGCGCAAGGTCGGCGACTATGCCACCGCCGCCGCAGCGGTCGTGCTCACCATGGCCGGTGGCAAGGTCGCAACCTGTGCCATCGGGCTCACCAACCTGTCGGAGACGCCGCTGCTCGCCGACGACGCGGCAAAGGCGGTGATAGGGACGAGCCTCGATGGGGCCGCACTGGCGAACGCCGCGGCGGCGGCGCGGGCGATCATGACCCCGGCAGCCGATGCCCGCGGCCCTGCCGAATACCGTAAGCATGTCGGCGGCATCATGGTGATGCGGGCGCTGCAGCGCGCCGCCGCCCGCGCGCGCTGAGGGAGGATACGATGGCGAAGACCCACGTCACGATGAAGGTCAATGGCACCGAGGTCGAAGGCCTCGTCGAGCCGCGCACCCTGCTGGTGCATTTCATCCGCGAGCAGCTCCAGCTGACCGGAACCCATATTGGCTGCGAAACCACCCACTGCGGTGCCTGTACGGTCGACTTCAACGGCATGTCCGTGAAGAGCTGCACCGTGTTCGCGGTCCAGGCCGACGGCGCCGATCTCACCACCATCGAGGGGATGGCCAGCGCCGACGGCTCGCTGTCGGCGCTGCAGGAAGGTTTTCGCATGATGCACGGCCTGCAGTGCGGCTACTGCACGCCGGGCATGATCCTGCGGGCGCATCGCCTGCTGCAGGAAAACCCGGCGCCGACCGAGGCGGAGATCCGCATAGGCATCTCCGGCAACATCTGCCGGTGCACCGGCTACCAGAACATCGTCAAGGCGATCCAGTACGCCGCGGCGAAGATCAACGGCACGGAATTCCGGGAGGCTGCAGAATGAACGACATGACTCCCACGCGGGAAGAACGCGAAGCCCGGCTCGAAGGCATGGGCTGCAAGCGCAAGCGGGTCGAGGATATCCGCTTCACCCAGGGTAAGGGCAACTACGTCGACGACGTCAAGCTGCCGGGCATGCTGCATGGCGATTTCGTGCGCTCGCCGCACGCCCATGCACGGGTCAAGGCGATCCGGACGGAGGAGGCGCTCAAGGTGCCGGGCGTGCTGGCGGTGATCACGGCCGAGACGCTGAAAACGGTCAATCTCGCCTGGATGCCGACGCTCGCCGGTGATGTGCAGATGGTGCTGGCCGACGGCAAGGTGCTGTTCCAGAACCAGGAGGTTGCCTTCGTCGTCGCCACCGATCGCTATGCCGCCGACGACGGCATCGGCAAGGTCGAGGTCGACTACGAGCCGCTGCCGGTGCTGGTCGATCCGTTCAAGGCGATGGATGCGAATGCGCCGGTGCTGCGCGAGGATCTCGCCGGCAAGACCTCCGGCGCGCACGGCCCGCGCAAGCATCACAACCATATTTTTGAATGGACGGTCGGCGACAAGGACCTGACCGACGCCGCCTTCCGCAAGGCCGATGTCACCATCAAGGAGCTGATCTCCTATCACCGCACCCATCCGTCGCCGCTGGAAACCTGCCAGTGCGTGTGCTCGTTCGACAAGATCAAGGGCGAACTGACGATCTGGGGCACCTTCCAGGCGCCGCACGTCATCCGCACGGTGGTGTCGCTGATCGCCAAGCTGCCGGAGCAGAAGATCCATGTCATCTCGCCGGATATTGGCGGCGGCTTCGGCAACAAGGTCGGCGCCTATCCCGGCTATATCTGCGCGGCAGTCGCCTCGATCGTGACCGGCAAGCCGGTGAAATGGGTCGAGGACCGCATCGAAAACCTCACGGCGACCTCGTTCGCCCGCGACTACCACATGACGACGGAGATCGCGGCGACGAAGGACGGCAAGGTGACGGGGCTGCGTGTCCATGTCCTCGCCGATCACGGCGCGTTCGACGCCTGCGCCGATCCGTCGAAGTGGCCCGCGGGCTTCTTCAACATCGTCACCGGCTCCTATGATTTTCCGGTCGCGCACCTGGCGGTGGACGGCATCTACACCAACAAGGCGCCGGGCGGGGTGGCCTATCGCTGCTCGTTCCGTGTCACCGAGGCCGCCTACTGCATCGAGCGGGGCATGGACATCCTGGCGCAGAAGCTTGGCATGGATCCGGCCGAGCTACGGCTGAAGAACTTCGTGAAGCCGGAGCAGTTTCCCTATCACTCGGCGCTCGGCTGGGAATATGACTCCGGCGATTACCACACCGCGATGCGCAAGGCGCTGGAGACCACGCACTATGCCGATCTGCGTAAGGAGCAGGCGGAAAAGCGCGCGGCGTTTCAGCGCGGCGAGACGCGCGAGATCATGGGCATCGGGGTGTCGTTCTTCACCGAGATCGTCGGCGCGGGACCGTCGAAGAACTGCGACATTCTCGGGATCGCCATGTTCGACTCCTGCGAGATCCGCCTGCATCCGACGGGCGCGGGCATCGCGCGCATGGGCACCAAGAGCCAAGGGCAGGGCCACGCGACGACATGGGCCCAGATCATCGCCACGGAGATCGGCATTCCCGCCGACAACATCATGGTCGAGGAGGGCAATACCGACACCGCGCCCTATGGGCTCGGGACCTACGGGTCGCGCTCGACGCCGGTCGCCGGCGCAGCCATCGCCATGGCCGCACGCAAGATCAAGGCCAAGGCGCAGATGATCGCCGCCTACAAGCTCGAGGTTCACGAGGACGATCTGGAGTGGGACATCGACGGCTTCCGCATCAAGGGCCTGCCGGAGAAGTCGATCACCATGAAGGACATCTGCTGGGCGGCGTATAACTCGGTGCCGCCGGGCATGGAGCCTGGCCTCGAGGCGGTGAGTTATTATGATCCGCCGAACATGACCTATCCGTTCGGCGCCTATATCTGTGTCATGGACATCGACATCGATACCGGCGTCTACAAGGTCCGCCGCTTCTATGCGCTCGACGATTGCGGCACGCGCATCAATCCGATGATCATCGAGGGCCAGGTCCATGGCGGCCTGACGGAGGCGTTCGCCATCGCGATGGGGCAGGAGATCCGCTACGACGATGGCGGCAATGTCGTCACCGGCTCGTTCATGGATTTCTTCATGCCGACTGCGGTGGAGACGCCGCACTGGGAGACCGACTTCACCGTCACGCCGTCGCCGCACCACCCGATCGGCGCCAAGGGTGTCGGCGAAAGCCCCAATGTCGGCGGCGTGCCGGCATTCTCCAACGCCGTCAACGACGCGTTCTCGTTCCTTGGCAGCACCCATATCCAGATGCCGCACGATTTCTGGCGCAACTGGCGGGCGGCGGAGCGGCTCGGAGTGTTCGCGACGTCATGAAACAGCAGCAGCGGATCGCGGAGCGTCTGGCGGCCACCGGCTATATCGCCGATGGCGAGCTGGCGACTGCGATCGCGCTGATGCAGTTGTTGTCGCGCCCACTGCTGCTGGAGGGCGAGGCGGGCGTGGGCAAGACCGAGGTCGCCAAGGCGCTCGCGGCCGTGCACGACACCGAGCTGATCCGCCTGCAGTGCTATGAAGGGCTGGATCAGTCGGCGGCGCTCTATGAGTGGAACTACCAGCGCCAGTTGCTGGCGATCGAGGCCCATCGCGGTGTCGGTGGGGCCAGTGTCGAGGACGCGATCTTCTCGGAAAAGTATCTGCTCGAGCGCCCCCTGCTCGCGGCGATCCGCCACGAGCAGCCGGTGGTGCTGCTGATCGACGAGATCGACCGGGCCGATGACGAGTTCGAGGCGTTCCTGCTCGAGTTGCTGTCGGATTTCCAGGTCTCGATCCCGGAACTTGGCACCGTCAAGGCGCGCACGATTCCCCATGTGGTGCTGACTTCGAACGCCACCCGCGAACTGTCGGACGCGCTGCGCCGGCGCTGCCTCTATCATTATCTCGACTACCCGGACGTCGACCGCGAGGCGCGCATCATCCTCGCCCGGGTTCCAGGCGCCAGCGCCGCGCTGGCCCTGCAAATCGCCCGGATGGTTGATGGCGTGCGCAGGGAGGACCTGCGCAAGGTGCCGGGCGTCGCCGAGACGCTGGACTGGGCTGCGGCGCTGGTCGGACTCGACGTCCGCGATCTGCGCGACGCGCCCGAAACGGTTCACGAGACACTGATGTGCCTGTTGAAGACCCGCGAGGACAAGGCCGCCTTCCGGCCTGAAGTCACCGCACGGCTGCTGGGAAAGGTCGCATGAGCTGCTGCGGCACACCCTGTACGGCGGAGGAGATGCGCGACGCCTCGCGTGCGATGGCGCAAACACTCGCCGCCTTCCTGCGCACGCTGCGCGACAATGCCTTCACTGTCGGCCTGCAGGAGGGACAGGACGCCGCGGCGCTGGTGGCGGCGGGCTATGCCGAACGGCCGGGGCTGCTGCGCTCGGCGTTCAAGCACCTGTTCTCGGCGCGCAAGGCGGACTGGGATCGCTTCGACGGTCTGTTCGACGCGTTCTGGCTCGGGCAGCGGGTGCGTTCGCGGTCGCTGGCGACGGGGCCGGCGAAGCCTGCGAACAATCCGTCGCTCAAGAGCCTCGATTCCGCGGCGCGGATGCAGGCCGGCGGATCGGCACCGGTCGATCAGATGGCCGGAGACGATGGGACCGCACCGCCGGCGGGTGGGGAAGGGCGCAGCGAGGGTGCGACCCGCGGCGAGACGCTGGCGGAGGTCGATTTTCGCCACATGGCCGATCCGGAGCAGATCGAGGCCGCCCATGCAGTAGCGGCGAAGCTCGCGCGTGCGATGCGCACCCGCCTGACGCGCCGCGATCGGGTGCGCAGCCGCGGCCGGCGGCTCGATCTGCGCCGCACCATTCATCACAGCATCGGCCGCGGCGGCGTGCCGATCGAGCTGATGCGGCGGCAACGCAAGACCAAGCCGCTGCGTCTGGTGATTTTGCTCGATGCTTCCGGCTCGATGAATCTGTACACCGGGATCTTCCTGCGCTTCGTCCACGGCGTGCTCGACGCGTTTCGCGAGGCCGAGGCCTTTCTGTTCCACACCCGTCTCGCGCATGTCTCCGACGCGATGAAGGAGCGCGATCCGGCGCGCGCGCTCGATCGCCTGGCGATGATGGCGCAAGGCACCGGGGGTGGCACACGGATCGGAGAATGCCTGCAGACATTCAACCGCAGCCATGCGGCACGGGTGATCCACGGACGGACCTGCGTGATGATCGTCTCGGACGGCTATGAGACCGGCGACGCGGTGCTGCTCGGCCGCGAGATGGCGGCGCTCGGCCGGCGTTGCCGCCGCATCGTCTGGCTCAATCCGATGCTGGGCTGGAAGGATTATGCACCGGAGGCCGCAGGCATGAAGGCGGCGCTGCCGCATGTCGACCTGTTTGCGCCGGCCCACACGCTCAACAGTCTCGCCGATCTCGAGCCCTATCTCGCGGCGCTGTGATGGAGGCGGTGATGACCGTCCATGGCGAAGTGATGGATCTGGTGGCCCGCCTGCAGGCGGCGGAGGAAGCGTTCGTGCTCGCGACCGTGGTGCGTACCGTCTCGGTGACCGCAGCGAAGGCCGGCGCCAAGGCTGTGATCCGTCCGGACGGGACCATCGTGGCGGGCTGGATCGGCGGCGGCTGCGCTCGCGGCGCCGTCCTGAAAGCGGCGCGCGACGCGCTTGCCGACGGCGAGCCGCGCATGGTGTCGGTGCAGCCGGAAAACCTGCTGGCGGAGCTCGGCGTGCAGCCCGGCGAAAGCCGCGACGGCGTGCGCTTCGCCAGCAACATGTGTCCCAGCAAGGGCACCATGGACATCTTCGTCGAGCCGATGCTGCCGCATCCGGCACTGGTCATCATCGGCGCAAGTCCGGTGGCGCTGGCGCTTGCTGTCCAGGCGGGCAGCCTTGGCTATCATGTGACCGTCGCGGCTCCGGCGGCCGATCTCACCGAGATTCCGGATGCCGATGTCGTGGTCGATGGTTACAGGCCGGAGCATCTGCATGCGGCGAAGCGTTTCGTCGTTGTTTCGACGCAGGGGAAGGGTGACGAGGCGGCGCTGCGGGCGGCGCTGTCGATCGACGCGTCCTACCACGCCTTTGTCGGCAGTCGCCGCAAGATGGCCGCGCTGCGTGATAAGTTGATGGCGGCGGGGAGCACGGCCGGCCTGCTAGACCAGGTCAGAGCTCCGGCCGGGCTCGATCTCGGCGCGATCACGCCGGAAGAGATCGCGATGTCGATCATGGCGGAGATCACGCTCACACGTCGCCGTGGCCAGCGTGCCTCCGTGTTCACTTCAGGTGCGCGAGATAGTGGGCCAATGCCTTGATCTGGTCCTCGCTCAGCGGGTAGGCCACCTCGGCCATTGCCGCCATGGCGCCACCGGAGCGGACGCCGCTCTTGTAGTCCATCAGCGCCTTGAGCAAGTAGTCCTCGCGCTGGCGGGCGAGCCGCGCCACCGCCTTGGTGCCGGCGAAGTTGTCGGTATGGCAGGAGGCGCAACGGTTTTGCGCCGCGATCTTCGCCCCTGTTTCCGACAGCGCCGGATTGTCGTCGGCGGGCGGCGACGCGGGCGGCTCGAGAGCGGCGAAATGGCCGGCGAGGTTGCGGATATCCTCGTTGCTGAGATCGGCTGCGACTGGCGACATCTGTTCACTCTTGCGCGTGCCGGCGCGGAAGAACACCAACTGCCATTGCAGGTACTGATCGGGCTGGCCGGCGAGCGAAGGGGTGTTGGGCAGCACGGACATGCCGTCCTTGCTGTGGCAGCTTTCGCACAGCGGCAGCTTGTCCTGGATGGCAGTGTCGGCGGCCGCGGCCGGTGCGACGACACTGAGCAGCAGCAACGTGGAGACGGCGGAGAGGACGTGGAGATGCATGACGGCAGGTCCTGTCTGGCAACAACGAAGCGCCGCGGCTCCCGTAGAGAGCCGCGGCGGTCGGGTGTGGATCACATCACTTGCTGTAGCTGATGCGATAGATCGCGCCCGCCCAGTCGTCGGCGACCAGGATCGAGCCGTCCTTCGCCAGGATGATGTCGTCGGGACGGCCGAGATAGCTCTGGTCGCCGTTGATCCACCCGGAGGCGAACACCTCCTCCTTGGCGTTCTTGCCATTGACGTCGGCGGTGACCACCACGATCCGGCCGCCCTGGTATCTGTGGCGATTCCATGAGCCGTGCTCGGCGATGAACATGGCGTTCTTGTACTTCGCCGGAAACTGATCGCCGGTGTAGAACTTCATGCCGAGCGGCGCGACGTGATTGCCGAGCTTGAAGGCCGGTGGTGAAAACTCCGCACACTTGTGCCCCATGGCGAACTTCGGATCGGGAATGTCGCCCTGGTGGCAGTAGGGATAGCCGAAGTGCTCGCCGAGCTTGTTGATCACATTGAGCTTGTCGCTGGGGCTGTCGTCGCCCAGCCAGTCGCGCGCATTCTCCGTGAACCAGTACTTGCCGCTGCGCGGATCGATGTCGCCGCCGACGCTGTTGCGCACGCCGAGTGCCACGATCTCCGCATTGCCGGTCTTGGGATCGACGCGGCGGATCTGCGACAGGCTGGTTGGCGGGATGCCGATATTGAATGGAGGTCCAAACGGGATGTAGAACCAGCCGTCCTTGTCGGTGACGAGATACTTCCAGCCATGGGCTGCGTATGACGGCATGTCGTCATATACCACCTTGCCTTCCGGCATCTTGTCGAGGTTGGCCTCCGCATTGTCGTAGCGGATCAGCTTGTCGATATCGATGACATAGAGCGCGCCATCCTTGAAGGCGAGGCCGGTCGGCATCTTCAGGCCTTTGAGGATGGTCTTGACCGTCTTCTTGCCGCCGTTGTCGGTGATGGCATAGACATTGCCAAGCCCGAACGAACCGACGAACAGCGTGCCCTTGTCGCCCCAGGCCATCTGCCGCGCGGCCAATACGCCGCTGGCATAGACCTCGATCTTGAAGCCCGGCGGTAGCTTGATTTTGGTGATGAGGTCGGCGAGCTCCTTGTCGGACGCGCCGGTCGGCGGACCGGACGGCGGTGCCAGCCCCTTCTGTCCTTCGGTTTCGTCGCCCAGGAACCAGTCATCCGGTGGATGAGTCCAGAATTCCTTGGTGCCGGATTGGTAGCTCTTCAGTCCGGCGGCGCTGGCCGCGCCGCTCATCACGATCATCGAAACGAGTGTGAGGGTCGAAAACAGCCGAGTGGGTTTGGAAACCATCGTTTCACTCCTCAGCAGCACGCAAGGCTGCGTTCTTGTTCGATCGAGCGATCTTCTTTGGCCTCGACGAGGCAGCGCATTATATCACGCGGAACATGGTGGGGCCGCGCTCAAATTGTCTTCCATGTGATCGACGCGCCGCAGCGTGATTTGCTGCGATCGCAAAACGAGATGCAGCGCGCGCAAGCCGCATGCACCCGCGGAGCAGGGCTCGGTTGGCGCTGCAGCAACGCCGGGATCCGAATGAACAGGAATGGAAACAATAAGTTTCAGCTGTTTCTATTTCATCGCTGCGGGTTGGCTTCTACATCATTGCCGACAGGTGAAGCCGCCGGCAATGCGGCAGGTGATATGGAGCGATTCCGATGATCGAGCGCAAACCCTTCGATACGCTGGGCGGTGGCGACCATGGCTGGCTCAAGGCCAAGCATCATTTTTCGTTCGGCGACCACTATGATCCGAACAATCTTGGCATCGGGTCGCTGCGGGTCTGGAACGACGACGAGATCGCGCCGAACTCGGGCTTCCCGCCGCACCCCCATGCCAACATGGAGATCATCACCTATGTGCGCGAGGGTGCGATTACCCATCGCGACAGCCTCGGCAACACCGGACGCACCGAAGCCGGGGACGTCCAGGTGATGAGCGCGGGATCTGGCATTCGCCATGCCGAGTACAATCTGGAAACGAAGACGACCAAGATCTTCCAGATCTGGATCATCCCGACACAGACCGGCGGCCAGCCAGCCTGGGGAGCCAAGCCGTTTCCCAAGGCCGATCGCTCCGGGCGCTTCGTGACGTTGGCGAGCGGCTTTGCCGATGACAAGGATGCGCTGCCGATCCGGTCGCAGGCTCGCGTGCTCGGCGCCACCCTCAGGGCCGGCGAGACCACGACCTATCCGATCGGTGCCGAACGGCATGGCTATCTCGTGCCGTCGTCGGGCGTGGTCGAGGTCAACGGCGAGCGGGTCGAGGCGCGTGACGGCGTCGCCATCCGCCAGGAGGACGTGGTAACGGTCAAGGCGCTCGCCGATGCGGAGATCGTGCTGGTCGACGCGGCGTAAAGGCGGCGGAGGATGCCCTCCGCCAGCCGCCGCTGAGCCGTATCACACCCGCATCTGGATCAGCTCGTTGCGTGCGAACAGGTCGGCGATCCAGTCGACGAACACGCGCAGCTTGTTGCTGAGGTGGCGGTTCGGCGGATACACCACATAGATGTTGGCCGGCTCCGAGCTCCACTCCTGCAGGATGCGCACCAGCTTTCCGGCCTCGATGTATTTGTGCAGCATGAACATCGGCGCCTGAACGATGCCAAGTCCCGCGGTCGCTGCCGTCACATAGGCGAGGCTGTCGTTGACAGCGATCAGGTGCGGCCCGGTGGTCTCGAAGGTCTCGCCGTTGGCGGCGAAATCGAGCGGCGAAATGCGGCCGGAGCGCGGATGGAAATAGTTCACGATATGGTGGCCGCTCTTCAGCTCGGACGGATGCCGCGGCTCGCCATGGCGTGCAAGGTAGGACGGCGCGGCACAGGTCACGAAGGTCATCTCGGCGATGCGTCGCGCGATCAATGACTGGTCGCTGAGGTTGCCGCCGCGGATCACGCAGTCGACATTCTCCCCGATGAGGTCGACAGGCCGGTCGGTGACCCCGAGATCGATCTGGATCTCGGGGTAACGGGCATAGAAGTCGGGCAACGCCGGAATGATCACCAGGACCGCGAGTGAGGTGCCGACGTCGACGCGGAGGCGGCCTTTGGCATGGGCTTGTGACAGCGCCATGCTGCCGTCGAGCTCGTCGAGTTCGCCCAGCAGCCGGACCACGCGTTCGTAATAGGCAGCGCCGTCCGGGGTCACCGTCACCCGGCGGGTGGTACGGTTGAGCAGCTTGGTGCTGACATGGGTCTCCAGCGACTGGATCAGCTTGGTGACGGTGGGCTTGGGCATCCGCAGGGATTCGGCAGCTTGGCTGAAGGTGCCGGCCTCGACCACCCGGATGAACGCGCGCATGGCGGCGAGTTGATCCATTTGAGGGCCTTTCAGTGATGCGATCGCACGAACGTCCGGCCGCGGGGGCCCGCGACATCTGGTTTCGTTTTTGTGCAGCGCAAAAAAATTTTCTTCTGTTGGGTCTTCTGAGTGAGTGATTATTCATATGCAGAAATAATGAAATCACAAGACGCGCACTTATTCTTGAAAAGATAGTCATTAGTTCCCCGCAACGTTTGCGAGCTTCCGCAGCGCAATAGCTGCAGTGCGAACGGGGGAATTTGGGCCATGGCCACCGGCTGGAGCGATACCGCAATCGAGACGGGAGAGACCGGCGACCTGCCGGTCCGCGTCTACCGCGATTCCAGGGTGCAGGGGTCGGCGCCGCTGGTGTTTCACCTCCATGGCGGTGCCTTCAGCGCCGGGACGCTGCAGACCTGCGACATCGTGCCGGAGCTGCTGGCCGAGGCCGGTGCTGTGGTGGTGTCGGCGGACTATCCCCTGGCGCCCCTGCATCGCTTTCCCGAGGCGCTGCGCACCCTGTTCGGCTCGCTGACGACGCTGCGCAGGACCCGTGCCCGCTGGGCCGGCCGGCTGTCGCGGCTGTTCGTCGCTGGCGAGGAGGCGGGTGGCAACCTTGCTGCATCGTTGGCACTGATGGCGCGCGATCAGCGTGCGCCGGAGCTTGCGGGCCAGATCCTGCTGTCGCCGATGCTCGACCCGTGCCTCGCCACCACCTCGATCCGCAGCGCCGATGTCGGCCCGGCCGGCTGCAAATGGTCGGTCGGCTGGCAGAACTATCTGGGATCGCCCGAGATCGCCGCGCATCCCTATGCCGCACCGTCGCAGTCGAGCAGGCTTGCCGGGCTGCCGTCGACCCTGATGGTGACGGCGCAGGACGATCCGATGCGCGACGAAAGCCTGAGCTATGCGGCGCGGCTGCGGGAAGCGGGTGTCGCGGTGCGTGAGCACGTGCTGTCTGCGCCGACGGCATGGCCCGATGCGCTGTGCAGCGATGTTGTCGACTCGCGCGACTGGGCGGCAGGGCTGCGCGGTCAATTCAAGGAATTCCTCGCGGACTTTGCGGCCCCGCCGCGCCGGTCCGCGTCTCGTCAACTGGTTGAAGTCTGAACTGCAGGGGTTAAGTCATGTCGTTTTCCTCCCAATATCGCGCGGTTGCCTTGGGGACCGTGTTTGCCGGCGCGCTGATCAGCGCAGGGGTGGTGTTCGCGCTGCAAGACAGCCCGGCGAAGGCCAATAACTCCGCCGCAGCGGCTGTGCCGGCCGTGCCCGTGTCCGTCGCGACCGTCGAGCAGCGCAGCGCGCCGACCTGGGACGAGTTCTCCGGACGGCTCGAGGCGGTGGAGCGTGTCGAGGTCCGTCCGCGCGTTGCCGGCGTGATCGAAGCCGTGCACTTCCGTGAGGGCGCGCTCGTCAAGCAGGGTGACCTTCTGTTCAGCATCGATCCTGCGCCCTACGCGGCGGAGGTCGAGCGCAACAAGGCTCAGGTGCTCGCCATTCAGGCGCGCATCGCGATGACCAGAAACGACCTCGAGCGCGGCCAGCAGCTGTGGGATTCTCGCACGATTTCCCAGCGCGATCTCGATCAGCGTCTCAACGCCCAGCGCGAGGCGGAGGCGAACCTGCGGGCGGCGGAAGCCGCACTGACCGCGGCGCAGCTCAACCTCGACTACACCAGCGTCAAGGCGCCGGTGGCCGGCCGGGTCGGGAAGATCGAGATCACCGTCGGCAATCTCGTCGCCGCAGGCCCCGGGTCGCCGGTGCTGACCTCGCTGGTGTCGATCAACCCGATCTACGCGAGCTTCAATGCCGACGAGCGCGTGGTGATGCGGGCGCTGAAGGCGCAGCCCGCCGGCCCCAATGGCCTCGTGGCGCTGGACCGCATTCCGGTGCAGATGGGCACGGTGCTGAGCGACGGCACGCCGTTCGCAGGTCACCTGCAGCTGATCGACAACCAGGTCGATGCGCGCAGCGGCACGGTGCGGGTGCGCGCGGTGTTCGACAACGCCGACGGCAAGCTGATGCCGGGCCAGTTCGCCCGCGTCCGCATGGGCCACGCCGAATCCCAGCAGGCGCTGGTGATCAGCGAGCGGGCGATCGGCACCGACCAGGACAAGAAGTTCGTCATGGTCATCGGCGCCGACAACAAGGCGAACTACCGCGAGGTGAAGCTCGGCGAGACGTCGGAGGGCCTGCGCATGATCGCCGGCGGCCTCAAGGCTGGTGAGCGCATCGTGGTCAACGGCCTGCAGCGGGTGAAGCCGGGCAGTGTCGTCGAGCCGACCCAGGTGTCCATGGATGGATCCGGTGAGCGCTCCGCGGACGCGGCGGCGGGGGCGTCGGTGCGATAAGCGCGCCGTCTCCTTTTCTTCCAACAGATCGAGCCTGAGATAACGAACCGCAGCACGGCTGCGTGGGGCGAGCCATGAATATTTCCCGTTTCTTCATCGACCGGCCGATTTTCGCCGGCGTGTTGTCCATCCTCATCTTTCTCGCCGGCCTGCTGGCGATGCGGGTGATGCCGATTTCCGAATATCCGGAGGTGGCGCCGCCCTCGGTGGTGGTGCGGGCGCAATATCCCGGTGCCAACCCCAAGGTCATCGCCGAGACCGTGTCGACGCCGATCGAGGAGCAGATCAACGGCGTCGAGGGCATGCTCTACATGAGCAGCCAGGCCACGACCGACGGCCTGATGACCCTGACCGTGACCTTCAAGCTCGGTACCGACCCGGACAAGGCGCAGCAACTGGTGCAGAACCGCGTCTCCCAGGCGGAGCCGCGGTTGCCGGAGGACGTTCGCCGCCTCGGCATCACCACCATCAAGAGTGCACCAGACCTGACGATGGTGGTTCACCTGCTGTCGCCCAACGATCGCTACGACATGACGTACCTGCGCAACTACGCGGTGCTCAACGTCAAGGACCGTCTCGCGCGCATCAACGGCGTCGGCCAGGTGCAGTTGTTCGGCTCCGGCGACTATTCCATGCGCATCTGGCTCGACCCGCAGAAGGTTGCCGAGCACGGCCTGTCCGCCAGCGACGTGGTGCGCGAGATCCGCGCCCAGAACGTCCAGGCGGCGGCCGGCGTGGTCGGCGCATCGCCGGGCCTGCCAAGCATCGACTTCCAGTTGCCTGTGAACGCGCAAGGCCGCCTGCAGACCGAGCAGGAGTTCGGTGACATCATCGTCAAGGGCGGCGCCAACGGCGAGGTGACGCGGCTGCGCGACATCGCCCGGATCGAGCTCGGCGCCTCGGAATATGCGCTGCGCTCGCTGCTCGACAACAAGTCGGCGGTCGCGATCCCGATATTCCAGGCGCCCGGTTCGAACGCCATCCAGATCTCGGACGAGGTCCGCAAGACCATGGCCGAGCTCCAGAAGAACATGCCGGAAGGGGTCGACTACAAGATCGTCTACGATCCGACGCAGTTCGTCCGGGCGTCGATCGAGGCGGTGATCCACACCCTGCTCGAGGCCGTCGCGCTGGTCGTGCTGGTGGTGATCATGTTCCTGCAGACCTGGCGTGCCTCGATCATCCCGCTGCTGGCCGTGCCGGTGTCGATCATCGGCACCTTCGCGGTGATGTACCTGTTCGGATTCTCGATTAACGCACTCAGCCTGTTCGGCCTCGTGCTGGCGATCGGTATCGTCGTCGACGACGCCATCGTCGTCGTCGAGAACGTCGAGCGCAATATCGAGGAGGGCCTGTCGCCACGCGAAGCGACCTACCGCGCGATGCGCGAGGTGTCGGGGCCGATCATCGCCATCGCGCTGGTACTGGTGGCGGTATTCGTGCCGCTCGCCTTCATCACCGGCCTCACCGGCCAGTTCTACCGCCAGTTCGCGCTGACCATCGCGATCTCGACGGTGATCTCGGCGATCAACTCGCTGACGTTGTCGCCTGCGCTCGCGGCCCAGTTGCTCAAGGGCCATGATGAACCCAAGGACGTGCTGACGCGGCTGATGGACCGTTCCCTCGGCTGGTTCTTCCGCGGCTTCAACGCCGCCTTCGGCTGGCTCGGCAACTCCTACAGCGGTGGCGTCAAGGGCGTGATCTCGCGCAAGGCGGTGATGATGGGCGTCTACCTCGCCCTCGTCGGCGTCACCTGGGGGCTGTTCAAGTCGGTGCCCGGCGGCTTTGTGCCGGGCCAGGACAAGCAGTATCTGGTCGGCTTCGCCCAGTTGCCGGACGGCGCGACGCTCGACCGGACCGAGGACGTGATCCGCCGCATGAGCGAGATCGCGCTCAAGGAGCCGGGCGTGGAGAGCGCCATCGCGTTCCCGGGTCTGTCGATCAACGGCTTCACCAACTCCTCGAACGCCGGCATCGTGTTCGTGTCGTTGAAGCCGTTCGACGAGCGGCGCAGTCCGGCACTGAGCGGCGGCGGGATCGCCAAGAGCCTGAACGGCAAGTTCGCCACCATCCAGGAGGCGTTCATCGCCATGTTCCCGCCGCCGCCGGTCCAGGGCCTCGGCACCATCGGCGGCTTCAAGCTGCAGATCGAGGACCGGGCAGGTCTCGGCTACGAGGCGCTCAACGACGCCACCAAGGCGTTTCTCGCCAAGGCGGCGCAGGCGCCGGAGATCGCGGGGCTGTTCTCCAGCTACCAGATCAACACGCCACAGCTCTACGCCGACATCGACCGTACCCGCGCGCGGCAGCTCGGCGTGCCGGTGACGGACGTGTTCGACACCCTGCAGATCTACTTGGGCTCGCTCTACGTGAACGACTTCAACAAGTTCGGGCGAACCTACACGGTGCGGGTACAGGCCGACGCCAAGTTCCGCTCGCGTGCCGATGATATCGGCGAGCTCAAGGTTCGCTCGACTTCCGGCGACATGATCCCGCTCGCGACGCTGCTGCGGGTGAAGTCCAGCGCGGGCCCGGAACGGGCCATGCGCTACAACGGCTTCCTGACCGCCGATATCAATGGCGGCGCCGCGCAGGGCTATTCGTCCGGCGAGGCGCAGGCCGCGATCCAGCGCATCGCCGACGAGACCCTGCCCAAGGGCGTCGGCTTTGAGTGGACCGAGCTGACCTACCAGGAGGTGCTGGCGGGCAACTCGGCGATCCTCGTGTTCCCGCTTGCGCTGCTGCTGGTGTTCCTGGTGCTGGCGGCGCAGTACGAAAGCCTGACGCTGYCGCTCTCGATCATCATGATCGTGCCGATGGGACTGATGGCGGCGATGTTCGGTGTCTGGGTATCCGACGGCGACAACAACGTCTTTACCCAGATCGGCCTCATCGTGCTGGTCGGCCTGTCGGCGAAGAACGCGATCCTGATCGTCGAGTTCGCCCGCGAGCTCGAGTTCGCGGGGCGCACGCCGGTGGCTGCCGCCATCGAGGCGAGCCGCATGCGGCTGCGTCCCATCCTGATGACGTCGATGGCGTTCATCATGGGTGTGGTGCCGCTGGTGACGTCGACCGGCGCCGGCGCCGAGATGCGCCATGCGATGGGCGTTGCGGTGTTCTCGGGCATGATAGGCGTCACCGCGTTCGGCATCTTCCTGACGCCTGTGTTCTATGTGCTGCTGCGCCGCGCCACCGGCAACAAGCCGCTCAAGCTCCATGGCGAGATCCCGCACGGCTCGGAGCTCGGCAGCAACCCCCACAACCCGATCGGCCAGGCCGCAGAGTAGCGTATTTGCGCCAGGTCGATCCGATGACGGCCCGTGCCCCCTCACGGGCCGTCATTGTTTTGGGGGCAACGCGTGCGGCGGCTATCGCCCGGCGATGCATGATGCGTTCCTCCTCATGGTGAGGAGGCGCGCCAGCGCCGTCTCGAACCATGAGGCCAGCGCACGGGCTCTCATCCTTCGAGACGCGGGCGAAGTCCGCTCCTCAGGATGAGGAGAGAGCTTCGCCGAAAGTGCCTCAGATTGCTGCGCTACCGCACCATGCACGGCCGCTTGTTGTCGAACTTCCAGCCGGGGATCAGGAACTGCATGGCGATGGCGTCGTCGCGGGCGCCTAAGCCATGCTTCTTGTAGAGTTCGTGCGCGGCCTCGATCTCTGCCATGTCGATCTCGATGCCGAAGCCCGGACGATCGGGCACAGCGACCTGCCCGCCCACGATCTTCAGCGGCTCCCTGGTCAGGCGCTGGCCGTCCTGCCAGATCCAGTGGGTGTCGATGGCGGTGATGCGGCCGGGGGCTGCGGCCGCGGCGTGGGTGAACATCGCCAGCGACACGTCGAAGTGGTTGTTGGAGTGCGAGCCCCAGGTCAGGCCGTGGTCGCGGCAGGTCTGCGCGACGCGGACCGCACCCTGCATGGTCCAGAAGTGCGGATCGGCGAGCGGAATATCAACGGACTGCAGCGCCAGCGCGTGGGTCATCTGCCGCCAGTCGGTCGCGATCATGTTGGTCGCGGTCGGCAGGCCGGTGGCACGGCGGAACTCGGCCATGATCTCACGGCCGGAGAAGCCGGCCTCGGCGCCGCACGGATCCTCGGCGTAGGCGAGGATGCCGTGCATGTCCTTGCACAGCCGGATCGCCTCCGCCAGCGACCACGCGCCGTTGGGGTCGAGGGTGATGCGGGCGCGCGGGAAGGCCTCCGCCAGCGCGTGGATCGCCGTAATTTCCTCGTCACCGGCGAACACGCCGCCCTTCAGCTTGAAGTCCTGGAAGCCGTAGCGGGCGTAGGCTGCTTCGGCGAGGCGGACGATCGCCTCCGGTGTAATCGCTTCCTCATGGCGCAGGCGGCCCCAGTCGTCGGCAGCGCTGGGCTCCTCGCGATAAGGCAGGTTGGTCTTGCGGCGGTCGCCGACATAGAACAGATAGCCGAGCATCTCGACCTTGTCGCGCTGCTGGCCTTCGCCCAGCAGCGCTGCGACCGGCACGCCGAGATGCTGGCCGAGCAGGTCGAGCAGCGCCGCCTCGACGGCCGTGACGGCATGGATCGCAATCCGCAGGTCGAAGGTCTGCAGGCCGCGGCCGCCGGCGTCACGGTCGGCGAAGCTGCGACGCATGGTGTTCAGCACGGCGTTGAAGCGGCCGATCGGCTGGCCCACCACCAGGTCGCGGGCGTCTTCAAGCGTCTGGCGGATGCTCTCGCCGCCCGGCACTTCGCCAACTCCGGTGTGGCCGGCACTGTCGGTCAGGATCACGATGTTGCGGGTGAAGAAGGGGGCATGGGCGCCGCTGAGGTTCAGCAGCATGCCGTCGTGCCCGGCGACGGGAACGACTTTCATGTCGCGGACGACAGGAGATCCCGTCACGATGGTGGTTGGCGTCGTCATGGCATCATCCGTGTTCAGGCGGGAAGTCGGCTGACCAGCGTGGTCAGCTCGGCCATCTCGGCGGCGTCGAGGTCGATCAGCGGCGGTCGCACCGGACCGGAGTCGCGGCCGATCACCCGCATGCCTGCCTTGATGATCGAGACCGCATAGCCCCTCTTGCGATTGCGGATCGCGACCAGCGGCAGGATGAAGTCGCGCAGGCCCGCCTGCACGGCCGCGCGGTCGCCACGGCGCACCGCGGCATAGAAGCGGGTCGAGAAGCCCGGCACGAAGTTGAACACCGCGGACGAATACGTCGTCACGCCCATGTCGAGATAGGGCAGGGCGAAGGTCTCGGCCGTCGGCAGGCCGCCGATATAGGTGAGGCGGTCGCCAATCTTGCTGTGGACGCGGGTCATCAGCTCGATGTCGCCGATGCCGTCCTTGTAGCCGACGAGATTGGGGCAGCGCTCGCACAGCCGAGCCAGCGTGTGCTCGTTCACGATCGCATTGTCGCGGTTGTAGACGATGATGCCGAGCCTGGTTGCCGCGCATACCGCCTCGATATGGGCGGCAAGGCCGTCCTGCTCCGAGTGGGTGAGATACGGCGGCAACAACAGGATGCCATCGGCGCCGGCGCGTTCGGCCGCCGCCGCCATGTCCTTCGCGATCGCGGTGCCATAGCCGGCGCCGGCCAGCACCGGCACGCGCCCGCGGGTCTCGTCGACCGCGACCGTGACCACGCGCTCGACCTCAGCAGGCGTCAAAGAGAAGAACTCGCCGGTGCCGCCGGCGGCGAACAGGCCGGCGACGTCATAGCCGCACAGCCAGTCCATGTTGGCGCGGTACTGGACCTCGTCGAACGAATAGTCGGCGCGGAACGGGGTCACGGGAAACGACAGCAGCCCATCGCCGATCCGGTGCGCCATCTCGTTCGGGGTCATCTTGCTCATGCGCGGATCGTCCTTGTCGTCATGGTTTTCGTCTTCGTCATTTCAGCACCATCCGGGGCAGCCAAAGCGACAGCTCGGGAAGATAAGTCACCAGCATCAGCACCGCGAACATCACCCCATAGAACGGCCAGATCTTGCGCATCACCTGCTCGATACTGACCTTGCCGACCGCGCAGCCCACGAACAGGATGGAGCCGACCGGCGGATGGCACAGGCCGATGCCGAGATTGAGCATCATGATCATGCCGAAGTGCACGGGGTCGACGCCGAAATTCACCATCACCGGCAGCAGGATCGGCGTGGCGATCAGGATCGACGGCGCCATGTCCACCAGCGTGCCCAGCACCAGCAGCAGGATGTTGATCAGGAACAGGATGACGTACTTGTTGCTGGAGATCGACAGGAAGAACGCGGTGATCTTCGCCGGCATCTGGTTCAGCGCCATGACGTAGCCGACGCTGGAGGCGCAGGCGATCAGCGTCATCACCATGGCGACCGTGCGTAGCGTCCGGTGCAGCAGCACCGGCAGGTCCTTCCAGCGGTAGTCACGGTAGATGAACATGGTGACGAAGAACGCCCACACGCAGGCCACCGCGCCGGCCTCGATCGCGGTGAACACGCCGCCGAGGATGCCGCCGAGAATGATTACCAGAGTGATCAGGCCCCAGGCGGCGTCTACTGTGATCCTGACGGCGTCCTTGATCTCGACCACGTCGCCCTGGGGATGGTTATCGCGATAGGCGATCACCAGGCAGAGGATGATCAGCGAGAAGCCGAGCAGCAGGCCGGGGAACACGCCGGCCATGAACAGCGCCGAGATCGAGATGGTGCCGCCGGTGGCCAGCGAGTACAGCACGGCGTTGTGGCTCGGCGGCACCAGCAGAGCCTGCACCGAGGAGGTGATGGTGAGGTTGGTGGCGAATACCCGGGGATAGCCGGTCTTCTCCATCTGCGGGATCATCACCGAACCGATCGCCGAGGTGTCGGCGACCGCGGAGCCGGAGATGCCGCTCAGGAAGGTGGTGGCAACGACGTTGACGATGGACAGGCCGCCGCGCAGCCGGGTATAGCCGACCAGCACGTTAGCGAAGGCGACGAGGCGCTTGGCCATGCCGCCTTCCGCCATGATGGCGCCGGCCAGCACGAAGAACGGGATGGTCAGCATCGCGACCTTGCTGACACCGTCGGAGATTTTCAGCATCACGGCTTCGAGCGGAATGCCGAGCGAGATCGCGCCGACGATCGCCGCGGTGGCGAGCGCATAGGCGATCGGCATGCCGATCAGGAAGCAGAAGATCATGGTGGCGAGGAGAACGAAGATATCCATGACGGCAATGTCCTGTCAGTGCGCCGAGACGTGGCCGTCGTCATGGGCGACCGGATCCGGCGGCGTGCCGATCAGCAGGCGCTCGATGATGAACAGCAGCAGGCAGACGCCGCCGATCGGGATCGGCAGGTAGGTCACGCCCACGGACAGCGACGGAAAGTCGGGAATGGAGTTGTGCCAGGTGACTTCAACCAGGCGCGCCCCCCAGATGGTCATGAACAGTGCGATCCCGGCCATCATCAACTGGGTGATCAGGTCGGCGAGCACGCGCAACCGTGGCGGCAGCATGTCGGCGAAGAACGACAGGTTCATGTGGACATGAAAGCGGTAGCCAGCGGCGGCGCCGATGAAGGTCAGCACGATCGTAAGCAGCACGGCAGTCGCCTCCGGCCAAGAGGCGGCGCTGTTGAGCGCGTAGCGGGTGAACACCGCCCAGGGGATCACGGCGGAGATCATCACCATCGCAATGCAGCCGACCAGCACGCATGCGTAGTAGAGCAAATCCATCGCCCGGCGAAACAGGTGGGCCATCATGCATCTCCCTGCCGCGCCGGGCTGCGGCCCGGCCGGCGTCGGACTAGTGTGGTGGATCTGACATTCGCTTCAGAATTGCCGCGAGTTCTTCAAGCGAATGTCAGATCCAAAACCACACGAGAAATTTATATTTGCTCGTGTCCCTATGGTTCTAACATTCGCAAAAGAGTCTGCCGCAAAGGGATGCGAATGTTAGAACCGGGACACTAGTGATCGGTCACGGTGCGGGCGGAGCTTCCGCCCGCCTGGTTTACTCGGCCTGGATGCGCTTGATCATCTCGGCGTATTTCGGGCCGTACTTGTCCCACACCGGCTTCACCGCGTCCTGGAATGGCTTCTTGTCGGCCACCTCGATGATCTGGCTGCCGGCCGCCTTCGCCTTCTCCATCGCCTGCTGTTCGTACTTGTTCCACAGCACGCGTTCCTCAGCCTGGGCTTCGCGCGCGAATTTCTTGATCAGGTCCTGGTCGTCCTTGGACAGCGTGGTCCAGACCCGCTTGGAGAACACCAGCATTTCCGGCACGATCAGGTGCTCGGTGAGGGTGTAGTACTTGGCGACGGTGTAGTGATTGTCGAACACGTAGCTCGGCGGGTTGTTTTCTGCGCCGTCAATGACCCCGGTCTGCAGCGAGTTGAACACCTGATCGTAGCCCATGGCGACGCCGTTGGCCCCCAGCGCGTTCGCCATGTCGACGAACATCGGATTGCCGATGACGCGGACCTTGAGGCCGTGCATGTCGGCGAGTGTCTTGATCGGGTGCTTGGTGTTGTAGAAGCTGCGTGCGCCCGCATCCATCCAGCATAGGCCGACGAGATTGGCGTTGGCGTTGTTGGTGACCTTGTCGAGCAGCTCCTGGCCGATGGCGCCGTCGAGCACCTTCTGCATGTGTGCGGTATTGCGGCACAGGAAGGGAATGTTGAGGACGTTGAGGTCGTCGACCACCGGGCCGAGCGCGCCGACGCTGACGCGCACCATCTGGATGGCGCCGAGCTGGGTCTGCTCGATGGTCTCCTTCTCGCCGCCGAGCGTCATCGACGCGAACATCTGCACCGACAGGCGGCCATTGGTGGCGGCTTCCAGCTTCTTGCCGAGAGCTTCGGTCGCGGCGACCGTCGGGTAGCCGGCCGGGTGCACGTCGGAGGCCTTGAAGGCCATTTTGCCTTGCGCGCGCGACGGCGACAGGCCGGCACCGATCCCGAGACCGGCTGCACCGAGGCCGGCGCCAAGCTTGATGAACTCACGGCGTTTCATGGCGTGTTCTCCCTTGTGTTGGCGTGCGGCCATTGTTTGACCTGTTCTGTGCACGTCGCAGTCGCGTGCGGCGCGTCGGGGATTGCGCAGGGCGCGCAACGCTGTTGCCCGGGCCGCCGGCCTGTGTTATCCAACTTGTACGATGACCAGACAAGAACCGTCAAGCCCTTCGACGTCCGCTTCACCCGCCCGCAGTGGCGCCGACGCGCTGCTGCGACCAGTGCAGCCGATGCGCAGCCTGAGTGATGAGGTGTGCAACCGCCTTGCCGAGGAGATTACCTCCGGCAAGCTGAAGGGCGGAGAGAAGCTGCCGTCCGAGCAGGAGATGATGACGGCGATGGGCGTCAGCCGCACCGTGATCCGCGAGGCGGTTGCTGCGCTGCGGGCGCGGGGCCTGGTGGTGACGCGGCAGGGTGCGGGTGCGTTCGTCAATCCCGATCCCAGTCGCCAGCCTTATGTGATCGATCCCGACGGACTGGGCTCGCTCACCGGTGTGATCGAGGTGCTGGAATTGCGCATGGCGGTGGAGGCGGAAGCCGCGGCCATCGCCAGTGAGCGCGCCACGCTCCGGCAGATCAAGGACATTCGCGCCGCCCATGAAGAGCTCAATCGGGTGATCGAACGTGGCGACCGCGGCATCCGCGAGGACCTCGCCTTTCACCGTGCCATCGCGGTGGCGACCCACAACAACCGCTTTGTCGAGTTCCTCGAATATCTCGGGCGGCTGATCATCCCCCGGCAAAGCATCCGCTCGTTCGAGGGCGAGCCGGAGGAGATGCGCCGCTACCTGCAGCGCATCGAGAGTGAGCACGACGCGATCCTGCAGGCGATCGAGGCGCGTTCCCCGAAGAAGGCGCGGGACGCCATGCGCAAGCATCTGTTGAATTCGCGCGAACGATATCGTCAGCTCGCCTCGGCAAACGAGACGCGCTGACCGCGAACCCATCATCTGGGATCAGTGACGAGAGGAAACACCCATGCGTATTCTGTTGACCGGCGCGGCCGGAGGAGTCGGGGCGCGGCTGCGCAAGCTGCTGCCGGCCATTTATCCGGACCTCGTGCTCAGCGATCTCAGGCGCCCGGACGACCTGTCGGCGAGCGAGACCTTCGTCACCGCCGATCTCGCCGATCTTGATCAGGTGAAGAAGGCGGTCGCGGGCATCGACGGCATCATCCATCTCGGCGGCTTCTCCGTCGAAGGACCCTGGGAGACCATCCTCAACGCCAACATCATCGGCACCTACAACCTGTTCGAGGCGGCTCGGCTCGCCGGCGTCAAGCGCGTAGTGTTCGCCTCGTCGAACCACGCCATGGGCTTCCATCCGCGCGGCGAGACCATCGGCACGGAAGCGATCATCCGGCCCGATACCCGCTATGGCGTCAGCAAGGCGTTCGGCGAGGCGCTCGGCGCGTTCTATGCCTTCAAGCATGATATCGGCGTGCTCTCGATCCGTATCGGCAATGTCGGCGAGGAGCCGCTCGACGAGCGGCGGCTGGCGATCTGGCTGAAGACCGAGGATCTGGTGTCGCTGATCCGCATCGGGCTCGAGCGCGCAGGTCTGATCTATGAGGTGGTGTACGGCATGTCCGACAACAAGCGGGCGTGGTGGGACAATGCGCGAGCGCTCGAGCTCGGCTACCGGCCGACCGGTCGCTCGGAAGATTACGCGGCGGGCATTCTGGCGGCGCAGCAGCCGAAGAACGACCCCGTCGGCGACTTCTTCCAGGGCGGGCCGTTCTGCACGGATGAATTCGCCGGCGACCTCTCGAAGATCAAGCAGGCCTGAAACGGGCGAACGGGAACGCCATGCAACACGCGCCATTCACCATAGCGAAGCTCGATGCCTATGCGCTGCGCATTCCGTTCGGCGATTTCGTCGCCGGTCCGCGCACCACGCCGCAGGGCTGGCGCGATTTCGATATGGTGCTGGTGCGGGCCGAGAGCAGCGACGGCGTGGTCGGCTGGGGCGAGTGCTTCGCCTACAGCTGCCTGCGGCCGGTGTGGACTGCGGTGCAGGACATGGTGTTCCCGCTGGTCGCTGGCCGGGAGGTCAGAAACATCGCCGACCTCAACGCCGAGCTGCAGTTCAAGCTGCATATCTTCGGCCGCTACGGCATCACCATGTTCGCCATTTCAGGGCTGGACATGGCGCTGTGGGACATTGCCGCACGCCAGCAGGGCCGCTCGCTGGCCGACCTGATCGGCGGTCGCCGGCGCGATCGCGTGTCGGCCTATGCCAGCCTCGTGCGCTATGGCGAGGGGCGGCTCACGCGTGAGATCGCGGCCCGCGCCGCCGCCGAAGGCTACCGCGAGATCAAGCTCCACGAGATCGCGTTCGATCCGATCGCCGCCGCGCGCGATGCGGTCGGGCCGCAGATCAGGCTGATGACCGATGTCAACTGCAGCTGGAGCGTGTCGGAGGCCGAGGCGATCCTGCCGAGGCTGAGGGCGCTCGACCTGCTCTGGGTCGAGGAGCCGGTGTTTCCGCCGGAGGACTTTGCCACCATCGGCAGGCTGCAGCGCTTCGGCGTGCCGCTCTCCGCCGGCGAGAACGCCTGCACCGCGGTGGAATTCGCCCGGCTGACCGAAGCCGTGACTTATCCGCAGCCCAGCGTCACCAAGGTCGGGGGGATCACCGAGTTTCTGAAAGTGGTCGCGCTGGTGCGGGCCGCCGGCAAGACGGCGATGCCGCACTCGCCGTATTTCGGTCCCGGCTATGCCGCGACGCTGCAGCTCGCCGCGCTGCAGGCCGATCCCGGGCTGTTCGAATTCCTGTACGTAACGCCGGAGGCCTGGCTCGATCCGGCACTCGCGCGGCCGAGAGACGGCCTGCTCGACGTGCCCTCGGCGCCCGGGCTCGGCTTCACCCCAGATCCCGCGCTGCTCCGCCGCTTTCAGGCGCACTGAGCCGCGCATCACCACTTTTCCGGGAGATCCTCATGCAACGCCCCCTGACCGGACGTCCGCCCAAGCTCCAGTACAAGGGGCTGTGCGACACCCACATCCATATCTACGACAGCCGCTATCCGGTGTTGCCGGGCACGCCGTCGCCGCCGGATGCCAGCGTCGCCGATTACAAGCAGCTGATGACCTGGCTCGGCATCGAGCGCGTGGTGGTGGTGCAGCCCAACGCCTATGGTGACGACAATCGCTGCACAATGGAGGCAGTGAAGGAAATCGGCCCCGCGGCGCGCGCGGTGGTGGTGGTCAAGCCGGGGGTCAGCGACGACGAGATGGTGCGGCTGACCCGCGAGGGCGCGCGCGGCATCCGCTTCATGTCGCTGCTCGGCGGCACGCTATCATGGCCGCAGATGGACGAGATGGGGCGGCGCGCCCACGAGCACGGCTGGCACGCGCTGGTGCAGCTCAACGGCCGCGACCTGCCGCAGTATGAGGCGCAGATCCGGCGGCTGCCCGGGCCCTTCATCATCGACCATATCGGCAAATTCATCGATCCAGTGCCGCCGGATCATGAGAGCTTCAAGACGCTGCTGCGCCTGCTCGACACCGGCCGCTGCTATGTGAAACTGGCCGCAGCCTATGAGTTCTCGAAATCGCCTGCGCCGCATTTCGAGGATGTCGCCGCCCTGGCCAAGGCTCTGATCCGCCATGCGCCGGAGCGCATGATCTGGGCGAGCAACTGGCCGCATGCCCAGGCGCATGTCGTCGGCTACCCGGACGACGTCAACAATCTCGATCTGCTGCTCGACTGGGCGCCGGACGCCGCCGTGCGCGAACGCATCCTGGTGACAACCCCGGCGGAACTCTACGGGTTCTGATTGGAGCGCAGCCGCCTCCGCCGCCTGATAGGTCACGGGAATGCCAATTGACCGCGGCGCGGGCGCCGTGACAGCTTGGCAAAGCCCCATGGGGCAGTGGCCAACGGCACGGTGTGACAGGAGGAGCCTGGCGATGACGGCGCAGGACTCGCGAGGCGATGCGGCAGCTGCGCGGGCACGGCCGCCTCTGCAGCAATTCCTGATCGATGGTCACGCACGGTTCGCCGGCGACCAGCGCGGCGAGGCCGCCTCCTACATCCCGGAGCTGTCCAAGGCCGACCCCGATCATTTCGGCGTCAGCGTCGCCACCATCGACGGCCATCTCTACGAGGTCGGCGACAGCCTTGTGCCGTTCACGATCCAGTCGATCTCCAAGCCGTTCGTGTTCGCGCTGGCGTTGGATAGCCTCGGTCCGGCGGTGGTCGAAGCCGTGATCGGCGTCGAGCCGAGCGGCGATGCCTTCAATTCCATCCGCCTCAACGCCGACAACAAGCCGTTCAACGCCATGGTCAATGCCGGCGCGATCACCTGCTCGGGGCTGATCGTGGCAGCCAAGGGCGAGGGCGCCTTTGAATTCATCCGGCGTGGCCTCAACCGCTTCGCCGGCCGCGAACTCGGTGTTGACGAGGCGGTGTACCAGTCGGAACGCGTGACCGGCGATCGCAACCGTGCCATCGGCTATTTGCTGCGCAACGCCACGGTGATCGGCGGCGACGTCGGGGCCGTGCTCGACGTCTACTTCCGGCAATGCGCGATTTTGGTGACGGCGCGAGATCTCGCCGTGATGGCGGCGACGCTCGCCAACCGCGGCCTCAATCCGTTGACCGGGGAGCAGGTGGTCGCGCCCTATGCGGTTGCCCGCACGCTGTCGATCATGACGACGGCCGGGATGTACGACTATGCCGGCGCCTGGATCTATCGGGTCGGGATCCCGGCCAAGAGCGGCGTCGGGGGCGGCATCCTCGCCGCGCTGCCGTCGCAGTTCGGCTTCGGCAGCTTCTCGCCGCGCCTCGATCCGCACGGCAACAGCGTGCGCGGCATCGCCCTGTGCGAACTGCTGTCGACGCATTTCGATCTGCATATGCTCAACCGCAACGGCAACTCGCGCACCAGCGTGATCGCCGACTACGACATCGGCCGGGGCGAATCGCGGCGCAACCGCCGCGCCGAGCAGCGGCGGATTCTCGAAGCGCACCAGGACGAGGTGCGCATCATCGAGCTGGTCGGCTCGCTGTCTTTCGTGACGGTGGACTACATCTCGCGCCAGATGATCGGCAAGCCATTGCCGCAGATCCTGGTGATTGACTTCCGCCGTGTCGCCGACGTCTCCAGCGCCGCGGCGAGGCTGCTGGCCGACGGCCTGCGCGAGCTGGAACAGCGCCATGTCACCACCGTGCTGTCCGGGCTCGCGGAAACGTCGCTGACCTGGGAGGCGATCAGCCGCTGGACCGAAGGCATGACAAAGGTTCGCAACTTCGTGGTGCTCGACGAGGCAATCGAGTGGGCGGAGGACCAGATCGTTCATCGCTATGGCGGGCGCGTTGCGGAGGCCGACTCTGTGCCGATGGCCGAGCAGGCGCTGCTGGCGGATCTGTCCGAGGACGGCATTGCCGCGCTTACCGAGCTCGGCAGGGAGCGCCATTTCCAGGCGGGTGAAACCCTGATCCACGCCGGCGAACCCGGGACATCGCTGTTCCTGTTGCGGAGTGGAGAGGTCAGCGTCCGCCTGCCGAGCGGGGTGCGGCTTGCAGTGCTGGCCGGGGGCATGGTGGTCGGCGAGATGGCGCTGCTGGGCGACCGGCGTGCCGCCGATGTGTTCGCCGATACCGTCGTCAGCTGCATCGAGATTCCGATCGAGGACTTTCGCGAGTTTACCGAGCGTTATCCGTCCGTCGGACGGCAGATCATGCATAACCTCGCCGCCCTGCTGGCCGGTCGGCTGCGCAAGGCGAATGCCAAGGTGGATCTGCTGAGCGCGGATTAGGCGCTTCGCAATCCATGCGTGACCTCGATGGCTTGGCCTTGCTGGGCGCAGCGTCCATCATCATATTCCCGCTGCGATCAATCCATGCATGTCCAACCACCGGTTGACGAACAGTTTTTCATCTGTTGACGTGGTTCCGGCGCTTGTCGTCTCGATCAGGCGGACCACAACGAAACAGGCTAGGCCATGACCGGTTCCCACGACCATTCTCATCCGCACGATCACCATGATCATGATGACCACGATCACGGTGATCACGACCGCTGGAAGCATGATGGCGTGCGGGTCATTCCGGGCAATCAGCTCGATCCCAATGTGCCGTCCACGGCGGGGATGGACCGCAAAGCCGCGATCAACTTCGCGCGCGTCGGCGCGCAGAAGCTGTGGGCCGGGACGGTGACGATCAAGCCGGATGCCAAGACCGGCGCGCACCATCATGGCCATCTCGAGAGCATCATCTATGTGGTGCGTGGCAAGGCGCGGATGCGCTGGGGCGAGCACCTGCAGTTCACCGCGGAAGCCGGGCCCGGCGATTTCATCTTCGTGCCGCCCTATGTGCCGCACCAGGAGATCAATGCCAGCCCCGACGAGGTGCTGGAGTGCGTCCTGGTGCGCAGCGACGGCGAGGCGGTCGCGATCAATCTCGACATCGAGCCGGTGGAGAAGCCGGAAACCGTGCTGTGGGTCGATCCGGTGCATCCCGATCCGGCGCAGCGCTAGCCGGCCGCCGCGCGGGATGGCGCGCACAGCTATGCGGGACACGACATGAAAACCATCAGGCTGGGAGCAGGCGCCGGCTATGCCGGGGATCGGATCGAGCCGGCGGTCGAACTCGCCGAACACGGCGACATCGGCTATCTGGTGTTCGAATGTCTCGCCGAACGGACCATCGCGCTGGCGCAGCAGGCGCGCCTGAAGGATCCCGCCGGCGGCTATGATCCGCTGCTGCGCGAGCGAATGAAGGCGGTGCTGCCGATCTGCCAGGCGAAAGGCATCCGGATCGTCACCAACATGGGGGCGGCCAATCCGGTGGCCGCCGCGGAGCAGACCCGGGAGGTTGCCCGCGCGCTCGGCCTCTCTGGCATGAAGATCGCGGCCGTGACGGGCGACGATGTGCTCGAGGTGATCAAGGCGGGCGATTATCGCATCGAGGAGACCGGCGGCGCCGTCAGCGACCTCGGCAATCGCATCGTGTCGGCGAATGCCTATCTCGGCGCCGCGCCGATCCGCGACGCCCTCGCAGGGGGCGCCGATGTCGTGATCACCGGCCGCGTCGCCGATCCCGCGCTGTTTCTCGGCCCGCTGCTGTACGAGTTCGGATGGAAGCTCGACGACTGGGATGCGCTGGGGCGTGGCACCGTCGCCGGCCATCTGCTCGAATGCGCCGGCCAGATCACCGGCGGCTACTTCGCCGATCCCGGCGTCAAGGATGTCGCCGGTCTTGGCCGGCTCGGTTTTCCGATCGGCGAGGTCGGCGCCGACGGCAGTCTTGTCGTCACCAAGGTCGATGGCTCCGGGGGCGCGGTGACGCTTGCGACCTGCAAGGAGCAGCTGATCTACGAAATCCACGATCCCGCCCGCTATTTTCAGCCGGATGTGGTGGCGGATTTCTCCGATGTGTCGATGCATGTCGTCGGGCCGGACCGTGTCCGGGTCGAGGGCGGCCGCGGCGCGCCGAAGACGGGCCTGCTCAAGGCTTCGATCGGCTATCTCGATTCCTATGTCGGCGAAGGTCAGATCTCCTATGCCGGGCCCGGCGCCGTGGCCCGTGGTCGCCTCGCCCTCGATATCGTGCGCGAGCGTTTGGCGCTGACCGGCGTCACCACCTCGGAAACGCGCTTCGAGCTGATCGGCGTCAATGCGCTGCACGGCGATGCGCTGTCCGGGCAGGGCGAGCCCTATGAGGTGCGGCTGCGCGTGGTCGGCCGCACCGACAGCCTCCGCGAGGCGATGCGGATCGGCAACGAGGTCGAGACGCTCTACACCAATGGACCGGCCGGTGGCGGTGGAGTGACCAAATCGGCGCGCGAGGTGATCGGCGTGGTTTCGGCGCTGGTGCCGGAAGCGCTGGTGTCGCCGGCAATCCGAGTGCTGGAGGCCTGACCATGAAGCTCCGCGCCATTGCCCATGCGCGCACCGGCGACAAGGGTAACACTTCGAACATTTCGCTCATCGCGTTCGACGAGGCGGACTTTCGGCGGCTGCAGACCCATGTCACGGCGGAGCGCGTGAGAGCGCACTTCGCCGAACTCGTGCAGGGCGATGTGGTGCGCTACGAGCTGCCGAAGCTCGGCGCGCTGAATTTCGTGCTCGCCGGCGCGCTTGGCGGCGGCGTCACGCGCTCGCTCGCGCTCGACGCTCATGGCAAGGGCCTGAGCTCGGCGCTGCTCGATATGGAGATCCCGGACGAAGGATGACGCCTGGTGCGCAAGCTGGGTGGTTAGAATATGAAGTGGTTAGACCCGTTTCACGCTAGCCAGCATGATGTGCATGCCAGTGTCTTGCGATTTCGGCACGGGTCGCAACCCACACGCGCGGCTTTTTCGCGACATGGTCGAGAAACCGTGCCAAGGCAGCCGTTCGGCCGGGGCGCCCCGCAATTCGGCAATGCAAACCAACCGACATCATTTTCGGCTGTCCCCTTCGCCCCTCGTCATACAGGACATCGAAGGTGTCTGTCAGATAGGACAGAAACTGATCTCCCGAATTGAAACCTTGTGGGGATACGAAACGCATGTCATTCGCGTCGAGGGTATAGGGAACGATCAGGTGGCGTTTGCCGTGGCGATGAACCCAGTAGGGCAGATCATCGCAATAGGAGTCTGAAGAGTAGAGCAGCCTGCCGTCGTTCATCACGATATCGAGGGTCTGCTCGGAGAGACGGCCGGTATACCATCCGAGAGGACGTGATCCGCTCGTCTGTTCGTGGATATCCAGCGCGGCCCGGAAATGTGTTTCTTCCTCGGCGCGGTCGAAGTCCTTGTAGTCGATCCACCGCAGGCCATGCGAGGCAACCTCCCATCCGGCCTCGACCATCGCTTTCACCGCGGCCGGGTTGGCGGCCATGGCCGTAGCCACGCCGAAAACCGTCAGCGGCACGTTGCGTTCCTTCATCAACCGCAGAAGCCGCCAGAATCCAGCCCGCGAGCCGTATTCGTAAAGCGACTCGATATTGAGGTTGCGCTTCCCGACATAGGGCGCGATCCCGACGAGTTCGGATAGATAGGCCTCCGACGCCGCATCGCCATATATCGGCGAGTTTTCGCCACCCTCCTCGTAGTTGAGCACAATCTGAAGGGCGAGATAGGCGTCGCCGGGCCATCGCGGGTCGGGCAGCGTTTCGCCATATCCAATCATGTCGCGATGAGAGCTCATCGGTCCCGAAGTCTTCGGCATCGGTGTCAATTCCGCAGCTTCGGGGCGCTGCCGGTGAAATCGATCCACGGATTTGTTCCCAGAATATCGGCGCCGGCAATGCTTCGGTCATCGTAGCGCATGCGGAAGCTCTGCGGTCCGATCGCATAGGCCACGGTCAGCCCATCAGGCGCATTGAGGAATGCAGCATGTGGAACGAGGCCGGCGTAGCTGACACGAACGGCCCTGCCGCCGACGCGCAGAGGGCCGACGGTCAGCTTCACTGGTTCGCCGTCCGGCAGCCGGAAAAACCAGATCCAGGGACCGCCGGATACGACGGTCATCAGTTCATCGAGCCCGAAGCCGTCATCCGACGTATTGACGTGGAATTTGCCGTATTTGGCCTGGGCGACAGGCATGACATCGGTTGGAATGGCCTTCATGTCGAACAGTTTGGGATAAGGCGTATCGCCGACGTCGGATGTCGCCAGATAGCCGCCGCGATGAGCCTCCGGCTGACGGCCGGCTTCGGCAATTGCCTGCAGCAACTGTCCGCGATGCAGGGCGAACAACGCCATGACGCGCTGGCCTTCATCTTCAGTCAGCTTTCGCGTCTTGGAGGCCGCGATGTACGGCGCCGCGTCCGCGGGAATCGGCGCCAGGCTGATGTGCGTGCCGATCGTGGCGAGGACCTTGTTGACCTTGTCGATGCCCACCGTCGCCGGCTTGCCGTCGAGGTACGACAGCTTCAGGAGCTCTTCCTCCTCGTTCGCGCGAGCGATCGCGGGAACAAGAGCGGACGCAATGAACGACGCCGCAATTAGGTTGAACAACGATTTCATCATGATGATGTCCTTCCGTTGGCGGGCGAAGCCGCTGTGGCCACCTCTGTGAGGCGACATAGAAAATCGATCCCGAAGGGAATGGCCGCATCGGCAAAATCGAATGTTGGCGCGTGAAGCGGGGAGCTTGGTCCATTGCCGATGAAAGCAAAGGCCCCCGGCCGTTCAGCCAGGAAGTACGCGAAGTCTTCGGACGCGAGAATCGGCCTCGCCGAGCTGTCGACGGCCTGATCTCCGACCACTGAGCGAGCAGCTCCGACGGCTAGCGATACTTTTTCCGGATCGTTGATGGTGACCGGATATTCACGCCGATAGCTGACGGTCGCCTCGACGCCGAACCCCGCCGCAACCTGCGGCACCATCCGGCGCAGCTCCAGTTCGATACCCTGCCGCGCCGCTTCGTTCAAAGCCCGGACAGTGCCCCTGATCGTCGCCTTGGCCGGCATGACATTTTCCCGCTCACCGGCCTGGAAGCAGGTCAGCGACACCACCGCCGGCTCGATCGGGTCGCGCGTGCGGGACGTGATCCGCTGCACGGCCTGCACGATGGCGGCCCCAGCCAGAACCACATCGTCCGCCAGGTGAGGCGCGCCGGGATGACCGCCCCGGCCATCCAGGTCGATCGCGATGAGGTCGGAGGAGGCCATCAGTGCTCCCGGCCGGGTCGCAAAATGACCGATGGGGAGCGCCGGCATCGCATGGAGGCCGTAGATCTCCGCGATCCCGAAGCGATCGAGCACACCATCGTCGATCATTGCCTTCGCCCCGGCGCCGCCTTCCTCGGCAGGCTGGAAAACGAGCGCGATCGTGCCGGAAAAGGCACGGGTCGCGGCAAGGCGCCAAGCGGCGCCGAGCAGCATCGCCATATGCCCGTCGTGGCCGCACGCATGCATTCGTCCCGGCGTGCGAGAGGCGTAGGACAGACCCGTCTGCTCGTGGATCGGCAGCGCGTCCATGTCGGCGCGCAGGCCCACGACACGGTCGGACGGACTGCGTCCATGGATCAGTGCGACAATTCCGCAGCGCCCGATCCCGGTTTCGAGAACGTCGACACCTGCTTCCGCGAGGCGTTCGGCGATGAAGCGCGTTGTGTCCGGCAGGTCATAGAGAATTTCAGGATGAGCATGGAGATGGCGGCGCCAGCCGATGGCGCGTTCGATATCCTCAGTCATGGGGCGCACCACCAGCCCGCGCGCGGAATTCTGCCTCGATGCAGCCCCGATCGCATCCAGACATCAGCAGAAGGGCCATGAGCAGCCGGGCCTTGAGGCCGCAAAGCTCCCCGGCGTGCAGCAGGCCTGCGGAGAGGAGGTCGACTTCGGAGCCGGGGTAGGTGTACGTGTTCCGAAGGACAGGTCCGCTCGAGCAACGGCTGGCGAGAACGACAGGCATCTGTGTGGCCAGCTCGCGTATCGCCGACATCATCGCCGCGGAGACATGCCCGCCGCCCGCTCCTTCGATGACAAGGCTGCCATAGCCGAGATCGGGCAGGCACCTCAGCAAGCGATCATCCTCGCCCATGGCAAAGCGGAACAGGGCGACCGGTCGCTCTCGTGCGAGATCAACGGAAAGGATGGCCGGTGAACGTTCCGTGCGACCGTGAAAACGCACCTGGCCTTCAACCACGGCCCCGACAGCTGCCCGACCAACGGACTGAAAGGCCGACAGACTGACCGTGTGGATCTTGCGGACGAATCTCGCAGCATGAATCTCCCCGCAAAAGACCGCGAGCGTCCCGCGTCCGTGGCTTCCATCGTCCGCGGCGACGCGCAGCGCGTCCGCAATATTCGCCGGGCCATCGGCCCCCGGCGCATCACTGCCCCTCATCGCCCCCGTCACCACCACGGGGTGAGTTTCGGGAATCAGGCAGTCGAGGAGAAAGGCCGTTTCCTCCAGGGTGTCCGTGCCCTGGACGATAACGGCGCCGTCGTATCCCTCGGCGAACCGATCGCGCAGGCCCCGCGCGACGTTGATGATCTCAGCGAGACTTAATGAGGCGCTGGGCAGCATCGCTGGTGACCACGTCTCGATGTCCGCCAGGGATGCAATCTCCGGCGATCGATGCAGGAGATCGTCCGCCGAGAGTTTCGGCAGGAGCCCCGACGACGTTGTCTTGACCATGGTAATGGTTCCACCGAGTGAAACCAGCAGGATGCGTTTTTTCATGATCATCGCCGTGTGATATGGCTGGACGTGCGGCTGCGTTATGAGGCGCTCGTCACCGCTTCGACCTCGACGAAGCGAGCAACCGCGCGATGTCCTTCAACCTCCATAGGGGTACCCATGTTCGCGGACATGCGGCGGAAGCGTTCAAGGATCGGCCGCGACGCTTCCTCACTCGCGATGAGATTGGGCATGCCCTGGGCATCGCATTCCGTGGCGCGAAACTCGATCGACCGCACGCCGGCCTCGCCGAATTCGATGCGGCACACCAGCGACCACGGATCGATCTGGGAGAATATCTCCTTCTGAACAGGTGTGGCGTTAGCCCAGTCCTGCTGCGCGACATGGTTGCCGAGGCTGTAAAGGATCGGCCGTCCGCGATGGGTCTCGAGCCCTGCCGGACTGTGAGGGTGGTTGCCCAGGACCATGTCGGCGCCGGCATCGATGATCGCGTGGCCGAGAGGGCGCTGATATTCCGCCTGCGGGTCGCCGCGTCCGTAACCCCAATGAACGCTGACGACGAGATGATCGACGCTCGGACGCAGCTCGCGGATGGTTTTCACCAGGCTTTCCAGATCCTCGGGCCGCACACGACTGCGCATCTTCAGCGGAGCTCCGGGCTCGGTGGCGAGCATGACCGGATGAAATTCGGCCCATTGATCGACTCTGAGCGGGGCGATGCCCGGACGCTGGTCGGTCGCCGCATAGTCCGGCGGCAGAAGGCAGGAGACCGCGAGAAAGCCGATGCGGCGCCCCGCGATGTCGCGCACGACCGGCGCCATGGCCTCGTCAACGGTGCGGCCACCTCCGACCGGCGTGATCCCGGCGCCGCGCAGATGGTCGAGCGTCTCCAGGAACGCCTCGGGACCAAAGTCGCAGGTGTGGTTGGTGGCAACCGTCATGATCCCAAATCCCGCCCGGCCGAGATCCCCAGCGATTGCGGGATCGGAGAGATAGGCGATGGGCGCGTCGGTTCTGTAGCCCTTGCGCGCGAACTGCACTTCGCACGACCCCCAGACGAGATCGGAACGCCGAAGGTATTCCAGTGTGCGTTCGTAACTGGGGTGGGCGATCCCCCCTTCGTTGAAGAGCTTGTGTCTGATGACGATGTCGCCAGCCGCCGCCAGCACCGGATAACGATCCATTGAATGTCTCATGTTTTTTTGATGTTTCAATAGAAGGGCAATTTATGGTCGAAAATCAAGAGCAATTCTCGGAGTTGTGCCCAGTTGGCGTTGCTCTTGTGAGTGGCAATGATCGTAAAGTTGACTAAATGAAACTTTTTTGATGTTTTATAACTTGGGCGCGCTGGAGCGTCCCCAAAGACCGACGTCACCAGGGGAAGGAAGCCAAGGATGAGCAGTGTTGCCGATTGTGCCGCCGTCACGGGCGCGGCTGACCATGTCGGCCCGATTTATCGGAAGATCGCCGTTCGACTGATCCCGATCCTGATGCTGCTTTGGGTCCTTGCATGGATCGATCGCGTCAATGTCAGCTTCGCCAAACTCCAGATGATGGACGAGCTGGGCTTCAGCGATGCCGTCTATGGATTGGGCGCCGGGATCTTCTACATCGGCTATCTGCTGTTCGAAGTTCCGAGCAATCTGTTGCTGCAGAAGATCGGTGCACGCGGCACTATCGCGCGGATAGCGATCGGGTGGGGCATCACCTGCACGCTGATGGCGCTGGTCGCAACGCCTGCGACATTCTATGTGCTGCGCTTCTCGCTTGGTGCCTTTGAGGCCGGCTTTTTTCCCGGCGTCATCCTCTACCTGACGCTCTGGTTCCCGAGCGATCGAAGGGCCAAGGTGTTCGGCATCTTCATGTCTTCGGTGGCGCTGTCGGGCGTCATCGGCGGGCCGCTCGCGGGCCTGATCATGAGCGTGCTCCACACCCATCTCACGCTCTCGGGATGGCAATGGCTCTTCATCATCGAGGGGGTGCCGACGATCCTGATCGGCATCTTCTGTCTTTTCTATCTCACCAATCGGCTCGAGGAGGCGCACTGGCTCTCGCCCGAGGAGCGCGCAGCCGTTGCCGCGGATCTCAAGCGCGATCGCGATCTCCTCGGAAGCCGGGAGAATGCTTTCGGCTCGGTGCTTCGTGACCGGCGCCTGTGGGCTTTCACGTCCATCTATTTCTGTGTGATCGTCGCAAACGCCACCGTCGCCTTCTGGGGCCCGACCGTCATCCGGGAGGCGGGCATTGCCGATATTTCGGCCATCGGGTGGATCGTATCCGGGGCATCCCTGCTCGGATCGGCCTGCATGATCCTGAACGGATTTATAGCGGATCGAACCAAGCGCCCGCTGATTCTGTGCGTGCTGTCCCTTGTGGCTGCGAGCGTCGCGCTGTGCACTATGGCGATTTTCCTCCACAGCTCGGCGAGGATCACCATCGTCGCCTTCGCCTTTGCATTGGCAGGCGCCTATGGGGCGATCCCCGTCTTCTGGCAGATGCCCAATCGCCTCTTCGCGGGCGCCGCGGCGGCAGGCGGCATCGCCGTGATCAACTCGTTCGGCAACCTCGGCGGCTTCCTTGCGCCTTACGGCCTGGGGATGACGGCGAGCCAGACCGGCGACATTTCCGGAGGCCTGATGGCTGTCAGTCTCGTCACGCTGATCGCCGCCCTCGGAGTTGCGGTCACCCGGCGATTTTTCACCCCGGGCGCCGTATGATGGCGCCGAATCCGAACCCAGCCTTCGCTCCGGATTCGCCGTTGTCGCTAGAGTTCTGGCGACCACGCTTCACTGAGGGAAACGGGTCAGATCATTCGATGAACAACAGCAAGGCGGGCGCCAAACTTTCGCTGGGGGAGCGTGTCTACGAGGATTTGCGCATTGCGATCACCCTTGGCGAGATCCCTCAGGGCCAGGTTTTCAATGAGGCGGATCTGATCGCACGATACAAGGTCAGCACCTCTCCGCTGCGCGAGGCATTGACCAGACTTCGGCAGGATGGGCTGGTCAAGGTCATTCCGAGGCGGGGCTACGCGGTCGTCGAACTGACCCTTCGCGACTTTCACGAACTCGTCCAAATGCGCATGATCAACGAAGGGGCCGCAGCGGAACTTGCGGCCCCGCGGATCACCGACCAGCACATCCGCGAGATGCAGCGCCTGTCATCCGTATCCCTCGCGATTGGAAACACGCAGAGCTATCGGAATTTCATGCAGGCCAACCAGGCCTTTCATGAATTGATCGCGTCGATTTCCGAAAATTCGCGCCTCGTGAAGGCAACGAAGCAGACATTCGATGAAATTCAGCGGGTTCTTTTTGCCGGGCTGAGCGAGATCGAAGACGGCGATCTCAAGCATGATCACGACGACATCATCGCGGCCCTCGCAAGGCGGGATGGGCCGGCGGCGCGCAAGGCCGTCATCGAACACATCAAGCAATCCCGGGACCGTGTCGTGCAACGGATGCTGCGCCACGACCGGCCGTTGGAGAACATCAGCCTGGCGGACTGATGCCGTTGGAGTTCGGGCCGTCGCGCTCAGACGCCGTCCGGCTTCGGTGGATGGATGAAGCGCCACGGGCTGCTCTCGGAATCGCGGGGGACCTCGATCGAGATCAGGGTGGGTCCGCCATCCGCCAGCGCTTTTTCCAGCGCCGGACGAAACGCCTCCGGGGAGCTGACCTTGGCCGCGCCGACGCCGAACGACTCCGCCAGCTTGACGAAATCCGGATTGACGAGGTCCGCTGCCACCACGCGGCCGTCGAACACCGTCTTCTGGTCGCGCCGCACGTTGCCATAGGCGCTGTTGTTGAACACCAGCGTGACCACGCCGATCTTGTACTGCACGGCGGTTGCGAGTTCCTGCACGCCGAACATGAAACCGCCGTCGCCGGTGATCGCGACCACGGGCTTGTCCGGGTTGGCGACCTTGGCGCCGAGCGCGGTCGGGAAGCCCGAGCCGAGCGTGCCCTGGTAGCCGGAGGAGATGAAGGTGCGCGGCTTGTAGATCGGCAGGCCGTACCACGAGGCGAAACCAACCTGGGACAGCTCGTCGGTGACGATGCCGTCGTGCGGCAGCACATCGCGCAGCACGTTGAGGTAGTCCATCTGCGGCTGCACGGACTGGATCTGCTGCTGCGCGGCGAGGGTGGCCTCGCGGATTCTGTCACGTCGGCCGCCCTGCCTGGCGTACCCCTGTTTGCGCACGGCGGCGAGCAGGGCATTGGTGCCGTCACGGGCGTCCGAGACGATGCCGACGTCGGCGGTGAAGCGCCGCATCTCGACCGCATCGATATCGATGCGGACGGATTTCTGGCCGGCGGGTCGATACGGCCAGCGCCATGACGGCAGCTCAAGGCGCGTGCCGATGCCGATGATCACGTCGGTCTGCGGCCACAGGCCGTAGGCGGCGGCCATGGTGAGGCCGAGCTCGTGGGCGTTGCTGACAATGCCGCGGCCGCTGCGGAAGGCGACCACCGGGGCGTCGATCAACTCGGCGAGCTCGAGAATCTCGTCAGCGGCGTGGATCGCGCCGGCGCCGACAAAGATCATCGGCGCCTTGCTGCCGGCGATCAGTTTCGCGGCCGCCTGGACGTGGTCCGGGTCGGGCTCGGGCGAGGGCAGCGGCGCAAGCGGCGCCAGTGGGGAGGCCGCCGCGCGCTGGGTGAACACATCCCAGGGCATTTCGACCGAGGCGGGGCCCCGTCGTCCCGACATCATCTCCTGAAACGCGCGGGCGATGGTGGCGGGCGCCGCGCCGGGATGTTCGACCCGCTCGGCCCATTTGACGAAGCTGCGCAACGTTGCGAGCTGGTCCGGCATCTCATGCAGATGGCCGCGCCCCTTGCCGAGGAACTGGGTCGGCACCTGGCCGGTGAGGCAGAGTACAGGTTCGTTGCAGCCGAACGCGGTGAGCATGGCGGCAGAGGCGTTGAGCACCCCCGGGCCGGGGACGACGCTGAACACGCCGGGCTTGCCGCTGGCGCGGGCATAGCCGAAGGCCATGTAGCCGCAGGCCTGCTCATGGCGGGCGCCGATCACCTTCAGGCGCGGCTCCGCGCGCTTGAAGGCATCGAACAGGCCGTAGATCTGGGCACCGGGCAGGCCGAAGACGGTGTCGACATCGTGTGAAAGGAGACCATCAACAATGGCCTCGCCACCTGTCCGCACCGTCATCGCCTGTTCCTTCCCGTTTCTTGCCTGCTTTATGTCTGCTCGTCGATGACGCCGTTGCGCAGCGTACCGATGTTGTCAGCCTCGACCTCGATCACATCGCCGGGCTTCAGATACCGCGGTGGATCGAACCGCGCCCCCGCGCCCGTCGGCGTTCCCGTGACAATGATGTCGCCGGGCACCAGGGTCGTGAACGTCGAGATGTAGTTGATGAGGTAGCGGAAGCCGAAAATCAAGCGGCTGGTGCGGTCATCCTGCCGCAACTCGCCGTTGACTTTCGTCGTGAGACGCACGTCGGCGATCTGGGCCTCTCCGGTGAAGGGAACGATCCAGGGACCGAGGCTGCCGGTGGAGTCGAAGTTCTTGCCCTGCGTCACGTTGAACTTGGCATGCCGCACCCAGTCGCGGATGGTGCCCTCGTTGCAGAGCGTGACGGCCGCGACGTGGTCGAGGGCGTCCTTCTCGGCGATGTGACGGCCGGCCTTGCCGATGACCAGCACCAGCTCGCCCTCGTAGTCGAGCTGCGGCGACGCCTTCGGGCGCACCAGCGGCGCACCGTGGCCGACAAATGACCGCGGCGTGCGCATGAACATGCTCGGATATTTCGGTGCGTCCTGGCCGTCCTTGTATTCGGCGTTGCGGTCCGGATAGTTGACGCCGATGCAGATGATCTTTTCGGGCGCCGGAATCGGCGGCCGCAGGCTGGCGTCGGAGAGCTTGAGGTCGGCGCTCGCGCCGACGGCTGCGTCGGCGAGGCGGGGCAGCGCATCTGCTGCGATCACCTCGCGCAGGGTCGGATACTCGTGTCCGAAACGCGACGAGAGATCGACGATGTTATCGTCGATCACCGCGCCATAGCGTTCCGAACCGTCCTTGAGATAGGTGGCAAAGCGGACGGCCTGGGTCATGTGTCCGTCCCGTCAGCTTGCGACGATGACGTCGGCGACGAACAGCGGGTCGTGCACCTCCTGGCCGGTGAAGGCGGAGCCTTCTTCGAACCATGAGCGCGGCGCCGGGGCGCCCCACAGGGTCTGGCGGCGGGGATCGCGCAGCGACCAGCGCAGCGGCTCATGGTCGTAGTCCATGGTCTGGTAGTCGCTGGTGTACAGCTCGAGGCGATGGCCAGCCGGGTCGCGGACATAGAGGAAGAACGCGTTGGCGATGCCGTGACGGCCCGGGCCGCGCTCGAGGTTCTCCAGGTAGCCGCCGCTCGCCATGACGTCGCACAGATGCAGGATGTTCATCGCGGTCGGCACCCAGTAGGCGAAGTGATGCAGGCGCGGGCCGCGGCCGTTGGTGATGGCGAAGTCGTGCACGTTGCCCTTGCGATGCATCCAGGCCGCGGCGATGCGGCCGTTCGGGCCGTCCTCCTCGGCGTATTCGGTCAGGCGGAAGCCGAGCCGAGCGTAGAAATCCACCGTGGCCTGCACATTGTGCGAGAACACGTTGAAGTGGTCGAAGCGCTGCGGGTGGCAGCCCTTGTAGAGGTCGTAGCGGCGCAGCAGGTGCGGACGCTTCTCCATCGTGACGTAGAGTTCGATCGGATAGCCGAGCGGGTCGGTGAAGTGGAGCGTGCGGCCCTGGAACGGCTGCTCGACGAAGGTCGCGGTGATGCCGTTTTCCTTGAGGAATTCGGCGGCCTTGTCGAGGTCCTGCTCGGTGCCGACCTTGAAGCCCATGCGGTTGCAGGCCGCGGTCTTGGCTTTGCGCAGCACCAGCGAGTGGTGCTGATGCTCCTCGCTGCCACGCAGGTACACGGTGTCGCTGTCGGCGTCTTCGACGTGAAGGCCGATGGCGTTCTCGTAGAACGCGCGGGTGGCGGCAAGATCGGGCACGTCCAGCACCACGTGGCTGCAGCGCAGCACGTTGAACGGCGGTTGGAACGTATGCTGGGGAACGGGCATGGTCGTGTTTCCTCTTGTCAGAATGGTGTCAGGCTTATTGAACGCCGAGCCGCTGGATCTTGTGCGTGCCGCGCGCAAGGCTGACGTGTTTGGTTTCCATGTAGAATTCGAACGAGTAGTCGCCGCCGTCGCGGCCGATGCCAGAGGCCTTCATGCCGCCGAACGGCGTCGGCAGGTGACGGACATTCTCGGAGTTGAGCCAGATCATGCCGGCTTCGAGCTCGTCGGCGACACGCAGCGCCCGGCCCATGTCACGGGTCCAGACATAGCCGGTGAGGCCGTACTGCACGCTGTTGGCGATCTCGATCGCCTGGGTCTCGTCCTTGAACGGGATCACGGTCAGGAAGGGGCCGAACACCTCTTCCTGGGCGACCCGCATCGCACTGGTGGCGCCGGTGACCAGGGTCGGCTGCACATAGTGGCCGCCGCCGGGGCCGTCATGGGGCTTGCCGCCGACCGCGATGGTGGCGCCGTCCTGGCGAGCGATGTCGAAATAGGAGCAGACCTTGGCGAAATGGCGTTCATGGATCAGCGGCCCGATCTCGGTCGCCGGATCGAGCGGGTGGCCGATCTTCAGCGCCCGCACCCGGGCGGCGAGCTTGTCGTTGAAGGCGTCGGCGATGCTCTCGTGCACCAGGAGACGGCTCGACGAAGTGCAGCGCTCGCCGTTCAGCGAGTAGATCATGAACACGACGGCGTCGAGCGCGCGCTCGAGGTCGGCGTCGTCGAACACGATCACCGGGTTCTTGCCGCCGAGTTCGAAATGCACCCGCTTCAGCGTCGGTGCGCCCTGCATCATTATGGCCGAACCGGTCGAACTCTCGCCGACGAAGGCGATCGCCTTGATGGCCGGATGCTGGGTCAGCGATTTGCCGGCGTCCTCGCCGAAGCCGTGCACGGTGTTGAAGACGCCGTCGGGAATGCCGACCTCGTGGGCGATGCGGACCAGCAGGTCGGCGGTGACCGGCGACCATTCCGCCGGCTTGTGCACCACGGTGCAGCCCGCGGCGAGAGCCGGTGCGATCTTCCAGGTCGACAGCATGAACGGCGTGTTCCATGGCGTGATCACGCCGACCGGGCCGATCGGCACGCGGGTGGAGATGTTCCAGTGCTCCTCGCTCGGCAGGTTCTTGCCGTCACGCGCCTCCGGCGCGCGATCGGCGAAGAAGCGGAAGTTCTCGGCCGCGCGCAGCGCTGCCTTGGCCATGAAGCGGTGCGCCTGTCCGGTGTCGATGCATTCCAGCACCGCGATGTCGTCGGCGCGCGCCTCGATGGCGTCGGCAAGCTTGTGCAGCAGCTTCTTGCGCTTCTCGGGCGCGAGCGCGCGCCAGGAGCGGAACGCCTTTTCCGCGGCCCTGGCAGCCGTGTCGATGTCGGTCGCATCACCGCGGGCGACGGTCGCGAGCTTGGCGTTGTCGATCGGGGAGTGGGTCTCGAAGGTTCGCCCCGACGCAGCCGGGACCGACTTGCCGTCGATGAAATGCGAGATGCCGTCGGCGCGCAGCTTCTCGAGCAGAGGTCTGGCGCGCTCGAGATTGGCGGCGAGGGTGACGTCGGATGCTTTAGCCATGGGTTGCCTCGGCCTTCAGGTGATCGTGGATGTTGTTTCGCTTCCAGCTGGTTTCGTTCAGGATCTCGACGATGTCGAATGACAGCGCGAACCGGCTCGACGCGAATACCGGGTCGAGATACGTCGACAGCGCTTCGAAGATCTCCGCACCGGCGCGCTTGCGGGTCGGCAGGTCGCGGCCCTGGCCGAGGCGCAGCACCATGGCGAGGAAGCCATGCTGCGGATCGCCGTCGGCGACCGCATAGTCGTCGCACCGGATGGCGCGGACGCGGATGCCGCCGAGCGGAAAGACGCCCGTGTCGGCCGCGGCGCGGCGGACGAGCTCGACCACCGCGCCGATGTCGACGCGATCGGTGAGATTGGCTGAATATTCGATGGTGAAATGCGGCATGGCCAGCGCTCCGTCAGGCTGTCTAAGCGAAGTAGCAGCTCACCGACCCATAGGCGCCGAAGTCGGCCTGGATGGTGTCGCCCTTGCGGGTCTCGATCGGGCGGATGAACGATCCCGCCAGCACGACCTGGCCGGGTTCCAGCGCCAGGCCGAGCGGGGCGAGGCGTTTCGCCAGCCACACGATGCCGTTGGCGGGATGGTTGAGCACGCCGGCGGCGAGTCCGGTTTCCTCAAGCTGGCCATTACGGTAGCACAGCGCGCCGATCCAGCGCAGGTCCGTGTCGAGCGGGCGCAGCGGCCGGCCGCCGAGCACGATGCCGGCGTTGGCGGCATTGTCGGCGATGGTGTCGTAGATCTTGCGGGTGGCTTTGGTCTCCGCGTCGACACGCTCGATCCGGGTATCGAGGATCTCCAGCGCCGGAACCACGAAGTCGGTGGCGTTGAGCACGTCGAAGATGGTGCAGTCGGGGCCGGCGAGGCGGTGCTTCATCACGAAGGCGAGTTCCGCTTCGACACGGGTAGCGATGAAGCGCTCGGTCGGCACCAGGCCGCCATCATTGAAGAACATGTCATCGAACAGCACGCCGGAATCCGGCTCGTCGATGTTCAGGGCACTCTGCATCGCCTTGGAGGTCAGGCCGATCTTGTGGCCGCGGATCTTGGCGCCGGCAGCGACCTTGAGGTCGACGAGGGCTGTCTGCACCGCATAGGCGTCGGCGATGGTCATGCCCGGGTGCTCGATCGACAGCTGGCGGATCTGCTTGCGGCCCTTCTCGGCCTCGAACAGGCGCTTGGCCGCATCTTTGATGGCATCCTCAGTCAATTTCATTGGAAAACGCTGCCTCCCGATCATTTTCAAAACTATTTAACATGTTAAGTTGATGAGATCAACGCGGTTGTCACGAAATCTCGCCGCGGCCTAGTGTGGTGGATCTGACATTCGCTTCAGAATCGCCGCGAGTTCTTCGAGCGAATGTCAGATCCAAAACCACACTAGAATCTGATATTTGCTAGTGTCCCTAAGGTTCTAACATTCGCAAAAGAGCCTGCTGCAAGGGGATGCGAATGTTAGAACCGGGACACTAGTGGCCGGAATGTCACGCCGCATGATAGATGATTGAGAATGACAGAGAATCTGCGGACCATGACGCGCGGCAAATCCGGCTCGGCTGGGCCTATGGGGGAGGCTGCCAAGGTGGCCGGAAAAAAAACCTCCGGCGCAGCCGGCAAGACGCCGCGCAAGCCGCCGATGCGCGACTTTTCCCGGTCACTGCCGATGGCGCTGCTGCGCTCTCGCGAGGCGGTGATGCGCCAGTTCCGCCCCTCGTTGCGCGACCATGGCCTCACCGAGCAGCAGTGGCGCATCCTGCGGGCGCTGACCTCGATCGAGCAGATGGAGGTCAGCGAGCTGGCGCGCGCGACCTACCTGCTGGGACCGAGCCTGTCGCGGATCCTGCGGGATCTCGAGGCGCGCCAGTTGGTCCAGCGTCGCTCGCCGGAGAGCGACCTGCGCCGGGGTATCGTCTCGCTCACCCCGGCCGGGATCGCGCTGATCGATGTGGTGGCGCCGATTTCCGAGGCGATCTACGCCGAAATCACCCGCCGTTATGGCGCCAAGAAGCTTGAGGCCCTGCACGAGATGCTGCGGGAGCTCGAGGGTGAGTTGCTGGCGATCGCCGTCAAGAACGGCGCCGACGCGGACGGCGAGGACTAGCCGGATCGCCGCCGGCGGGTGCCGGCAGATCGGTCATCGTCTGCGAATGCTTTAGGCATAAAATATCTATTGACCTCGCGCGCGTCCCGGCCAAATCTGGTGGCACTGGTGTGGTGGATCTGACATTCGCTTCAGTCTCGCCGCGAGTCCTCCAAGCGAATGTCAGATGCAAAACCACGCTAGAATCTTACACTTGCTAGTGTCCCTCCGGTTCTAGCATTCGCAAAAGAGCCCGCTGCAAAGTGATGCGAATGTTAAACCGGGACACTCGTCCGATGGAGACGCATGCATGGCTCGCGCCCCGGTTTATTACGGCGACTACCTCAAGCTCGATCGGCTGCTGTCGTCCCAGGAGCCGGAGAGCGTGAAAGCCGGCATCGATGCTCATGACGAGATGCTGTTCATCATCGTCCATCAGGCCTACGAGCTGTGGTTCAAGCAGATCCTGCATGAGCTCGACCGGATCGAGGCGGATTTCGGCACCATTCCCGTCACTGATGACGCCATGGGGCGGGTGGTGCACGGCCTCAACCGTATTCACGAGATCCTCAAGCTCGTGGTCGGCCAGCTCGACGTGCTGGAGACCATGACACCATTCGATTTCCTCGATTTCCGCGATCTGTTGATGCCGGCCTCTGGCTTTCAGTCGCTCCAGTTCCGCCTGATCGAGACGCGGCTTGGCCTTTCGCCCGCAACACGCGTGCCGTTCGACGACAAGGCGATCGACGAGCGGCTGTCGGACCGTGACCGCGTCGCGTTCCGCGCTGCCGGCGACAAGCCATCGCTGTTCGATCTGCTCGACCAGTGGCTCGCCCGCACTCCGTTCCTCGATTGGGGCGGCGCCACCTTCCGCGACGCCTATCGTACGGCGGTGGAGAAGCATCTCGCCCGTGACGCCGAGATGGTGCGCAACGATCCGGCGATCCCGCCGGAGAAGCGTGAGCGTGACCTCAAGAACATCGAGCGCGCGATCGCCTCGTTCTCGGCGATCTTTTCCGCGTCCGATGACAATGGCGGCTGGCGGTTGTCGGCACCTGCCGTGCAGGCGGCGCTGTTCATCACGCTCTACCGCGACAAGCCGGCGGTACAGCAGCCGTTCCGCCTGCTGGCGGCGCTGATGGACATCGACGAGACCATGACGCTGTGGCGCTACCGTCACGCGCTGATGGTCGAGCGCATGATCGGGGTCAAGATCGGCACCGGTGGCTCCTCCGGCCATGCCTATCTGCGGACCACGGCGGAGCGGCACCGCATCTTCGGCGACCTGTTCCGTCTGTCGAGCTTCCTCATTCCACGCTCGGCGGTGCCGGAGCTGCCGGCGCAGATCCAGGCCCGCATGGGCTTTGTCATTTCGTCATGACCGGTCCGCTGCTCGATTTCACCGCGCACTTCTCCCGCTTCCGCGCGGCCGCGCCGGAGCGGATCAATCTCGCCTGCCACAGCCATCATGACTGGCCCGATGTCACCTATGCGGCGCAGCAGCGCTGCTGGCAGGACGCGGCGCGACTCGCCGGCGACAAATGGGGCCTCATGTTCGGCGAGCTCATTCCGCAGGTGCAGGCGCACCTTGCGCGCCACCTGTGCCTGCCGGATCCGGCGACGATCGCGTTCGCGCCCAACACCCACGAGTTCCTGCGCCGGCTGCTGTCGTGCTTCCCGGCGGGACGCGCGGTCCGCATCCTGACCAGCGACGCAGAATTTCACACCGCGCGGCGCCAGCTCGACCGGCTCGCCGAGGACGGCGTCGTTACCGTGACGCGCGTGCCGGCCGAGCCGCTTGCGACCTTCGCCGAACGCTTTCACGCGGCCTGCGCCGCGGGCGATCATGATCTCGTGTTCGTCAGCCAGGTGTTCTTCAGTTCGGCAGCGACCTGCGGTGATCTTGCCGCGCTCGCCGCGGCGCTGCCTTCGCCGGACAGCTATCTGGTGATCGACGGCTATCACGGCTTCATGGCGCGGCCGACGGATCTTTCGGGGATTGCCGAGCGCGCCTTCTATCTCGCCGGCGGCTACAAATACGCCATGGCCGGCGAGGGTGCCTGCTTCCTGCACTGTCCGCCCGGCTATGGCGCGCGGCCGCGCGACACCGGCTGGTTCGCCGACTTCGGCGCGCTGGCGGCGCCGCCCGGCAAGTCGGTCGGCTATCCCCTCGATGCCGGGCGTTTTCTCGGCGCGACCTTCGACCCCTCGGGCCTCTACCGGATGGCGGCGGTGTTCGATTGGCTGGCGGCGGAGGCGATTGCCGCCGAACAGGTCCATGGCCACGCGCGCGCGCTGATGGCGCATTTCCTCGACGCGCTCGAACCGCGTGCGATCGCGGGCCTGCGCCGCGCCGACCTGATCACGCCGTTCGGTCCCGGTGCCGCCCACGGCAATTTCCTCACCTTCCGCACCGCGCGCGCCGGCGAGATCGAGACCAGGCTCGCTGCGGTCGGCGTGCACTGCGACCATCGCGGCGACCGTCTCCGATTCGGCTTCGGACTGTGCACCGCGGCGACGGATGTCGAACGCGCGATCGCGCGAATCGGCTCAGCGCTCGGGGCCTGAAGCCGCGGTGCGCGCCGGGCCCCTGCCGAAAATCAAAGGTTGAAATCCCTGCGATGTTTCGCCACGGTCGGCGGCAAGCGCATGGCACGGGGAGGTGCCGTGCTGAACAACGTCATGGGTTGGGGAGGATTTATGAGCGAAGCATCCGCACATCTGCGCGCGGCCAGTGGGGGCCAGAGCGCCATTGAAACATCGACCATGCAGGCGATCTCCTGGCGGGTCGTGCCGTTTCTGATTCTGGCCTATTTCTTTTCCTATCTCGATCGCGTCAATCTCGGCTTTGCCGCACTGACGATGAACGAGGAGCTGAAGTTTTCCCCAGTGGTCTTCAGCTTCGGCGCCGGCATCTTCTTCTTCGGCTACTTCCTGTTCGAGGTGCCCAGCAACATCATCCTGCACAAGGTTGGCGCCAGCCGCTGGATCGCCCGCATCATGGTGACCTGGGGCATCATCTCGGCGCTGATGGCGATCGTCAGCGGCACCACCAGCTTCTACATTCTGCGGTTCCTGCTCGGCGTCGCCGAGGCCGGCTTCTTCCCGGGCATCATCCTGTACCTGACCTACTGGTACCCGGCGCAGTACCGCGCCCGCATCCTCGCCGGCTTCGCCATCGCAGTGCCGGTGTCCACGGTGATCGGCGCGCCGATCTCGGGTTTCCTGCTCGGCCTTGATGGCGTCGCCGGACTCAAGGGCTGGCAGTGGCTGTTCATCCTCGAGGGTATTCCCTCGATCCTGCTTGGCATCGTCAGCTGGTTCTATTTGACGGACCGCCCCGCCGCGGCCACATGGCTTTCGGCCGAGCAGAAGCAGTGGCTCGCCGGGCGCCTTGCCAGCGAGGAGGCGGCGAAGGGCGGCGCCGAGCACATGACGATCGGGGAGGCGTTGACCTCGCMGCGGGTGCTGGTGCTGAGCCTCGTGTATTTTGGCTTCGTCGGCGCGCTGTACGGCATGCAGTTCTGGCTGCCCCAGATCGTCAAGGCGTTCGGGCTCTCCAACCTGCAGACCGGCTTCGTCACGGCGATTCCGTATCTGTTCGGCGCCATTGCCATGGTGCTGTGGGGCGCCCATTCCGACCGCACCCGCGAGCGGGTCTGGCACGTCGCATTGCCGTTGTTCCTGACGGCCGTAGCGCTCGCGGCCTCCAGCTATCTGACCGATCCGACCCTCACCATGATCGTCCTCACCATCGCGGCGATCGGCGTGTTCTGCACCTTCGCGCTGTTCTGGACGTTGCCGACCGCCTTCCTCAGCGGCACGGCGGCGGCCGGTGCGATCGCCCTGATCAACTCGATCGGCAATCTTGCCGGCTTCGGCGGGCCGTACCTGATCGGCTATGTCAAGGAGAGCACCGGAAGCACGTCCTGGGGGCTGTTCGTGCTGGCGGTGCTGCCGCTGGTGGCCGGCATCCTGGTGCTGCTGCTCAAGCACGACAGCCGGACGGAATTCGCGGCCGCGACGGAGCCGCGCTAAACAAGGGGAGTCCTGTTCTCCCGGAGGCCCGCGCGATCCCCTCGCGCGGGCCTTTTCGTTGGTCGCTTTACTAATGACTAATTATTGTTCACTGACGAATATTGACATTCATCAGTAGTCAAGTAGCCTGAGGCGACCAGTCTCGGGAGCGACAGATGTTTGGTGCAGCCATTTTTTCACGCCCATTCAAGGCGTTATCCGCAGTTTCCCTCGCCGCCCTGGCATTGACCCTGGCCGGCTGCAACGACAAGCCGGCGGAGCAGGCGGCCGTGGGCCGCCCGGTGCTGGTGGCTACCGTCCATTATGAGTCCGAGGTTCCCGAGCGCAGCTTTGTCGGCACCATCCGCCCCCGGGTCGAGAGCGACCTGGGTTTCCGCGTTGCCGGCAAGGTGGCGAAGCGTCTGGTCGAGGTCGGCCAGCAGGTCGAGGCCGGGCAGCCGCTGGCGGTGCTCGACGAGGTCGACCTGCGGCTCCAGGCCGAGCAGGCCGACGCCGAATACCGCGCCGCCACCGGCGTGGTGGCGCAGGCCGTGGCGGCCGAGACTCGCGCCAAGGATCTTCGCACCAAGGGCTGGTCGACCGATGCCCAGCTCGACCAGTCGAAGGCCGCGGCCGACGAGGCCCGTGCCCGGCTGACCCGTGCGGAGCGCTCGGTCGAACTGACCCGCAACGCGCTATCCTACACCACGCTCACCGCGGACGCCCGCGGCGTCGTCACGGCGACCCTGGTCGAGCCGGGGCAGGTGGTGGCGTCAGGGCAGGCGGCGATCCGTGTCGCCCGATCCGCTGAAAAGGAGGCGGTTGTCGCCATCCCCGAGACCCTGGTGGCGCGCGCCCGGGACGGTGTCGCCCAGGTGTCGCTGTGGTCGGAGCCGGGCAAGCAGTACACGGCGAAATTGCGCGAACTGGCGCCGATGGCGGACGCCGCGACCCGCACCTATCTCGCCAAGTTCTCGCTGCCCGGGGCAGGAGATGCCGTGCAGCTCGGTATGACCGCGACGCTGTCCTTGTCGGACGCCGATCGCGAGCGTGTCGCGCGGGTGCCGCTCTCTGCGTTGTTCAACCAGGGCGCAGGCCCCGCGCTCTATGTGGTCGATCGTGACACCGGTGCGGTGACGCTGCAGCTGGTCACGGTGAAATCTTACGAGACCAACGACGTGGTGATCACCGGCGGCGTTGCTGAAGGCGCGCGCGTCGTCGCCATGGGTGTGCAGAAGCTCGATCCGGCCCAGAAGGTTCGGGTCGTGGCGTCGCTGTCATTCTGAGCGGGGAGGGGACCATGCGACGTTTCAATCTGTCCGCCTGGGCTGTCGCGCATCCCGCCCTGGTGCTGTTCTTTATCGTGGCGCTCGGCGTCGCGGGCTTCTTCTCCTATGAGCGGCTCGGCCGCGCCGAGGATCCGTCCTTCACCATCAAGCTTGCGGTGGTGACCGCCATCTGGCCCGGCGCCACCGCCGGCGAGATGCAGGCGCAGGTCGCCGACACCATCGAGAAAAAGCTGCAGGAGCTGCCGTATTTCGACAAGGTGACCACCTACACCAAGCCGTCCTTCACGGCGATGCAGGTGGCGTTCAAGGACAACACGCCGGCCAAGGATGTGCAGCAGCTGTTCTACCAGCTGCGCAAGAAGCTGGTGGACATTCAGGGCGATCTGCCCGCCGGGTTGATCGGCCCGAATGTCAATGACGAGTACGGCGACGTCGACTCCATCCTCTACATGATGACCGGCGATGGCGCGAGCTATGCCCAGCTCAAGACCATCGCCGAGGGTATGCGCCAGCGCCTGCTCAAGGTGCCGAACGTCACCAAGGTCAACCTGTACGGTGTGCAGGATCAGAAGATCTACGTCGAGTTCTCCCATGCCAAGCTCGCCACCCTCGGCATCACGCCGCAGGCGATCTTCGATTCGCTGGCACGGCAGAATGCGGTCAGCCCGGGCGGCGTGGTCGAGACTTCGTCGCAGCGCGTGCCGCTGCGGGTGACCGGCGCGCTCGACGGCGCCAAGGCGGTGGCCGAGACTCCGGTGGAGAGCAACGGCCGCGTGTTCCGGCTCGGCGACATCGCCACCGTGACCCGCGGTTATGAAGATCCGTCCGACTACAAAGTTCGGCAGAAGGGCAAGCCCGCGCTCGGCATCGGTGTGGTGATGGCCAAGGGCGCCAACATCCTGGAGCTCGGCGAGGCCGTCAAGGCCGCCACCGCGGAATTCATGGCGGCGGTGCCGCAGGGCATCGATGTCGAGCAGATCGCCGACCAGCCCGAGGTGGTCGATCACGCGGTCACCGAGTTCGTCCATTCCTTCATCGAAGCGCTCGCCATCGTGCTGTTCGTCAGCTTTCTTGCGCTCGGCTGGCGCACCGGCATCGTGGTCGCGCTGTCGGTGCCGCTGGTGCTGGCGATCGTGTTCGTCGTCATGAACGCGATGGGGCTCGACCTGCATCGCATCACCCTCGGTGCGTTGATCATCGCGCTCGGCCTGCTGGTCGACGACGCCATCATCGCGGTCGAGATGATGGTGGTGAAGATGGAGCAGGGCTGGGATCGCTTCAAGGCGGCGTCGTTCGCCTGGGAATCCACCGCGTTTCCGATGCTGACCGGCACGCTGGTGACCGCGGCCGGCTTCCTGCCGATCGGCTTCGCCAATTCGTCGGTCGGCGAGTATGCCGGCGGCATCTTCTGGATCGTCGCCATCGCGCTTGTGGCGTCATGGTTCGTCGCGGTGATCTTCACACCCTATATCGGTGTCAAACTGCTGCCCGATTTCGCCAAAGCGGCGAAGGGCGGGGCGCATCACGCCGATCCGCATGCGATCTACGAGACGCGGATGTACCGCGCCCTGCGCCGTGTCATCGAGTGGTGCGTGCGCTGGCGAGGCACCGTGGTGCTGTCCACCATCGGCGTGTTCGTGCTGTCGATCGTCGGTTTCGGCGCGGTGCAGCAGCAGTTCTTCCCGCTGTCTGAGCGGCCCGAGTTGTTCTTTCAGTTGCGCCTGCCGGAAGGCACCGCCTTCGGTGTCACCGAGAAGTCGGTGGAGAGGGCGGAATCCCTGCTGAAGGGCGATCCCGACATCGCCACCTACACCGCCTATATCGGACAGGGTTCGCCGCGCTTCTGGCTCGGTCTCAATCCGCAGTTGCCCAACGAATCCTTCGCCGAGATCGTGATCGTGTCGAAGGACGTGAAGGCGCGTGAGCGGATCAAGGCGCGGCTGGAGAAGGTGGTCGCGGAAGGCGCATTGTCGGAGGCGCGTGTGCGGGTCGATCGGTTCAATTTCGGCCCGCCCGTCGGCTTCCCGGTCCAGTTCCGCGTCGTCGGCCCTGACGCCGGCGTGGTGCGCGACGTCGCCTACCAGGTGCGTGATGTGATGCGCAGCAACGACAAGGTGGTCGATGCGCATCTCGACTGGAACGAGAAGACGCCGTACCTCAAGCTGGTGGTCGATCAGGAGCGCGCGCGCGCGCTCGGGCTCACCCCCCAGGACATCTCGCAGGCGACGCAGATGCTGATCTCCGGCGCGCCGGTCACGACCGTGCGCGATGGTATCGAGAAAGTCGGCGTGGTGGCGCGTGCGGTGAAGTCGGAGCGGCTCGATCTCGGCCATATCGCCGATCTGTCGATCTACTCCCGCAATGGCATCGCAGTGCCGTTGTCGCAGATCGCCAAGATCGAGTATGCCCATGAGGAGCCGATCCTGTGGCGGCGCAACCGCGACATGGCGATCACCGTGCGCTCCGACATCGTTGATGGTGTGCAGGCGCCCGACGTCACCAATGCGATCTGGCCGAAGCTTGCCAAGATCCGCGCCAGCCTGCCGCCGGCCTATCGCATCGACATGGGCGGAGCGATTGAGGAATCGGCCAAGGGCAATGCCTCGATCTTCGTGCTGTTCCCGCTGATGGTGATCGTGATGCTCACGCTGCTGATGATCCAGCTGCAGAGCTTCTCGCGTCTTGCGCTGGTGTTCCTTACCGCGCCGCTCGGCATTGTCGGCGCCGCGCTCGGGCTACTGGTGGCGAATCAGCCATTCGGCTTCGTGGCGCTGCTGGGCCTCATCGCGCTGGCGGGTATGATCATGCGCAACACGGTGATTCTGGTCGACCAGATCGAGAGCGACGTGGCGCATGGCATGACCCGCCGGGAGGCCATTGTGGAGGCGACCGTCCGGCGCGCCCGGCCGGTGGTGCTGACCGCGCTCGCCGCCATCCTGGCGATGATCCCGCTATCGCGCTCCGCGTTCTGGGGGCCGATGGCGATCACCATCATGGGCGGCCTGTTCGTCGCCACCTTCCTGACCCTGCTGTTCCTACCTGGGCTGTACGCGCTCTGGTTCCGCAAGAGCCTGGAGCAGAGCGGCCCGGTGGCGCCGGCCACGGCCGCTCCGCCGCTCGCGGGGGACGCCCATGCGCAGCCGGTCTATCCTGTTGCGGCGGAATGAGAACTGCCCCATGTTAAGGAATATCTATTGGGGCTGAACACGTTGCGCCGCCGAGTTCGGCGGCCTCGAGGAGGACGAAGCACAACAATGGTCATGGTCGCCGACAGCAGTGAGACGGACACCCCCGCGCGCATTCTTGTCGCCGCGGAACGGTTGTTTCGCGAGATCGGCTACCAGAAGACCACGGTCGCCGACATCGCCAAGGCTCTGCGCATGAGCCCGGCGAACGTCTACCGCTTCTTCGACTCCAAGCGGGCGATCCACGAGGCGGTGGCGCGCCGGCTGATGGGCGAGGTCGAGATTGCCGCAACCGCGATCGCGTTCGAGGATCTGGAGCCGGTCAGCCGGCTGCGGCGGCTGCTCGCGTCCATCCATCATATGAACGTCGAGCGCTACACCGGTGACGAGAAGATCCACCAGATGGTCGCGATGGCCATGGAGGAGGACTGGCAGGTCTGCAACGCGCATTTCGAGCGGCTGACCGGCATCATCGGCAAGGTGATCGACGACGGCGTCAAGCAGGGCGTGTTCGCGGCGCCCGACCTCGCGCTCGCCGCGATGACGACCGCGACAGCGATGAGCCGCTTCTTCCATCCGCAGATGATCGCCCAGTGCGCCCACAAGCCGGGCCCGACACTCGAGCAGATGATTGATTTTGTCATCGCAGCGTTGACGCCGCGACATCCTGCTTGATTGAGTGGCCGCGAGCGCCGTATGGCGTGGCAGGCATGACCTAGCAGCGGATGGCAGCGATGAGCGAGCGGGATTTCCACGTCTACGAGCCGAAGCAGGGTCATGGCCTCAGGCACGATCCGTTCAACGCGATCATCGGGCCGCGCCCCATCGGATGGATCTCGTCCCGCGACAAGGACGGTCAGGTCAATCTCGCACCCTACAGCTTCTTCAACGCCTTCAATTACAAGCCACCGATCATCGGCTTTTCCAGCATCGGCTCCAAGGATTCGGTGCGCAATGTCATGGAGACCGGCGAGTTCGTGTGGAATCTGGCCACCAAGGAACTGGCCGGGCAGATGAACGCCAGCTCCGCCCAGGTGCCGCATGGCGTTGATGAGTTCACCCTGGCCGGGCTGACCCCGGTCCCCGGGCGCTTCGTCAATGTCCCGCGAGTGGGGGAAAGCCGTGCGGCCATGGAGTGCAAGGTGCTCCAGGTCATCCAGTTGCAGGATAAGGAAGGTAACAAGGTCCCGAGCTGGCTGACGCTCGGCGAGGTGGTGGCGGTTTATATCGACCGTGCGCTGATCCGGGATGGCGTCTATCAGACCGCCGAGGCGCACCCCATCCTGCGCGCCGGGCGGATGGGGGACTATGCCGAAATCACGCCGGAGATCATGTTCGAGATGCTGCGGCCGGACTGATCCCCTTGCATGGAACCGGTGTAGCCGTCCGATCGTTAACAGCGGACGGGCGGGTTCATGTCATTTTGCTCAATTCTCACCGCAAGTTGTAAGGGCGAGGACATTACGGTCGGCACGCTGCGCCGCGCCGCCGGCGCGGGATTCCGCCCGGGTTCCCGCACGCTGCCCTGCACCCCCATCCAAGGGACATCATCATGACGTCGTCAACGTTTCGTCGCGACTGGCTCACGAAGCCGATCTTCTCCTGGGCGCGCAAGGTGATGCCGGAAATGTCCGATACCGAGCGGGAGGCGCTCGAAGCCGGTGATGTGTGGTGGGATGCGGACCTGTTCACCGGTACCCCGGACTGGCAGAAGCTGCTGGCTTACCCCCAGGCCAGGCTCTCCGCCGAGGAAGAGGCCTTCCTGAACGGCCCGGTCGACGAGCTCTGCGCCATGCTCGACGACTGGACCATCACTTGGGACCTGCGCGACCTGCCGCCGCAGGTGTGGGACTTCGTCAAGCGCCACAAGTTCTTCGGCATGATCATCCCGAAGGAATATGGCGGCCTCGGCTTCTCGCCCTATGCCCACTCCGAGGTGGTGCGCAAGATCTCGACGCGCTCCGTTGCGGCGGCGGTCACGGTGATGGTGCCGAACTCGCTGGGGCCCGGCGAGCTGCTGATGCGCTTTGGCACTGCGGAGCAGCGCGAGCGCTGGCTGCCGCGCCTCGCCGACGGGCGCGAGATTCCCTGTTTCGGCCTCACCAGCCCGCAAGCTGGCTCAGACGCGGCCTCGATGGTCGACCGCGGCGTGGTCTGCAAGGGCGTGTTCGAGGGGCGCGAGGTGCTCGGGCTGCGGCTCAACTGGCACAAGCGCTATATCACCCTCGGGCCGGTGGCGACGCTGCTCGGCCTCGCCTTCAAGGCGTATGACCCTGACCACCTGCTCGGTCCGACCGAGGAGCTCGGCATCACCGTCGCCCTGATCCCGACCGGTCTGCCGGGCGTGGAGATTGGCCATCGCCACCTGCCGTCGATGCAGGTGTTCCAGAACGGCCCGAACTGGGGCCGCGATGTATTCGTGCCGCTCGACTTCATCATCGGCGGCCAGGAGCGCATCGGCGAGGGCTGGAAGATGCTGATGACGGCGCTTGCAGCCGGGCGCGGCATCTCGCTGCCGTCGCTGTCGGCGGCAGCCGCGGCCTATTGCGCCCGCACCAGCGGCGCCTATGCGCGCATCCGCGAGCAGTTCAACGTGGCAATCGGCAAGTTCGAGGGCATCGAGGAACCGCTCGCCCGCATCGCCGGCACCGCCTATCTGCTCGATGGCGCGCGCCGCCTGACCTGTGCGGCACTCAACGAGGGGCATCATCCCGCGGTGATTTCCGGCATCATGAAGCTGCATGCCACCGAGCGCATGCGCATCGCCATCGACGACGCCATGGATATCCATGGCGGCAAGGCGGTGATCGATGGTCCGCAGAACTATCTTAGCAATCTCTATCGCGCAGTGCCGGTCGGCATCACGGTGGAGGGCGCCAACATCCTGACCCGCAACCTGATCGTGTTCGGGCAGGGCGCGATCCGCGCCCATCCCTATCTGCTCAACGAGATGACGGCGCTTGCCGATGACAATGCGGCGCGGGGCCTCGATGCCTTCGACAAGGCGCTCTGGGGCCATGTCGGCCATGCCGTCGCCAATACCTTCCGGGCGCTGGGCCGCAGCTGGACCGGCGGGGCGTTCGCGCCGGCGCCCGACGCCGGCCCGGCGACGCCGTTCTATCGCCAGCTGTCGCGCCATGCGGCAGCGTTCGCGTTGTGCGCCGACATGGCGCTGCTGACCCTCGGCGGCGCGCTCAAGCGCAAGGAGATGCTGTCGGCGCGGTTCGGCGACATCCTGTCGGAGCTGTATCTGCTCTCCGCGGCGCTGAAACGCTGGGAGGACGAGGGGCGTCAGGAGGCGGATTTCGCGGCGCTGGAATGGTGCATGGCGAGCGGGCTGAAGACCATCGAGACCCGCTTCGCTGAGATCCTGGCCAATCTGCCGAACCGCTTCGTCGCCTTCGCGCTCAGGCTGATCGTCCAGCCGTTCGGCGCCCGCGCGGTTGGCCCGTCGGATGGCGTGGTGCATCGGCTCGCCCAGCTCATCCTCGAGCCGTCGGCGGCGCGTGAGCGGCTGACCCCGAACATCTCCCACATCGACGACGACCGTGGCGTCGCACGGCTCGAGAAGGCGTTCGCGCTGGTCACCGCCAATGACGACATCGTCAAGAAGATGCGCTCGGCGCGCATCCGCGATCCCGGCGAGGCGCTGCGCAATGGCATCATCACCGCGGCCGAGGCCGAGCGCCTTGCCGCCGCCCGTGACGCGGTCGCCAGGGTGGTCGAAGTCGACGATTTTGCACCGGAGGTCTTGTCATCCATGAGCGCGCGGTTGCACGATCGCCGTGACATGAACTTCAACACACGAGCGGCAAGCTGATGACACGCCCGGTCTATATCGTCGACGGAAGCCGAACCCCGTTCCTCAAGGCCCGCAGCGGGCCGGGGCCGTTCACACCGGTCGATCTTGCCGTGCAATGCGGCCGGCCGCTGCTGGCGCGCCAGCCATTCGCGCCGGACGCTTTCGACCAGGTCATCCTCGGCTGCGTCAATGTCATTGCCGACGAGATGAACCCGGCCCGTGTCGCGGCGCTGCGCCTCGGAATGGGCGAGAAGATGGTCGCGTTCACGGTACAGATCAACTGCGGCTCCGGCATGCAGTCGATCGACACGGCCTATCGTTATATCCAGCAGGGCAAGGGTGACCTGATCCTTGCCGGGGGCGCCGAGGCGCTCAGCCACGCGCCGCTGGTCTGGTCGCAGAAGGGCGTGCGCTGGTTCGCCGGGCTCGCCACCGCCAAGGGCGCGCTGGCGAAGCTCGCGGCGCTGGCGAAGGCGCGCCCGGCCACGTTCAAGCCGATCATTGGGCTCGAGCGCGGCCTCACCGATCCCATCACCGACCTCAACATGGGCCAGACCGCCGAAGTGGTCGGGCATCTGTTCGGCATCACCCGCGCTGATGCCGATGCCTATGCGGTGGAGAGCCACAAGCGCCTCGCACGCGCCCAGGAGCAGGGCTGGCTGAAAGGCGAGGTCGAGACCGCGTTCGATCGTCAGGGCCGCTTCTACGACCACGACGACGGCGTGCGCCCCGACTCCAGCGTCGAGAAACTTGCCGCCCTCAAGCCCGCGTTCGAGCGGCCGTGGGGGCAGGTGACCCCCGGCAACTCCTCGCAGATCACCGATGGCGCCAGCTGGATCATCCTCGCGTCCGAGGATGCCGTGCGCAAGCACGCTCTGACGCCGAAAGCCGTGATCGTCGACAGCGCCTGGGCGGCGCTCGATCCGTCGATCATGGGCCTCGGTCCGGTGCTGTCCGCCACCGCGCTGCTCAAGCGCAACAATCTCACGCTGCAGGACGTGGAGACCTGGGAATTGAATGAAGCCTTCGCCACCCAGGTGCTTGGCTGCCTTGCGGCCTGGAGGGACGATACGTTCTGCCGCAAGGTGCTCGGCCTCGATGGTGCGGCCGGCGCCATCGATCGGGACCGGCTGAATGTCGATGGCGGCGCCATCAGTCTTGGCCACCCGGTCGGCACGTCGGGCAACCGTATCGTGCTGCATCTGGTCAACGCCATGAAACGGCTGGGCACCAAACGTGGTGTCGCCACGGAATGCATTGGTGGCGGCCTCGGCGGCGCCATGCTGATCGAGACGGTGTGAGCATGAGCATGGACAGCCGGATCCTGGACGTTCTTTCCGACCGTGTGCTCGAGCTCGGGCCGACGCCTGCGGCCGACAGCGCCTATCGCCATTTCCACCTGACGCGCGATGACGACGGCATCGCCTGGCTGCTGTTCGATCGCGCCGGCGCCAGCGCCAACTCGCTGTCGGCGGAGGTGATGGAGGAACTCGACAAGGCGATCACGGCGCTGGAGGCCGAGCGGCCGGCGGGTCTTGTGATCCGCTCCGCCAAACCCTCCGGATTCATCGCGGGCGCAGACATCAACGAGTTCCGCGGCGCCAGCGATGCGCACCAGGTCGAGATCGAAATGGTGCGCGCCCATGCGGTGGTTTATCGGCTGGAGGCCCTGCGCCTGCCGACGGTCGCCGTGGTGCACGGCTTCTGCCTTGGCGGCGGGCTCGAGATCGCGCTCGCCTGCAATATGCGCATCGCCATCGACAATGCACGGTTCGGCTTTCCCGAGGTCATGCTTGGCCTGCATCCCGGCCTTGGCGGCCCGGCGCGGCTGACCGAACTGATCAGCCCGGCCGAGGCGATGAGCCTGATGCTGACCGGCAAGACCATCGATGCCCGCCGCGCGAAGTCGCTTGGCCTCGTCGATGCGGTGACGCAGGAGCGCCATGTCCGCAATGCGGCGAGGGACGCCGTGTTCGGCCGCCTCAAGCGGGCGAAGCCCGGCCCGCTGAATGCAGTGATGAATTTTGCGCCGGTGCGCGGGCTGCTCGCCAGCCGGATGCGCTCCGAAGCCGCCAAGGCGGCCCCGCGCGAGCACTATCCGGCGCCTTACGCGCTGATCGATCTGTGGGAAAAGCACGGCGGCGACAAGGTCGCGATGCTGGCGAACGAACGCACGTCGTTCGCCCGGCTGATGGTGACGCCGACCGCACAGAACCTGATCCGGGTGTTCTTCCTGCGTGAACGCATGAAGAAGCTGGCCGGCGGAGGCAATGAGGTCAGGCATGTGCATGTCATCGGTGCGGGCGCCATGGGCGGCGACATCGCCGCCTGGTGTGCGCATCAGGGCCTGCGGGTGACGCTGGCCGACATGAAGGCCGAGCCGATCGCCGGCGCGGTCAAGCGCGCGGCCGATCTCTTCGGCAAGATCGTCCGCAAGCCGGTCGATGTGCGCGATGCGCTCGACCGCTTGATCCCCGACATGGCCGGGGAGGGCGTGCGCGCCGCCGACCTCGTCATCGAGGCGGTGCCGGAGCGGCTCGACCTCAAGCAGAAGGTCTACGCCGCGCTGGAGCCGCGGATGAAGCCGACCGCCATTCTCGCCACCAACACCTCCAGCATTCCGTTGCAGGACCTGCGCACCACGCTGGCTTCGCCGCAACGGCTGGTCGGCCTGCACTTCTTCAATCCGGTGTCGCGGCTGCAACTCGTCGAGGTGGTCAGCCATGATGCGGTCGATCCGCAGGTGCTCGCCGCCGCGAAGGCGTTCGTCGGCGCGATTGACCGTCTGCCGCTGTCGGTGAAGAGTTCGCCGGGCTTTCTGGTCAACCGGGCACTGACGCCGTACATGCTCGAAGCCATGGTGATGCTGGACGAGAAGATCGACAAGGCGACCATCGACGCGGCCGCGGAACGGTTCGGGATGCCGATGGGGCCGATCGAGCTCGCCGATCAGGTCGGCCTCGACATCTGCCTGGCGGTCGGCGACATGCTGCGCACGCGCATGGGCGACAGCCTGCCGGCGGCACCGGACTGGCTTCGAGAGAAGGTGGCCAAGGGCGACCTCGGCCGCAAGACCGGCAAGGGGTTTTACGACTGGAAGGACGGCAAGGCGCAGAAGACCCCGGCGATCGCGCAGCCCACCACCGAGATGACCGACCGCCTGATCCTGCCGATGTCCAATGTCTGCGTCGCCTGTCTGCGTGAGGGCATCGTCGACGATCCAGACGTGGTCGACGGCGCCATGATCTTCGGCACCGGCTATGCCCCGTTCCGCGGCGGCCCGCTGAATTATGCGCGCACCCGCGGGGTTGCCGATGTGATGGCGACATTGCAAGGTCTCGCCAACCGCTTTGGCGACCGCTTCAAGCCGGACGCCGGTTGGGACGATTTCAGGGCCACGAAAGCAGGGACCGGATCCATATCATGAGTGACACCTCTTCCGCCCATGCTGCCCCGCCGCCAGCGGCGCCGGGCGGCGAGCTCTGCATCCGCACGCTGGCGATGCCGGCGGACACCAACCAGAACGGCGACATCTTCGGCGGCTGGCTGCTCAGCCAGATGGATGTCGCCGGTGGCATCATGGCGTCGAAGATCGCCAGGCAGCGCACGGTCACGGTGTCGATCGACGCCATGACCTTCCGCAAGCCGGTTTATGTCGGCGACGTGGTCTCGGTGCACTGTTCGATGATCCGGATCGGCCGAACCTCGATCACGATCCATGTCGCGGCCTGGGTGACGCGACGCAAGGAGAGCAGCACGATCCTGGTGACTGACGGCAACTTCACCTATGTAGCGATCGACGAGACTGGCCACCCGCAAGTGATCGCGCGCGATCCGGCAGAGGTCAGCCCCGCAGCGCCTTGAGGGTACCGCGTGAAGATTTCGGGCTGGCAAGCATGTCGGCGATGGTCATGGTGTCGAGAATGTCCGACATGGCGTCGCGCACTTTCGCCATGGTCAGCCGCACGCTGCATGCCTTGACGTCGCGGCAGTCACGGCAGGGTTGATAGGCGGTGCGGCTGGCGCAGGCGATCGGCGCCAGCGGACCGTCCAGCGCACGGATCACGTTGCCGACCTTGATCGCCGCGGCCTTGCGCGCCAGTGCATAGCCGCCGCCCGGGCCCTTCTTGCTCTGGACCACGCCGGCGTTGCGCAGGTCACCGAGGATCGCGTCCAGGAATTTCTTCGGGATGTTGTTGCATTTGGCGATGTCGCTGGCCTGGGCGGTTTCACCGGGATCGAGCGCCGCCAGATGCACGAGAGCCTTCAAGCCGTATTTTCCCTTCGCCGTCAGCATGCCGCACAACCCGTTCCTTGGAAGATTCTATCGTCACGAAGTGATCGACTAAAATAATCAACCTTCCATAGCGACCTTCATAGAATAATTCCAGCGCGATGTTGTGGATTCGACGGCTTTCCCTAGCAATCTGATCGGCTTAGCCCCCCCGGGCAGCGACGCGGTTCGAAGCAGTGCCGGCCGGCTGGCAAATCGTCTTCCAATTCCCGTTCCCTGTTTGGAAAAATCGTGCGCCATGCGTGGCGTCGGCAGCACGGGTGTCGTTTTCTTCGTCAAATACTTGATCAAGTTGATGGATTACTCACATCTTTCATCGGGATTTGTCTGGAGATCGTCATGAAACGCCGTCGTCTGTTGCAATTGCTGGCCGCCTCCGCCGCCGCTGTGGCGTCGCTGGCGCCGGCGACGTTGTTTGCCGCGCCGGCGTCGCAGGAGATCCGGATAGGGTTTCAGAAATACGGCAAGCTGGTGCTGCTCAAGAGCAGGGGCGCGCTGGAGCCGAAGCTGAAGGCGCTCGGCTACAGCGTGACCTGGACCGAGTTTCCGTCCGGCCCGCCGCTTCTGGAGGCGATCAATGTCGGTGCCATCGACTTCGGCAACACTGGCGAGGCGCCGCCGGTGTTCGCCCAGGCCGCCGGCGTGCCGCTGCGCTACGTTGCCTATGAGCCGCCAGCGCCGAAGGGCGAGGCGATCCTGGTGCCCAAGGCCAGCGCGCTGAAGAACGTCGCCGACCTCAAGGGCAAGCGCGTTGCGCTCAACAAGGGCTCCAACGTCCACTTCCTGCTGGTCAAGGCGCTGGAGAAGGCCGGCGTCAACTATGCGGACATCACCCCGGTGTTCCTGGCGCCAGCGGACGCGCGCGCCGCGTTCGAGCGCGGCTCGGTCGATGCCTGGGCGATCTGGGATCCCTACCAGGCAGCGGCGGAGGCTTCGCTCGAAGCCCGTGTGCTGTCAGACGGCACTGACACCGTGCCGAACACCCAGTTCTATCTGGCGTCGCAGAAATTCCTCGAGACCGACCCGAAGGTGCTCGATGCGCTGCTCGACAGTTTGCGTGAGGTCGATGCCTGGGCGAAGTCCGATATCCATGCCGTTGCCGAGCAGCTCAGCCCGTCCGTCGGCCTGCCGGTGCCGGTGCTCGAGGTGGCGCTGAAGCGCCAGGGTTACGGCATCAAGCCGATCGACACCCAGGTGCTGGCCGAGCAGCAGAAGCTGGCCGACACGTTCCATCAGCTCGGGCTGATCCCCAAGCCCATCACTGTTTCCGATATCGCTCGAAAGTCCGGCTCATGACCGTCGCTCCGTCTCCCACCGCCAATGTCCTCTGGTTCCTGCCGACCCACGGCGATGGTCGCTATCTCGGCACCACCACGGGGGGGCGTCACGTCAGTCTGTCCTATCTGCGCCAGATCGCCCAGGCGGCCGACGAGCTCGGCTATTACGGCGTGCTGCTGCCGACCGGGCGCTCCTGCGAGGATTCCTGGATCGTGGCCTCGGCGCTGGTGCCGCTGACCCGCCGCCTGCGCTATCTCGTGGCGGTGCGGCCGGGCCTGCAGTCGCCGAGCGTTGCCGCACGCATGACCGCGACGCTCGACCGCATCTCGGACGGCCGGCTGCTGATCAACGTCGTCACCGGCGGCGATCCCGTCGAGAACAAGGGGGACGGCATCTTCCTCAAGCACGACGAGCGCTATGAGGTCACCCGCGAATTCCTGTCGGTCTACCGCGACCTGCTGGCAGAAAAGACCGTCGACTTCAAAGGCAAGCACCTTTCCATCGAAGACGGACGGCTGCTGTTTCCGCCGCACCAGGCCGGCGGCCCGCCGCTCTATTTCGGCGGTTCGTCCGATGCCGGCATCGATGTCGCCGTCGACACTGTCGACAAGTATCTGACCTGGGGCGAGCCGCCGGCAGCGGTGGCGGAGAAGATCAACCATGTCAACGCGGTGGCGCAGCAGCGCGGCCGCAAGGTGTCGTTCGGCATCCGCCTGCACGTCATCGTGCGCGAGACCAATGCGGAAGCATGGAAGGCGGCGGACGAATTGATCCAGCACGTCAGCGACGACACCATCGCGTCGGCCCAGAAGATTTTCGCCCGAATGGATTCGGTCGGTCAGCAGCGCATGGCGCAACTGCATGGCGGCCGGCGCGACAAGCTCGAGATCAGCCCGAACCTGTGGGCCGGTGTCGGCCTCGTCCGCGGCGGCGCCGGCACGGCGTTGGTCGGTGATCCGGAGACGGTCGCAGCGCGCATCAAGGAGTATCAGGCGCTGGGCATCGATACTTTCATCCTGTCGGGCTATCCGCACCTCGAGGAAGCGTATCGCTTCGCTGAGCTGGTGTTCCCGCTGCTGTCGCTGAACAGCGCGGCGAACGTGACGCCGCTGCGGGTCAACACCGGCCCGTTCGGCGAGACCATCGCCAACGAGCATCGGCCTCTTCACAAGCAGGCGTCGCAGTCATGAGTCTGATTGATTCCCTGCCGCGGCTCGACGGCCTCACGCAATGGATCGTGCCGCTGCTGATCATCGCGATCTGGCAGGCGGCGAGTGTCGCGGGCTGGATCTCGACGCGGGTACTGCCGGCGCCGAGCGACGTCGCGCTGGCGGGGTGGAAACTGCTGCTGTCCGGTGAGCTCGCCCGCAATATCTGGGTGAGCTTCTGGCGCGCGGCGATCGGCTTCCTGATCGGCGGCGGCATTGGCTTCGCCTTCGGCCTTGCCAATGGCCTGTCGCGGCTCAGCAACCGCCTGACCGATACCACGCTGCAGATGGTGCGCAATGTGCCCCATCTCGCGTTGATACCACTGGTGATCCTGTGGTTCGGCATCGACGAGGCCGCCAAGCTGTTCCTGGTGGCGCTCGGTGTGTTCTTCCCGATCTACCTCAACACCCTGCACGGTATCAAAACCGTCGATCCGCAGCTGATCGAGATGGGGCGCAGCTACGGCATGAGCGATGGTGAGCTGTTCCGCCGGGTCATTTTCCCCGGTGCGCTGCCCTCGATCTTTGTCGGCCTGCGCTTTGCGCTCGGCATCATGTGGCTGACCCTGATCGTTGCCGAGACCATCGCGGCGTCGTCCGGCCTCGGCTACATGGCGATGCAGGCGCGTGAATTCATGCTGATCGACGTGGTGGTGCTGAGCATCCTGATCTACGCACTGCTCGGCAAACTCGCCGACAGCGCTTCGCGGTTGCTCGAGCGGTTGACGCTGACATGGCATCCGGCGTTCCAGAAACAGTGAGGATGGTGATGCAGCAACCGCTTCGTTTTGCCCCGGCGTCAGCGCGCGCCATCGATGGCGCGGGCCTTCTGCGCGAGGCCGAGGTCGCTCGCGCGGCCGTGCCATCGACCGCGCGCGGGCTGCCGATCACGCTGCGCGGGGTGCGCAAGGCGTTCGGCGATCATGAGGTGCTGCGCGGCATCGACCTGCACATTCCCGCCGGGCAGTTCGTCGCCATCGTGGGCCGCAGCGGCTGCGGCAAGAGCACGCTGCTGCGACTGATCGCGGGGCTCGACAGCGCCGATGCCGGCAGCATCACCTTTGGCGAGCAGGACAACGCCAAGGCCCAGGTGCGGATGATGTTCCAGGAGCCGCGGCTGCTGCCCTGGGCGCGCGTGCTTGGCAATGTCGAGGTCGGCCTCGGCGCCGACCGGCGCTCGCCGGACGCACGCCAACAGGCCGAGCGCGCCTTGCATGAGGTTGAACTCGATGCCAAGCGTGACCAGTGGCCGGCGGTGCTGTCGGGGGGCCAGAAGCAGCGCGTTGCGCTGGCGCGGGCTCTTGTCAGCCGCCCGCGCGTGCTGGCGTTTGACGAACCTCTGGGCGCCCTCGACGCGCTGACGCGAATCACCATGCAACGGCTGCTGGAGAGGGTGTGGTCGGATCAGAGCTTCACCGGAATTCTCGTCACCCACGACGTCGCCGAAGCCGTCGCGGTCGCCGATCGCGTTCTTGTGCTCGAGGACGGGCGCATCGCCAACGATATCCAGATTGATCTGAAGCGGCCGCGCAGCCGCGGATCGGCGGCGGTCGCCGCGCTCGAGGAAACCATTCTGCGCGACCTGCTGCAGGATGCAGCCGACGACAAGTCATCACAGGTGCCCCTATGAATTCGCTCGTTCGCATCGTCCAGACCGATCTCGATGTTTCCGCCGCGAGCTTCCGCAATGCCATGCGCCAGCTCGCCGGCGGCGTCAGCGTGATCACGGTCGGGCGCGATCAGGACATCTCCGGCATGACGGTGACCTCGGTGACGTCGCTGTCGGCGGAGCCGCCGAGCCTTCTGGTCTGCATCAACCGCTCGTCGTCATCCTGGCCGCTGTTCGAGAAGTACGGCGCGTTCGCCGTCAACATCTTGCATGCGGACCAGCAGCACATTGCCGACCGCTTCACCGGACGGGGCGGCGCCACGGGCGCTGCGCGTTTCGAGGGCGCACAGTGGTCGACGCTGGCGACCGGCGTGCCGGTGCTCGCCGATGGCCTTGCGGCGCTCGATTGCCGGATCGAAGAGGTGATCCATCGTCATTCCCATGCGATCGTGATCGGTCGTGTCGAGGCGGTACGGGTCGCCGGCAAGACGGCGGCGCTGACGTACTGGCAGGGCGAATATGTGGCGATCGACCGCGACGAGGATGCGGTGCGTCTCGCCGCTGTCAGCCTGCCGGTGGGAACCTACGCGAAACCTTGATGTTGGCGTCATCGCGTTGTCGCGCAACGCGATTAGAGGGGCGGCACGGAACATGATCCGGATTCGGAAGCGTGAAAACAGCCGGTGGCGTCGCCTGGATTCGACATGTCTCCTGCCGCGGTTCTCTCCGCGGCATCTCTCGGCTGCGACGGGCTGTTGTCGCTGCCGGCACTGAACCTTTTCGTCTTTTCAGTGTTAGTGCGCAGGAGCGCTGGTGTCATGCCGGCGACGGGAGTGCCATGTCTGACAGCTACATCATCGAAGTGAGTTCCGAAACGGCTGGAATCGTTGTCCGCGACAAGTCCGGTTACCGGTTCTTCGCGGCCACCCACGACTTCAATTCTCTCGAAGGCCGCTACTTCCGCAGCGCGCGGGAGGCGGAACGTGCCGCCACACGGTTCAAGCAGGACCGCAGCGAGGGCGGTCGCGCCGGCGCAACGGCGGCTTGAGGCCGCCGCGGGGGACGGCAGGTCGCGGCTTCCCCGAAATCGCGAGTTGACCCCATTGGGGAACATGGATCACCATGTGACGCTTTTTGCGTCATGTGGTGATCGCTGTGGCCGGACTGACCCATCGCCAATCGGAAATTCTCAATATCGCCCGCTCGGTCGGACGCGTCACGGTCGAGGACCTGGCGCGACGATTCGAGGTATCGGCCCAGACGATCCGCAAGGATCTGAACGACCTCTGCGACCGCCGCTCGATGACCCGGGTGCATGGTGGCGCCATCATCGCGTCCGGCGTCGAGAACCTCGCCTATGAGGCGCGCCGGTTTGTCGCAGCGGATGAGAAGAAGGCGATCGGGATTGCTGCCGCTGCCCAGATTCCCAACGGCTGCTCGCTGTTCATCAATATCGGCACCACCACTGAGGAGGTGGCGAGCGCGCTGGTCTCTCACGAGGACCTGCTGGTCATCACCAACAACCTCAATGTCGCGATGCTGCTCTATCGCCACCCCCGTATCGAAGTGATCGTGGCCGGCGGCAATGTCCGCCGGGCGGACGGCGCCGTGATCGGCTCGGCGGCCATCGACCTGATCGGCCAGTTCAAGGTCGATTACGCCATCATCGGCGCCTCCGCGATCGACGAGGAGGGCGCGCTGCTCGACTTCGACTATCGCGAGGTGCAGGCGGCGCAGGCCATCATCGCCAATGCCCGCAGCGTCATGCTGGTATCGGATTCCACCAAGTTCGAGCGGAGCGCGCCGGTGCGCATCGCCCATATCGGCCAGATCCAGACCTTCGTCACCGATACCGGCATTCCGCCACGCTTCCGCGCCATGTGCCAGGAGCGCGGCATCGAGGTGATCGAGACCCGGCCCAGGGGGGGTGGTGAGGACAAGGGCGAGGCGGATGATGGCGCGGTCGCGACCGTGGCACGGCTCCCCACAGCCAGCTGATGCTTTCGATAATCTTTCGCTTGCTTTCGTTTTTGGGAATGGTTTAATCCGAACCCGAAAGCGAAATCGCCTCGCCCAGAGGCGAGCGCCGGGGGAAGCGTCTCGTGGATCAGGTCTTCGACCTCGCTATCATTGGCGGTGGGATCAATGGCTGCGGCATCGCGCGGGATGCCGTGGGGCGCGGGAATTCAGTTTTCCTTTGCGAAATGAACGACTTGGCGAGCGGGACGTCGTCCTGGTCGACCAAGCTCATCCATGGCGGCCTGCGCTATCTCGAATATTACGAATTCCGCCTGGTGCGCGAAGCGCTGATGGAGCGCGAGGTGCTGTGGCAGATCGCGCCCCACATCATTCGTCCGCTGCGTTTCGTTTTGCCCCATCACCGTGGCTTGCGGCCGGCCTGGCTGCTGCGGCTCGGGCTGTTCCTTTATGATCATCTCGGCGGCCGCAAGCTGCTGCCCCCGGCGCGCTCGGTCGATCTGCGGCGCGACGAGGTTGGCCTGCCGCTCGCGCCCGGCCGCTTCCAGCGTGGCTTCGAATATTCCGACTGCTTCGTCGACGATGCGCGTCTCGTGCTGCTCAACGCGCTGGACGCCGCCGAGCGCGGCGCCGTCATCCGCACGCGCACCCGCGCCACCGCGGCGCGGCGGACCGCCGATGGCTGGGAGGTCACCGTGCAGGACCTGCTGACCGGGGCGCAAGACACGATTCGCGCCCGCGCGCTGGTCAACGCCGCCGGTCCCTGGGTCGAGGAAGTGCTGTCACAGCGTGCCGGTGTCAACGCCAAGGCCAAGGTGCGCCTGGTGCAGGGCTCGCACATCGTGGTGCGCCGGCTCTATGCCCACGACCGTGCCTATATCTTCCAGAACGAGGACGGCCGCATCGTCTTCGCCATTCCCTACCAGAACGACTTCACGCTGATCGGCACCACGGACCGCGACTACGACGGCGATCCGGCCAAGGTGAAGATCAGCGATGAGGAAGTCCGTTATCTGTGCGAAGCTGTCAGCGAGTACTTCGCCAAGCCGGTGACGCCGGAGGATGTCGTGTGGACCTATTCCGGCGTGCGGCCGCTGTATGACGACGGCGCCAGTGACGCCAAGGCTGCGACGCGGGACTACGTGTTCGAGCTCGATACCCCGGGCGGGGCGCCGCTGCTGTCGATTTTCGGCGGCAAGATCACCACCTACCGCCGCCTTGCCGAGGAAGCGCTGGAGCACATCGCGGCCTTCCTGCCCGGCACCAAGGCGAAGGAAGGCTGGACCGCCCGCGCGGCGTTGCCCGGCGGCGATCTCGACGTTTCGGCGATTCCGGCGCTCACCAACGAACTGCTGCGGGAATACGCCTTCCTGACCCGGACCCACGCCGAACGTCTCGCCCATGCCTATGGCAGTCGCGCCAAGCAGGTGTTGGGCCGGGCGAAGTCTGCTGCCGATCTCGGCCGCTCGTTCGGCGCGACGCTCACCGAAAGCGAGGTACGCTATCTGATGACCGTGGAATGGGCGCGCACCGCGGAGGACGTGGTGTGGCGGCGCTCCAAGCTCGGCCTGCGCCTGTCGGCGGAGGAAGTGGCGGAGCTCGACCGCTGGATGGCGGCGCAACGCGCCGCCGAGCCGTCGCTGCGGGAAGCGGGAGCGCGGCCGTGAGCATCACCCTCGACCATGTCGCGCGCGAGGTGAACGGCGTCCCCTATATCCGCGACGTGTCGCTGACGCTCGAGCGCGGCACCCTCAGCGTGTTGCTGGGCCCGACGCTCGCCGGCAAGACCTCGCTGATGCGCCTCCTGGCCGGGCTCGACAAGCCGAGCCATGGCCGTGTGCTGGTGGATGACAAGGATGTCACCGGTTTCGACGTGCGCAAGCGCTCGGTGGCGATGGTCTACCAGCAGTTCATCAACTATCCGTCGCTGACGGTGTATGAGAACATCGCCTCGCCGTTGCGCGTGCAGGGGCGCCCGCGCGAGGAGATCGAGCAGCGCGTGCGCGAGGCGTCGCGGCTGTTGAAGCTCGATCCCTATCTGTCGCGCACGCCGCTGCAGCTCTCCGGCGGCCAGCAGCAGCGCACCGCGATCGCGCGGGCGCTGGTCAAGGGCGCCGACCTCGTGCTGCTCGACGAGCCGCTCGCCAACCTCGACTACAAGCTGCGCGAGGAGCTGCGCACCGAGCTGCCGCGCATTTTCGAGGCGTCGGGCGCGATCTTCGTCTACGCCACCACCGAGCCGTCGGAAGCGTTGCTGCTCGGTGGCAACACCATCTGCATGTGGGAAGGGCAGGCGCTGCAGATGGGCGCGACGCCGAGGGTTTACCGTCAGCCGGACACGCTGCGCGTCGCGCAGGTGTTCTCCGATCCGCCGCTCAACACCATCGGCATCGAGAAGAGCGGCTCAAAGGTCGTCTATGACGGGCGCGTGGAGGCGCCGGCCAGCGGCCTCTATGCTTCGCTCGGCGATGGCGCCTACCGGGTCGGCTTCCGCGCCCACCAGCTCGAGGTGGCGAACGGCGCCGCCGGCCAGCACGCCTTCGCGACCGAAGTGATCCTGACCGAAATCACCGGATCGGAGAGCTTCGTGCATCTGCGCCAGCCGGGCATCGACTGGGTGGCCGTGCTGTCGGGAGTGCATGAATTCCAGCCAGGCGATCACCTGCAGGCGGCGCTCAGCCCCGACGATGTCTTCGTGTTTGATCCTTCCGGGCGCCTCGTGGCCGCCCCGGCGTCGATGTGAGGTTTGCATCATGGCCCGCATCGATCTGGTCGATCTGGCGAAATCCTACGGTGGCAATGACGCGCCGGTCGAATCCTATGCGCTCAAGCCGCTGTCGATGACCTGGCGGCAGGGCGGCGCCTATGCATTGCTCGGCCCGTCCGGCTGCGGCAAGACCACGCTTCTGAACATCATTTCGGGGATCGTCGCGCCGTCCCGCGGCAAGGTGCTGTTCGACGGCGCCGACATGACGGTGCTGCCGACCCAGAAACGCAACATCGCCCAGGTGTTCCAGTTTCCGGTGATCTACGACACCATGACGGTGGGCGAGAATCTCGCCTTCCCGCTCAAGAATCGCGGTGTGCCGCGCGCCCAGATCGAGGCGCGGGTCGCCGAGATCGCAAGGCTGCTCGACCTCACGCCGGACCTGAACCGCAAGGCCCAGCGGCTCACCGCCGACGCCAAGCAGAAGATATCGCTGGGACGCGGCCTCGTGCGCTCCGACGTCGCCGCGGTGCTGTTCGACGAGCCGCTCACCGTGATCGACCCGCACCTGAAGTGGGAGCTGCGCTCGAAACTCAAGGCGCTGCACAACGCGCTCGATCTCACCATGATCTACGTCACCCATGACCAGACCGAGGCGCTGACCTTTGCCGATACGGTGGTGGTGATGCATGACGGCCGGGTGGTGCAGAGCGGCACGCCGCAGGAGCTGTTCGACAAGCCTGCCCATACCTTCGTCGGCTATTTCATCGGCTCGCCGGGCATGAATATCCTGCCGGCGCAGGTCGATGGCCGTGCGGCGCGGATCAACGGCCATGTCATCGCGCTTGAGCGCAGCTATCCGACGCTGCCGGCCGGCGCCCGGATCGAGATCGGCGTGCGGCCGGAGTTCGTCACCGTGGCGCAGCCGGCATCCGAGCTGCTGTCCGCGCAGGTCGAGCGTGTCGACGATCTCGGGCGAGCCCGTTTCGCCCGGGTGCGGATCGGGGAGCAGAAGCTCGCCGCACGGGTGCCCAACGGCTTTTCCATCCAGGGCGATATGGTGGGCCTGGTGTTCGATCCGGCCCGCGTTCATGTCTATGCCGACAGCCAGTTGGTCGAGGGAGCGGTCTGATGGAGAAAACCGTCAACCAGAAAGCCTGGCTGCTGGTGCTGCCCGTCTTCCTCATCGTTGCGTTCTCGGCCGTGCTGCCGTTGATGACGGTGGTGAACTATTCGGTGCAGGACACCTTCGGCAACAACCAGTTCTTCTGGAACGGGATCGGCTGGTTCAAGGAACTGCTCGATCCTTCGACCGACCTCGGTGGCCGTTTCCTCGCCTCGCTGTGGCGCAACCTGATCTTCTCGGCGATCATTCTCGCCATCGAGATTCCGCTCGGCATCGTCGTCGCGCTGTCGATGCCGCGCGACGGCTGGCGGGTTGCGGCCTGTCTCGTGATCCTCGCCTTGCCGCTGCTGATCCCGTGGAACGTGGTCGGCACCATCTGGCAGGTGTTCGGCCGGCCCGATATCGGGCTGATGGGATACACGCTCAACCAGATCGGCGTGAACTACAACTATGTCTCCAACGAGCTGGATGCCTGGGCAACCGTGATCGTGATGGATGTCTGGCACTGGACGAGCCTTGTGGCGCTGCTGTGCTACGCCGGCCTGAAGTCGATCCCCGACGCCTACTATCAGGCTGCGCAGATCGACGGCGCGTCGCGCTGGGCGGTGTTCACCGCCATCCAGCTGCCGAAGATGCACCGTGTTCTGCTGATCGCGGTGCTGTTGCGCTTCATGGACAGCTTCATGATCTACACGGAGCCGTTCGTGGTCACCGGCGGCGGCCCCGGCAATTCGACGACGTTCGTGTCCATCGAGCTCGTCAAGATCGCGCTGGGACAGTTCGACCTCGGCAAGGCCGCGGCACTGTCGCTGGTTTACAATCTGATCGTCCTGATCGTCTGCTGGGTATTCTACACGGTGATGACCAACGCCGGTGTCGAGCACCAGGCCAAAACGGGAGAGGCGTGATGATGCAGACCATTCCCGGGCGCCGCCTCATCATGCTCGCGTTCCTGGTGTTCCTGTTGCTGCCGATCTACTGGCTGGTCAACATGAGCTTCAAGACCAATGCCGAGATCGTCTCGACCATGACGCTGTGGCCGCACCAGCCGACGATCGAGAACTACATGCGGATATTCACCGACGAGAGCTGGTATTCCGGCTACATCAACTCGCTGAAGTATGTGGTGATCAATACCGTCATCTCGATCTCGTTTGCCCTGCCGGCGGCCTACGCGTTCTCGCGCTACCGGTTCCTTGGCGACAAGCATCTGTTCTTCTGGCTTTTGTCCAACCGCATGGCGCCGCCGGCGGTGTTCGCGCTGCCGTTCTTCAACCTGTATTCGGCGATCAACCTATTCGATACGCCGTGGGCGGTGGCGCTGGCGCACTGCCTTTTCAACGTGCCGCTGGCGGTGTGGATCCTGGAAGGATTCGTCTCAAGCGTGCCGCGCGAGATCGACGAAACCGCATTCCTCGATGGCTACTCTTTCCCCCGTTTCTTCCTCAAGATCCTGGTGCCGCTGATCGCGAGCGGCATCGGCGTCGCGGCGTTCTTCTGCTTCATGTTCTCGTGGGTCGAATTGTTGCTGGCGCGCACGCTGACGTCGGTCAACGCCAAGCCGATCGCCGCGACCATGACCCGCACGGTGTCGGCGGCCGGCATGGACTGGGGGCTGCTGGCGGCAGCCGGCGTGCTGACCATCATTCCGGGCGCGCTGGTGATCTGGTTCGTCCGCAACTACATCGCGCGCGGCTTCGCGCTGGGACGGGTGTGAGGGGGCGGCGATGGAGAATTTCGCATGGATGGCCTGGACCTGGCCGACCGCCACCTTCTTCATGCTGCTGGCGGCGACGCTCGGCGTGATGACCTGGCTTGGTGCTGCCTATCCCGAGGCCGAGCGGATCGGGGTGCTGCGCATCCCGACCACCCGCGGAGATCGGCTGTTCATCTCGCTGATCGTCGCGGCTGTCATTCATTTGCTGTGGATCGGCGTGGTCGGTACCAATCCGATCCTGACGCTGCCGATCGATGAAGGAGTCGAGGTGTCGAGCCTGTGGCTCGCGACCGTCATTTCGCTGCTCTCTGCCGGTGTCATTTTTCGCACCGTCTGAGCCGCGAAACGTTGCACATGATCCGGGTCCGAAGAGCCGCGTCAGTGGCTCGACGAACATCGGGTGATGTCGAAGAGGAGGAAGGGCTGCCTTCTCGGTTTTGGGGGCCGCTCCACAAGTCCGGGACTGAAGCCGGGATTGAAACGTCAGTCGCTTGAAGGAGGAAACCAAATGCGAAACATGACGAAGACTCGTCTGATGACGATGACAAGCGCGGCGGCGATGATTGTCGCGTCCGCCACGCTGCTGTCGCCCGCCCGCGCGGACGATGCTGCTGCCCAGAAGTGGATCGACGGTGAATTCCAGCCGTCGACCTTGTCCAAGGCGGAGCAGCTCAAGGAACTGCAGTGGTTCGCCAAGGCCGCCGCGCCGTTCAAGGGCATGGAAATCAACATCGTGTCGGAAACCCTGACCGTGCACGAGTATGAGTCCAAGGTGCTCGCCAAGGCGTTCGAGGAAGTCACCGGCATCAAGGTCAAGCACGATATCATCCAGGAAGGTGACGTCGTCGAAAAGATCCAGACCCAGATGCAGTCGGGCAAGAACGTCTATGACGGCTGGATCAACGACTCCGATTTCATCGGCACTCACTTCCGCTACGGCCAGGCGGTCGATCTGACCGACTGGATGGCCAAGGACGGCAAGGACGTCACCGATCCGATGCTGGACGTCAACGACTTCATCGGCAAGTCGTTCACCACGGCGCCGAACGGCCATCTCTACCAGCTGCCGGACCAGCAGTTCGCCAACCTCTACTGGTTCCGCTACGACTGGTTCACCAATCCGGACTACAAGGCCAAGTTCAAGGCCAAGTACGGCTATGATCTCGGCGTGCCCGTGAACTGGTCGGCCTATGAAGACATCGCCGAGTTCTTCACCAACGACATCAAGGAGATCAACGGCGTCAAGGTCTATGGCCATATGGATTATGGCAAGAAGGACCCGTCGCTTGGCTGGCGTTTCACCGACGCCTGGCTGTCGATGGCCGGCAACGGCGACAAGGGCCTGCCGAACGGTCTGCCGGTCGACGAGTGGGGCATTCGCATGGAAGGCTGCCGCCCGGTCGGCTCCTCGGTCGAGCGCGGTGGCGACGTCAACGGCCCCGCTTCGGTCTACTCGATCGTCAAGTATCTCGACTGGATGAAGAAGTATGCCCCGCCGCAGGCCCAGGGCATGACTTTCTCCGAGTCCGGTCCGGTACCGTCGCAGGGCAACATCGCTCAGCAGATCTTCTGGTACACCGCCTTCACCGCCGACATGGTGAAGCCCGGCCTGCCGGTCATGAATGCCGACGGCACGCCGAAGTGGCGCATGGCGCCGTCGCCGCATGGCTCGTACTGGAAGGATGGCATGAAGCTCGGCTACCAGGACGTGGGTTCGCTCACGCTTCTGAAGTCGACCCCGGTCGACCGCCGCAAGGCGGCCTGGCTCTACCAGCAGTTCATCGTCTCCAAGACGGTCAGCCTGAAGAAGAGCCATGTCGGTCTCACCTTCATCCGTGAATCCGACATCTGGGACAAGAGCTTCACCGAGCGGGCGCCGAAGCTCGGTGGCCTGATCGAGTTCTACCGCTCGCCGGCGCGCGTGCAGTGGACCCCGACCGGCAACAACGTGCCGGACTATCCGAAGCTCGCCCAGCTGTGGTGGCAGAACATCGGCGACGCGGCGTCGGGCGCGAAGACCCCGCAGCAGGCGATGGACTCGCTGGCTGCGGCCCAGGACTCGGTCATGGAGCGGCTCGAGAAGTCGGGCGTGCAGGGCGCCTGCGGTCCGAAGCTCAATCCGAAGCAGACCGCGGAATACTGGTTCGCCAAGTCGGAGAAGGACGGCAACATCGCTCCGCAGCGCAAGCTCGCGAATGAGAAGCCGAAGGGTGAAACCGTCGACTACGACACGCTGATCAAGTCGTGGCCGGCCTCGCCGCCGAAGCGCGCCGAAGCCAAGTAAGCGGACGCGATCCGAACTCGTTCCTCCATCGGACGAGGACCACACTGAAAGGCCGGGAGTAATCCCGGCCTTTTCTTTTGCTTCATCGTTGCGAAGCTGCTCTGAGCCTCAAGGCGATGCCACAAACAAGTTGACCGGGCCCCGCGGGGCCCGGCCATGTTTCTGAGACGTTTTGGTGCGACGTTTCGAGCGTCTCGGCGAGCCGGCTTACTCTGCGGCTTCGAGCGTCGGATAGTCGGTGTAACCCTTGGCGCCGCCGCCGTAGAACGTCGCCTTGTCCGGCTCGTTGAGTGGTGCGCCCTTCTTGAGGCGGGCGACGAGGTCCGGATTGGAGATGAACGGCTTGCCGAAGGCGATGAGATCGGCTTCGTCGGCGGCGAGCACCTTCTGGGCGAGCTCCAGCGTGTAGCCATTATTGGCGATGTAGGTGCCCTTGAAGCGCTTGCGCAGCGACTGGTAGTCGAATGGCGCGTTGTCACGCGGGCCACCGGTCGCGCCCTCGACCACGTGGATGTAGACGAGGTTGAGCGCACTGAGACGATCGACGATGTGGTCGAACAGCGGCTGTGGATTGCTGTCGGAGACGTCGTTGGCGGGGGTCACCGGCGAGATGCGGATGCCGGTGCGGTCGGCGCCGATCTCAGTGGCGACGGCATGGGACACTTCCAGCATGAGCCGCGCACGATTCTGGATCGATCCGCCATAGGCGTCGGTGCGCTTGTTGGTGCCGTCCTTGGCGAACTGGTCGAGCAGGTAGCCATTGGCGCCATGGATCTCGACACCGTCGAAGCCGGCGGCGATGGCATTCGCGGCTCCCTTGCGGAAGCTCTCGACGATACCCGGAATTTCTTCAGGCGCGAGCGCGCGCGGTTCGGAAACGTCGGCGAAAGCGCCGCCGACAAAGGTCTTGGTCTTGGCACGCAGCGCCGACGGAGCGACCGGTGCACCGCCCTCGGGCTGCAGCGACACGTGGGAGACGCGGCCAACATGCCAGAGCTGAAGGAAGATGTGGCCGCCACGGGCGTGGACCTCATCGGTGACCTTGCGCCAGCCGGCGATCTGCTCGGGAGAATAGATCCCGGGGGTGTCCTGATAGCCCTGGCCCTGCTGCGAGATCTGGCTCGCTTCGGTGACCAGCAGTCCTGCGGACGCGCGCTGGCCGTAGTAATCGACGGCGAGCGGATTGGGCACGAATCCGTCGACCGCCCGGTTGCGCGTCAACGGCGCCATCACCGTGCGGTTCGACAGGGTGATGCGGCCGAGCTTGTAAGGTTCAAACAGTTTCGAGGTGCTCATCGCGGGCGGGTTCCTGGTTGGCGATGCCAACAAAGTTGTGCATTGCGAGAGTAAAACACAAGCGCAGAAATGCGATGCAGCAATGCTGCGGGGCCCGGCAGGAGCGCGGTTCGGCGGGAGCAGCAGAATCTACTGCAAAAGCGGCCAGCGAGAGGCGATTCGTTGCGACCGGGCCGGCAACATGAAAAGACTGCCCTGTTGCCGGCTCCCGAGGTCAGATTCCCGTGTTGATGAAATCGGAGACCAGCTGGATCTGGTCCGGCACGTTGAGCGCCGGGGCATGGCCGCAACCAGCGATGGTGACGACACGACAGCGCGGATTGCGGATCGCCATCTTCTCGGCGTCCTCGGGCAGCAACAGGTCGGAGGTCTCACCGCGCAGACACAGCATGTCGCAGGTCAGGCGATCCCAGTTGTCCCACTGCTCCTCATTGGTGTCGAAGTGCCGCTTGATCAGCGGATCGAAATGGGTGGTGACACCGCCATCGGGCAGGCGGCGCACCGAGGTCTCGGTCATGCGGCGCCACTGCGCGTCGGTCAGGAAGCCGTAGGGCTTGTAGATCTGTCGGAAGTAGGTTTCGAGGTCGCTGACCCGCTCGAAGCGCGGCGGTGCGCCGGCATAGGAGCGGATACGGTCGAGCGCAGCCTGGGCCACGATCGGGCCCATGTCGTTGAGCACGAAACGGCGGATTCGGCCCTGCAGCGCGCCGGAGGCGGCGCGGATGCCGATGATCGCCCCCATCGAGGTGCCGATCCAGTCGACGGTGGCGAAACCGAGCTTGTCGACCAGTTCGGTCGCCTGCCGGGCGTAAAACGGCGTCCCATATTCGGTCTCGTCCGGCGTCCACTGGCTGAGGCCGCGGCCGATGGTGTCGGGCACGATGATGTGGCGGCTGTCGGCGAGCGCGATGGCAAGGTCGTCGAAGTCGCGGCCGGTGCGGGCAACCCCATGCCACAGGATCAGCGGCGGCTTGCCCGGCGTGCCCCATTCGACATAGTGCACTTCGCGGTCGCAGAGCGTGATGTAATGGGAACGGGGCGAGGTCATTTGGACGAAGCTCCTCGGAGACGGCCGACGATGCCGGTCGGAAAGAAGTAGACGCTGGCGATGAACAAGAGTCCCAGCCACAGCAGCCAGCGGTCGGGATGCAGGAGGCCGGGCAGCAGCGGCAGGCCGGCATCGGCGGCGGCGGACGATGCCGCGCCCATCAGCGCCTGCAGGTAGTTCTGCGCCAGGATGAAGATCACGGCGCCGATCAGCGCGCCATAGATCGTGCCCATGCCGCCGATCACCACCATCAGCAGGATGTCCAGCATGATGGCGAACGACAGCGAGGTGTCGGGTCCGGCGTAGCGCAGCCACAGCGCGTTGAGTGCGCCGGCGCCGGCGGCGACGAGGGCGGCGATGCAGTTGGCCCAGGTCAGGTGGAAGACGGTGCGATACCCCAGCGCCTCGGCGCGGAAGCGGTTTTCGCGGATCGCCTGCAGCACGCGGCCGAATGGCGAATTCACGATGCGCAGCAGACTGAGGATCATGGCGGCCGCGCCGACGAACACGATGTAGTAGGTCAGCGTGCGGCCGTTCACCGTGACGCCGAACAGGTCCTTGATGAACACGGTGCCGGGGCGCAGCAGCTCGGGCAGCTGGAAGCTGCGGCCGTCCTCGCCGCCGGTCAGCCATGACAGCTGCGAGGCCAGCACCAGGAAGGCGGAGGCGACCGCGAGCGTGATCATGGCGAAGAAGATCGCCTGCACCCGCAGCGAGAACAGGCCGATGCCGAGCGCGAGCAGCGCGGCGAGCGGCAGGCCGATCACAAGGCCGGCGCCGACGGCGGCCCAGGTTGGGCCGAGTGCATAGAGCGCGATGGCAATGGCGTAGCTGCCGATGCCGTAGAACATGGTGTGGGCGAACGACACCGAGCCGGTGTAGCCGAGCAGCAGGTCATAGGATGCGACCAGCGCGGCGAACACGCAGATCTTGGTGGCGACGTTGAGCGCCTTGGCACCCGGGAAGATGAAGGGCGCCAGCGCCAGCACCACGACGATGGCGAGGAGTAGCAGGCTGAGAATGCGGCTGCGGGGAGGATCGCCGGACAGGATCATCATCGGGTGGTCACCGGATAGAGGCCGCGCGGCCGCCACATCAGGATGGCGACCATCAGCAGGATGTTGGAGACGAGCGCGAGCTTTGGCAGCAGGAAGCCGCCATAGTTGGCGACCATCGCCACCAGGATCGCGCCGATGAAGCAACCGCCGACCGAGCCGAGGCCGCCGATGATCACCACGATGAAGATCAGCACCATCAGGTCGGCGCCCATCGAGGCGTGGATCTGCTCGCGGTAGAGCCCCCACATCACGCCGCCGAGGCCGGCGAGCGCCGAGCCGACCATGAACACACCGAGGAACAGGCGCTTGATGCGATAGCCCAGCGCTTCCACCATTTCGCGGTTCTCGACGCCGGCGCGGATCAGGAGACCGATCTTGCTGCGATTGAGCACGAGCTGCATGCCGACGAAGACGATGAGGCCCACGACCATCGCCAGCACGCGGTACCTGGCAATAGCGATATCGCCGACGATGAACGAGCCGCGCAGCGCTGTCGGCAGCGGCAGCGGGATCTGCGCCGGGCCGGCGATCGCATAGAGCGCCTGTTCGGCGACGATGAGGCCGCCCATGGTGATCAGGATCTGTTTGAGGTGGTTGCCATACACCGGCAGGATCAGCACGCGCTCGAACACCAGGCCGAGCGCACCAGACACTCCCATCGCCAGCACGGCGGCAGGCAGCAGCGCAGCGAGGTTGCTCCACAGCGAATCAGCCTGCAGCCAGGGCGCGAGCGGCCCGAGAATCAGCACCGCGACATAGGCGCCGACCGCGATGAAGGCGCCGTGGCCGAAGTTGAGGACGTCCATCAGGCCGAACACCAGCGTCAGGCCGGAGGCCATGATGAAAATCATCATGCCCATGGCGAGGCTGGCAACGGTGAGCGTGACCCACGACGAGGTCGAGCCGATCAGCGGCAGCATCGCGAGCGCGAGGGCGATCGGCAGCAGCACCGGGATGAAATCGCGCGGCGGTTTCGGCAGGACGTCGTCGGCAGTTGTGTCGGTCATTATTGATGTGCCTCCAGGCTGAGGCCGAGGAAACGTTCCTGCAGCGCGGTATCGGCGGCGAGCGCGGCCATCTCGCCGCGATGGACGATGCGACCGTTGTCCATGACGGCGACGTCGTCGCCGAGCTGCTGCGCGACACGGAAGTTCTGTTCCACCAGCAGGATGGTGGCGCCGCGGCGCTTGATCTCGGCGAGACAGTCGATCAGCGCCACCACGATGGCGGGCGCAAGGCCCTTGGTGGGCTCGTCGATCAGCAGCAGCTTGCGCGGCTCGATGATGGCGCGGGCGATCGACAGCATCTGCTTCTGCCCGCCGGACAGCGTGCCGGCACGCGACAGCCAGAACTTCTTGAGCGCCGGGAAGAACTGGAAAATCCAGGTGAGCTGGGCCTCGTCCAGCGGGCCGTTGCGCGCGGCGAGGATCAGGTTCTCCTTCACCGTAAGGTCGGAGAACACCGCCATGGTCTCGGGCACATAACCGACGCCGCTGCTGGCGATCTCGGGTGTCGGCCGGCTTTCGATGCGCGTGCCGCCGAGGGTGACGCTGCCGCTGGACGCGGGCCATAGCCCCATGATGGTGCGCAGCGTCGTGGTCTTGCCGGCGCCGTTGCGGCCGAGCAGCATGGTGACGCGGCCGCTGGCGACGGCGAGGTCGACGCCCTGCAGGATGTGGTAGCGGCCGATATGGGTGTGGATGCCGGCGAGGGTGAGAAGATCGGTCATGCCGCGCTCTTTCCGGGCGCGATGCCCAAATAGGCCTCCTGCACGATCGGCGAGGCGATCACCTCGGCCGGCGGGCCATCGGCGACGAGACGGCCGTTGTGCAGCACGATGATGCGGTCGGCGAGCGAGCGCACCACGTCCATCTTGTGCTCGACGAGGAGAATGATCTTGCTTTTGTCCTGCTTCAGCCGCGCGATCAGGTCCAGCACCACGGGGACCTCGTCGACGCTCATGCCGGCGGTCGGTTCGTCGAACATGAAGACCTTCGGCTCCAGCGCCATCATCAGCGCGACCTCGAGCTTGCGTTGGTCGCCGTGGGACAGCGCGGTGGCGGCGACGCCGCGGCGGCTGCCGAGGGCGACACTGTCGAGGATGGTGTCGGCGCGGGCGATCAGATCGCCGCGCTTCATCCAGGGCCGCAGCATGTCGTAGTGAATGCCGCTCGCGGCCTGCACCGCGAGGCGCACGTTCTCCTCGACGGTCAGGTTGGGAAACAGGTTGGTGAGCTGGAAGGCGCGACCGAGGCCGGCACGGGTGCGCAGCGGTGCGGAGAATTTGGTGATGTCGGCGCCGCCCAGCAGCACCTGGCCCTCGCTCGCGGGCAACTGGCCGGAGATCAGGTTGAAGTAGGTGGTCTTGCCGGCACCGTTCGGCCCGACGATGGCGGTCAGCTCGCCCGGGCGGAAACTGCAGCTCACATGGTCGACCGCGACATGGCCGCCGAAGCGGATGGTGAGGTCGCGCGTTTCGAGGGTGAGGGTCATGGCGGCGCTGTCGTCCGATGGCTCGTTGTCTCAATTCCTCATGGTGAGGAGGCGCGAAAGCGCCGTCTCGAACCATGAGGCCACTCACGGTGCCGGCCTCATCCTTCGAGACGCCCGCTGTGCGGGCTCCTCAGGATGAGGGGAGGAGTTCCGGTTCTGCAAACCCGGCGTCATGCGCGGGCGTGATCCGCGCATCCACGTCTTGCATGCGGTCCGGCAAGGAAGACGTGGATGGCCGGGAGACCTTGGTCATGGCGATCCGTCGAAGACGGATCGCGCTGCCCGGCCATGACGGGGCGATGTGTGCTTACCGCTTGTTCTTGATCGGGATGGTCATGTCCTCGATCTTGAGCTCGCGCACCGGCTCGTTGACGGCCCAGGCGAGGTTCGGATCGACCTTGACCTTGAAGTGGTACATGCTCTGCAGTGCCTGATGATCTTCCTTGCGGAACACCATCTTGCCCTTGGGCGTGTCGAACTCCATGCCTTCCATCGCCGCGATCAGTTTCTCGGTGTCGGTGGACTTGGCCTTCTCGACGGCGGTGACCACGGCCATCGCCGCGGCAAAGCCGCCCGCGGTGAAGAAGTCCGGCGGCGCGTTGAAGCGCTTCTGGTGCTCGGCGACGAACCAGTCGTTGATCGGGTTCTTGGGGATCGCATAGTAGTAATAGGTCGCGCCTTCCATGTCCGGCAGGCGCTTGTAGGCAGCGAGCGCGGGCAGGATGTTGCCGCCAGTGGACAGCTCGATGCCGTAGCGCTTCGGGTCCATGTCCTGCAGCTTGGTCAAGGGATCGCCGGCGCCGGCCCAGATCACCCAGATGATCTTGCGGCCGGGCTTGTCCTTCAGCGTATCGAACAGGCGCTGGGCGGCGGCGGTGAAGTCGGTGGTGTTGGTCGGGACGTATTCTTCGGTCGCGAGCGTCGCACCGGTCTTGGCCAGGGCTTCCTTGAAGGCGGCGACGCCGTCACGGCCGAAAGCATAGTCCTGCGCCAGCGTTGCGATGGTGACGCCGGGCTTGCCGATCGCCACCGCGTTGGCGATGGCGTCCTGCGACGAGTTGCGCGCCGTGCGGAAGATGTACTTGTTCCACTTCTCGCCGGTGATCTGGTCGGCGACCGCCGGCTCGACGATCAGGATCTTCTTGTTCTCTTCCGCCACGGGGAGGTCGGCGAGCGCCGCGGCCGAGGAGGTGGTGCCGATGGCGATATCCGCCTTGTCGTCCTGGTAGGCTTCGGCGAGAGCGGCCTTGGAGAGGTCCGGCTTGCCCTGGTCGTCCTTGGTGATGATGACGATCTTCCGGCCATCCACCGCCATGGTGTTCTTGGTGGCGTATTCAAAGCCCATGCGCAGGCCTGTCTCGGTCTGCTTGGCATAGGCTTCGAGCGGGCCGGTCTTGCCGTAGATCAGCGCGATCTTGAGGTCGTCGGCGTGGGCCGCGCCGGCCGCGGCGCCGATCAGGGTGCCGGCCAGAAATATCGTCCGCAGGATGGTCATTTTCTCCCTCCAGTTACGCTCGAATGTCCTTAACTTGACACTTGATTCATGTTTCATGTTTCGGCTATGCGTATCGGGTCGAGGGAACGCCGTCAAGCGACCGGGATCGCGGGATGGAAAAAATCAACACCGACGGGGCAGCAGCGTCCCGCGCATTGTGGACGAGTCATAAAACCCGATGGTGACGGCGAGCGATGCGTCCCCGGAGTCCGATCCGGCGCCCAATCCGGTGCCGAAGACCAGCCGTGGCGAGCGGACACGCCAGCGCATTCTCGCCGCGGCGGAGCGGCAGATCGGCGAGCGCGGCTTCGCCGACACGTCGGTCGTGTCCATTACTCAGGAAGCCGAAGTCGCGCAGGGCACCTTCTATGTGTACTTCCGCACCAAGGAGGACGTGCTGCGTGAGCTGGTGCTGCGCATGGGGCGTCGCCTGCGCCGCTCGCTGACCCTCGCCACCTCCGGCATCGACGATCGCCTCGAGGTCGAGCGCCGCGGCGTCCATGCTTTCTTTGATTTCGTCCGCAAGAATCCGAACCTCTATCGTGTCGTGGCGGAATCGCAGTTCGTCGACGAAGCTGCCTACCGCCGCTACTACAACGACTTCGCCGCGGCCTACCGGACGGCGATGGAAGCGGCCGCGGCACGCGGCCAGATCTCGCCGGGCGACGCCGAGGTGCGGGCCTGGGCTCTGATGGGGGTGTGCGACCTTGCCGGCCGCCGCTATGCGCTGTGGGAGACCAAGGCCTCGTTCGAGGAAGCGGCCGAGGCGACGTACGATTTCATCGCCCATGGGCTTGCGCCGCGGTAGCGGTGATCGCGGTCATGTTCGAGGGACCGGCGCCCTTTCATGTGGTTCGGGACTCGCCGCACCCAATGGGGCACTGCCGCGCTTGATCCGGCAATCCATTTGGCTCGCAGAACAACGAAGATTCCGAGCTGGATCATCGGGTCCCGGCGCTGCGCGCGACGGCCCGGTGATGACGCTGAAAACAAAGCGTGGCACCGAGCCGTATTCGTCACCGCATCGCGCTGCCGCCACGCAGCCGCGCCAGCAGCTCCGCCGTCGGCCAGGAGTCCGCCGGCAGGCCGAACTTGATCTGCATCGCCTTCACCGCGCTGCGGCTCTGTTGGCCCAGCACGCCGTCGACCTTGCCGACATTGAAGCCCTGCCGCGTGAGGATCTGCTGCATCTCGCGGATCTCGGCGAACGGCAATTGGGCGACCGGCGCAGCCGGCTTGCGCATCGGCGCCGCGCCGGCGATGCGGGTGGCGAGGTACGCGGCGGTGGTCGAATAGATCAGCGAGTTGTTCCACTCGGTGTAGGCGGCGAAGTTGGCATAGGCGAGAAACGCCGGTCCTGAGCGTCCCATCGGCAGCAGCAGCGACGCCGGCAGCGCGTCGTTCGGCAGCGGGCGACCGTCGGCATAGGTCACGCCCCATTGCGCCCACTGCGACCGCGGATGTTTGACGGTGAGGTCGGCTTGATCCCAAGGCACGTTGGCGGAAACCCGCACCTCCTGCAGCCAGGGTTCGCCACGCCGCCACTTCAGTCCGGTGGCGATGTAGTTGGCTGTCGAGCCGATGACGTCGGCCGCACTGTGCAGCAGGTCGCGCCGGCCGTCGCCGTCATAATCCACCGCGTAGTTGACGTAGTGCGACGGCAGAAACTGTGTCTGCCCGAGCTCGCCGGCCCATGATCCGATCATCTCCGAAGGCGTGAGGTCGCCGCGGTCGATGATCTTGAGCGCCGAGATGGTTTCGTCGTGGAACATCTGCGCCCGGCGGCAGTCGTAAGCCAGCGACACCAGCGAGCGCAGCGTCGGCAGGTTGCCCATGTTGACGCCGAAATCACTCTCCAGGCCCCAGAACGCCGCGATCACCGCCGGCGGCACGCCATATTCCTTCTCCGCGCGGGCGAACGCCTGCGCGTGGCTGCGGATCATCGCCTGCCCCTGCTGCATGCGGTAGGTCGCCGCCATACGGCCGGCGAATTCGGTGAAGATCTGGCCGAACACGCGCTGGCCGCGGTCGCGATTGACGATGCCCTGGTCGTAGACGAGGCTTGGCGCGGCTGCCGCGATGGCACGCTGCGATACGCCGGCCTGGGCTGCGTCCTGCTTGAGCTGTTCGACAAAGCGGCCAAAGCTCATGCCGCCATGGCAGCTGGCGCCGTTCTGTGCCGCGGCCGGCCGTGCTCCCAGTACGATGACCGAAAGCGTGAGGATGAGGAGAGAACGGATCATGTCAGCAGTCACACCGTCGGAGCGTTAAGAGGCGGGGAGCAGGGCGGCGGCGTGCACTATATCGAGTGGCCCTTCTTGCGCAATTCGTCGATCATCTTCTGTCGGATGTCGGCTCCGATCGACTGACCGATCTTCTGGCCGAGCACCATCGTCTGCTGCATCACCAGCGGGTTCTTTGCCAGGAACTTCTGTCCGGCCGGCGTGCGATAGAACGCCGTGGCGGCACGCAGTTCGTCGGCGGTGAAATTGCTGACATAGACCGCTACGACAGCGTTCGCGAACTCGTCCAGATGGGCCGCCATGCCCTGCATCAGGATCGGGGTGATGGCGTCGAAATCGCGTTCGACATTGGGGCGGTTCTGCACGATGGCCGGCTTCATGGTCTTGATGAGGGCCGGCATCACCGCCATGAATTGATCGGTGAGCTTCATGGTGCTGACCAGCTCGCGCGCTGCGGCCTCGGTATCCGGCGTTGGCGTCTGGCCATGCGCCGATGACAGCGAGACGACAAGGGCGGTGAGCAGAGCCAGCATGGCGGCAAAGGATCTCGACATCAAACGTTCCCCTGGTGTTTCGAATGCTGCCGCTATCCGGCAGGTCTTGAAATATCCTGATGTGACTGAATGTCACCGCCGGAGCAGCAAGAGATCAACATCTTCCGTCACTCCAACATAAGCGCGCCGATTTATCTACCCTGCGGGACAAATTTAGATTTCCATTTGGTCGACTTGCACGTGCGTTGCCCTACACTTTTGCCGACTTCATCGCCTGCAATCATCCCTTCATTCGAGAATCGATCATGCCGAAGACGGCGCGTCTGCTGTTGTTGTTCCTGTTTGCTGTTCTGAATGCGTCGAGCCCCGTGGCCGCGCGCGATGCTGCCAAGGCCGAGATCAAGGTCGGCTTCGTGCCCGGTCCCTATGTCGACGGCTTCAAGGCCGGCATCGAGCCGGAACTGAAGAAGAAGGGCTATACGGTGCGCTACTACGAGTTTTCGACCGGGCTGGAGGCGAACACCGCGGTGTTTCGCAACGATATCGACGCCAACATCATGCAGCACACGGTGTTCCTCAACGCCTACAACGCGCGCAACGGCACCGATCTCGCCGGGATCGTCCAGGTGCCGACGCCGCCGATGGGGCTGTATTCGAAGAAGCATTCGCGCGATGCGGCGGTAAAGCCGGGCATGACGGTCGCGGTGCCGAACGATCCGGTTAACCTGCAGCGCGCACTGTGGATCCTGCGCGACCTCAAGTGGATCGAGATCAAGGACAACAATCCGGTCGATGTCACCGAACTCGACGTCATCAAGAACCCCAGCGGCATCAAGATCGTGCCGCTCGAGAATGCCCAGGCGCCGCGCGCTCTCGACGACGTCGACTATGCTGCGGTGCAGGGAAATTTCGCCATCTACAGCGGCCTGAAGCTGACCGAGGCAATTGCCCTCGAGAAGATGGGCGCGCCCTACATCAATGTCGTCGCCGTGCGCCGCGGCAACGCCGATGCGGAGTGGGCGGGCGACATCGTCGCCGCCTATCATTCCGACGGCTTCAAGCAGACGATCCGGGCCGACCGCTTCCACGACGGCTTCACCCTGCCGGACTATTTTCGCTGACTCGTGCTCCCCGCAGCCCTAGCGTCCGGCGAACAGCGCGAAAGGCTCCTCGACGGTGCGCTGCAGGTGGCTGCGGTAGAGGGCGTAATGCGGATCTGCGGGGGTGATGCGGCCGAAGCTCGCATCGGCGACGTGCCGGAGCGGCAGCAGTGCGATCGGCGCGGCGATCGGTGTCAGCAACGAGCCGCGGCCGGCGAGCAGCGTCGTGATGATGCCGTACATCTCGCCGACGATGGTCGGGCGCGACACCGTGATCAGTCGGTGCTGGCCGTGGCGGTTGGTGACGAGATAGACATGGCCCGACTGGTTCGGCACCGCGACCTCGCCGAACTGGGTGTAGGCCGCGTCGGTGCGCTCGCCTTCGCGGAACAGGAGACAGGATGACGCGGCATCCCAGGCGATGTCGGTAAGGTAGGAGTAGATCAGCTCGGCGTCGCCGCCGAATGACGGCCGCACCGTGACATACTGCCCCTCGATCCAGTCGACGGAGCGCCGCGAATACGCGCCGAGATGGTCGGGCGCGACGTCGCCGTTGGCCGGCGGCGGCGCAGCCCTGGCCTCCTGGGCCATCGCCTGGCGCAGCGACAGTCCGAGCGCCTGTTCGAGGCGCACGGTGGTGGCGAGGGTGAACGGGCGTTGGCCGCCGAGCGCCTTCTCCAAGGTGGAGAGGCTGATTTTCGCAAGCTCTGCGAGCTGCTGGCGCGACAGGCGGCGGCGTGCGAGCTCCTCGCGCACCAGCGCTGCGACGGCGCGGCTCTGCTGCGCCGACAGTTCGTTGTCAGTCATCGCCATGCCCTGATCCCCGAATCCGGCGGAGATTCTATCAGACACACAAATCAGCACAAACCCGCATAAACCCGCCAGCCGTCTGTGCAGCCCCGCACCGCGCCACGGCGGAACTATCCGGATCATCACGCTCGCGGCGCGGCGGCAGCCATGGACAACTGCATGCGACTATGTTGCTCACGGAATGCACGCCATGACGCTCCACAATAATGTCGCCATCCTTCATCTCCCGAGCGCTGCCGCTGCGGTGGTCCGGCGCGGACGCGTTCCGCGGATGGGCGCCGCCATGCTGGCCGGGCTCGCGGCACTCTTCCTTGGCTTTCAGCCCGGCCGCTCGGCGCAAAGCCCGATGCCGGTGGCCATGAAGCCCGGTGATGTCCACGCGGGCTCACTGCTGCTCAAGCGCGGCGACGACAGTTACGCCGAGGCCGTGCGCCTCGGTCTCGACGTCGAGCTTGTCGTGTCCGGTCCGACGGTGCGTGCGCGGGTCACCCAGGCCTTCCGCAATCCGACAAAGTACTGGGTCGAGGCCGTATATGCCTATCCGCTGCCGAACGCCGGCGCAGTTGATACCCTGAAGATGGTGGTCGGCGACCGTGTCATCGTCGGCAACGTCAAGGAGCGGGTACAGGCGCGCGCGGTGTACGAGCAGGCGAAGCGCGAGGGCCACAAGGCCGCGCTGGTCGAGCAGGAGCGCCCCAACATCTTCACCAATGCGGTGGCCAACATCGGCCCCGGCGAAACCGTGCTGGTGCAGATCGAGTACCAGGAGCCGGTGCGCCAGTCCGGCGACGAGTTCTCGCTGCGCGTGCCGCTGGTGATCGGCCCGCGCTACAATCCTGCGCCGGTGGCGCAGAGCGTCGACCTGCGTCCCGACGGGGGCGGCTGGGGCGCGGCGACGAACTCCGCAGGCGATCAGGCCCCGCCGTCGCCGCAAGCTCTCGATCCAGCGGTCAGCGCGCCGGTCAATCCCACCACCATCACCGTGCGCTTGCAGGCGGGCTTTCCCCTCGGCGCAGTGGAGAGCGCCCATCACGAGGTGACGATGGACGCCCCGGACGACGCGACTCGCATCATCACGCTCAAGGAGGGCGCCGTGCCCGCAGATCGCGACTTCGAACTGACCTGGGCTCCTGCGGCAGGCCGCACCCCGTCGGTCGGTCTGTTCCGTGAGCATGTCGGTAACGCCGATTATCTGTTGGCGTTCGTCACGCCGCCGGCGCTGACCCAGGCCGAGCAGCACCCGCTGCCGCGTGAGGTGATCTTCGTCATCGACAATTCCGGATCGATGGGCGGCATCTCGATCGTGCAGGCCAAGGCGAGCCTGCTCTATGCGCTCGGCCGGCTGCAGCCGAACGATCGGTTCAACGTCATTCGCTTCGATCACACCATGGACCAGCTCTTCCCTGACGCAGTGCGTGCCGATGCCGGTCATCTCGGTCAGGCGAAGGCGTTTGTCTATGCGCTGCAGGCGGCGGGTGGCACCGAGATGGTGCCGGCGATGGCCGCTGCACTGACCGATCGTGCCGCGGGTGAGGCCGACCACGTCCGGCAGGTCGTCTTCCTCACCGACGGTGCGATCGGCAACGAACAGCAGCTGTTTGACACCATCAGCCAGATGCGTGGCCGTTCGCGGGTCTTCATGGTCGGCATCGGCTCGGCGCCCAACAGCTACCTGATGACGCGGGCGGCGGAACTCGGCCGTGGCACCTTCACCCACATCGGGTCCGTCGCCGAGGTCGAGGACCGCATGCGGGAGCTTTTCGCCAAGTTGGAGAATCCCGCGGTCACCGGGCTGACCGCAACCTTCTCCGATGCGGTGGCCGACATCACGCCGATGGCGATTCCCGACGTCTATCGCGGTGAGCCGCTGGTGCTTGCCGCGCGGATCGACCGTCTTGTCGGCAATCTCCAGATCAGGGGACGTGTCGGCGATCGCCCCTGGAGCGTAACACTGCCGCTCGCCAATGCGGCCGAGGGCAGGGGCCTGTCGAAAGTGTGGGCGCGGCGCAAGATCGCCGACGCGGAGATCGCCCGTACGCTGCGTCAGATCAAGCCGGAGGATGCGGACATGGCGATCCTGTCGCTGGCCCTCGAGCACCAGCTGGTGTCGCGCCTCACCAGTCTCGTTGCGGTGGACCAGACGCCGAGCCGTCCCGACGGCGCGCCGCTGACCCTCGCCGAGCTGCCGATCAACCTGCCGGCGGGCTGGGACTTCGCCAAGGTATTCGGTGAGCGCGCGCGGCGTCCGTCGCAGCCGGCCGGGCGCCGCGCCGATGCCGGTGCCGTCCGCCTGGCGGATGCGCGTCCGCTGCTTCCCGCGCCGCCAAGCGCCGTGAAGTTGCCGCAGACCGCGACGCCCGCGGAGCTCGATATGATCGCCGGCAGCGTGCTGCTCATGCTCAGTCTGTGCCTCGTGGTCCGCCGCCAGCGTTTCGCCCACTGACGACGGATATCGGAAGGAGGAGTGTCCCCGCCTCCTGCCACGGCGCGCGCGGTGCCCCGGCCGCGCGCGCCTGTTCTAGTCCCGACGTCATTCCGGACGCCGCTTGGCGGCGCCCCGGAATGACGTCGGTGATGGATGGACATGTCGACATGGAGACGACCACATGACCTCCGCTACGATCACGGCTGCGGCGCGCAGGAGTTGGAAGGCGGCGATGACCATGCGCCGGCTGGTGGCCGCGTTGTTCGCGCTCGCGGGGCTCGCCCTCGTCGGCAACGGTCTCTGGATCCATGCCAAGGCGCTGCTGGCGCAGGTGCTGCTGGAGCGCGCGTTCGCGACGACGGTGGCGACAGGGCAGGTGACCCGACCATGGCCGTGGGCCGACACCTGGCCGGTGGCGCGGCTGACGGTGCCGCGCCTCGGCGCCAGCGTCATCGTGCTGGCCGGCAGCAGCGGCCAGGCGCTGGCGTTCGGCCCCGGACATGTCGAGCGGACGCCGGACGCCGGCGAGCGCGGTGTTGCGGTCTATGCCGCGCACCGCGACACCCACTTCGCCTTCCTGAGGGATGTGAGGCCCGGCGATGTCATCGTGGTGACGCGTGGCGATGGCCGCGTCTTCCGTTACCACGCCGACGCTGCGACCGTCGTGCGCTTCGATGCCACCGGTATCGATCCGCTGGCGTCCGGCTACGCGCTGGCGCTGTCGACATGCTGGCCGTTCGATGCCGTTGCGCCCGGCCCCCTGCGCTACCTGCTGCATGCCACGCTGGAGATGGATGCGGTGCACTGAGCACCGAAGCTACTGCGACGATTCCCGCGCGATCAGTGTTGGTGCCGGGCCCTTGCGCGACAGGTCGGCCGTCGTGCCCGCCATGACGTCGAGCAGCAGGTGCACGGCGGCGGCTGCGACCGCGTCGAGATGCAGGTTCACCGCGGTGAGCTGCGGCCGGCTCTCGCGGGCGCGCAGGCCGTCATAGCGCGTCGCGATGCGCAGGCTCTCGGGCACCCTGCGGCCGAGATCGTGCGCCGCCTGCAGCGCGCCTGTGGCGAAGGCATCGACCGGCACGCACAGCGCGTCGATGTCCGGATCCTCCGTCAGCAGCCGCAGGCAGGCGGTGCGGGCCGCCGCGGCGCCGGCAGTTTCGTCGAGCTGCAGCAGCCGCTTCGGCATGCGGTGACGACGGATGAAAGCGTCGTAGGCCGCTTCGGTCTCGCGGTAGGAGTTGCGTGGCTGTGCGCCGACGATGAGCGCGGTGCGGCGGCTGCCGCGTTCGCGCAGATGGTCGAGCATCAGCTGTGCCGTCAGCGTCGATTGCAGGTCCACGAAGGGCTGCTCCGGCGCGCCCGGCTGGCGGCCGATGCTGACCACGGGGATGTCGCGGGTGCGCAGCCGTGCGACTTCCGGATCGTCCGCAAGCGGCTCGACCACGATGACGCCGCTGACATCGAGCTGCTCGATCGGCGCGCGATTGCTCTCCACCGGCGGCACCAGCACCAGCGCGACACCGCGCTCCAGCGCCACCGCAGCGGCGGCTGCGGCGACTTCCATGAGGAAACCGAGCCGCGACGGGCCTGCCGCGATGGCGAACGGCATCGAGGAGAGGATGGCGATGGTGGCGGCGCGGCCGGTGCGCAGCCGCTGCGCCCGCACGTCCGGCGTGTAGCCGAGCCGGGCCACAGCCGCGATCACCTTCTCACGGGTGGCGTCGTCGACCGGCCGGGTGCGGTTGAGCACGTTGGAGACCGTGCCGGGCGAGACACCCGCGGCCTTGGCGACGTCGACGATTCGGGGGCGGCGCTTGAGCATGGCGGGCCTTCGGCTTGGGATTCGCAGGCTTATAATGCCATTTTGCCCGGCAAAAGCTTCCTCGATCAGCAGCGATCGCCGGGAGAATGGGCAACAAGGCGGTTGACAGCGTCCCCCAATATAGCTCATTTTTATCGTATTAAATCGATTTAATGAATTCATCGGCCGATCGTCTGCCGCGGAACGCGGGGGCGGCGTCCATTCCGGGAGGAATGATGATGGCGGTAAAGACCCTTCCTGTTGACGAGGTGCTTCCGTTGCGGCGTCTGGTGCTGCTCGGTCTGCAGCATGTGCTGGTGATGGCGGCGTCGCCGATCACCTCGGTATTCCTGGTGGCGCGGGCGCTCGATTTCTCGCCGGCGCTGACGCTGAACCTGATCAGCGCCACCTTCCTGGTGTGCGGCATCGGCACGCTGCTGCAGAGCTTTGGCCCGCTCAGGATCGGGGCGCGGCTGCCGTTCATCATGGTGCCGGGCGGCGCGCCGGTGGTGATCTTCCTGACCACGGCGCAGCAGACCGATCTGCAGACGGCGGTCGGCGCGGTGCTGCTCACCGGCCTGTTCTACTTCCTGGTGCTGCCGGTGTTCGCGCGCTGCCTGCGCTTCTTTCCCAAGATCGTGATCGGCACCATGCTGCTGCTGGTCGCGATCAACCTCGTCAAGGTCTATGGCGGCATCGTCACCGGCGCGCCCAACTCGCCGAACTTCGCCGCGCCGTCGAACGTGCTGCTGGCGCTGGCTACCGTGGCTTTCACCCTGCTGTTCGCGCGTCTGTTCCACGGCCTGCTCGGCCAGCTCGCGGTGCTGTTCGGCCTCCTCGCCGGCACCGCTGTCGCCGCGCTTGCCGGGCTGATGTCGTTCGGCTCGGTGTGGTCGGGTGACATGCTCAGCGTGCCCTCGCTGTTTCCGTTCGGCGTGCCCAAGTTCGACCTCGTCGCGGCAATCCCGCTGCTGGTGTTCAGCGTCATCTCCATGGCCGAGGCGACGGGGCAGACCGTGGCGATCGCCGAGGCGGTGGACAAGGACATCGACGTGCGCACCGAGGTGCCCAAGACCATCCGCGGCGACGCCCTGGTGTCGCTGCTCGGCGGTTGTCTCGGCACGTCGCTGATCATCACCTCCGGCGAGAACATCGGCGTCGTGCGCGCCACCGGGGTACGCTCGCGCTATGTCACGGCGGCGAGCGGCGTCATTCTCATCGCGCTGGCGCTGTTCGCGCCGCTCGGCCGGCTGATCAATGCCATTCCCGGCGCGGTGGTCGGCGGCACGGCGGTGATCGTGTTCTGCATCATCGCGGTGATGGGCATCGATCAGTTGCGCAAGGTCGACCTGCGTGACCACGGCAACCTGTTCACGCTTGCTGCCGGCCTCGCCATGGGCCTGCTGCCGATCCTCGTCAACGGCGTCTACAGCAAGTTCCCGTTCTATGTGCAGATGGTGCTGGGCAACGGCCTCGCCGCCGGCACCATCACCGCGGTGCTGCTCAACATCGCCTTCAACATGTCGCGGACGTCGCAGCCGACGCCCGTCGCCGCCGATGCGGCGCCGGCCGACGTCTCGCCGGCGTGACAGGCCGATAGCCGGGAAGGCCCTGACCATGACCGATCTTGCTCCTTATCTGCTGCAGGCCGACCAACTGCTGCTGGCGCCGGGGCAGCTGATGCTGCCCGACGGGCCGGTCGCCGGCCATGCCGTGGTGATCGCCGACGGCGTCTTCCGCGACGTCGGTCCGGCCGACGCACTGGCCGCGCGGTACCCGCATCTGAAAGCCATCGAGCTGCCGGGCATGCTGCTGATGCCGGGCTTCATCGACGCCCACCACCATCTCACCCAGACTTTCGGCAAGGCGCTGGCGTTCGGTGAGCCGTCGGAAATCTTCCGTCGCATCTGGGTGCCGATGGAGGGCGTGCTCGACGAGGAGATGGTCTACCTCTCCAGCAAGGCGGCCGCGCTGGAATCCCTGCGCGGCGGCTTCACCACGGTGGTCGACGCCGGCACGCGGGCCGAAGGCGATGCGTCGGCGGTGGCGCGCGCGACGGCGGAGGCAGGGCTGCGCTGTGTGCTCGGCTTCATCTGCAACGACCTCGGCCGCGATGCCGCAGCGGTGATGAAGCAGGCACACGCCCATCTGGCGCGCTGGCACGGCCATGCGCTGGTCCATCCCTCGCTCGCGGTGTCGATCCCGGAGGTCGCGACCGACGGCATGCTGCGCGATGTGTCGGCGCTGTCGGCCGAGGCGGGGGTCGTGTTCCAGACCCATGTCAACGAGCATCTGGTGGCGGTGGAGCGCTCGCTGGTCGACCGTGGTCTGCGCCCGATCGAGCATTTGCATCACATCGGCGCGCTCGGCCCGCAGATGCTGCTCGCCCATGCAACGCTGATCACCCCGGCCGAACTCGCCATGCTGCGCAGCACCGATGCGGCGGTCGCCTACAATCCGGTGGCGTCGGCGTGGAAGGGCAACGCGGTCGCGCCCGCGGTGCTGATGGACGCCATGGGCATCCGCTTCGGTCTCGGCACCGACGGCACCCGCAGCGACGCCTTCCGCCTGCTCGATGCCGCGGAAGCCGCGCAGCGCTACGCCTTCGGCCTGTCGATCGGCGATTCGTCCTGCGGCGGGGGCTGGACCTGGCTCGACCACGCCTGTGGCGCGGGCGCCGCGGCGATCGGGCTCGGCGCGGTCACCGGACAGATTGCGCCGGGGCTCGCCGCCGACTGCCTGCTCATCGATATCGAGACGCCGGAGTTCGCGCCATCGTGGGATTTGACCTGGGAGCTGGTGCGGTTCGGCAACCGTGACCAGATCGTCGCGGTCATGGTCGGTGGCCAGTTGCGGCTGTGGGAAGGCTGGCCGGTGGACTGGGACGGCCGCGCGCTGATGCGCGAGGTCACGGCCGCGGCGCAGCGCACGGTGGCGCGGGCGCCGATCAGGCGCGTGCACCCGACCTCCGGCCGCCACCGCGCGGCCACCACGGCACGGAGCGGGGTGTGAGCCTCGGTCTGCTTGCACTGATCGCCGTGGTGGTCGCGGTCGCCGGCTTCGTACAGGCGGCGATCGGCGTCGGCTTCGCGCTCATCGTCGCGCCGGTGATGGCCCTGGTTGCGCCGACATTTCTGCCTGGCGGATTGTTGCTGCTGATGCTGCCGCTCAACGCCTTCGTCGCCTGGCGCGAGCGTCGTGCGGTGGACTGGTTCGGCACCGGCTGGATCACCGCCGGGCGTACCGCCGGCACCTTCGCCGGCTACTGGATCCTGGTCGCGGTGTCGTCGGCGTTGCTCAACCTGCTGGTCGGCGCCGCCACGTTGCTGGCGGCGGTTGCCTCGCTGCTGGCGCCGAAGTTCGCACCCTCCCGCCCCGCCTTCCTGGCCGCGGGCCTGGTCACCGGGGTTACCGAAACAGCGACCGGGATCGGCGGTCCGCCGCTGGCGCTGGTCTACCAGCACCACAGTGCCGCGCAGCTGCGCGCCAATGTCGCGTTGTGCTTCCTGATCGGCGAGGTTTTCTCGCTGCTGTTGCTCGCCGCGAGCGGGCGGCTGGCGTGGTGGCAGGCCGGCGCATCACTGCTGCTGCTGCCGGCGCTGGTGCTGGGGATCGCCTGCAGCCGCTTTGCGCATGCGCTGCTCGATCGGCAGCGCCTGCGGCTGTTCGTGCTTGGCTTTGCTATCGTATCCGGACTTGTCCTGATCGTGCATCGTTAGACGATTCAGGGGCTGCCGGACGGTCGTTGACGTTGACAACCGTACAGCCTTCGGCGTTGCCGTTGCAGAATCCCAGCGCATCCTCGCGCGCCTGCTCGGGCGAGCGGCGGCCGCTGGCCCAGCCGAAATGCGAGCCGCTGACGGCGAATGCCTTGTTGGGACCGCTATCGAGATAGTTGCTGAACGCGGTGCGGCCACCGGCACCGAGGCTCGCAGGTGGCGGCACATTCGGCCGCGTCACCGCGATCGGGGTGGCGCGCAGCGTGAGGTTGTTGGTGCCGAGGAAGCTGTCGACGATCGGCGCCCAGATGGCGCGGCCCTCCGTGGCGCCGAACAGCTCGTGGCCGTCGGTGCCGAAGGCGGGCGTCTGCACGAAGGTGGCGTGGCCACCGGCCGTGTTGAAGGCGGCTGTGAGCCGCGCTGTCAGCTGCGGTCCGAAGAAATGGTCGTTCTCGGCCGACACCCACAGCAGCGGCACGCGCGATGTCTTGCCGTACTGGGCGTACGCGGCGATCAGCTGATCCTCCCCGCACACCTTGTCCGGCCCCGACGAGCCGCGGCCCGGCGCGAAGCTGAGCGCGGCCACCAGGCCTTGCGGGGCCATGGAGGTCAGCGCCACCGTGGCAAAGCCGCCGGCGGAGACGCCGACGCTGATCCAGCGGCCCTTGCTGACATAAGACTGCTCGCCCATGGCATGGGCCACCGCGGCGATGTCGCTGGCGCCGGCAAGTCCCGCCGTGGCGTAGTCAGGGCGGGAGCAGGAGCCGTAGGTCTCGGCCCAGCCGCCCTGAGACAGGCCGTAGCCGCGGCGCATGAAAGACACCGCCGTCCAGCCCCGCCGCGCGAACATGCTTGCCGGCCCCCACATCCGGAACGGTGACATGTTGGGCCGGTCGTTGCCGTCTCGCGGCGAGCCGTGGTTGATGATCGCGAGCGGATGCGGCGCGCCGTCGTCCGGGCGCACCACCATGGCCTCCAGCTCGACCGTGCCGGCGCCGGGAATCGCCGTGCGAAGCGTCAGCGGCTCGGTGCGCAGGCCGTCTGCGCCGGCCGGCGCGGCGACAATGAGCGGCACGAGCAGGGCGAGCCCCGCGAGCGGCCGGATGTGCGAGAACGTCCCCATGAAGTGCCCCGTTGGTTGCCATGGCCTGGCCGGCCCTGCTGCGGTGTGATGATGCCCGTCCTCGCGGAAGAATTCCACTGTGCAGACATCCGGATCGGGGACGGGGCGCGTCTGCGGCGAGATGAATCAGCCTCCTGCCTTGCGCGGCTGTCACCGCGCCGTCATGCTGCGGCCCGATCGGCGGACAACGTCGACGATAACGTCCTGGGAGGTTTCATGAAAGTCTTCGGTTGCGCCGCCGCGTCGCTGGCGCTCGCCCTGTCGGTTGGTCTTGGCGCGGTCGCGCAGGCGCAGCAGCCCGCAGCGCCGATCAAGATCGGCGTGCTCACGGATTTCAACTCGGTCTATTCCGACATCGGCGGCGCCGGCAATGTCGAAGGCGCGAGGATGGCGATCGAGGACTTCAAGGGCACCGTGCTGGGCCGGCCGATCGAGATGATCAGCGCCGACGCGCAGAACAAGGCCGATGTCGCTGCCGCGATCACCCGCAAATGGTACGAGAGCGAAGGCGTCGACATGATCATCGACATGCCGACCTCGGCAACGGCGCTCGCCGGCATGGAAATGTCGAAGCAATTCCAGAAGATCATGATCATCACGGATGCCGCGAGCTCCGACATCACCGGCAAGTCCTGCTCGCCCTACACGGCGCACTGGACCTACGACACCTATTCCAACGCCCACACCGTCGGCAGCGCCATCGTCAGGCAGGGCGGCGACAGCTGGTTCTTCATCACCGCCGACTACCTGTTTGGCCACTCGATCGAGCGCGACGTCAGCGAGGTGGTGAAGGTGGCGGGCGGCAAGGTGCTGGGCAGCGCCCGTGCGCCGCTCAACACGCCGGACTTCTCCTCCTTCCTGCTGCAGGCCCAGGCCTCCAAAGCCAAGATCATCGGCCTTGCCAATGCCGGTGGCGACACCATCAACACCATCAAGCAGGCCTCGGAATTTGGCATCGTCGCCGGCGGCCAGAACCTCGCCGGCATCGTGATGTTCATTTCCGACATCCACAGCCTCGGGCTCAAGCTCGCCCAGGGGCTGATCGTCACCGAGGCCTATTACTGGGACCAGAACGAGCGCACCCGCGCCTTCGGCAAGCGCTTCTTCGAGCGCATGAAGCGGATGCCGACCATGAACCAGGCGGCGACCTACAGCGGCACGCTGCACTATCTCAAGGCGGTGCAGGCCGCCGGCACCACCGAGACCAGGGCCGTGCTGGCGAAGATGCGCGAAATCCCGGTGCGCGACGCCTTCACCGACAACGGCTACCTGCGCGAGGATGGCCGCATGGTGCACAGCATGCTGCTGCTGCAGGTCAAGAAGCCGGAAGAATCCAAGGCGCCATGGGACTACTACAAGATCCTTGCCGAGGTGCCGGGCGATGAGGCGTTCCGCCCGCTCAAGGACGGCGGCTGTCCGCTGGTGAAGTGACGGCGGCCTAGGCTGTGCATGATGTCAGGGCAGGGCTAGGGCCCTGCCTCGGCGTCGCGCCGCAGCCGGCTGTGTCGCCGGCCATAGACGGCGTAGATCGCAAGGCCGGCGGCTAGCCACACGGCGAGCCGCACCCAGGTGTCGAGCGGCAGGCCGATCATCAGGAACAGCGACGTGAGTGCGCCGGCGGGGGCGACCAGCCAGATCGCCGGCGCCCGGAACGGGCGCGGCAGCGTCGGCTCGGTGAGGCGCAGCACCAGCACGCCGATCGAGACCACGACGAACGCGAACAGCGTGCCGATGCTGACGAGTTCGCCGACGAGACCGATCGGCAGCAGGCCGGCCAGCACAGTGACGACGGCGCCGGTGGCGATGGTCGCGATATAGGGCGTGTGCAGCCGCGGATGAATTTTGGCCGCGATGGCCGGCAGCAGGCCGTCATGGGCCATGGCGCGGAAGATGCGCGGCTGCGCCAGCAGCATCAGCAGGATCACCGAGGTCAGGCCGAAGATGATGCCGAGCTTGATGAACGGGGCGAGCCAGCGCACTCCGGCGGCATCGATCCCCACGGCGATCGGGTCCGGCACGTTGAGGCGGTCGAACGGCACGATGCCGGTCAGCACATAGCCCACCGCCATGTAGAGGCCCGTGCAGATCACCAGCGAGCCGAGGATGCCGATCGGCACGTCGCGGGTCGGGGCCTTTGCCTCCTGTACGGCGGTCGAGAGCGCGTCGAAGCCGATATAGGCGAAGAACACGACCGCGGCGCCGCGCACCACGCCGGACCAGCCGAACACGCCAAAACCCTGCGCCGGCGGGATGTAGGCGCCGGCCGGGTTGCTCGCCGTCACCCAGTTCGCGCTGCTCACCGCCGGTGCGGCAAGGGTGAGGAACAGTGCGATCACCACGAGCTTGAGCACCACCATGACGCCACTGAACCGCGCCGACTGCCTGGCGCCGCCGACCAGCAGCGCGCTGATGCCGACGATGACGATCATCGCCGGAAGATTGACGATCGCGCCGGTCGCCGACCAGCTATGGGTTGCTGCGTCGTAGGCGAGTGGCGCCGCCGCGAAACGGTCGGGAATGGCAAGGCCGAGATCGCGGGTGAAGCTCACGACATAGCCCGACCAGCCGATGGCGACGGCGATCGCGCCCACGGCGTATTCCAGGATCAGGTCCCAGCCGATGATCCAGGCGACGAGCTCGCCCAGGGTTGCGTAGGCATAGGTGTAGGCGCTGCCGCTGACCGGCACCGCAGCGGCCATCTCGGCGTAGCACAGCCCGGCGAAGGCGCAGGCCACCGCGCCGAGCAGGTACGACAGCGTCACCGCAGGCCCCGCATTGGTCGCGGCGGCATGTCCGGTGAGCACGAAGATGCCGGCGCCGATGATGCCGCCGACGCCGAGGGCGATCAGGTTGAGGGCGGTGAGGGTGCGCCGCAACGGCCTGACCGCGGCGTCGGGGTCGTGGCCCCAGGCCTCGCGTTCGAGAGCGGCGGTGGATTTGCAGGTCCAGATCGTGGTCATGGCCGAAACCGTGCGCATCCTCTGGGTGAGAGGATAACGCAGCGGCGCGGTTTTGGTTGGCGCAATTTTGGCGCTGCGCTGCCGCATTGGCAGGCGTAGCTGCCAACGCGGCTGGTCGCGGGCGTTTAAGCTTTCGCGCTGTAGTCGTAGAAGCCCTTGCCGGTCTTGCGGCCGAGGTGACCGGCGTCGACCATTTCCTTGAGCAGCGGGGCCGCACGGTACTTCGGATCGTTGAAGCCCTTGTAGAACACGTCCATCACCGACAGCATGGTGTCGAGGCCGATCATGTCGGCGAGCGCGAGCGGGCCGATCGGGTGGTTGCAGCCGAGCTTCATGCCCTCGTCGATGTCGGCCGCCGTCGCCAGCCCTTCCTGCAGCGCGAAGATCGCCTCGTTGATCATCGGGCACAGGATGCGGTTGACGGCGAAGCCGGGGCTGTTCTTGGCGGTGATCGACACCTTGCCGATGCGCTTGGCGAATGCTTCCGCCTTGGCGTGAGTGGCGTCGGAGGTCTGCAGGCCGCGGATCAGCTCGAGCAACGCCATCATCGGCACCGGGTTGAAGAAGTGCAGGCCGATGAAGCGGTCGGGGCGGTCGGTCGCCGCGGCGAGCTTGGTGATCGAGATCGACGAGGTGTTGGTGGCGACCAGCGCCTCCGGTTTCAGCGTCGCGCAGAGGTCCTTGAGGATCTTGACCTTGAGCTCCTCGTTCTCGGTCGCCGCCTCGATGACGAGGTCGCAGGTGGCGAGCTTGCTCTTGTCGGTGGTCGCGGTGATGCGGGCGAGCGCGGCATCGCGGTCGGCGACGGTGAGCTTGTCCTTCTTGATCAGCCGCACCAAGCTGCCGTCCACCGCCGCCACGCCGCGCTGCACCGCCGCGTCGGAGATGTCGACCATCACCACGTTGAGGCCGGCCACGGCGCACACCTGGGCGATGCCGTTGCCCATGGTTCCGGCGCCGATGATGCCAATGGTGTCCGTCATGAGTGTCTCCTTCTGGTGTCGTCCGGTTGGGGTGATCGAGCTGAAGCCACGATCTGGACCGTGGCGTGCCGGCTGTCTCACTACTCCGGGGCGGCGTCGAAGGCAAAGTGTGGCAGCCGCCGGTGGCGCGGGATGCCGTCCGGTTCCCGATCAATCCCTGGGTCTGCGCCGCCGGCCGGAGCGCTTGCGCGGGGTGGCCGGTCATTCCCGGCGAACGGCACAAGAGTAGCGCGGGACGCCCCCGCCGGTCTCACCACTGGTAGCGCAGGGTGCCCTTGCCGCCATAGGAGCGGCTGATCTCGGAGAACTCGCCCTCGAAGGTTGCGGCGACGGAGAAGCCGTTTGTCCAGGACAGTTCTGCGGCCGCGGTGGTCAGCGCCGCGTTCTGCGCCTGTGCCGCGCCATTGACCACGAAGGACGCGCCTGGCAGCGTCTGGAAAGTCGCCGCGATGCTGCGGTCGGGGTTGAAGTCGTGCACCCAGTAGGCGCGGCCGCGCAGCGTCAACAGCGCGGTGGTCAGCGCGAAGGAGCGGTCGACGCGCACGCCGAGTTCGGTGCGGGTGTCGGTGACCCCCTTCGCGCCGTAAGCGAGCGCGAAGCTGCCGGCGCCGGCCTGGGTCTGCTCGACATAGGCCGGCAGGTTGTAGGCGGTGGCCTGCACCGCTGCGTAAGGCGTCAGGCCGAACCACGGCGTCGCGATGCGGCGGCCGCCTTCGATGCGGCCCGAGAAGGCGTTGGCGTTGAAGCGGGCCTGCAGGCGATCGGCGCCGGCGAGCGTCACGGTGCGGTCGGTGGTGATGTCCTGCCAGCCATAGGCGAAGGCGGCGGTGAGATAGCTCGTGCCCATGGTATGACGCACGAATGCACCGGCCTGGAACAGGTCGGAGCGGCCGCTGCCGCTGCCGGCGACGCTGAAGCTGGTGCCGCCGCCGGCCAGCGCGAAGCCGACCAGCGTATCGCGCGACAGCCGATAATCAGCGCCGACCATGCCGCCGCCGATCCGGCTGGTGGTCGAGCCGCTGCCGATCACGGCGTTGCCGTCGGTGGTCTGGCTGCCGCCAAAGCCGCCGGCCCACACGTTCCAGCGCGCGGCGAACGGTTCGGCTGTCGGTGCCGCCTTGGTGATCATGGCGTAGGCGTCGCGCGTCGCCGCCGTGCGGCCAAGAGCGTTGCTGTCGGCAAAGGCGATGGGACCTCCCGATCCGCCGTCGAAGCCGGCGCCGCCATGGTCGAGCAGCCCGCCGAGGAAGGCGTTCATCGCATTGAACGTCGTCTGCTGCGAACCTGTTGCGCTCTCGCCGGTGGCCTGCGTGAATGACGCGGCCGGGGCGCCGAACAGGGCACCGAGGCCGCCGCTCGCTCCGCCTGCGTTGAGGGCGGCGTCGAGCGTGTAGGCGACGGCCTGCTGGTTGCGGTTCAGTCCCGGCGTCGACGCCAGCTGGGAGGTCAGCGTCAACAGCACGTCGGTGTTGGTATAACTCAGCCGGCCGCTCATGCCGGCGAAAGGGATCACCAGCGATGCAAAGGTGGTGTCGTTGAGGCCGCCCGGGGCGGTCAGGATGGTATAAGGCTTGCCGAAGCGATAGTTCGCCGTCGGCGACGACACCTTCACGGTGCCGTCGAGGACGGCATCACCGTTGCTGAGGCTGCCGGGCACGATCCGCACGAGGTCGCTGCCACTGGCCGACACCTTCACCGCCAGGGTGCTGCAGGCGCAGAACATCACGCGGTCGTTGACGGTCAGTGTGCCGATCGTGTTACCGACGCCTGGCGCCAGCGTGCCAGTGTCGAGCAGGGTGAACGGCACGCGGCCGGTGCCGCCGAGCGTGCCGCCGGTGCCGACCAGCACCACGCCGGACGATGAAATGTCGCCGGTGACGATCAGTTGGCCGCCGTTGACAAAAGTGACGCCGGTGTAGCCCTGCGTGGTCGAGAACACCGTGGTGCCGGCTTCGACGTCGACATTGCCGCTGCCGCTCAGCGGCGTGGTGAAGGCATAGTTCGCGTTCGTATGGTTGAACACGATGGTGCCGTTGCCCGAGCCGAAGTCGATGCCGGGGGCCGCAATGGTGCCGGCGCCGGTCGGCGTCGCGCCAATGGCGGCGCCGATGTTGATGGTGCTGGTCGTGCCGACGGCGATCGCGTGGGTGGTGGTGACGTTGCCGCCATTCGACACGGTCAGCGTGCCCGTGCCGCTGCCGCCCAGCGTCAGTGTATCGGCCTTGAATTGCGATCCGGCGCCGTCGACCGTGATCGCGCTGTTGCCGCCGCCACCGGCGAGGGTCGCGGTGCCCACGGTCGCCGTGCCGCGATGGGTGATGGCGAGGGTGCCGGAGCCGCCGTTGCGCCCGAGCTGCAATTCCGCGCCCGCGGCGTTCAGGCTCGAGCCGGCGCCATCGATCGAAAGGGTACCTGATCCGTTGACGCCGACATCGAGAATGGTTGCGCTCGACAGCGCCTTGATCTGGCCGCCATTGCTGATCTGGGTGTTTCCTGTCCCCATGTATCCCGTCGCCAGGCTGTTGGCGATCGCAAGGATCGATCCGGCGCCGTCGACGGTCAGCGCGCCGGTGGAGCCGGGGGTCGCGCCGACGAAGAGGCTGCCCACAGCGGCCTGGCCGCCGCTCGCAATGGTCATCGTGCCGGAGGCGCCCTGGTACATGCCGACGTAGATGACGCCGATGCCGGCCTGGCCGCCGCTGCCGATGGTCACGGTGCCGCTGGAGCCTGCGGAGAAGCCGACATACATGGCGGAGGCCGTGGCCTGGCCGCCGTTGGTGACATTGAGTGTGCCGGTGCCGTAGTTGCCGACGGTCAATGACCATTGGGACGTGAAGGTCGATCCCGCGCCGCTGACGTTGACGGTGCCGACGCCGCCGGCCGATTCGCCGATCGATATCCCGAACTGACCGCCGCCGGATACGCTGCCGCCATGGGTGATGTTCAATGTGCCGGTGCCAGCGTCGCCGACAATGATGTAGTTCTGCGGCGAGACCGTCGTTCCCTGGCCGTCGACCGTCACCGTGCCATTGGCGCCGGCGGAGGTGCCGATGACGAGCTGCGACGACCACAATGTCGCACCGTTGGTGAAGCTGGCGGTACCGGTGCCGCCTGTACCGACGTGGAGGTCGTTGTTCAAATAGATGTGCGAGGTCGGTCCATCGACGGTCAGCTGACCGGTCGATCCGGCATTGGCGCCGACCAACATGTAGGTGCCCGTCAGGCCGGCGCTGCCGCGGATCGCGAGCGTGCCACTGCCGTCATAGCCGAGATAAACGTTGTTGGCGGTCACAATGGCGGTGTTTGTGCCATCGAGTGTCAGCAGACCGCTCGATCCGGCATTGCGCCCGATATAGATGCGGCCGGCGGGGAGCAGTTGCGATCCGCCTGTGATGGCGAGGGTGCCGGTCGCGCTGTTGCCGACGGTGAGCTCTCCAGCGGTCGCCGTTCCGCCGTGGCCGATCGTCGCCGTATGCGGCGTTGTCGTATTGATGGTGACGTTGTCGCCACCGGTCGGGACCGCGCTGCCGCTCCAGTTGGAGCCGGTGAACCAGTCGCCGGACGTCGCGCCGATCCAGGTCTGGTCCGCGGTGGCGGGCGATGCGATCGCAAGGCTCGCAAGCGCCGAGCCGCCCAGCCAGGCGGCATACCACCGCCTACAGCCCGCCCGCGGTTTCGCCGCCCGTCCGCCCCCAACGCCCATCATATCCCCGCGCAACCGACGCATGTCCTTGAGCGGTTTTGCAGAATTCCGGGCAGTGTGTCGTCTCACTCAGCGCAAAACGATGATTTCTGGTGCGGAGTCACCGTAAAGTCACGGCGGTGGGATGTGGCGGAGCACGCCTCACAGCTCCCTCGCATTGCTGAACGCAAAGCTCGACATCCGCCGGGTGGTCTCGTCGAGGATCAGGGTGCGGGTCAGCGGCGGTTCGGCGCGCTGGGCGCAGTTTTCCCGCTCGCATAGCCGGCAGTTGACGCCGATCGGCGTGCCCTGCGCTTTCTCGAGGTCCATGCCGACCGCATAGATGAGCTTCGAGGCGTAGCGGATGTCGCAGCCGAGCCCGATGGCGAAGCGCGGCTGCAGGTGCGGGTGGGGCGCCACCGGGCGGCGCAGGGTCTGTGCGATCGAGAAATAGCGGCTGCCGTCGGGCATCTCGACGATCTGGCGCAGCAGGCGGTCCGGCGTGTCGAAGGTTGAGTGCACGTTCCACAACGGGCAGGTGCCGCCGAACTTCGAGAACGGGAAGGTGCCGGACGAGAAGCGCTTGGAGACGTTGCCGGCGTTGTCGACGCGCAGCAGGAAGAACGGAATGCCGCGCGCGTTCGGGCGCTGCAGGGTGGTCAGGCGGTGGCACACCTGCTCGAAGCTGGCGCCAAAGCGTTGCGCGATCACATGGACGTCGTAGCCCAGTGTCTCGGCCGCGCCGTGCACCTCCTGATAGGGCATCATCGCGGCGGCGGCGAAGTAGTTGGCGAGCGTGATGCGGTAGAGCCGCCGCGCGGTGTCGTCGAGCGGCCCGGCGCGGCCGACGATCGCCTCCAGCACGGGGCCGAACTCCGACAGCGCCGTCTGGAAGGCGAGATGGAACGAGCGGCTCGGCAGGTCGACGAGCTCCGACAGCAGCAGTTGCCGGCGATGACGGTCGAAGCGGCGCAGCGTCTCGCGCATCACGTCGATCGGCATGATGCGCACGGTGATCGAGTGCTTCTCGCGCAGCCGCGCGCCGAGCGCGGCGAACAGCTCCTGCGCCGTGGCGCCGAGCGCGTCGCGCAGGCCTTCGGCCGCCTGCTCCAGTTCGGGAAAGTAGTTGCGGTTGGCCTCGATGAGGTCGCGCACCCGCTCGATCGGGTTGGCCTCGTAGCGCGGGCCTTCGTCGCGTTCGGCGAACTGCGCCGCCGCCAGCGTCTCGCCGCGGCGCGCCTCGGCGTAGGCGGCGTAGAGCCGCTGCAGCGCATGGGTGACGCCGGGGCACAGCTCGGCGAGGTCGCGCAGCTCCTGCTTGGGCAGGTCGATCTGGCGGAACAGCGGGTCGGAGAAGATCTCGTTGAGTTCGGCGAAGAAGCGGTCCTCGTCTGCGGAGGCGAGGTCGCGCAGGTCGAGGTCGTAGGTTTCCGCGAGGCGCAGCAGGATCTGCGCCGTCACCGGGCGCTGGTTGCGCTCGATCAGGTTGACATAGCTCGGCGAGATGCCGAGCCCTTCGGCGATCTGGGTCTGCGACAGCCCCAGCTGCTGGCGGATCCGCCGGAAGCGGGGGCCCACGAACAGCTTTTTCCCGGAATCCGCGGCCATGCCGTCACCTCGACCTGTCAAAGGCTGTAAATTTTACAAAATTTACAATATTACTTTTGTTACAAGTGTGAATGTTACATCACATCACTGTTCGATATCAAGGTATCTGGCGCCGCTTTCGGATTCAGCGTTATCTACAGATCAGATTTCGCGGCGCTTTGTCACGAATGTCGCAGGGAACCAAGAGGAGTACGACCATGCACGGTACGCATTTCTGGGTGGTGGGCGGTGAATTCCGGTCGCTGAACTTCCACACGCTGGTGCATGGAAGCGCGCAGGTCGAAGGTCCGTTCCCGTCGCGCCGCGAGGCCGAGGACGCCTGGCGCACGCTGTCGGAGCAGAACCGGCATCGCTGCAACGTTCGCTTCTCGATCGTGGAAGAGCCGCGCCGCGCCATGGCCTGATCAGGGCTTCGCCTCCGGCCTGGCCGGGGCTCAAGAAACGACCAAGGAGGCACGGCCTCGCCCGGTCCCGCGGGCGGGGCCGTTCTTGTTCATGGCCCGGCATGGCCCGCGGCGTGCCTGGGCCGGATGCCCGGAAAAGGCGCTGTCATCTCATTTTAGGACAGGGATTTCAGACGATTGGCTGTTTCCCGGCCCTTTGCCGGGCCGATGGTTACTGGTAGGTTAAGCGTCCAGGGCGAATGCAGGCTAAAGGACCGCGAGCGTGCCAAACCTCGAGAGCGACATGACGGGCGAGACACGGCAGACCCGGCTGCGCGACGCTCTGCGCAGGGCCCGGATCGAAGCCGCCGACCGCACCGCGGTGGTGGTCGAGCTGCGCGATGCCGAAGTCGCGCGGCTCGAGATTCTCAACGATGCGCTGGATCCGCTGTTTTCCGAGATTCCCGACGAGGTCGATCTGTTCGATCGCGGCATCAGCCGCGGCGACACGCCGCGGCTGTGGGTCGATGTCGTCGCCCATGTGGTGATGGGGCGCGACAAACGGCTCTATCGCTTCGTTCAGGACACCCGCTTCGGCCGCATCGTGCTGGCCGAATCGCTGGAGGTGAAGGCGATCGTGGACGCGGTGACCGACTATGTCGCCCGCCGCATGATCGAGCGCGAGCATGCGCTGGTCACCATGCCGTTGCCGGGCCATGCCGAGCCGGCGCTGGCGCTCGACACCGGCGCAGCTCTGCCGGGGACCGCTGCAGCCCGCCCGAAGCGCAGGAATGTATGGGTGTTCGTGCTCGGCTTTCTTGCCGGCATGGCGGTGCTGTTCGGCATCGCGCTGCTCGCCGCCCTGCAAAGCGTGTGAACGGAAAGCCGTCCTACAGCAGCACGTCCTTGCGCAGCACTGTGATGCCGTCGTGCCGCAGGCCGCGGGTCGTCATCTCCACATGCCAGCCGGCATTGCCGCGCGTGATCGCGAACAGGTTGTAGGCCGCGGGCTCGCGATGGCTGCCGGCCGCGACTGAGGCCGACGGCACGCCGATCACCGGAATGCGCGTCAGCGGGCCGTCGACGTAGGTTACGGCATGGCGGTGGTCGTGGCCGTGCAGCACGAGGTCGACGCCATGGCGGCGGAGCAGGGTGCGCAGCGCCGCGGAATCGGTCAGCCGCGCATGCCGGCGATGCGGCGCCGATTGCAGCGGATGGTGCAGCAGCAGCACGCGAAAATTGCCGTCATCGGCGAGGCTGCCGAGCAGCGCGTCGAGCGCGGCGATCTGGGTGCGGCCGAGGCGTCCGGTGGCGCGGAAGGGCGCGGTCGGCACCGCGGTGGTGAGGCCGATCAGCGTCAGCGGGCCGCGCCGCCGCACGAAGGGAAAGTGTGCAGCATCCGCGTCGTCGCCGCGCATGTAGTCGCCCCACGCCCGCGCCACATGGGCGGCGGCGGCGGCGACATAAGCATCGTGGTTGCCCGGCACCAGCGTGACGTCATCGGTGCTGCCGACCGAGCGCAGCCATTCGGCCGCGCGCATGATTTCAGCCGGCAGCGCGATGTTGACGAGATCACCGGTAACGGCGACATGGTCCGGCCGGCGCGCCTTGAGATCGGCGATCAGCGCATCGATCACCTCGCTGCGATGCACCCGGTGGCGGTTGCGCGTCCAGTTGACGTAGCCGATCACCCGCTTGCCCGCGAGTTCACCGAGCGTCGGGCGGGGCATCGGCGGCAGGTGCGGATCGGACAGGTGCGCGAGCGTGAAGGTGGTCATCGGCGGACCCGTTGATCGAGAGGCGCATGGCGGTGGCGGTCGGTTGCCGGTCGGCCGCGACGCCAGCCATCCCTGGAACTCGTGCCGATCCCGGGCAAGGTTTTGACAACACCGGCAGGACGATGCAAGGCCTGTCAGGCGCCATGCGACGCGTGGGCGCGGAAGGGGACATCGGGACGCCGACGCCATGAACCTGCAACCGTTGCGCACGGCGCTCGAGCCGGCGATCCGCCGTGTCTTGCATCTGTACTGGCGCTTCGCCCGTGGCATGACGCTCGGCGTGCGCGCGCTGGTCGTGGATGCGGATGGCCGCGTGTTTCTGGTGCAGCACTCCTATGTCGCGGGCTGGCACCTGCCGGGTGGCGGGGTCGAGGTCGGCGAGACCTGCAATGAGGCGCTCACGCGCGAGTTGTGGGAGGAGGGCCAGATCGAGATCACGGGCCCCCCGACGCTGCATGGGGTGTTTTTCAACCGCCGGATTTCCCGGCGCGATCATGTCGCGGTCTATGTGGTGCGCGCGTTCCGTCAGGCTGGCCTGCCGGCGCCGAACCACGAGATCATCGCCTGCGGCTTCTACGCGCTCGATGCGCTTCCGGACGACACCACCCGCGGCACCCGGCGGCGGATCGCCGAAGTGCTGGAGAACGCGCCGACGTCGCCAGACTGGAGCTGAACGCGGTTCGCCAGGCCCATCTCCGCCATGGACCGCCCCGGCGCCAGATGCTATGCGGCGCAGCCATGAGCGACCTGTCCCTGACCATCCTGCCGGAAACCGCCAACGACGCCACGGCCATCGAGCGGTTGCACGAGCGCACCTTCGGCCCGGGCCGGTTCGTGCTCAGCGCCTACCGGCTGCGCGAGCATGTTGGCCACCGCCTCAGCCTGTCCTTCACCGCGCATATCGGCACGCTGCTGGTCGGTTCGGTGCGGCAGTTGCCGATCTGCATCGGCGACACCCCGGCGCTGCTGCTCGGACCGCTGACGGTCGAGCCGCCATTCCGCGACCGCGGCGTCGGCAAGGCGCTGCTGGCGCGGGCGCTGCAGGACGCCAAGGCCGCCGGCCACCGCCTGGTGGTGCTGGTGGGGGATGCCGCCTACTACACCAAGGCCGGCTTCAAGCCGATCCCGAAGGGCCGTGCCATCATGCCGGGGCCGGTCGACACAAGGCGCCTTCTGGTGGCCGAGCTGGTCGAGGGCGCCTTCGAGGGCGTCAGCGGCGCGATCCGCCCCGACTGGAGCGCGCCGGAAGCGATTGGCTGACGCTGGCGTCACGACCGTTTGCCGCTTCCCTCCGACGTCACCTCCTCATTCTGAGGAGCGGCGCAAGCCGCGTCTCGAAGGATGAGGCCACGGCGTCGCATCTCAAGGCCTTTCCCGCATCCCACCGTCATTCCGGACGCCGCGCAGCGGCGATCCGGAATCTCGGCCGCACCACGAGATTTTGTCGCAGAGATTTCGGGTTCGTCGCTGCGCGACGCCCCGGAATGACGCACAAAAAGATCGGGCGTCATGGTTCGAGACGGCGCTTACGCGCCTCCTCACCATGACGGTTTCCGCGCTCCGAAGCGCGCGGCCATCACCACCTGGTGTTGGCGAACACGCGGATGTTCATGCCGGGCAGCAGCACCTCGTCCTTGGTGTAGGAAACGTGGTCGCGGATATCCTGGTTGAGCAGGTTGTCGCCGATCACGCCGATCGTGTACTCCGACAGGCCGAAGCCGCTGTGCGGCAGCTTCTCGGTGTAGCTGAGCTCCGCGCGCAGCCGGTCGTAGCCCGGGGTCGGCGTCTCGACGCCGCCGGTCTGGTTCTGCGCGAAGGCGTGCAGCAGGTTGACCTTGGCCAGCCAGTTGGTGTTGCGCCAGTAGGCGCCGCCGCCGAGGCGTTGCGGTGGAATGCGCGGCACGTTGTTGCCGTCGGTGAAGGTGGCGCGCACGATATCGTACTGGCCCTCGACGCCGAACAGGCCGCTGGCGATCGGCATCACGTCGTACTGGAACTGGAATTCGCCGCCACGGAAGGTGGCGTCGCGCTGCGAGTAGATCGCCTGCTTGCCCTCGTTGCCGGGATCGCCGTTACCGCAGGACGCGAAATCGCTGCCGCACATCAGGCCGGTCAGGTTGCGGAAGATGAAGCCGTTGAAGCGGGTGTAGTAGGCGGTGGCCTCGAACCGGAACGGCCCGGTGGCGCGGCGCAGCCCCAGTTCGACCGACTTCGCCGCCTCGATTGTCAGGTTGGGATTGCCGATGTCGAACGTGCCGGTGGCGTCGTGGGCGCCGCGCGAGAACAGCTCGGCCGGCTTCGGCGCGCGTTCGGTGTATTGCGCGGTGAGGCTGGCGACGAGATCCCACGGCAGGTTCTGGATCAGGCCGATGCTCACGCTTTTCGGCGTGTAGTTCGGATTGCGCTGCACGGTCGGCCGATCGATGCCGTCGGGGATGAAGTCTGCCGGGAAGTCCGGCGTCATGCCGCTGAGGCTGACATGCTCGATGCGGCCCGCGACCTGCGCCTTGGTGGTGTCGCTGAACCTGAACTCGTTGAACATGTAGCCGGCGACGCGGCTGTTGTGGTTGGGGTCCCACAGGCCGTTGAACTGCGTGCCCGGATTGTCCGGGCTCGGCGCGGTCAGCTCCTGGTGGCCAGCCTGCACGCCGATCGCGGTGGTGAGGCTCGCAAAACGCAGGTTGAAGGGCGCAAGCTGCACCTCGAGGCGGCCTTCCTGCTCCTTGTTGGTGAAGGTCTGGCGCAAGCCGTCGGAGGTCGGATCTGCGGGATCGGCGAGCCCGAGCTCGTTGTGGCGATAGTCCGTGGCGCCGATCCAGAAGCGGATCGCGTCGATCAGCGGCGAGTCCGGACGGTACTCGCCCTTCGACAGGATCTTGGTCTGATGTGCGTTGATGCGGGTGTTGTGGTTGGAGCCGTCGATGCCCGGGATATGGTAGAGGGCGTTGTTCTGGATCACCGCGAGGCCGACGAAGCCGCCGTCGAAGAAGTAGGAGCCGCCGAGCGATCCGCCCTCCGAGCGTGCCGCTGAATTGGGCTGGCGGCCGTTGAACGGCCGGCCCGGTTCGAACCGGTATGGATAGCTCGGCACGCCGTAGTCCTCGCTCGAACGCAGGTAGCCGTCGGCATGGATGGCGACGTTGTTGCCGCCGGCATCGAGCAGCATCGCGCCCTCGCGGCCGAGATTGACGCTGGAGAAACCGCTGCGAGTTTCGAAGCTGACGCAGGGGGCGGAGGCGGCGAGCGGCGCCTTCATCGGCATGCCGTAGGACTGGAACGGCTGCGCGCAGGGCATCGCGTCGGGAATGCGGTTGTTGGTGGCGCTGACCACGCCGCCGATCGACTGCGAGCCGTAGCGCAGCGTCGCCGGGCCACGGATCACCTCCACCTGATTGGTGGTCAGGGGATCGATCGGCACGAAGTGATCCTCGCCGAGGTCGGATGCGCCGCCGCCGCCGATGCCGTTCTCGGCGATGCCGACACGGTTGACGTCGAGGCCGCGGATGATCGGCCGGCTCGAGGCGCCGGGCGCGAACGATGAGCCGGTGATGCCGGGCTTGTCGAGCAGCAGGTCGCCGAGGGTGGAGGCGCCGTTGCGGCGGATTTCCTCGTTCGGCACCACGGTGACGGTGGCGAACTGGTCGGTGACGATCGGCAGCGCGCCGCGCGTGGGCGGCTCGGCCTGCGGTGCCGCTGGGGCGGGGGCGGCGGCCTGCTGGACGGGATGGGACGCGCGCGCCGGACGGTGGGGCCCCGTGCCGGTGCCGGATGCCGTATGCACCGGGCGCCGCCGCACGATCGGGCTCGGCGACTGCACGACGATTTCGGGCAGGGCGGTGGAGCTGGACGATGGCGCCGCCGTAGGCGCGGGCGGTGCTGCCGACGGAGCAGGGCTGGCGCTCTGGGATGAGGCGGTGGAGGTGGCGGCGGCGAGCACGGCAAGTGCCGAGCCGCCGAGGAAAAGAGCGCGGGTGGTGGGCGAGCGAAGCATGATGTGATTCCTGATGATGCCGTCGCGCGCCCGTTGTCACGGGCTGCGGAAGGACGGCTTGCGGCTCGCGGAATGCGAGCGGACCGTGGCTGGGGGACGTCCGCAAACTGTGCGGCGCGAGCCCTGCGATCAGATCGGTGTCAGGAACGGGGTGGGGCGCGGGAGCGGAAGGCCGCACCGCTCGCCCGGGCAAGGTCGATGTCGCGCGCGCGCGGTGCCGGTGCGACGATGAACGCAACCGGCAGCGCCGGGGCCGGCGGCGTCGCCGCGAGCACGGTGCCGGCCATCGCCACGGTGGCGCAGATGGCGCAGGCGTCCGCGGCCGGATTGTCGCGATTGGAGGCTGGGCCGGCAGGGATGGATGCTGCGGTCTGCCCGCTGGTGGCTGTCAGCGGGGTGGCATGGGCGAGGCCGTCGGCGTGGAAGTGCCCGAACGACAGCACGAGCTGGATCGCCAGCGCCAACAGCGCCAGCATCGCTCCCTGTCTCGTTCGCGATCGCACCCAGGTCATGTCACGCCCCCACGGCGACGGGTCGGCCAGCGGCTGACCTCGCTCGCGGTGTTATAATATAACATCGCTCGCCCGGCAGGGGGCTGTCAACGGTGCTGCCCACCGGCGCTGCCGCTTGTCGGGAGGATGGTGGATTTCGGCCACACCGCCGGGATTGGGAGGGGCGCTCGGCAGGCCGCGCCCTCACAGATGCTCGGCGCGGCCGGACAGGTGGCTGTTGCGCTGGATGGTGAAGCCGCCGCTGGCCGGATCGCGGGTCCAGATTTCCACCGTTCCGGTCCGGCGCCAGATCAGGGTGACGACGCCGGCGCGCTCGAACCAGTGCCCGCTGGCGATGGCGGCGGCCTCCGGCAGGGGCGATGTCGTCGTCTTCGGCGCGGTGCGCGCCATCCGTGTCCGGCCATCAGACAGCACATCGTAGAACAGCGTCTCGCTGCCGAACGTGACCTTCCACCAGCCGGCGATCGTGCGCGCGGTGGTGGCGCCGACCACGCCGTCGTCGCTGGTGAAATGGATCAGGGTGTACTTGTAGCCGTCCTTCAGGAACCAGCGGTCCTCGATGTCGGACAGGCCCGGGAAACGGGACATCGAATGGCAGGTGATGCGGCCGGGATCGTCCGGATCGAGCTTGCCGGCGAACATGGTCGAGTGGGTATAGCGGATCTGGCCGTAGTCACCGTGCGGGCTGACATTGAAGTAGCCGAGCATGTCGCCGTTCTTGAAGATGCCGGTGTCGATCACGCGCTGCGCGGCCTCCCGGTCGACGCGGTCGCACAGGGTTCTGGTGTCGGCGCGTTCCTGCAGCGCCATGACGAGGCCGTGCACGCCACGCTGGTTGACATTGACGCCGCCGGCCTGCAGGCACCGCGACAGGAAATGGGCGCAGTCGGCAAGGCCGGCCCAGTCGTTGATCAGCTTCTCCTCAGTGCCCTTCCGGAACACCGCCTTCTCCGAGATGGCGCCAGTCACGTCGGTGTAGCGCACGAACATCGCTTCCCAGCCCTCCGCAGCGGGCGCCCTGAGTTCCCGCCGTTTGTGCGCGATGGTGAGAACGTCATTGTCGAGGCAGAGCAGGCCGTCGTCGCAGGGGATGGTCCAGTGCTTCCTGGCGAAGGCGATGGCTTTGGCGCGATCGAGGGACATGAGCGTCTCCGGGATGACGTGATCTCACTTGGTCCAGCGGCTGACGCCGGCCAGACGATCGATCGCGGCGGCGATCTCGCTGAGGCGCGAGGCGACGGGGCCGGTGCAGCCGACATTGTGCTGCACCGTCTTGTGGCGGCCGTCGACGTTCAGCGTCAGCGCGGCGGTCGGCGCATCGTCCTGGCGCGCGACGCAGTCGCCGGGATCGCGGCCGTAGGCCTCCTTGAGGGCGAAGAAGTCGAGCGCCTCAAGCTCCCTTGCGATCTGATGAACCGCATCGGGCTGCACGCGCGCGGTGGCGCGGCCGGCCTTGTGCACGAAATGCCCGCCGACATAGACGACATGGCCGGCGCCATCGAGGGTGAGGCGATAGACCGCGCAGCGCGCCTCGCAGGGGCCGCGCTCCAGCGTGATCATGATGCCGTGCTGCGCCACTGGGCTGAGCGCACGTGCGGCGGCGATGTCACAGGTCAGGGATGCGGCAAGCACGAGCCGCGCGATCGCGGACGGATTCATGGCTGCTTCCGGCTGTGTCGTGCAAGCGCGCACGGCGTAACCTGCGCTCGTCCGACCATGGGTCCGTCGATTGGTCGCGATCCGCGGCGGCGAGGTTCAGGGCCCGCGCGTGCCGCGGCACGGGTGTGGCGCTATCGCCCCTCTCGCACCCAGGTCGCGGCAAAGGCGCCGATCAGCAGCAGCAGTCCGATGAGGCCGGCGAACACCGGCAGCACGCCGATGCCCTTGACCACGCTGGCGTCGCGCATCCGCACGCCCAGCCAGCCGTCGCCCTGGAATGAGGTCGCCGAGCGCACCGGCACGATGCGCGGCAAATCGATGCCGGACGCATCCGCAATGCGGCGCGTGTCGCCGCCGGTCGCGCGTGTCAGCGGCGCCAGCGTCTCGGTGGTTGAGGTGACCTCGGAAAATTCCCGGGGATTGACCGGGCCGACATTGATCAGCGCCTTCAGCGTGCCGTCGGTCGCCTGCCACAGGCCGAGTTCGCCGGCGTCGGTGGTGGCGCGCCACTGGCCGGGATCGCCGGCGGTCAGGTTGAGCGTACGCGTGGCGCCGGAGGGCGAGGTGACGGTGACCGGCGCGGCGCTGTCCGCCATGGTCTGTCGTGTCACCTGAAGCTCGCGGCCATGCACGGCGAGCCGCAGCGCTTCCTCGTCGAGCTCGGGTTGCTTCATCAGCCAGTGCGAGATACGGCGCAGCAGGTCGAGATGCGGGCCGCCACCCTCATAGCCGCGTGCCCACAGCCAGATATGGTCGGACAGGATCAGCGCGACACGGCCTTCGCCCTGGCGCGACAGCACCAGCAGCGGTTTGTTGTCGGCGCCTTCCATCAGCGCCGGTGAGGTGACGTTGCGGGTGTCGACTAGGCGGAAGAACCGGCTCCAGTGCGGCGGCTCGCTGGCCGAGCCGTCGAGGCCGCGCGTCACCGGATGGCGTTTGCCGACATCGGTGAGCCGCGCGATAAAGGCTTTCTCGGTGACGCCGACCGGCTCGGCCGGCAGCACGGTGTCGAGCGGCGTGCGCCAGATGCTGGTGGTCGAGGCATAGTCCGGCCCGGCCGACACCAGCACCGCGCCGCCGTTGCGCACATAGCGTGCGATGTTGTCGAAATAGGAGATCGGCAGCACGCCCTGGCGGGCGTAGCGGTCGAAGATGATCAGCTGGAACTCGTTGATCTTCTGCTGGAACAGCTCGCGCGTCGGAAATGCGATCAGCGACAGTTCGTTGATCGGCGTGCCGTCCTGCTTCTCCGGCGGCCGCAGGATGGTGAAATGCACGAGATCGACGCTGGCGTCGGACTTCAGCAGGTTGCGCCAGGTGCGCTCGCCGGAATGCGGCTCGCCGGACACCAAAAGCACGCGCAGCTTGTCGCGCACGCCGTCGATCGACACCACGGCGCGGTTGTTGACCGGCGTCAGTTCGCCAGGGAGCGGCGTCGCCTCGATCTCGATGATGTTGGGGCCGGCATGAGGAATGTCGATGCCGAGGCTGACGGTCTGGCCGCTCATGACCTGGCGCTCGCTGAGCACCTCGCCGTCGCGGCGCACGGTGACGCGCGCCTGCTGGCCGGCCACGCCCTGGTCGTCGAGGCGGTAGGTGACGGTCTGCTGCTGGCCGACGATGCCGAAGCGCGGCGCTGCCACGATCGCGATGCGGCGATCGCGCTCGTCCTTGCGGCCGGTGATCAGCGCATGCAGCGGCGCGGAAAACCCGATTGCCGCGGCATTCGCCGGGATGTCGTGGACGCGGCCGTCGGTGATCAGGAACGCGCCGGCGACACGGTCGGTCGGCACGTCCGACAGCGCCGAGGTCAGCGCACCGAACAGCTTGGTGCCGTCGGTCTCGCCGTCGGCCTGGCCGGCCTCGACCACGCGCACCTCGAGGCCCTTGACCTGCTTGAGCCGGTCGACCAGCGCCGTGCGCGCTGCCTCGGTCTCCTTCGCGCGGTCACCGAATGTCTGGCTCGGGCTCCTGTCGATCACCACGGCGGCGACGGAGGACAGCGGCTCGCGCTCCTCGCGGGTGAACGAGGGATTGGCGAGCGCGAGCAGGATCAAGGCCAGCGCCGCGACACGGATCGCGGCGCCGCGGGCGCGCGCGAGCAGCAGCAGGGCCGCGATCACGACAATGGCGCCGAGCCCGATCCAGAGCACGGTCGTCGGAACCAGCGGTGCGAAGGCGATGCCGTACTGCATGTTGCTCCTGTTGCGTCATGCGCCGACGCAGATCTATTTCCGGCTCATCTGTCCTCCTCATGGTGAGGGGGCGCGAAGCGCCGTCTCGAACCATGAGGCCCGAACGTCGCGTTCGGCCTCACGGGCCTCATCCTTCGAGACGCCCGCTGTGCGGGCTCCTCAGGATGAGGAGATAGTCCGCCGCGAAGCCGCGGCTCATTACTGCCCCAGCCGCTCGATCAGCGCCGGTACGTGCACCTGGTCGGCCTTGTAGTTGCCGGTCAGGGTGTACATCACGATGTTGACGCCGGCGCGGAAGGCGAATTCGCGCTGGCGCGGCTCGCCCGGCGTCAGCGGCAGCATCGGCTGGCCATCCGGGCGCATCGCCCAGGCGCCGGCGAGGTCGTTCGAGGTGATGATGATGGGCGAGACACCGTCGCCGCCACGGGCCGGCCGCGCGTTGCTGTCATCCTCGTCCTCGCGCGGCAGCGCCTCGACCCAGGTCTGGCCGCTGTTGAAGCGGCCGGGGAAGTCGCGCAGCAGGTAGAATGTCTTGGTCAGCACATGCTCGCGCGGCACCGGCTCGAGCTCGGGGATGTCGAGCGACGAGAGAATGGTGCGCAGCGCCTGCATGCCCGGCGTCTGCGCTTCGCCGCCTGCGCCCGGCGGCGCCTCGATGGCGTCGCGGGTGTCGAACAGCACCGTGCCGCCCTGCTTCATGTAGGCGTCGAGCCTGTTGAGCGCATCCTGCGACGGCTTCGGCGCGCCCGGCAGCACCGGCCAGTACACCAGCGGATAGAACGCGAGTTCGTCCTTCGCCGGATCGACCGCGATCGGCTCGCCGGCCTCCAGCGCGGTGCGCTGCGCCAGGAACAGGGTCAGGCCGGCCATGCCGGCCTTGACGATGCCGTCGACGTCGTCGTTGCCGGTGACGACATAGGCAAGGCGGGTCTGCGACACCGCGCGGATCGCGGCGTCGTCGCCGCTCGCGTTTGCGGCGGGGGGAGGGGCAGCCCTGATCCTGTCCTGCGCCATGGCGGAGTGGTTGGCCGCGGGTATCAATGTCAGCAATGTCGCAGCGAGAAGCGCTGCGGTTGCCGGACGCCGGCGCAGCAGCGCCGCGAGCCCGCCGCCGAGCAGCGCGACGATGACTGCATCGATCAGGAACAGCGCCAGCGCCGCCGACAGCATCAGCCCACGCAGGTCGCGCGGTTCGGTGTTGGTGTAGGCCGTGCGCTGCGCCTTGAGCGCGGACGTATCGAGCATGGCGATCCGGTCGGCGGCCGCCAGCGTATTGACCGCGACCGGACCTTCCGGCGGGCCATAGAAGCCGGGCGGATGGTCGAAGGTGGCGCGGTCGCGGAAATCCGCGGCGATTGGCTTGGCGGTCGCCGGCGGCGGGCCGAAGGCGCCGAAGCCGTCGAGCACCCGGAGCGGCGGCACGGCGTCCTTGGCGGCCGCGTCGGTTGCGGCTCCGGGGCCCGGATTGGCGGTGTAGCCGGAGAGGTCGACGATCCGCCGCAGCATCTCGACAAAGGCGCCGGACAGCGGCAGGTCCGACCAGCGCATGTCGGCGCTGACATGGAACAGCACCACCATGCCCTTGCCGCGCCGCTCGCCTGTGACCAGCGGCGTGCCGTCGGCGAGCGAGGCCCAGCTGCGAGTGGCGAGCGACGGGTCGGGCTCGGCGAGCACCTGGCGGTTGACGGTGACGTCCGCGGGCACGGCGACACCGGCAAACGGCCCGTCGGCGGCGAAGGCGGAGAGATGCTGCGGCTTCTCCCAGGTCAGGCTGCCGCCGAGCGTGCGGCCGCCGCGGCGCAGCTTCACCGGCACGAGGTCGTCGTCGCCGGCGGCGAGGCGCGGACCGGCGAAGCGCACCAGCACGCCGCCCTGGTCGAGCCAGCCATTGAGACGGTCGCGGATTTCGGGCGACAGCGTGCCGACATCGGCGAGGATCAGCATCGGCAGCTTCTGGTCTAGGAACTGGCCGATGGCTTGCGCCGGCGCGCCGCGCTCGCCGAGCCGCACATCGGCGAACGGCGCCAGCGCCCGCGTCAGATAGAAGGTCGAAGCCAGCAGCGGCTGCGCGGTGTCGCTGGTGGCGCCACTGACGACGCCGATGGCACGACGGCGCCAGCGCTTGTCGAGCAGTTGCACCGCGCCGGCGGAATGTTCGCCGGAGATCTCGAGGCGGGCGATGTCGTTGCGCAGCTCCACCGGCAGATCGAACGATGCCTCGGTGTCCTGATCCTGCGCCGACAGCACGAAGCGCGTCTCGCCGATCGGCGCGCCCTTCTGGTCGAGCGCGCGCACGATGCCCGCGTCTGCGCCGCCGCTGCGGGCGCGCAGCACCTTGACGGTCATTTTCGCAGCTGCATTCTCGGCCGCGGCCAGCGCGTGCGCCGGCGGCACGCCGCCTTCGACGATGGTCAGGCTGCGATCGCCGATGGCCTTGCCGAGACCGGCGACGAAGTCGCTGCCGCGGCCGGTGTCGACGCCATCCGACAGCCAGACGATGTCGGCGTTGCCGGTGGTGGCAAGGAAGCGCTGGACGGCCGGCAGCGTCTCGACGCGCTCGACCGCATAGGGTTTTGGCGCGAGCTGGCGCAGCGCCACGCGGGCGGTGCCGCCGGTCATCAGCGTGATGTCGCGCGCGGGCTCCGACAGCGGCACCAGTGCCACCGCACGGCGGTCGCCATCGGCATTGGCGATAAGTTCGTCAGCGGCACGCATGCGTGCGTCCCAGCTCGCAGCGGCGCTCCAGCCGTCGTCGATCAGCAGCACCAGCGGCGCGCTGCTGCGGCCGACGCCGGTCTGCGGATTCCAGGTCGGGCCGGCCGCGGCAAGGATCACGAGCGCGGCTGCGGCGAGCCGCAGCAGCGTCAGCCACCACGGTGTGCGCGACGGCGTCTCCTCCTTCGGAGCGATGTCGAACAGCAGGCGGGTCGGCGGGAAGTCGATGCGCCGGGGCCGCGGCGGCATCACCCGCAGCAGCCACCACAGCACCGGCAGGCTGACCAGTCCGATGAGCAGCAACGGTTCAGCGAAGGACAGAGGCAGGCCACCGATCATGCGCTGCGCCCCGCGGTGAGGGGCGTGCCGGTTCTGCCGGCGCTCAGGCTGCCGTGCAGCACCAGCAGCAGGTCGGCCGCCGAGCGACTGGTGGTGTGGGTCGAGAACAGCCAGCCGAGGCGATCGGTCTCGGCGCGGATCTCGGCGCGATGGCGCGCGATGCGCAGGACATAGTCGTTCGCCCAGGTCTCGGCGCGGCCGGCAGTGATCTCGCCGCCGCCTTCGGGCTCGACGAACATCACGCGCCCGGAATAGGGGAAGCTCTCCTCCGCCGGATCGACGATCTGCAGCAGCGTGCCATGGGCGCCGGAGGCAGAGAGGCCGGCGAGCATGGTGCGGATCTCGCTGATCGGCGACCAGAAGTCCGACAGCACCAGAATTTCCGACAGCGGCGAGGGCACGAATGACGGCGGCAGGCTGAGGCGGTCCGATCGGTCGTGCAGGATCGCCTGCGCCATCTTGTCGATGATGCTGCGGCTCGCGCTCGGCGCCATCAGGCCGGGGATGCCGACCCGCTCGCCGCCCGCGACCAGCAATTCGGCGAGCGCGAAACTGACGATCAGGCCGCGCTCGAGCTTGCTGTCGCGCGCCGTCTTCGATGCGAACGCCATCGAGGCCGAGCGGTCGGGCCACAGCCAGACGGTATGCGCGGCCTCCCACTCATGCTCGCGGACATAAAGATGGTCGTCGCGGGCCGAGCGGCGCCAGTCGACGTTCTGCGCCGGCTCGCCGGTGGTGAAGCGGCGGTATTGCCAGAAGCTTTCGCCGGGGCCGGCGCGGCGGCGGCCGTGCAGGCCATGGATGACATTGGCGGCGATGCGGCGCGCTTCCAGCACGAGACGCGGCAATGAAGCCGCGAGCGTGCGGCTCTCGCCGTCGGCACGGCGGACCGCAAGTGTCTCCTGGCTGGTGCGCTCCGCCATCAGCCGATCCGTGCCTTGAGCTGCCCAATCACATCGGTGATGGTCTGGCCTTCGGCGCGGGCCGCGAAGGTCAGCGCCATGCGGTGCTTGAGCACCGGCTCGGCGAGGTCGAGCACGTCATCGATCGAGGGCGCGAGGCGGCCGTCGAGCAGCGCCCGGGCACGTACCGCCAGCATCAGGGCCTGGCTCGCGCGCGGGCCGGGGCCCCAGGCGATCAGCTTGCCGGTCGGGCCGCTGTCCGGGCCGGGACGCGCCGAGCGCACCAGCGACAGGATCGCCTCCACCACCGAATCGCCGACCGGCAGGCGGCGCACCAGCCGCTGCGCGGCGATCAGGGCGTCCGGCGTCATCGCCGCCCTGGCCTGGGTCTCCTCCGCGCCGGTGGTCTCGAACAGGATGCGGCGCTCGGCGTCGCGGTCCGGATAGTCGACGTCGATCTCCATCAGGAAGCGGTCGAGCTGTGCCTCCGGCAGCGGATAGGTGCCTTCCTGCTCCAGCGGGTTCTGCGTCGCCAGCACATGGAAGGGCTTTGGCAGGTCGTGTCGCGCGCCGGCGACGGTGACATGCTGCTCCTGCATCGCCTGCAGCAGCGCCGACTGGGTGCGCGGGCTGGCACGGTTGATCTCGTCGGCCATCAGGAGCTGCGCGAACACCGGACCGGCGATAAAGCGGAACGAGCGCCGGCCACTGGTGCTCTCGTCCAGCACCTCGGAGCCGAGGATATCGGACGGCATCAGGTCGGGGGTGAACTGGATGCGCTTGGCATCGAGCCCGAGCGTGACGCCGAGCGTCTCGACCAGCTTGGTCTTGGCAAGGCCGGGGACGCCGATCAGCAGCGCATGTCCGCCGGACAGGATGGTCACCAGCGTGTTCTCGACCACGCGGTCCTGGCCGAAGATCACGGTCGCGATCGCCTCCTTGGCAGCGCGAATCTGCCCCGCCACCTGTTCCGCAGAGCGGACGATCACGTCCTCCAGTTTCTCAGCGCTGTCTGCCATCGTCTTCTCCTGTGGATCGCACGGCCGTCGGTCCGTTGCCCTCAGCCTGTCGGGGCTGCCAGGGACGAAACGCCGGGGAGAAAACCCCTGCTGCGCGATCGCCGCTCTCGGACTGTCCCATTCCGGCTTCCATGCTAGACTTCCCAAAAGACCATGTATGTCCTTGAATTAAGCTTTCCCCACCTTATCGGTAGAGGTGGGGCGAGCCGATCACGAGTTGGAGACCGTGCCGCATGCTTTCGGGTGGCGTCGTTCAGGTTGCATCGTTCCGTTCTGTCTCAATTCGATCCGTATCAGCCCGGTTTACATCCGGTAATTTTGCATCGATCGTGGTTGCATCTATCGTGCCACAATGACCGGACGAGCGTCGGGGCAAACCATGGCGAAGCAAGGGCAGACGGCGAGGCCGCAGGTCGGCAATGCGCTGGAGGAGATTGCCGGTGCCGCCCGCACCGCCGGCGCGCGGGGGCTGCCGCCGGTGCATTTGTGGAATCCGCCCTTCTGCGGCGACCTCGACATCCGGATCGCGCGTGACGGCACCTGGTTCTACCTCGGCACGCCGATCGGGCGCCCGGCCCTGGTGCGGCTGTTCTCGACCGTGCTGAAGCGCGAAGGCGACAAGCACTTTCTGGTCACGCCGGTGGAAAAGGTCGGCATCCGGGTCGACGACGTGCCGTTTCTCGCCGTCGAGATGCAGCGCGAGGGCGCGGGGGCCGAGGCCGTTCTTCACTTCCGGACCAATGTGGACGACTGGGTGCGCTGTGACACCGACCATGCGCTGCGTTTCGAAAGCGCGGCGGACGGCGGGCTGACGCCCTACCTGCATGTGCGCAGCGGATTGTGGGCACGGGTGACGCGCGCCGTCTATTACGATCTGGTGGAGCTCGGCGAGGAGCGAATCGTCGATGGTCATGCCAAATTCGGCGTGGCATCGACAGGCGCCTTCTTTGCGATGGCCGATGCGGAGCAGGCGAGAGGCGTGACTTGACCGAGCCGTTACTGAAGTGGGATGCGTCTGCCGACATCTCTTCGGCGGATTTTTTCCGACGAGCGAAGGCGCGTCTGTCGTTCGATGTGCCGCCGGGGCTGACCGATGCCGCCATCATTCCGCCGAGCGGCGATCATGGCACCGATCACATGCTGCGGATCGTCGCGCAGGAGCGCCCGATCCGTCCCGCCGCCGTGCTGATCGGCGTCGTCGAGCGTGACCAGCCGACCGTGCTGCTGACCCAGCGCGCCGCCCACCTCAACGATCATGCCGGTCAGATCTCGTTTCCCGGCGGCAAGATCGACCCGACCGATGCGACCCCGCTCGACGCGGCCCTGCGCGAGGCCGAGGAGGAGATCGGCCTGGAACGGTCTTTTGTCACGCCGGTCGGCTATCTCGATCTCTACGCCACCGGGTTCGGCTTCCGCATCCTGCCGACGGTGGCGCGGGTGCGTCCCGGCTTCGAGCTGCGTGTCAATGCCGATGAAGTCGACGAGGTGTTCGAGGTGCCGCTGGCGTTCCTGATGGATCCTATCAACCATCAGATGCACAGCAAGGAGTGGCGCGGCGTGATGCGGTCGTACTACGCCATGCCGTTCGCCGAACGCTACATCTGGGGCGCAACCGCAGGCATCCTGCGGGTGCTGTATGAGCGGATCATCGTGTAGTGTGCAGCTCCGGATCCAGCGAGATGTCCAAACCTGCAGGCCCGGAAGGCTGTGTCCGGGCCGGCGGCGTCGCGGACACCGGGGCGCCGTCATGATTCGGCCGCTCCTGACCGAAATCGGCATCTTCCTGATTCCGTTCGCGGTCTACGCCGTATTCCTGATCGCGACTCGTGCCGGGTTGTTGACCGCCGCGTCATGGCCGAGCGCCGTCGTGGCGCGGCTATTGATCGGCGCCTTGCTGCTCACCATCGTCAGCCTGGTTCTGCTCGCGAATTTTTCCGGTGCGCCGCCGGGCTCGACCTATGTGCCTGCGCACATGGAGAACGGAAAGCTGGTGCCGGGGACGTACCAATGACCGAGCCCCTGCTGCATGATGCGCCGTGGTTGCGCGGCGGGCCTGCGCGGCGCCTGCTCGTCCTATTGAACGGCGATGGCGAGGAAGCCCGGGTGGTTGGCGGCGCCGTGCGCGACGCGTTGCTCGATCGTCCGATCGGTGATGTCGATATCGCCACCACGGCCGTGCCGCAGGAGGTGGTGCGGCGCGTGACCGCGGCGGGCTTCAAGGCGGTGCCGACCGGCATCGAGCACGGGACGGTGACGGTTGTCGCCGACGGGCATCCGTTCGAGATCACGACGCTGCGCGAGGACGTCGAGACCTATGGCCGCAAGGCCAGGGTGGTGTTCGGGCGCGACTGGGCGCGCGACGCGCAGCGCCGCGACTTCACCATCAACGCGCTGTCGGCTACCGTCGATGGCGTGGTGCACGACTATGCCGGCGGCCTCGCCGATATTGCGGCCCGGCGGGTACGCTTCATCGGTGAGCCGGAGGCGCGCATCGCCGAGGACTATCTGCGGGTGCTGCGCTTCTTCCGCATCGCGGCGGCCTATGGCGAAGGCGAGCTCGACCGCGCGGGCCTGATCGCCTGCACCCGGGCGCGCGCAGGCCTCGCAACACTGTCGGCCGAGCGCGTGCGCATGGAAATGCTCAAGCTCGTCGTCGCGCCACGCGCCGCCGAGGTGCTGGTGACCATGGGCGATGGCGGACTGCTGCTGGCGCTGCTCGGCAGCGTCACCTATCACGGCGCCTTCGCGACGATGGTGACGGCGGAGGCGGCGCTGCAGCGCGCGCCCGATCCGATGCTCCGCCTTGGCGCGCTCGCCGTCGCGGTGACGGAAGATGCCCGGCGGGTGGCGCAGCGGCTGCGATTGTCGAACGCGGAAGCCAAGCAGCTGGACTCGATGGGGCATCGCTGGTGGCGGCTGCGCGGCATGGACGACGCGCTCGCCAAGCGGCGGCTGTACCGGCTCGGGGTGCGGAATTATCGCGACCGCATCATGTTGGCGTGGGCGCGCGCCGGCCGGACCTCGGACGAGGCGCGCTGGATCGAGCTCGCGACGCTGCCCGACCGCTGGACCGCGCCGAAGTTTCCGATCCGGGCCGCCGACATGATCGCCCGCGGCATCGGCGAGGGGCCGGCGCTCGGCCACATCCTGACGCTGGCGGAGGATGCCTGGCTCGCCAGTGATTTCGCATCCGATCCCGACAGCCTGACGCGGATCGCGGACGAGACCGTGGCGCGCTTCCGCCGCGAGCACCGGTTGTGACGTGCAGATGCGGCGGGTGACGCCGCCTACGGCCACTTTACCTCGGGCGGCATCGACGACAGGATCGAATCGACATTGCCGCCGGTCTTGAGGCCGAAGATGGTGCCGCGATCGTACAGCAGGTTGAACTCGACATAGCGGCCGCGCCGCACCAGTTGCTCCTGCCGGTCGGCGTCGGTCCACGGCGCCGCGACGTTGCGCCGGACCAGTTGCGGGTAGATCGCGAGGAAGGCGCGCCCGACATCCTGCGTGAAGGCGAAGTCGGCATCCCAGCTGCCGCTGTCGAGCCAGTCGTAGAAGATGCCACCGATGCCGCGCGCTTCCTTGCGGTGCGGCAGGTAGAAATACTCGTCGCACCAGTTCTTGAACTTGTCGTAGGGCGCCACCGCCGGATGGGCGTGGCAGGCATCGCGCAGCGCGCTATGGAATGCGACGGTGTCGGCGTCCTCCTGGGTGCGCCGGCGGTCGAGTACCGGTGTGAGGTCGGCGCCGCCGCCGAACCACGCCTTGGTGGTCACCACGAAGCGGGTGTTCATGTGGACGGCCGGCACATGCGGGCTGCGCAGATGGGCGATCAGGGAGATGCCCGACGCCCAGAAGCGGGGATCGTCGGCCGCGCCGGGGATCTGGGCGCGGAACTCGGGGGCGAACTCACCATGCACGGTCGAGCAGTGCACGCCGACCTTCTCGAACAGGCGGCCGCGCATCATCGACATCACGCCGCCGCCGCCGGGGGCGCCGCTGTGATCGGTGCGCTGCCATGGCGTGCGGACGAAGCGGGCCGGGGCCTGCGGAAACAGCTCGGCCGGGGCCTCGTCCTCGAGCTGCTCGAACGCGGTGCAGATCTGGTCGCGCAGGCTCTCGAACCAGGTTCGCGCCGTCTGCTTGCGCTGCTCGATCTCCGACATGTCCATGCGCCCCTCACTGGTCATCTGTTTCACCGGCCCTGCGGGCCGAAATAGCTGCAGCTCTCGCCGCAGCTGTCACGGTGGACGCTGACCCGGACCACGGGACCTGCGTCCTGCACCCGCTCCCAGATGAAGCGTGTGAGGTTTTCCAGTGTCGGGATCCCCAGTGCCTCGATCCGGTTCAGCAACTTGTGGTCGAGCAGCGCCCGGACCTCGGCGATCCGGCGCTCCAGCAGGCCGAGATCCATCACCATGCCGGTCACCGGGTCCGGCGTGCCGCGGATCACCACTTCGGCGCGAAACGAGTGGCCGTGGATTTCCTCGGCGATGGCCTCGAGCGTCGTGCCGGACAGCGCATGGGCCGCCTCGAAATGGAACGACTTGGTCAATTCCCACATCGGTTCGATCAATCCCTATCTGATGCCGAGGGCCTTGTGCGTCTGCACGCTCAGGCGCCACAGCGGATGCGCGAGGCAGTAGGCGATGGCCCGCGCGGTGTTGTCAGCGACGTCTGGGCCGTCCATCGGCTGCAGCGAGAACCGCTCGAAGGCGAGGCCGGCGAAATCCTCGGGGGGCGCGCCCTCCTGCGGATAGACGAGCTTCAGTTCGTGGCCGGCGCGGACCCGCAAGGGGGCGCCGGCCTTCGGGCTGACACAAACCCAGTCGAGGCCGGACGGCGGGGCGATCGTGCCGTTGGTCTCCACCGCAATGGTGAAGTGCCGCGCATGGAGGGCGTCGATCAGCGCCGGGTCGATCTGCAGCATCGGCTCCCCGCCGGTCAAGACCACGTAGCGGTGGGTGTCGGGGCCGTTCCAGGTCGCCGCGATGGTGTCCGCCAGCGCATCCGCCGTGGCGTAGCGGCCGCCGAGCGTGCCATCCGTGCCGACAAAGTCGGTGTCGCAGAACCGGCAGGTCGCCTCGGAGCGGTCCTGTTCCCGGCCGGTCCACAGGTTGCAGCCCGCGAAGCGGCAGAACACCGAGGTCCGCCCGGCATGGGCGCCTTCGCCCTGCAGGGTCAGAAAGATTTCCTTGACCGCATAGCTCATGTCTCGTGTCCCGGTTCTAACATCTGGGGTCCTTCACCGGTCTGCCGCAGGGCCTCCCCCAATGCCATGGCGACTGCCATAGCCACGTTGATCGACCGCAGCCCGGGCGCGATCGGGATCCGCAGCCGGGCGTCGGCGGCCGCCGTCACCTCGTCCGGCACGCCGGCCGATTCCCGCCCGAACAGCAGAATGTCGCCCGGGGCGAAGCGGTGGGCGAGGTAGGGCTCCGAGCCCTTGGTGCTGAACAGCACCAGCCGGCCCCCGTCCTGCTCCCGCCAGGCGGCAAATTCGCTCCAGGAAACATGGCGCTGGATCGTCACCTGATCGAGATAGTCCATGCCGGATCGCCGGAAATGGTAGTCGCTGACCGGGAAGCCGGCCGGCTCGATGATATGGGCCTCCACCGCAAGGCAGGCGCACAGCCGCAGAATCGTTCCGGTGTTCTGCGGAATGTCGGGTTGAAACAGTGCGATCCGCATCGGGGAGAGACCTCTGGCGGATGACAGAACCGCAACAAAAATCCGGTTTTCGTGCATCGCGCGGGAGACTGCCGATAGCGGGCTTGCGCTCTCCGGGCAAGGGTGCCAATAGAACGATTCTGGATTGCATGTTCCGTCCGGTTTCGGCCGGTTGGCGGGGGGTGTGGTCCTGCTGCCGCGGGGAGACCCGCGGACCGGCGACCACCCGGATCGCTCGCTTGCATGCGTTCCCGGGGACGGTTCCGCCGGCTGCAGACCAGAAAGGGTTTGGGAACGTGACGACCTCGACTTCGGCGGAGCCGACCCGCCGCGATTTCCTTTATGTCGCAACCGGAGCCGTGGCGGCCGTTGGGGCCGTTGCAACGGCTTGGCCCCTCATCTCCCAGATGAATCCGGATGCCTCGACCATCGCCGCCGGTGCGCCGATCGATGTCGATCTGTCGCCGATCGCGCAAGGGCAGGCGATCAAGGTGTTCTGGCGCGGCAAGCCGATCTACATCATGAACCGCACCAAGAAGCAGGTCGAAGAGGCCCGCGCGGTGCCGGTTTCGAGCCTGCCGGATCCGCAGTCCGATCAGGCGCGGGTCAAGGAAGGCCATGAGCAGTGGCTGGTGGTGATCGGCATCTGCACCCACCTCGGCTGCATCCCGATCGCTCACGAAGGCAACTACGACGGCTTCTTCTGTCCGTGCCACGGTTCGCAGTACGACTCCTCGGGTCGTATCCGCCAGGGACCGGCGCCGGCCAACCTGCCGCTGCCGCCCTACGCCTTCCTTTCGGACAGCAAAATCAAGATTGGCTGAGCCCTCTGCGGCCGACGCCTCGCATCACCTTTCTCAGGATCGCATCATGAGCGGACCCTCCGACTACAACCCGCAGAACGCAGTTTTGAAGTGGATCGAACGGCGCCTGCCGATCGGTGGCCTGGTCCACTCCTCGTTCGTTGCCTACCCGACGCCGCGCAACCTGAACTACTGGTGGACGTTCGGCGCCATCCTTTCGATGATGCTGGGCGTGCAGATCATCACCGGGATCATCCTGGCGATGCACTACACCCCGCATGCCGACCTCGCCTTCAAGTCGGTCGAGGGCATCATGCGCGATGTCAACTTCGGCTGGCTGCTGCGCTACCTGCACTCGAACGGCGCGTCGATGTTCTTCATCGCCGTCTACGTGCACATGTTCCGCGGCCTCTATTACGGGTCGTACAAGGAGCCGCGCGAGGTCCTCTGGATCCTCGGCGTCATCATCTACCTGCTGATGATGGCCACCGGCTTCATGGGCTACGTGCTGCCGTGGGGCCAGATGAGCTTCTGGGGCGCCACCGTCATCACCAACCTGTTCTCGGCCATTCCCTATGTCGGCGAGAGCATCGTCACCCTGCTGTGGGGCGGCTATTCGGTCGGCAACCCGACGCTGAACCGCTTCTTCTCGCTGCACTACCTGCTGCCGTTCGTGATCGCCGGCGTCGTTGTGCTGCACATCTGGGCGCTGCATGTCGTCGGCCAGAACAACCCGGCCGGTGTCGAGCCGCAGACCGAGAAGGACACGGTGCCGTTCACGCCGTATGCGACCATCAAGGACGCGTTCGGCATGTCCTGCTTCCTGCTGTTCTATGCCTGGTTCCTGTTCTACACGCCGAACTTCCTGGGTGACCCGGACAACTACATCGTCGCCAACCCCGGCGTGACCCCGGCCCACATCGTGCCGGAATGGTACTACCTGCCATTCTACGCCATCCTGCGCTCGATCCCGAGCAAGCTCGGCGGCGTCGTCGCGATGTTCAGCGCCATCCTGGTGCTGGCGTTCCTGCCCTGGCTCGATGGCGCCAAGGCGCGCTCGTCGCGCTACCGGCCGCTGGCGAAGCAGTTCTTCTGGATCTTCGTGGCGGTCTGCCTGGTGCTGGGCTGGCTTGGCGCGCAGCCGCCGGAAGGCATCTACGTGATCGCCGGCCGCATCTTCACCGCGTACTACTTCTTCCACTTCCTGGTGCTGCTGCCGATCCTCAGCCGCATCGAGACGGCGCGTCCGCTGCCGAACTCGATCGCCGATGACGTGCTCAGCAAGGGCAAGCTGAAGACAGCGGCGTCGGTGCTCGCGATCTTCGGCCTCGCCGGCCTGCTGCTGCTGGGCGCCGCCGGCAACTCGCGCGCCGAGGACGCCCACAGCCAGCCGACCCCGCCGTCGCTCAAGTGGTCGTTCGCCGGCCCGTTCGGCAAGTTCGACCAGGGGCAGCTGCAGCGCGGTCTCAAGGTCTACAAGGAAGTCTGCTCGGCCTGCCACTCGCTGAACTACATCGCGTTCCGCAACATCGCGGATCCCGGTGGCCCGGGCTACAACGAAGCCCAGGCGGCGAGCCTCGCCTCCGAGTACAAGATCAAGGACGGCCCGAACGACCAGGGCGAGATGTTCGAGCGTCCCGGCCGTCCGGCGGACTACTTCCCGGCGCCGTTCCCGAACGACCAGGCGGCCCGCGCCGCCAATGGCGGGGCGCTGCCGCCTGACCTGTCGCTGATGGCCAAGGCGCGCGGTTATGAGCGCGGCTTCCCGCAGTTCCTGATCGACCTGGTGATGCAGTTCCAGGAAAAGGGCCCGAACTACATCGCTGCCCTGCTGCAGGGCTACGAGGAGGCGCCGAAGGGCTTCGCCCTGCCGGCTGGCTCGAACTACAACAAGTACTTCCCGGGCCACGCGCTCGGTATGCCGAAGCCGCTCAGCGACGGCCAGGTGACCTATGACGACGGCTCGCCGCAGACCGTGCAGCAGTACGCCACCGACGTCGCCGCCTTCCTGATGTGGACCGCCGAGCCGAAGCTCGAGGCCCGCAAGAAGCTCGGCCTGCAGGTGATGATCTTCTTGCTGGTGCTGTCGACCCTGCTGTACTTCACCAAGCGCAAGGTCTGGGCCAACGCCCACTGACATCGGCGCTTCGTTGTGCATGAGATCGTGAAAAGGGCTCCCCGCGGGGAGCCCTTTTTTCATTCCGGCACGCGTCGCGTTGACGGGCGCGCCATGCAGCTCCCCGCCGCGCTTGGCCATTCGGCGATTGCACGCGCGGGCCGGCGGCGGCATGCTGCGCGCGCCGCAGCGCTCCTCATGCGCCGCTCAATTCAAGTCCCCTTTTCAAATCCCCCTGGAGGAAGACATGGGAACAACCATCTCGTTCAAACGGCCCGATGGAAAAGAGGTGAAGGGTTACCTTGCCAATGCTTCGCGCGGCAATGCGCCTGGCGTGGTCGTCATCCAGGAGTGGTGGGGCCTGTCGGAGAACATCAAGGGCCTGACCGATCGCTTTGCGCTCGCCGGTTTCGATGCGCTCGCGCCCGATCTCTACAATGGCGTGCTCGTGCCGTATCACGACACTGAAGCCGCCAATAAGGAAATGGGCTCGCTGGACTTCCTCGACGCCACCGAGCAGACGGTGCGGGGCGCGGTGCAGTATCTCAAGCGCAATGGCGCCAAGGTCGGCCTCACCGGCTTCTGCCTCGGCGGCGCGGTCACCATCATCGGTGCGGCGCGGATTCCCGAACTCAGCGCTGCCGTCTGCTTCTACGGCATTCCGCCGGAGCAGGCGGCGAAGCCCGCCGATATCAAGGTGCCGCTGCAGGGCCACTTCGCCAGCAAGGACGACTGGTGCACGCCGCAGGTGGTGGATGCGTTCGAGAGCGGGCTGAAGGCGGCGGGCAAGGCGGCCGAGTTCTTCCGTTATGATGCCGACCATGCGTTCGTGAACGAGCAGCGCGCTGCGGTTCATGACCGCGAGGCCGCGGAGCTGGCGTGGGGCCGCGCGACCGCGTTCTTCAGCAAGCATCTGGCGTGATGGGGTCAGCCTGACCGGAGCCGGTCGCCGATGTTGATCGTGAATCTGCAGCAGCGACCGGAATTCTTTGCCATTGTGGCGGACCGGATCTGGACAGCCTGGTGGCAACGCCATGGTGTGCCGCGCGACCATATCGCCGCGCGGCTTCGGGAAAACATGATCGCCAGAACTCTCCCGCTTGCGCTGGTGGCGCACGATGGTCCGACGTTCCTGGGAACGGCTTCGGTGATCGCCTCCGATCTCGACGATCGTCCGCACTACACGCCCTGGGTTGCGGCCGTATGGGTCGAGCCGGATCGCCGCGGCAGCGGCATCGGCGCGGCGCTTGTCGCGGCCGCGGCTGAGGCGGCATTCGGGTCTGGCGCAGCGCAGGTCTATCTCGCCGCCCGTCCGGCGCTCCGGACCTGGTATGAGGGCCTGGGCTGGGGCGTTGTCGAGGAGGGTGTGGGTCCTCTAGAACTCTCCGTGTTCAGGAGGTTACGGGACGTCTGATCCGCAGGCCGCGACCGGCCAGGGAAGGGCAGGCGGATGCCTTTTGAGCGCCTGGCGCCCGGTTTTCGCCCTTGACGCCCCCGCGCTGCCGTGGTGATTTGCGCCCCATGAACACCGTCGCCCGCCCATCCCGTCTTTGGTGGCCCACCTTTTAAAGGTGGCCGGTGCGATTTATTTCCACGTTTTCGCAATCGTTCAGGCCGTCATCGCAGTGCGACGGCCTTTTGTTCGTGTGTTCTGCATGGCGCGCCTTCCAAGACCCTGAGAGGACTCCATGAACAGAACGATTTTCTCGCTCCCCGCCCAGAGCACCTACCGCACCGCCGGCGGCCTCGAGGTCACACGGGTGGTCGCGCATTTCACCGGCGGCGCGGCCCTCGACCGCCTGATCGAGAAGCTCGATCATCGCCGCGGCGTCGTCCTGTCGTCCGGCACCACGGTGCCGGGCCGTTACGAGAGCTTCGACCTCGGCTTTGCCGATCCGCCGTTGCGGCTGGAGACCACCGGCTTCAACTTCTTGCTCCACGCCCTCAACGCCCGCGGCAAGGTGCTGATCGCCTTTCTCGCCGACACGCTGAACGAGCCCTGCGTGGTGTTCTCCGAGCGCAGCGCGACGCGGCTTGCCGGCCATATCGTGCGCGGCGACGCACCGCTCGAGGAAGAGCAGCGCACCCGCCGCGCCAGCGTGATGTCGCTGGTGCGCGCCATTGTCGGCGCGCTGGGCGAGACCGCCGATCCGCTGCATGGCCTGTTCGGCGCCTTCGCCTATGATCTCGTGTTCCAGATCGAGGACCTCGAGCAGAAGCGTGCGCGCGAGGCCGACCAGCGCGACATCGTGCTGTACATTCCCGACGAGCTGCTGGTCTATGACCGCGCCACCGGCCGCGGCGTGACGCTGACCTATGATTTCACCTGGAAGGACAAGGCGACCGCCGGCCTCGACCGCGAGACCCCGGACAGCGTCTATCTGAAGACGCCGCGCCAGGGCTTTGCCGATCACGCGCCCGGCGCCTACCAGGCGACGGTGCAGAAGGCGCGCGAGGCCTTTGCCCGCGGCGACCTGTTCGAGGCGGTGCCGGGCCAGCTGTTCGGCGAGCCCTGCGAGCGCTCGCCAGCCGAGGTGTTCCAGCGGCTGTGCAAGATCAATCCGTCGCCCTATGGCGCGCTGATGAATCTCGGCGACGGCGAATTCCTCGTGGCGGCTTCGCCGGAAATGTTCGTGCGTTCCGATGGCCGGCGTGTCGAGACCTGCCCGATCTCCGGTACCATCGCCCGTGGCGTCGATGCCATCGGTGACGCCGAGCAGATCCGCCAGCTCCTGAACTCGGAGAAGGACGAGTTCGAGCTCAACATGTGCACGGACGTCGATCGCAACGACAAGGCGCGGGTGTGCGTGCCCGGCACCATCAAGGTGCTGGCGCGGCGGCAGATCGAGACCTATTCGAAGCTGTTCCACACCGTCGACCATGTCGAGGGTATCCTGCGTCCGGGCTTCGATGCGCTCGATGCGTTTCTCACCCACGCCTGGGCGGTGACGGTGACCGGCGCGCCGAAGCTGTGGGCGATGCAGTTCGTCGAAGACAACGAGCGCTCGCCGCGCCGCTGGTACGCCGGCGCGATCGGCGGTGTCGGTTTCGACGGCGGCATCAATACCGGCATCACCATCCGCACCATTCGCATGAAGGACGGCCTCGCCGAGGTGCGGGTCGGCGCCACGCTGCTGTTCGACTCCGATCCGGTGGCCGAGGAGAAGGAGTGCCAGACCAAGGCGGCGGCACTGTTCCAGGCGCTCCGTGGCGATGCGCCGAAGCCGCTGTCGGCATCCGCCCCCGATGCGGCCGGCTCCGGCAAGAGGGTATTGCTGATCGATCACGAAGACTCCTTCGTGCACATGCTGGCGGACTACTTCCGCCAGGTCGGCGCCGAAGTCAGCGTCACGCGTCACGGCCATGCGCTGGAAATGCTCGACCGGCAGGCCTATGATCTGCTGGTGCTGTCGCCAGGGCCGGGGCGTCCGGAGGATTTCAACATCGCGCGCACGCTCGACGCGGCGCTCTGCAAGAAGCTGCCGGTGTTCGGCGTCTGTCTCGGCGTGCAGGCGATCGGCGAATATTTCGGCGGCGTGCTCGGCCAGCTCACCCAGCCCGCGCACGGCCGTCCCTCGCGCATCCGGGTGCAGGGCGGTACGCTGATGCACGGCCTGCCGAACGAGATCGTGGTCGGACGCTATCACTCGCTGTATGTCGAGCGTGACAGCATGCCCGAGGTGCTGCAGGTGACCGCCGCCACCGACGACGGTGTGGCGATGGCGATCGAGCACAAGACGCTGCCGATCGGAGGCGTCCAGTTTCACCCGGAATCGCTGATGTCGCTGGGCGGCGAGGTCGGGCTTCGTATCGTGGAAAATGCATTCCGGCTCGGTGCGCCGCACCGGGCCTCTTGAGAGGCAACGAATTCGTATGAGCGATCTGAAGTCGGTGGTTCGCACCATCCCTGACTATCCCAAGCCGGGGGTCATGTTCAGGGACATCACCACGCTGCTCGGTGACGCGCGGTCGTTCCGCCGCGCCGTCGACGAACTGGTGCAGCCCTGGGCCGGCTCCAAGATCGACAAGATCGCCGGTATCGAGGCGCGCGGCTTCATCATCGGCGGCGCGGTGGCGCACCAGCTTTCGGCCGGCTTCGTGCCGATCCGCAAGAAGGGCAAGCTGCCGCACGCCACCGTGCGGATCGCCTATTCGCTGGAGTACGGCGTCGACGAGATGGAGGTGCATGCCGATGCCATCCATCCCGGCGAGCGCGTGATCCTGATCGACGATCTCATTGCCACCGGCGGCACCGCCGAGGGCGCCGTGAAACTGATGCGCCAGATCGGCGCCGAGGTGGTCGCGGCCTGTTTCATCGTCGACCTGCCGGAGCTCGGCGGCGCCGACAAGCTGCGCGCCATGAACGTGCCGGTGCGTACGCTGATGGCGTTCGAGGGCCACTGAGCCGCCTGGCAGCGCGTCCGCGGGCGCGGGCCGAGCGGTCATTGGCCGCAGCCGTTCCGACCTCCCGCCCCGTCCGGATGGCTGCCACCGGCGCCGCCTGTGCTAAGGTCCGCACAGGCGGGCTGCTTCTGGTTGCCTCGGTGATCTCTGCCGACCGGAGCGGATGAGGCGCGACAGGTGGCGAGACCATGATTTCTGCGGACTATCTCAAGCGGATCGCGGCCTGGTCGCGCGCACTGAGCGAGCCTGAGCTCGAGCGCGCCCGCGCCGGCATCACCGAGAAGTCGTACAAGGCCAACGAATTCATCTGCTTGCGCGGCGATCGCTTCGACTACTGGACCGGCGTCGTCTCCGGTCTCGTCAAGATGGGCACGGTGTCGCGTGAAGGAAAGGCCATCGGCTTTACCGGCGTCACCGCCGGCGCCTGGATCGGCGAGGGCACCATGCTCAAGGACGAGTTGCGGCGCTATGATCTCGTGGCGTTGCGCGACACCCGCCTTGCGATGATGGACCGCGCGACCTTCCTGTGGCTGTTCGAGAACAGCGTCGCGTTCAACCGCTTCCTCGTCGGCCAGCTCAATGAGCGGCTCGGCCAGTTCATCGGCCTGCTCGAGTACGACCGCATGCTCGACGCCACCGCGCGCCTCGCCCGCTGCATCGCCTCGCTGTTCAATCCCATCCTCTATCCGGATGTCACCCGGCATCTCGAAATCACCCAGGAAGAGGTCGGTTCGCTCTCGGGCATGTCCCGGCAGAACGCCAACCAGAGCCTCAAGGTGCTGGAGAAGGAAGGCCTGCTGCGGCTCGAATATGGCGGCATCACCATCCTCGATCTCGACGGCCTGCGCGGCTACGGCGAGTAGTGCGCCGCCGGGATGGCCCGGCGGCTCATCGGGACTGCTCGCGGTATTCCGCGAGCAAGGCCGGAAACTGCTCCATCGCCGGATACTTGTCGAAGCTGTGGACGGCCGACGTCGTGGCCCAGGGCAGCTTCTCGCAGATATAGGTTTCGATGAACGGGTGGAATGATCGCGCGTCATCGAGCATGGTGGCGCGGACATTGACGAAATCGCCCATGCCCTCGGGGCGGGTGAACAACCAGCTCATGCAGTAATCGCAAAAGAAATGGCGCGTCGGACCATGCAGGCCGCCGATCACCGGCTCGCCCGCGGTCACCGTGAATGCCGCGCTCGGATAGAGTGCGCTGAGCGAAAAGGCGCTGGCTGTCATCCGCTGGCAGCCCGTGCAATGACAGGCCATGGTCATCAGCCGCGCACCTTTCACCGCGAAACGGAGCCGTCCGCAGCGGCAGCCGCCGTCATGGGAGTCGTTCCATCCGGTCATCGTTTGCCTCCATCGCGTCTTGCGTCGATCGCAGCGCGATCGGCGCTGCTTTGCATGGCCACGCTACATCCGATAGCGGTGCAGGTGCAGCTCGATGTCGCGAAAGGCGATATAGCTGCGCCTGATCCACTGGTTGAGCTCCGACGAGCTGTCGGTGTCCTGCCGCAGGAATCCGGTGAACGAGAAGTTGCGGCGGTCGACATAGGTTTTCAGGAACGGTGGCAGCGCGCGGATATGCAACGTGTCGAGGCCGTCATAGGATGCCGGCGGCTCGCCGTGCAACACCTGCTCGTTGTCGACCGGCACGATGGCGGCCGTCGGAAACGTGCGCCGCAGCCGCGCGAAGTTGGCGCCCGACATGCGGTCGGAATCGGCGATGAACATCACGATCACATCGACGCCGCGCCGGCTCGCCTCCTTGATGAAGCCGATTTCCTCGCTCATCCTGAAGAACTCGTCATAGGCGTGGAAGCCGAGATCGACCACCTTGCCGATATCGTCGTTGATGATCAGGCGATCCATCAGCTGCATCTTGCCGAAGGTGTTCATCACGTCTGCCGTCTCGGTGACGTCCGGCAGGAAGTCGATCAGCGATGGTTCCTTTTCGTTGATGTCGAACGCCACCACCTCGCGCTGCTGCAGCAGCAGGAATTCGGTGAGCAGGCGCGACAGCAGCGTCTTGCCGACGAAGGGGCGGGTCGCGCAGACGATATAGACGGGCGTGCGGCTCATCAGTGCGGCAAATCGATAGGAGATGGCGCCCCGCGTGGCGGGACGCTGAAGGTCCTGCAAGCGAAACAATCGCAGGCACAACCGCGGCGCGCAAGGCCGCCGCGGGCGATGGCGTGCGGTCCGGCGTGGGCGCTCCGCGGGGAGCGCCGCGCCGTTACTCCGCCTTGCGCGGGGTGGCGGCGGAGCCGACCAGGTCGGTCAGCTTGATGCGGTCGAACTCGCTCCAGACGTTGCCGAGCCAGTGGCGGACATAGCCACGCAGCACGAACGAGTAGTTGGCGGCCTCGTCATTGTGGCCCTTGTTGGCGACAAACTTGAGGAATGGCACCGAGGAGACCTCGACCTGCTCGTAAGCCATCTCGTTGAGCTTTGGGATGGTGAGTTCGGTGGCGTCCTTGATGCGGTGGAAATAGGAGTTGTAGGTCGCCTGGTCCCACTCGAAGAAGCTGGTGTTGTTGATGAAGTTCTTCACCAGGAAGTACTTGGCGCCGTTCATGAAGGTCGCGGTCTCGGCGATCTCCTCGAGCGAGGCGATCGACGGGCCGAGGATATGGAACACGGCGAAGGTGATCTGGCCGGACTTCGCGGCATCGAGAAAACCGATATCGCGCAGCGAGGCGAGGGCGGGCGACAGCAGGCCTGCGCGCACGTCGATCACGGTGACCGAGGCGCCGGCGGTGTTGAGCGTATCGAAGATCTTCATCTGGTCCGAGGTCGTCGTCATGTCGACGATCTCGGTGATGGCGGGATGGAAGCGTTTCAGGGTGCCGCGGGGCGACTCGGTGTCGAACGCCCGGGTCGGAATGTTGTTGGCGCTGAAATAGTCGAGAACCGCACGCGACACGGTGGTCTTGCCGACCCCACCCTTGTCCGCGCCCACCACGATCACTGCCGGCTTAGTCATGAGATCCCCTTGCCCCAAACCATGCTGATCCGCGCGAGAGCGGATCGTCCCTGTCTGCATTGGGGCGGACCATGGCAGAAACAAGGGAGAATTCAATTCCTCAACGGTCCCGCAGGGCGGATAGCCCCAAATTCATGCGGTTCTGACCAGGGGTGTCCGCCGGAGTTATCCCCAGGGCCCGGCAGGCTTGTTCCAGGGGCCGGCCGGCGCCCCGGATGGCGGCTCTGGGCTGCCCCATGGGCCCGCCGGCGGTACAGACGGGCGGTCGGACGGGGTGTCCTGCGCGGAACCAGCGCTGGTCGGTTGTGCTTGAGCCTCGGCTCCCGTGTCCGCCGGCGGCAGCGCGAGCGGACCCGGATCGTGTCCTCCCGCGAACTGCACCAGCTTCTGGACCCGCGATTCGACCGACGGATGGGTCGCGAACAGGTCGGCAAAGCCCTGGCGCGGGTTGTCGACGCACATTTCCATCACCGCCGAGGTCGCGCCCGGCAGCTCGCCGCGGTTCTCGATCTTGCGCAGCGCCGAGATCATCGCGTCCGGGTTCTTGGTCAGCTCCACGGAGCCGGCGTCCGCAAGGTACTCGCGTGACCGCGACAGTGCGAAGCGCACCACAAGCGACATCAGCCAGGCAAGAGCGATCAGCGCGACCGCGAGGATGATGACGACGATCGCTCCGCCGCCGCCCTTGCGGTCGCCATCGGATGACGAGGACGACGAGGAGCCGCGACCGCCGCCGATCCGGATCCCCGAATTGAAGAAGATGCGGAAGAACAGCTCGGCAAAGAAGCCGACCACGCCGGCGATGATCACGGCGATCACCATCAGCTGCACATCGCCATTGCGGATATGGGTCAACTCGTGGCCGAGCACGGCCTCGACTTCCTGGTCGTCGAGCGCGCGCAGCAGGCCGGAGGTGACGGTGACCGAATACTGCTTGCGGTTGAGGCCGGTGGCGAACGCGTTCAGCGCGTCGCTGTCCATGATCTTCAGCTTCGGCATCGGGATGCCGCGCGAGATGCAGAGGTTTTCGAGCAGGTTATAGAGCCGTGGCTGGTCCTGCCGCGTCACGTCGCGGCCGCCGGTGACGGCATCGATGATCGATTGGTGGAAGAAATAGGCGACCACGATCCAGGCGGCCGAGCCGAGCGTCGCGAGCGGCAGCGCCTTGATCAGGTCGCGTGCGGCGGCGGCAAGATAGTAGTCCACCGTGCCGCCGCTATCGGCCATGACTTCGCCGATCAGCGCGCCGGCGAACACCATCACGTAGATCAGCAGGAACAGGCCGCCGAGCAGCAGCATCGAACGGAATTTGTTCGATGCGATGTGCGTGTAGAGACCGTAGGCGGCCATGGGATGCGGCCCCGCGAGAACGGCGTCAGAACTTCACGGCCGGGGCCTGGTCCATCTGTACCCGGTTTTCGCCGAGGTCGAAGAAGTCCTTGCGAGTGAATCCGAGCATGCCGGCGAACAGCACGGCGGGCATCTGCTGGATGCCGGTGTTGTATTCCTGCACGGCGTTGTTGAAGAAGCGGCGGCTGGCCGCCAGCTTGTTCTCGATGTCCGACAACTCGCTCTGCAACTGCTGGAAATTGGCGTTGGCCTTGAGGTCCGGATAGGCCTCCGACAGGGCGATCAGGCGGCCGAGCGCGCCGGACAGCTGGGCCTCGGCGGCCGAGACCTGCGCCGGTCCCTGGGCCGACAGCGCCGTGTTGCGGGCCTTGACCACGTCGTCCAGCGTGCCGCGCTCATGGGCGGCATAGCCCTTCACGGTCTCGACCAGGTTCGGAATCAGGTCGTGGCGCTGCTTGAGCTGCACGTCGATGTCGGCAAACGCCTGGCCGACCCGCTGGCTCAGGGCGACGAGGCGGTTGTAGGCGCCGAATGCGAGGAAAGCGAGGACGACGATAACGCCGAGAACGATCCAGCCGGTCGACATGGGATAGGGGCTCCTGGGTGAACTGAGGGGTCGCGCGGGCGCAACCTAGACGAAAACGGTGCCGCAGGGCAGGGGCGCCCCGCGCATCATGTCCGCTTTAGTCGTTCAGAAGCCTGGATTCGTTCACGCTTTGCAAACACCGACGGATGGAGCCGCCAGCAGGGCAGGGCCTGGTTTGGAGCTCGGCTCAGGGCTTGGCGATGTGCCAGACCCCGTTGAAGCCGTCGCCGGTGGTGTCGCCGGGGGCCTTGTCGTCTTTCCAGGTGTAGAGCGGCCGGCCCTTGTAGGCCCACATCTGGCTGCCGTCGCCGCGGGCGACGACGCTCCAGTCACCGGAGGCCTTGGCGTCCGCCGCGGCCGCCAGCGGCGGCCAGTTCTGGGTGCAGGCGCCGTTGCAGTTCGACTTGCCGGCGGCATCCTTGTCGAACACATAGAGCGTCATGCCCTTCGCATCCACCAGCGCCTTGCCCTTGGCGGTATCGGCGGTCTTGGCGGGGGTGGTCTGGGCCCAGGCGGTCCCCGAGACGAGCAGCGTCAGCAGTGCGGCCGCGGTGAAGGCTCTCGACATGTGATGAAGCTCCCTGTCATGGACGGCGGGGCGCTCGGTGCCCGCGTTACAAACGCGCCCGCGGCGTCAATATTCCGCGGCCGGGTCCGCTTTCTTTCGAATTTGTGACAAGTCCCGGCGGGCAAGACCTGCCATATTGCGCTTCCCTCATGCGATATTTTGCGCGAGGTTACGCCCATGACCGAGACAAAAGCGCTGTTTGATGTTCTGCGGCAGACCGCCGAAGCACGCTCCGTGGACGCAATCGAGCGCGTGGTGCGCGACGGTTCCGATCGCGATCTCTGCCGGATCAACGCCCTCGACTTCGCCAGGCGCGAGGACATTGATGTCGAGCATGTGATCGCGGCGTTTCTGCATGCGTCGCGCATCGGCCTGTTCGACCTGTCCTGGAATATGCTGTGTCCCGGTTGCGGCGGGGTGCTCGACGCCGGCGCGACGCTCAAGACCTTCGATCACGACCGCTACAACTGCGCGCTGTGCGCGGCGGCCTATGAGCCGACCCTCGACGAGATGGTCGAGGTCACCTTCACGGTCAATCCGCGGGTGCGCCGGATCGTGGCCCATGATCCGGATACGCTGCCCTATATCGAGTATTGCCGGCAGGTGTTCTGGAGTTCAGGCATCGACCTGCCGGAGGATCTCGAAAGTCATTTCGACGAGTTCGCGATCGAGGTGCTGGAGCTGCCGCCCGGCGAGAAGGCGCTGCTGTCGCTGCAGCTGCCGAGCGAATTCATCATTGTGTTCGATCCCGTCACCCACGCCACCCAGTTCATCGACGTCAAGGGCGAGCCGACACGGGAGCGGCAGTCGCTGACGCTGGTGTTCAACCAGGTGCAGGCACCCACCGGCACCGCGGAGATGCGGCCGGGGCCGCTGCGGCTCAGCCTGGAGAACCGAACCAGTCGCCGCGTGCTGCCCGGCGTATGGGTCGCCAATCAGGTGATGCATGACATGATCGGCCACCGCAAACCGTTCCTGACGGCGAAGCGGCTTTTGACCAATCAGACCTTCCGCGACATCTACCGCACCGACACGCTCGACGTCGACCAGCGGCTCAAGATCACCAGTCTCACGTTCCTGTTCACCGATCTCAAGGGCTCGACGGAGCTCTACGAGCGTGTCGGCGATCTCGTCGCTTACGATCTCGTGCGCCAGCACTTCAGCGTGCTCTATCGCATCGTCGCCTCCGAGGCCGGCGCGGTGGTGAAGACCATCGGTGATGCGGTGATGGCGACATTCCCGACGCCGGACCGGGCGCTGGCGGCGGCGCTACGCATGCGCGAGGCGATGCAGGAAATCAATGACCAGCGCGGCGGCGAGGACCTGCTGCTCAAGATCGGCATTCACGAGGGGCCGTGTCTCGCGGTCACCTTCAACGACCGGCAGGATTATTTCGGGCAGACCGTCAACATGGCGGCGCGGGTGCAGGGGCTGGCGAAGTCGCGTTCGATCTTCGCGACCAGGTCGATCGTGGCGGACAGCGGTGCCATCAAGATACTGGAGAAGTCCGGCCTGCAACCGGTCGAGCAGCGCGCAGCGCTGCGCGGCATCACCGACGACGCGCTGGTCTACGAGATTCCGTAGCGCGCGTCATCGGTGGCCTGATGTCTTGTGAAGCGTGGGCGTGACGTCGGTCAGGCCCGCACGCCCTTGAACGGAAAGCTGCCCATCGGACCGATGCCCATCTCGCCGGCGATGGAGTCGCCGTCGACCTTGCCGGAGAACGCCAGGGTGAGCGGCATCGGATTGGTGATGTCGAGCTTCCACGACACGTCGTTGCCGTTCACAGCGCCGTCGAAGATCTCGGCCGAATTGCCCTCTGCCGACTGATTGCCCGTCAGGGTACCGCCGTCACTCTTCAGGGTGAGCGTGGCCTGACGCTCGCCCATCGGCGTGCTCATGGTGATATTCCAGTTTCCGTCGACGGACATGTGTCTTTCCCTTTGCAGAGCTGCGGGCTGTGGCGTTGGCGGAGGGACATGGGCCCTGCCATCGCCGCGCAGCATAGGTGTTCGGCCGCGCTTGGCAATGCGCCAGAGCGACCCGCCGCAACCTTTTTGATCTGCGTCAGGTTTCGAAGTCGACCGCGTCGCCCCAGCGCCAGCGTTTCGCCGCCGCATAGGTGGGCTTGTCGCGGCGCGCGATCCTGGCGATCGCTGCCCGGCCATCGGCCTGGCACAGCTTGGCCGCGATCTCGACCTTGCCGGTCAGCGGCTGCGCCAGCACCCGCGCCGCGAGGGGCGCCGGTGGCGTGCGCGCGAGCGCGACATAGCTGAACTTTTCGTCCTCGAACGGCAGCTCCACACCCTTGACCTGCATGTGGCCGCGCGAGCGAGCGAGGCGCTGGACGAAATGACACCAGTCGGGAGGCGCGAGCGGGCAAGGCAGGTCGTGAGGGCAGGGCGCGACGACATGGGCGCCGGCGGCGATCAGGCGCTGACGTAGCGCCGCGATCCGGGCGTGGCCGGCGGGGGTGCCGGGTTCGATCACCAGCAGCAGGTCGCACGTGCGTGCCCACAGGGCGTCGGCAAGGTCTGTCTGCTCGCGTTCGGTCAGCTCGCCGATCACATAGCTTGCGATCACGAGGTCGGCTTTCTCGGCATCCGTCAGCATCTTGCCGGCATCGCCGGCCCGATAGCGCAGTCCGCCGAACACGGGTAGGTCCTGCGCCAGTGCCAGCGCCAGTTTGCGCAAGGACGGATTGGCGTCGATCAGGGAAAAATCGCCAAGGCTGGAAAAGGCCTCTGCCGCAGCAAAGGTCGCGGTGCCGGGGCCCGCGCCGACGTCGAGCAGGCGAACCGGCCGGCGTTCGGGATCGCGCGCGATCACCTGCTGCAGGCAGGCGGTGACCGCGGCGTAGGTCGCCGGCATGCGCGCGAAGGCGTAGGCCAGCGCGTCGTTGTCATCACGGATCCCGGCCGAGCCGCCGCCGCTGCGATAGGCGTTGGAGATCGCGGCGGCGCGCGCGGCGATGGTGCTGCGCGGCCGTCCCTGGGAGAGCCGGTCGAGGGCGGCCGTGAGAGCGGGAGGCAGCGCCATGCCGCATCGCCTCCCGCGCAGCGCTTACGCCACGTTCTTGTCGAGGATCTGCACCGCGCCTTCGAGGTCGACCGAGACGAGCTGCGACACGCCGCGCTCGGCCATGGTGACGCCGAACAGCCGGTTCATGCGTGCCATGGTGATCGGGTTGTGGGTGATGATGATGAAGCGCGTCTCGGTGGTGCTCACCATCTCATGCAGCAGGGTGCAGAACCGCTCGACGTTGTGGTCGTCGAGCGGCGCGTCGACTTCGTCCAGCACGCAGATCGGCGACGGGTTGGTGAGGAACACGGCGAAGATCAGCGCCATCGCGGTCAGCGCCTGCTCGCCGCCCGACAGCAGCGACAGCGATTGCGGCTTCTTGCCCGGCGGCTTGGCGATGATCTCGAGGCCGGCTTCCAGCGGATCGTCGCTCTCGATCAGGTGCAGCGCGGCTTCGCCGCCGCCGAACAGTTCGGTGAACAGCCGCTTGAAGTGACCGTTGACGATCTCGAACGAGCCGAGCAGGCGCTCGCGCGCCTCCTTGTTGAGGCTCTGGATGCCCTGGCGCAGCCGCTTGATGGCTTCGACGAGGTCGTCGCGTTCGGTGGTCAGGGTGCCGTGCTGGGTCTCGACCTCGCGCAGCTCTTCCTCGGCACGCAGGTTGACGGCGCCGAGGCGCTCGCGGTCGCGGCGCAGCCGCTCCAGGTCGCCCTCGATCTCGGCGACCGGCGGCAGCTCGGTCTCCGGAGTGATTTCGGCCATCGCCGCGACGCCCTGCGGCTCGATCTCCAGCATGTCGCGGATTTCGCGCTCGGTGTCCTCGAGGCGGCGGCGGGCGCCTTCCATGCGCTCTTCGGCGCGGGCGGTGCCCTCGCGGGCGCTCGACAGCGCCTCCAGCGACAGGCGCGCTGCGCGATCGGTTTCCGACATCATGTTTTCGGCTTCGGCCAATGCGTCGGCCGCGGTGCGGCGCCCGGCCTCGGCCAGCTCGATCTCGCTGATCAGCGCGCGGCGCTTCTGCTCGAACACATCGGGGGCGTTCTCGAGCTCGAGACGCTCGGCGCTGACCTCGGCGATGCGGGTTTCGATGGTCTCGATCTGCGAGCCGGCGCCTTCCTTGCGGCTCTGCCACTCGGTGCGCTCGGCGATGATCGCCTGCACGCGGCGGTCGGCGAGCTCGGCCTCGCGCGCCAGCGCCTGAGCCTCGGCGCGCACCTGCGCGGCGAGGCGGCGATGGGCCTCCATGTCGTCGCGCACGGCGGCCAGCCGCGCTTCGGTCTCGCCGCCGACGGGAATCTCTTCGAGCGAGATGGTCGCCGATTCGAGCGAGGCGAACGCCTCCTCGCGGTCGGTCTGCAGGCGGGTGCGCGCCTCGTCGAGCGCGGACTTGCGCGCCGCGTGGCGGTTGATCTCGCGCTCGGCGGCAGCGTGGCGCTCGCGCGTGGCATCGGTTTCGCGCTGCGCGGCGCGCCAGGCATCGCGGGCGGCGGTTTCGGCGAAGGCGGCGGCCTTGAGCTCCTGCTCGGCGTTCTCCAGCGCCTCGCGCTTGGCGGCGGCGTCGAAGCGCGCGTCCTCCAGCTCGGCCTCGATCTCGGTCAGGCGGGCGCGCTGGGCGAGGCGGCGGGCCGCGCCGGTCGGCGCGTGTGCCGTGGCGACAAAACCGTCCCAGCGCCAGACGTCGCCTTCCAGCGTCACCAGACGCTGGCCAGTCTTGAGCTGGCTGGCGAGTTCGGCGCCGCGTTCCTTGGCGACGACGCCGATCTGGGCGAGGCGGCGCGCCAGCTCAGCCGGGGCGCTGACATGGGCGGCGAGCGGGTCTGCGCCTTCCGGCAGGGCCGGGTCGCCTTCGAGCACGCCGATCTCGGTCCAGCGCATCGGTGACGACGGATCGACCGGCGCGTCGAGATCGTCGCCGAGCACGGCGCCGAGCGCCTTCTCATAGCCCTTGGTGACGGTGACGCCGTCGATGATCGGCGGCCACAGGTTCTTGGTTTCGCCGTCGAGCAGCTTGGAAATGGTGCGCGCTTCGGTCTCCAGGCGCTGGACGCGCTTGTCGGCCTCGACCAGCGGCGAGCGCGAGGCTTCCAGCGTCTGGCGCGCCACCACATGGGCGGTCTCGCTCTCGCGGCTGGCCATCTCGGCGGCGGCAAGCGACTGCTGCGCGGTCTCGATCGCCGCGGCCAGCGCGTCGACGTCGCCGAACACGCCGGTTTCCTGGGCGAGACGCGCGATCTCGGCCTCGACGCCGGCGATCTCCTGTTCGAAACGGGAGACGCGGGTCTGATGGGTGCGGACGTTGGCTTCGAGCTGGGTGCGCTTGGCGCTGATGTCGGCGACCGCGGTGGTCAGCTCGGCGAAGGCGCGCTCGGCGGTGGCCAGCGTTGCGTCGGCTTCGGCGACGCGCTCGTCGGCGCCGCTGCGCTTCTCGACGCGCGCCTTGATCTCTTCCTTGAGCACCGCGTCTTCGGCGTCGAGGCGTTCCAGCGCGACGTCGGCGTCGGTCGACTGGCGCTGCTCGCGGGCGATGTCGGCGGTGAGCTGGGCAACGCGACGGTCGAGCTCGGTGATGCGTTCCTTGGCGCGCTCTTCCTCGCGGTCGAGCAGCTCGCGGGCGTTGGTCAGGCGCTGCAGGCCGGCAGCCGCGCGCGCTTCGGCATCGCGCAGGTGCGGCATTTCGGAGGCGCGGATCGCCTGGATGCGGGCGGCTTCCGCCTGATGGCGGGTGCGCTCGGCCATCTCGCGCACCGCGATGTCGTGGACATGCACGGATTCGTTGACGTCGGCGTGGGCCTGCATCCAGCGCAGGTGGAACAGCATGGCCTCGGCCTTGCGCACCTTGGCTGCGACCTCGCGGAAGCGAATCGCCTGGCGGGCCTGGCGCTTGAGGCCGTCGATCTGGCCGGTGAGCTGGCCGACCACGTCCTCGACGCGGGTGAGGTTGGTTTCTGCAGCCTTCAGGCGCAGCTCGGCCTCGTGGCGTCGGGCGTGCAGGCCGGCGACGCCGGCGGCGTCTTCCAGCACGCGGCGGCGCTGCTCGGGCTTGGCCTGGATGATCTCGCCGATCTTGCCCTGGTGGACGAGGGCGGGCGAGCGCGCGCCGGTGGCGGCGTCAGCGAACAGAATCTGCACGTCGCGGGCGCGCACGTCGCGGCCGTTGATGCGGTAGTTGGAGCCGGCCTCGCGCTCGATGCGGCGGGTGATCTCGAGAATGTCCTGGTCGTTCATCGCCGACGGCGCGGTGCGCTGCGTGTTGTCGATGGTCATCGACACTTCGGCATGATTACGCGACGGCCGGTTGCCCGAGCCGGAGAAGATCACCGAGTCCATGTCGGCGGCGCGCAGCGATTTGTGCGACGTCTCGCCCATCACCCAGCGCAGCGCTTCCACAAGATTGGACTTGCCGCAGCCGTTCGGTCCGACCACGCCGGTGAGGCCTGGCTCGATATGGAAATCCGTCGACTCGACGAAAGACTTGAAACCGTGAAGGCGAAGGCGAGTGAGTTTCATGGACACTGTGCTCTGTTGGCAGGTCGGTCAAATCTCCTGCCGGGCCAAGGCGATAGTGTGCCTGAGCCCTAGTTTAGCTGAGTCGGGGACCGCCGCTTGCATCGGCCGACAATGACGAGGCCGCGGGGCGAGGGCAACCGGCGGCCGTGCAATCCCGAGGCTTTTCCCAAGCCTTTTATCCACAAATTTTCAGCTATTTAGTGCAGGTTTTGAGTGACGGCGAGCACTTTCGGCGCAAGGAACCTGTGTGTTCCATGCGCGCTGCAGTACGGGTGCCGGCAAGTTCCTGCACTGGAACTTCTGTCCGCATAACAAAAGCGCGGCCCGGCGGGCCGCGCTGCGATTAGTGTGAAGTTCGGATTCGCGATCAGGCCTTCAGCAGCGGGTCGATCAGCTTCTGGAAGCCCTCGAACGACGTCTCGCCCTTCACCAGGGTGCCGTTGACGAAAAAGCTCGGGGTCGAATTGACCTTCAGCTTGTCGGTGGCGTGATCCTGCGTCGCCTTGATGCCGTCGAGGATGGCCTGGTCCTTGAGACAGGCGTTGAAGGCCTCGTCGCTGAGGCCGGCCTGCTTGCCGATCCGCTTCAGCGGCTCGATCGGGTTCTTCACCACCCAGTCCGTCTGCTGCTTGAACAGCACGTCGACCACGGCGAAGTATTTCTGCGCATCGTTCTTGGCGATGCAGCGCGCCATCATCGAGCCAGCAGCCGCGACGAGATCGAGCGGGAATTCGCGGAAGATGAACCGCACCTTGCCGGTGTCAATGTAGGCGGCCTTGAGCTTGGGGAACACCTCGGTGGTGAACGCCGCACAGTGCGGGCAGGTCATCGAGGCGTACTCGACGATGGTGACGGAGGCGTTCTCCGGTCCCAGCGCCATGTCGCCGAGCGGGCTCGGCTTGGCGACGTCGGCGGCGGATTGGCTCTGGGCGAAGGCGGAGCCGATCAGGCGCAGCGGCGACAGGCCGGCCAGCGCGACGAGGCCGGTCATGGACAGGAGGGCGGAAAAGGTGCGGCGCGTGAGGATCAAGGGACGTCTCCTGGAGCGGCGGTCAGTCGGGATCGGCGGTTCGCGGTGTTCGCTAGCTTGAAACCGCAATTGTGGCAATGGCGCGCCGGGATGCTGAACGAAAGCCCGGCCTCACTTCCGCTTGATCGCGGCGCCGAGCCGGGCGAGCGCCGTGCGCAGGTTCTCGTCCTCGACCGCGTCCAGGGTGGCGGCGACCTGCGCGACCTCCCGGGCGTCCGGGGGCGGCGGCCGTTTTGGCCGGGACGGCCGGGACAGCGGCGCCTGGCGCAGCGCCAGCCGGCCGATCGCGTTCCAGCCGAAGAAGCGGTTGACCCGCTGCAGGATCACGTCGGAGGTGTGCTGGATCTCCAGCGCCATCGGCCCCTCGACCCGCAACACCAGGGTGGCCGGCTCCGGCGGCCGGCCTTCGACCTGCCGCGGCCACTGGATCTTGAGGGGCTGGGAGTGGCGCGCGATCTCGACGCCGGCGATCTCCCCCCAGCGGGTCACCAGTTCGCGCGAGGCGAAGCCCTGCTTGGCGAACACGTCGTTGATGGCCCGGCCGGCGAGGACGGACAGGGGTTTGGCGGTGATGGGGCCGGGCTTGTTCATCGAGGGGCGAGCCGGATACATAACGGCATGAGCTTATCAGGTGCCGCGGCGCGGCGAAAGAAACCGCAACCGGCTGCGGGCGCCCCCGATCGGGCGGCGGCCGTGCTTGCCTGGTACGACCGCCATCGCCGCCGGCTGCCCTGGCGGGCGTTGCCGGGGGAGGCCGCCGATCCCTACCGGGTCTGGCTGTCCGAGATCATGCTGCAGCAGACCACGGTGCGGGCGGTCGGCCCCTATTTCGAGAAATTCACCGCGCGCTGGCCGACGGTCGCGGACCTTGGGGCGGCGAGCCTCGACGACGTCCTGCGGCTGTGGGCGGGGCTCGGCTACTACTCGCGGGCCCGCAACCTGCATGCCTGCGCGGTCGCGCTGCTGCGTGACCATGGCGGGGTGTTTCCCGACAGCGAGGAGGGATTACGGGCGCTGCCCGGCATCGGCCCGTACACCGCGGCAGCGATCGCCGCGATCGCGTTCGACATCCGCACCATGCCGGTCGACGGCAACATCGAGCGGGTGGTGTCGCGGCTGTTTGCGGTCGAGGAGGCACTGCCCAAATCCAAGCCGCGGATCCAGGAGCTGGCGGCGACGCTGCTCGGGCCGTCCCGTGCCGGCGACAGCGCCCAGGCGCTGATGGATCTCGGCGCGACCATCTGCACACCCAAGAAGCCGGCATGCGCACTCTGTCCGCTGAACGACGGATGTCTGGCATTGACCCGTGCCGATCAGGAGAGTTTTCCTCGCAAGGCGCCGAAGAAGAGCGGGGAGTTGCGCCGCGGCGCCGCCTTCGTGGTCCGGCGCGGCGATGAGCTGCTGGTCCGCACCCGCTCGCCGAAGGGACTGCTTGGCGGCATGACCGAGGTGCCGACCTCGCAGTGGCGGGCCGGGCTCGAGGATGCCGTCGCCCTGAAGGAGGCGCCTCCGCTGAAAGGGGCATCACGCTGGCGTCGCAAGGTCGGCGTGGTCAATCATGTGTTCACGCATTTTCCGCTCGAGCTTGCGGTCTATACGGCCGAGGTGCCATCGCGCACCCGCGCGCCGGACGGCATGCGCTGGGTGCCGATCGCCACGCTTGCGGACGAAGCGCTGCCCAACGTGATGCGCAAGGTGGTCGCACACGGGCTCGGCGACGACGCGTGATCCTGCTGCAGGCGCAGCGGGGCAGGGCAACTTTCTCGAGAACCACAGGGATGGAGCCGTCATGATTGTCGAACTGGTGACCTTCAAGCTTCCCGAGGGCTGGACCCGCGAGCAGGAGCTCGACGCGGTGCGGGCCATCGTGCCGAAGTGGACTGCCAACACCGAACTGGTGCGCAAGCATTTCCTCTGGGGGCTCGGCGAGGACGCCGGCACGGGCGCCGGCTTTTATATCTGGCCGTCGATCGAGGCTGCCCAGCACGCCCATAACGACGCGTGGCGTGCAGCCGTGAAGCATCGCACCGGCCATGAGCCGACCCTGCGTTATTTCGATCTGATGACGATCGTGGACAATGAGCATGGTGCGGTCACCGAATGGTCCGCCGATGGCGAGGCCCGCCGGACCCACGGCAGGTGAGGGGCTCTCCCACCGGGCCGATCAGGCGCTGGCTCGGCCTGATCTATGGAGGCGATCTCGACGGCTCGAGCGATCGGGCCAACTCCCGCGTCGCGGCTGGGATGCTGGCGGAGCATCCTGATCTCGTCGGCGAGGACCCGGGCCTCGCCTGCGCCATCGGCGACGAGGCGGCGTTGTGCCGCGCGATAACGGCCGATCCCGCATGGGGCAATCGCTCGAGCGGGCCGTTGGCGCTGCCGCCGCTCATCGCCGTCACCCATTCCAGCCTGCTACAACTGCCGGAATTCCGCGACCGCCTGCACGGTTGCGCGCAGCTGCTGCTCGCCGCTGGCGCGGATCCGAACCAGCGCGTCGGCAACCGCTGGCCGCCGGCGTCGCTGCGTGCGCCTGACGATCGCAATCCGCTGTCGGCGCTCTACGGTGCGGCCGGCAAGAACCACGACGTCGCGCTGACGCAGATGCTGCTCGACGCTGGCGCCGATCCGAACGACGGTGAATCGCTCTACCACTCTTTGGAGAGCCCGGCCTGCACCCGCCTCTTGCTGGAGCACGGCGCGCGGGTCGTCGGCAGCAATGCGCTCTATCGTGCGCTCGACCTCGAGAGCAGCGAGCCGCTCGAACTGCTGCTGCAGCACGGCGGAGATCCCAACGAGCCGGCGGGCAATGCGCCGCTGACCGACTGGGGCACGCCGCTGCTGTGGGCGATCCGCCGTCGCCGCTCTGTCCGTCATGTTGCCACGCTCTTGAGCGCCGGTGCAGATCCCGGTGTGCGCTCGGCGGCCGGCATCGGTGCCTACAGCCTCGCGCTGCAGTTCGGCCTGCCGGCGGTCGCGCAGTTGCTGCGTGCCGCTGGCGCAGCGGATGCAATGTCGGAGGATGAGCTGTTCGTCGCAGCATGCGCGCGCGGCGACGCGAACGAGGCGCGGCGCATCCAGGCGCGGCGGCCGGACCTGCCGACGGCGCTCTCGGAGGCACAGCTGCGGTTGCTACCCGATATGGCCGGGGAAGGCGGCGACGACGGCGCGCGGCTGATGGTCGAGCTGGGCTGGCCGATCGCCGTGCGCGGTGGGGACTGGAGCGCGTCCGCGCTCAATCTCGCGGTGTTTCGTGGCAACGTCGAACTGACGCGCTTTCTGCTGGCGCATGGCGCGACATGGACCGAGCAGCATGGCTTCGGCGATGATGTCTCCGGCACGCTGAGCTGGGCGTCGTGCAACGAGCCGGTCGATGGCGGCGATTGGGCCGGCTGCGCCCGTGCGTTGCTCGATCACGGTATGCCGCCGGCGGCGCCCGATCCCGAGGACCCGGACATGATCCTGATCGCGGGGCGCAGCAAGCGTTTTTCCGACGAGGTGCGTGAGGTGCTGCTGATGGCGCGCGATCAGGCCTGAGATTCGCGACGCGCCGTCAGTGCCGGCGTTCGAGGCAGGTGGCGAGGTCCTGGTCCGGCGCTTCCGTGAAGCTGTCGCGGCGGACCGCCACCTCGCTCATCCGGTCGAGGCGGAACACGCGGAAGTCGCCGCGCTGTGGACACCAGGCGATCAGCAGTCAGCCATGGGCGTAGGTAGTGGGCGCGAAGGCCCTTGGTGCACCGCCGCGGCGGGTCTCCGCTCCCTGAGCGCGTGCGACGTCACAGCGAGCGCATCATGACCACCGAGCAGATCTCGAAGCCCGAGCGCTCGAAGAAATGGTGAGCGCGTTCGTTGTGCACGCCGCTCTCGAGAAACAGACGGCGGATGCGGCGCTCGCGGGCCTCCGCGGCGATCCACTCGATCACCGTGGTCCCGATGCCCTTGGCGCGCTCGGACGGCGCGACGATCAGATCCTCGACCGTGGCGAACGGGATCGGAGCATCGGTTGCAAAGGTGACCAGCGCCAGGGCGACGAGCCCATCGTCGGTTTCCGTGACCAGAACGGGCTGATGGCTTCCGGCTCCGATCCCGTGCTGATCGCGGGTCAGGCGCGGCTGAAGCTCGGCACGAATGACGTCCGGGAGCTTGTCGCGCCAGCGTGTCGGCGCGATTGCGCGTCGGCCCTGCAGTTCGCTGTGGGAGATATAAGCCGGAGTCACATGGCTGGCGAAGAATTCGGCGAGTTCCTGCGCGCGCGCCGGCTCGTCACACCATCTGATATCGAGACGCATCTGCGGCTCCTGCTGCTGGACGAAGGGAGCGATCCGCGCCGCTCATGAAAATGTCCGTGGCATCCCCTCAGCAAACGAACTGGTCGGAAGACAAAAAACAGGTCAAAAAAATGAGGTCAGAAAAATCGCGGTCTGGTCGAGGGCATAAGTCTATTCTACCGTGCGGCGAGTGCAATGGAAAATCACGCGTCCGCCCGACAGCATCGTGCGCTGAAGTCGCTCGTCGAATGATCAGCGTAGAGCCGGCTCTCGGCGTCCGGCCGGAGCAAGATCCAGGCGAACGCTAGCCTGCTCGCGGCACGACCGGTGGCTTGGCGTTGAGGGCTTCGACCTGGAAGCCGGCGACGCGCTTGTAATTGTTGGCGATCTCCTCGAGCTCCTGCTGCGACAGCACGTCGGTGACGACGTTGTACCCCTGCGGTGCCCGCTCCTCGACAAGCTGCATCACCTGCTCCGGACCGTTGCGCCGGTTCAGCTTGACGAGTTCCGTGGTGGCGGGGCGGCGCTCGGCTTCATAGGCCGCCAGCGCCGCATGGCTCTCGCCATGCTGCAGGATTTCCCGCGTCAGCACGCGGGCGTCGAGGATCGCCTGCGAGGCGCCATTGGAGCCGATCGGGTACATCGGATGCGCGGCGTCACCGAGCAGGGTGACACGGCCGAAGGTCCAGCGATCGAGCGGATCGCGATCGACCAGCGGATATTCATAGGCGTGCGGGCAGTTGCGGATCAGGCCCGGCAGATCGAGCCAGTCGAACCGCCAATCCTCGAACCAGGGCAGGAATTCGTCGAGCCGGGCGGAGCGGTTATAGTCCTCGCGCCGCCACTGGTAATCTGGATCGAGCAGCCGTTCGGCGACCCAGTTGATCTGGAACTTGCCGTTGCTGTCGGCGCTGCTGGTGATGGGGTAACAGACGAATTTCAGGCGCTCGTGCCCGGCCATGATCATGGTGCGCCCGGACAGGAAGGCATCGGCGGTGGTGATGCCGCGCCACAGGATACGGCCGTTCCACAGCGGCGCGCCCTCCTGTGGATAGAGCTTCTCGCGCACCGCCGAGTGGATGCCGTCGGCGGCGATCAGCAATGTCCCTTCATAACTGCCGGTGTCCGCGCCGGTCGCACGATCGATGAAGCGCGCGCGGACGCCGTCGCCGGTCTCGGCGAATTCGGCGAGGTGATGGCGCGTCAACACCGCATGGCGGCCAAGCCGCTCGATGACGGTGTCGAGCAGGATCTGCTGCAGGATGCCGCGGTGGATCGAGAATTGCGGCCAGCGATAGCCGGCCTCGAGTCCGCGCGGTTCCGACCAGATCGGCTGGCCACGTTTGGAGAAATAGGCGAGCTCCCGGGTGCGCACGCCGAACAGGTCCAGCCGGTCCGCAAGGCCAAGCTCGGTCAGCTCGCGCACCGCGTGGGGCAGCACGTTGATGCCCACGCCGAGCGGGCGCAACTCCGGCACGCTCTCGAATATCTTCGCCTCAATGCCGATCTGATGCAGGCTGAGCGCAAGCGTCAGACCGCCGATGCCGCCGCCTGCAATGAGAACCGTCATGGGGAGCAACTCCTGGTGGGATAGGGCCTCTTGGCATGACCGGGCGAGGCGGGCAACGACGAAAAAATTCTGGCGCAGTGCAACATGAAGACGCGCATCATGCGTCAATGTTCAGCAGGGCAAGTCGTTCGGCAGGCCTACATTGCCCCATGTTCGACGCGTAATCTGCGAGGTGACCATCCACGATTCCTTCGCCCCTCACAGCCGGAACCAGCCGCCATGAGCAAGCCCAAGCCGATCGACTATGCCGATGCCTCGCCGCCGGTGCGCGCCGTGTTCGACGACATCATGACCACCCGCAATGTCGAGGACGTCAACAATTTTTGGAAGTACCTCGCCAATGATCCGGTCACGCTGAAGCGGACCTGGGAGAGCCTCAAGGAGGTGATGGCCCCTGGCGCGCTCGATCCGCTGGTCAAGGAGATGATCTATGTCGCGGTCAGTGTCACCAACGGCTGCGGCTACTGCATCGCCAGCCACAGCGCCTCAGCGGCCAAGGCCGGCATGACGCCGGCACAGTTCGGTGAGCTGATGGCGGTGGTCGGCATGGCGAACGCGACCAACCGCCTCGTGAACGGCTATCGCGTGCCGATCGATCTAGCGTTCGAGACATGACGTCCAGGTATCCCGCTTTGCAAGTTCGCGGCACCTCGTGTTCAGCAAACGAGGCCTAGCGCGCGCGAGCGGTCCATTCGCCGCGTGGCAGCGCCTCCATCGCTTGGCCGATGTCGAGGATGCGGCGGCGTAGCCAGATCGATCCGGGATCGACCTGGGCGCGTGTCGGATAGAACATGAACTGCTCGTCGATGCCCGGTTCGAGCGGCGGCTTGACGGTCACAAGCCCGAGCGGCTGTGCCAGCGCCGCGATCAGGCGGCGCGGCACGAAGGCGACAAGATCGCTGCGCGCCGTCATGTGCAGCGCCTCGATGTAGCCGGGCACGACCAGTGCGATGGTGCGTTCGATACCCTTGTCGCGCAGCCATGTGTCGATCAGGTCCTCGCGCTGGCCGCGCCCGACCACCGCGACATGCCGCGCGGCGAGGAACGTGTCGAGGCGCTTCAGCCGTGCGCGCAGCGGATGATCCCACCGTACCGCGAGGGCGTCGCTGTCGGTGTAGAGCCTCTGGCGGTGGAAGCCCTTGAAGGCGTCGCCGATGCAGATCACGAGATCGATGGTGCGCGCGAATTCCGGCGTCATGATCGCGGGGCCGCGCCACGGCGCAACCTCCAGCCGCACCCGCGGCGCCTCGACCGCGAGGCGGTCGAGCAGGCGTGGCAGCAGCAGCTCCACCGCGATGTCCGGCATCATGATACGAAAGCGCCGCTCGCTGTGCGCGGCGTCGAAGCCCTCGGCGACGAACAGCCCGCGGACCTGATCGAGCGTCTGTGACAGTGGCGCCCGCAGCGCCTGTGCTCGCGGCGTCAGCTCCATGCGAGGCCCGACCCGCACCAGCAGCGGATCGCCCACGAGGTCGCGCAGCCGGCGCAATGCGTGGCTCGCCGCCGGCGCGACAGCCCGATCCGCAGCGCGGCGCGGCTGACGCTTCCTTCCGACAACAGGGCGTCGAGCGCCACCAGCAGGTTGAGGTCGAGCGAGGCCAAATTCATGGACGGAATATAGTTCATATAATGCATCGATTGGAAGAATGGCGATCGGCCGCTCAGACTGCGGGCGATCGAGGCATGGCGGACGCGCGGGATCGACTGGGCGTGCGCCGTGTGCTGGACGGCCAATAAGGAAACCATCATGACGACAACGGACATCAGGCAAACACTTCAGGCCATTTTCGATGGCCTCGCCAAGCGCGACGGCACGCTGTTCATCGACACCATGGCCGACGACATCATCTGGACGATCATCGGCAACAACTCGTGGTCGGGCGTCTTTCGCGGCAAGGAGGAGGTGCTGCGCGACCTTCTGATGCCGCTGCGCGCCTTGCTGGCGGAGCGATCGAGGACGGTGGCGTCGCGCATCATCGTCGATGGCGATTTTGCCGCAGTCGAAGCGCGTGGCCACAACGTCACGAAGACCGGCCGGCGCTACGACAACCAGTACTGTTTCACGTTTCGCTTCGCCGGCGACAGAATCGCGGAGGTGACCGAGTATTCCGATACTGAGCTGATCGTCAGCGCGCTGGGAGATCGCATGGCCGTGATGGCCGCAAAAGCGGACTGAGCCCGAGGGCCGCAAGCCGGGCCGATGTCGGTGAGAAATCCGGCATTGGCGCGTTTGGGATGCTGCTCATTTCCATGATTCGTTCCATCAAGCGCCAGCACCGGACGATTCTTCAAAATCGGCCGGTTCCGTGCTACGACATGTCGCGGGGCTGGACGCCGACGCGTTGGCCGGCGGGGGATATATGGTCTCCCGTGAAATGTCCCCGTGATTTCGAGCGGTAGAAACAAGACCCGAATGCCTGACAAGTTCCCTGAGACGTCCGCGGCCGACGAGCACGATGACATCATCTATCCGTCCGCCATTCCCTTCGTCCTCGTCCACCTGGCCTGCTTCGCTGCGATCTGGACCGGCGTGACATGGCAGTCCATCGCCATCTGCGTCGGGCTCTACTGGTTGCGCATCTTTGCGATCGGGGCGGGCTATCATCGCTATTTTTCGCACCGATCCTATGCGACCAGCCGGGTCTTCCAGTTCATCCTGGCGTTTCTCGCCCAGACCACAACCCAGAAGAGCGTGCTGTGGTGGGCGGCCAAGCACCGGCATCATCACCTGTTCTCCGATACCGAGAGCGACGTGCACTCGCCCCGCCAGAAGGGGTTCTTCTATAGCCATGTCGGCTGGATCTTCGCGCGCCGGCACGACACCACGGACCTGATCAAGGTCGATGATCTGGCGCGTTATCCGGAACTGATGTGGCTGCACCGGCTGGAGCAGCTGCCGGCGATTGTCCTGGGAACGCTGTGCTTCCTGATCGGCGGATGGTCCGGCCTTGTGGTCGGCTTCTTCTGGAGCACGGTGCTGGTCTACCACGCGACGTTCTGCATCAATTCGCTGGCCCACGTGCATGGCAGGAAGCGCTACGTGACAGGCGACGATTCCCGCAACAACTGGCTGCTGGCGCTGTTCACCATGGGCGAGGGCTGGCACAACAATCACCACGCCTATCAGAGCAGCGTCCGGCAGGGCTTCAAGTGGTGGGAGGTCGATCCGACCTACTACATCCTCCGCGCGCTGTCCTGGGTTGGCGTGGTCTGGGACCTGAAGGCGCCGCCGGAACAGGTGCTGCGCAACGAGCAGCAGCTGGGCTCCCGGGTCATCAACCGCGCGGCCGAGCAGCTGGCGGCGCGGTTCAATTCGGAGCGGCTCGCCGCGACCATCGCCGCGGGGCTGCACGGTCCCGATCTGACCGCGTTGCAGGATGCGCTCGCCCGCGCCCGGGATCGCACGACCCAGGTGCTGGCGACGTGGCATCTGCCGCACATGCCGAGCCGCGAGGAATTCATGGCGGAAGCGAAGGTGATGTTCGCCAAGACCCGGTCGCTGGACGACATCATCAATCGCGCCTACGAGATCGTCCTTGCCTCGGTCGGCACCCACCTCGCGGCCGCGGCGCAAGCGAGGTCGTAATCGCATCGCAATCACGCGGGCACGGGGAGCTTTCCTTCGCCCGCCGAAACCGGTTCTGACAGGAAACCTGGCGCCGTAATCCGGCGCCAGGTTTTTTTCGTTTCGGGTCTTGGCAGGTGAGTCGGAAAATAAGGGATCTTTGTCATTTCGGACATCGGCGGGATCGGCGATGCTGGGGATCAAATCCGAAGCAAGGTCTCGTTCGAATGACACCCAGCACGCGCAATGCCTTTGTCCTCGCTGTTTGCCAGGGGTTGTTCACGGCGGCGCTGTCGATCGACCTCACGCTCACCGGGCTGACGGGCTACCAGCTCGCCTCGGACAAGTCGCTGGCGACGCTGCCGTTCGCCCTCATCACGGTTGCCGGGGCGATCGCGACATGGTTCGCGTCGCAGTTGATGCAGCGTATCGGGCGCAGATGGGGTTTCATTGTCGGCGCCCTGACGTGCGCGGCTGGCGGGCTGTTGTCGGTGTGGTCGATTGTCCATGCCGACTTCTGGATGTTTTGCCTCGGCACCGCCGCAGTCGGCGTCTTCCAGGCCTTCGCGCAGTACTACCGGCTGGCAGCCGCGGATGCCGTTGGCACGGATCTCAAGGCGCGGGCGATTTCGACCGTTCTGGTCGGCGGCGTTATCGCCGCGGTTCTGGGGCCGGCGCTCGCGGCATGGAGCAAGAGTCTCCTTCCGGTGCTGTTCGCGGGGGCCTATCTGATGGTCTTCGGCCTTGGACTTCTCTCCGCCGTCGTTCTGCTGGTCGGGTATCGCGATGCGGAGCCTGTGCATGCCGATATCGTCACTTCGGATCTTCCGGCACGTCCGGTGACGACCGTGATGATGCAGCCGATTTCGCTGGCGGCGATCGCCAACAACGTGGTCGGCGGCGCCGTGATGATGCTGGTGATGACGGCCGCGCCGTTGGCGGCAGTCGCATGCCATCACAGCATCGATGACGGCGCCAACATCATTCAATGGCATCTCGTCGGCATGTATGCCCCGTCACTGTTCGCGGGCTATCTGATCCGGAAGTTCGGCCTGCCTTCCATCCTGTTCGCCGGAATGGCGCTCAGCGCCGCGTGCAGTGTGGTGGCGGTTGCCTCGGTCACGCTGGTCGCGTTCTACGTCGCGCTGTTCTGCCTCGGCGTTGGCTGGAACTTCATGTTCGTCGGCGGGACGACGCTGCTGGCACAATCCTATCGGCCGGCCGAGCGGGCGCGCGTGCAGGGAACGGCCGAGATGATTCGCTTCGTGGCAACGGCCATCGCGTCGCTGTGCTCCGGACCGCTGCTGGAACGATATGGCTGGGCCGATCTCAACATCGTCGTTTTGCCGATGATTGTGATCGCGGCCGCGATGACGTGGGTGTGGGTTCGCGCGGAGCGGCGCGAACGCGCGTCGTTCGCTGCCGCGTAGCGCCTGAAGCTGTTCCCGCCGCCGCGGTACCGACAAGAAAAATGCCCGCGGCGCGCGCGGGCATTGGGAGCATGGTATCAGGATGATCGGGACGGCGATGTCAGCCGGCCGCCGCCATCTCGCTGCGAATCTCGGCACGCAGTTCGTCGATCAGGCGCAGGCCCTTCTTGGTCTCGATGTGCCAGAACGTCCAGCCGTTGCAGGCTTGTGCGCCCTGCGCCAGCGCGCCGATGCGATGGATCGAGCCGACCTTGCCGTCGAGCATGACGGCGCCGTCGGCGCGTACCAGCGCGCCATACTTTTTCTTGGCATCGACGAGCTTGGTGCCCGGCGAGATCATGCCACGCTCGATCAGCTCGGAGAACGCCACGCGCGGCGCTTCGCGTGCGGTCATGAACGGGGCGAGCGTCGCCTCGGGCAGCGGCTCGATGGCGGCGATGCGCTTCTCCGCCGCTGCGGCATAGGTGCGTTCGCGCTCGAAGCCGATGTAGTTGCGGCCGAAGCGCTTGGCGACCGCGCCGGTGGTGCCGGTGCCGTTGAACGGATCGATGACGAGATCGCCGGGCTTCGACGACGACAGCAGCACGCGGGCGAGCAGGCCTTCGGGCTTCTGGGTCGGGTGGATCTTCTTGCCGTCGGCGCCCTTGAGACGCTCTTCGCCGGTGCACAGCGGGATCAGCCAGTCGGAGCGCACCTGCACGTCCTCGTTGGCCGACTTCAGCGCTTCGTAGTTGAAGGTGTAACCCTTGGCGTTCTCGTCGCGCGCGGCCCAGATCATGGTTTCGTGCGCGTTGGTGAAACGCCGGCCGCGGAAGTTCGGCATCGGGTTGCTCTTGCGCCAGACGATATCGTTCAGGAGCCAGAAGCCCAGATCCTGCATGATCGCGCCGACGCGGAAAATGTTGTGATAGGAGCCGATCACCCACAGCGTCGCCGACGGCTTCATGATGCGGCGGCAGGCGAGCAGCCAGGCACGCGTGAAGTCGTCGTAGGCACTGAACGAGGCGAACTTGTCCCACTCGTCGGTGACGGCGTCGACATGGGAGTCGTCGGGACGCCGCAGATCACCTCGAAGCTGGAGGTTGTACGGCGGATCGGCGAACACCAGGTCGACCGAACCGGCCGGCAGCTTTGACATTTCGGCGACGCAATCGCCGACGATGATGCGGGACGACGGCGAAGATTCAAAATGAGTGCGGGGCGCCTTTGCAGACGCCCCGCGACGCGACACACCCATGACTCAAACTCTGACTCAGGCGACGCAGCCGGCGACGCGGGACCAACAAACCAGCTATCCACACCATGGCGCTCCAAGGTAAAAAACGACTTAACCGTAGGCAGCTTCTTCCGTGTGCCGCGCGTGTGGCGCGTATTTTTTGTGACGCGAGGTGTGCGACGTGACTTGCGCGTGCGTAAATGCTGCCGGAACCGGGGCGAATCGCCGGATGATCAAGCCGTGCGCCGCGGCATGGCCGCGCATGCGACAAGACGCGTTGCGGCCACTAGGCAATTTTTGCCGGGCGCGCTAATTGTTAAGTGATCGGACATGGTGCGGCCTGGCCGCGTCGTCTCGCGGCGGTTCGCTGCAGGACCAGCAATGAAGGAGATGCCTGATGCGCTACGATGACTTTCGTCGCAGCGACAACATCGACGACCGCCGGGACGGGGATGGTGGTGGCGGGTTCGGCGGTGGCGGAGGCGGCTTTGGTCTTCCGATCGGCGGGGGCGGCGGGCTCGGCATCGGAACCGTGATCGTGCTCGGCCTGATCGGCTGGGCCGTCGGTATCGATCCGCGCATCCTGATCGGCGGCGCCGAGATTCTCTCCGGCGGCAGCCAGCAGGCTCCGAGCTATCAGGCCGACCGCAGGTCGGCGCCAGCGAAGAGCGGCGCGCCCAAGGACGAAATGGGCAGCATGATCGCCGGCGTGCTCGGCGAGATCGACGACCGATGGACCGAGATCTTCCAGGCGAGCGGCCAGACCTACACCGGCCCGCGCATCGTGCTGTTCCGCAATGCCACCAATGGCGGCCGCTGCGGCATGGCGCAATCGGCGATGGGGCCGTTCTACTGCCCGCCGGACCGGCAGATCTTCCTCGACACCGGCTTCTTCCGYGAGGTCGAGACCCGTTTCCACGGCTGCTCCGGCAGCGCCTGCAAGTTCACGGCGGCCTATATCATCGCCCACGAGGCCGGCCATCATATCCAGAACCTGCTCGGCGTCCTGCCACGCGTCACCCGGCTGCAGCAGCAGGCCGGCAGCAAGGCGGAAGCCAATGCGCTGCAGGTCAAGGTCGAGCTGCAGGCGGACTGCCTGTCCGGCGTGTGGGTCAACCGCGAGCAGAAGAAGCGCAACTTCCTCGACCCCGGCGACATCGACGCCGCGCTGACCACCGCATCGGCGATCGGCGACGATACGCTGCAGCGCCAGGCCACCGGTCGCGTGGTGCCGGACTCGTTCACCCACGGCTCGGCCGAGCAGCGCAAGCGCTGGTTCATGACCGGCTACCAGCAGGGCTCGATACAGGCCTGCAACACCTTCGCCGCGAACAACCTGTAACGCTGCGAGGGCGGCCATGGCTGCGACCGACGACACCAAGCCGTTCGTGCCGCTCAATATCGCGGTGCTGACGGTGTCCGATAGCCGGACGCTCGACGACGACAAGTCCGGCGCGACGCTGCAGGAGCGTCTCATCGCCGCGGGGCATCGCCTCGCGGCGCGCGATATCGTGCCCGACGATGTCGCTGAGATCCGCGGCCGGGTGAAGGGCTGGATCGCCGATCCCGGAGTGGACGTCATTATCACCACCGGCGGTACGGGTTTCACCGGCCGCGATGTCACGCCGGAGGCGGTCGAGCCGCTGTTCGAGAAGCGGATGGACGGTTTCTCCATTGCCTTCCACATGCTGAGCCATGCCAAGATCGGTGCCTCGACGATCCAGAGCCGGGCCACCGCCGGCGTTGCGGGTGCGACCTATATCTTCTGCCTGCCTGGATCGCCCGGCGCCTGCCGGGACGGCTGGGACGGCATTCTCGCCGCCCAGCTCGACTACCGCACGCGCCCCTGCAACTTTGTCGAGATCATGCCCCGCCTCGATGAGCATCTGAAACGCGGCAAGGCGAGGGGCTGATAAAAAGGCTGAAAGCCTGAGTCTCGTCGTGCATTGACGCGACGAAGGCGCGTAGCCCGGATGAGCGTCGCGATATTCGGGATTGACGTCCAAGGGCGTAGCGCCGGGTGTCGCTACGCTTGTCCCAGCTACAGCTTCAGTTTTGTGAACCCGAGCCCTGTGACCCACACGAGAATGTCGCGCAGCCAGCGCCCCGCCTGCCGATAGGCGACGACACGCAGCGCCTGCGCACGCGTTCTCTGGGCGGCGATCAGCTCGTGCGTCACGCGCGGTTGTCGCCCGCGACGCATCGGCGTCATGGCTGGCGTCCGGATAGCGCGAGCTCCCAGGTCTCGCCAACGAGATCATGGCCGAAGCTGTGGTGCGGTTCGACGCCGACCCGTACGAAGCCCGCGTCGCTGTAGATCCGCCGGGCTGCCAGAAGGATATCCTGCGTCCACAGTGTCATCTTGCGATAGCCGCGTGCACGGGCGAAGCCGATGCATTCGTCCACCAGCCGCTTGCCGAGCCCGAGGCCGCGCGCGGCGGGGTCGACCAGCAGCAGCCGCAGCTTCGCCACCTCGTCCGATTGCCGCACCACGAACACCGCCCCCAGCCGCTCGCCGTCGCGCTCGGCGATCCAGCAGTGCTCGCGGGCAGGATCGAAGTTTTTCACGAAGCTTGCGACGATCTCGGCGCACAGCGCCTCGTAGGAGATGTCCCAGCCATATTCGCGGGCATAAACGGCGCCGTTCTGCTGCACCACCCAGCCCATGTCGCCGGGCTGATGGGGGCGCAGCTCGATGGCAACGGCGCGTTTTTCGTCGGCATGCAGGATGCGCTCGATGCGCGCCATCGCGCCGACGAGCTCGGCCCGGTCGTGGAGCGCGAGTGGCTGCAGCAGCTCGCCGACGGCTGCGCGTGAGCGGCCGTCGAGCGTGGCAAAGGCCGCGTGGCCCTTGGCGGTGAGGACCATGCCGTGCTGGCGGCGATCGGAGGCGAGCGGCGTGCGGGTGATCAGTGCCTCATCGGTGAAGCGCTGCACGATGCGGCTGAGATAGCCGGCATCGAGGCCGAGCTCGGCGCCGATGATCTTGGCGGTGAGGTCATCGCGGTGGGCCAGCTCGAACAGCACTCGCGCTTCGGTCAGCGAGTAGGGGCTCTGCAGCAGGTGCTGGTCGAGCACCCCGATGGTGGCGGTGTAGCGCCGGTTGAAGCGGCGGATCGCAGCCACCTGTGTATCGAGGGCGGTTTGGGAGGAGAGGCTGGAAGAAGCATCGGGCATGACGGCACGGTCCAACTCGGAAGAAGGACAGTGTCGACAAGTAATATGACTTAGTCAAATAATTATTTTGACCAAGTCAATTAAATCATCCGGCCGGAACGAAGATTCGCGTCCGCAGCAGCGCCCGGCCCGAGCGGCCGAGGTGGGCGAGCAGGCGGGCCTCCGCCCGCCGCGCCGTTGGCGAGTAGCCGCCGAGCCGGTCGTAATGGCTGCGTGCGATCAGGAGGCCCTGCTCGGCGAGCGGGCCGGACAGGATACGGGTGAGCTGCCGCAGCCGCGCGCCCAGCGACAACTCCGCATAGGGCGAGCGCGCGTAACGGAACACGCCGGCGCGTGGTTTGCCGCTCAGCGCAACGGTCTGGATGAACTGCGAGGTCTCATCGATCCAGCCGTGGTCGAGCACGGCGCCGGGGTGCAGGAACATCAGCCAGTCTGAACGCGCCTGATGGGCTCCGGCCGCCAGCGCTTCCGCGCGTGTGCCCGTGGCGGCGAGGAAGTTGCAACCGGCGACGTCAGCTACCCGGGCGATGGTGTCGCTGCCGGAACGGTCGACCAGCAGCACTTCGCGAATGACCCCGGCGGCGGCGCCCGGCACCAGCGCGGCCAGCGTGGCGACGACGGGGGGCTCGCTGCCCTCGGTCGGAATAATGACACTCAGCATGAGGCGTTGTGGTCCCGCGCTCTGTTCCCGGCACTGCAGCCTTATCATCTTGCTGTCATGAAATCAGCTCTCTGGTTCCGCGCTTCACTTAATCCCTTGGCCAGATGCTTTCGGTTCGGAGACGCTCGCGTTCGCCCAGAGCGTGCTGCGAGGAGACGGCGGGATAACCGCATTTTGTTCTTGTTTTGTTCAAAGCGCCCACCTACATTGGCGACATGAGCCAGGTCTCCCGCGCCAAAACGTCTCGTACCGCGTCGCTCCCGCCGGTGTCGGTGTCCTCCCCGCCGCCGGTGGGAGCTGTGGCGCCGTTCGGCGAGCCGGAAGCGCTCGTCGACAAGCAGCGTCGCCGCGGTCGCGGCGCGCAGTCCAACACCAGCGGCCGCTATGAGGCGGAAGCGCGTGTCGCCTTCGACGATGGCTGGCAGAGCCTGGAAGATCTGCCCGCATTCAAGACCTCCGTCAGCGTCGATACCGCGCGCAAGGTGATCACCCGCAACGATTCGCCCGACATCGGCTTCGACCGTTCCATTAATCCCTATCGTGGCTGCGAGCACGGCTGTGTCTACTGCTTCGCGCGGCCGACCCATGCCTATATGGGGCTGTCGCCGGGTCTCGATTTCGAATCGAAGCTGTTCGCCAAGCCGGACGCGCCGAGCCTGCTGGAGAAGGAGCTGGCGACGGCGGATTACGAGCCGCGCATGATCGCGATCGGCACCAACACCGATCCCTATCAGCCGATCGAGCGCGAGCACCAGATCATGCGCGGCATCCTCGAGGTGCTGGAGCGCGCCGGCCATCCGGTCGGCATCGTCACCAAGTCGGCGCTGGTGATGCGCGACATCGACATCCTGTCGCGGATGGCCAAGCGTAATCTGGTCAAGGTCGCGCTGTCGGTCACCACCATGGATCCGAAGCTCGCGCGCACCATGGAGCCGCGGGCGGCGACGCCGGCACGGCGGCTGGAAGCATTACGGGCGCTCTCGGAGGCCGGCGTGCCGACCACGGTGATGGTCGCGCCGATCATCCCGGCGCTGAACGACAACGAGATCGAGCGTATCCTCGACGCCGCCGCTCACGCCGGCGTGAAGGAGGCGAGCTATGTGCTGCTGCGCCTGCCGCTCGAGGTGCGCGACCTGTTCCGTGAGTGGCTGATCGCCAACTATCCCGATCGCTATCGCCACATCTTCACGCTGATCCGTGACATGCGCGGTGGTCGCGACTACGACTCGCAGTGGAACACGCGCATGAAGGGCACCGGGCCGCTGGCCTGGATGATCGGGCGCCGCTTCGAGATCGCATGCGGCAAGGTCGGCATGAACAAGCGCCGTGCCCGGTTGACAACAGAGCATTTTGCTCGGCCCAAGCGCGGTGGCCAGCAACTAGGCCTGTTCGATTGAGTTAAGTCAGGAAGAGAGTCAAAATGTCTGATCGTCCATCCGCCCCGCAGGCGCGTTTCACCGTGGTCACGCTCGGCGTTGCCGATGTCGGCCGCGGCGCGGCGTTCTACGCGGCGCTGGGCTTCACGCGCAAGCTCAGGGTGACCGGCGACAACGTCGCCTTCTTCGAGACCGGTGGATCGGTGCTCGCGCTCTACCCCTGGGACAGTCTTGCGCGGGATGCCGCGCTGCCTGAAGCGCCACGCCCGGCGGCGTTTCGCGGCACGACGCTGGCGTGGAATTGCCGCAGCGAGGCGGAGGTCGACGACGTGCTGGCGTTCGCCCTGGCACACGGCGCGTCTCTTCTGAAGGCGGCACATCGCACCGACTATGGCGGGTATTCCGGCTATTTCGCCGATCCGGACGGCCACCCCTGGGAAGTCGTGGTCGCGCCGGGCATCGAGGTCGGCGATGATCGCCGGGTGCATCTCGCCGACTGATGGACCTGCGCGGCTGTCGCGGATCAGGCCTTGGTTGACAGGTTGAGCCCCGCGGCGCCGGCGACGATCAGCGCGATGAACAGCACCTGCGTCATGGTGAGCGGCTGGCGCAGGAACAGCCAGCCGGTCATCGAGATCAGCAGGATGCCGACCCCCGACCAGATCGCATAGGCGACGCCGACCGGAATGCGTGTCAGCACATGCGACATCGTCCAGAAGCAACCGGCGAAGATCAGGATTGCGATGAGGCCGTAGAGCGGCCGGCTGAAGCCGTCGGATTTGGTCAGCAGGGTCGTCGCCGTGACCTCGGCGATGATGCAGAGACCCAGCAGTCCCCACGGGCTGGTAAGCGTGTTCAGCAAACCGTTCATGTCATTCCCATCGTGGTGGCAGCGCGCGGCGCCATGCCTGCAATCTGAAGGTGAGGCCGGTCGCAGCTAGCATCGCAACACGACCGCAGCATGATGGAACATGCTGCTGGTCCCGCGGCTGTGTGAGTTCGTGTGGAAGCCGCCGAGAATGCGACGGGCCTCGGCCGCCATATGCCGGAATTGCGGGCATTCCGTGGATTTCCGGGTTGCGTGCACGGACATGTGGTCGCAGCATCGCGGCCATGATTCGGAGCAAGGCGCAGCGCAAGCCGAAGGCGGACGGCGAGGCCGATGGAACCGCGGACGCCGCGTCGCCGCGCGCCAAGGCGATCGTGAAGTCCGAGGCCGTTGCAAAGCCCAAGACCCTGGCAAAGCCCAAGACCCTGGCAAAGCCCAAGACCTTGGTGAAGCCCAAGACCTTGGTGAAGCCCAAGTCAACAGCGAAGACCAGGCCGGCCGCCGCGGCGCCGCCCAGCTTTCGCCGCGAGCGCGCATTGCTGAAGCGCGGTATCTGGCCGATCGCCGGCTGTGACGAGGTCGGGCGCGGCCCGCTGGCCGGGCCGGTGGTGGCGGCCGCGGTGATTCTCGATCCGGACCGGATTCCGAAAGGCCTCGACGATTCCAAGCGGCTGAGTCGCGAGCGGCGCGAGGCACTGTTCGAGGAGATCTGCGCCACCGCGTCATTCTCGGTGGCGGTGGCGCCGCCGTCGCGGATCGAGCGCGACAATATCCTGCGGGCGTCGCTGTGGGCGTTGGCACGTTCGGTCCATGCGCTGCCGCAGGCGCCGCAGCATGTGTTCGTCGACGGCCGTGATCGCATCGATGTGCCCTGCGGCTGCGACGCGGTGATCGGCGGCGATGGCCTCGTGGTCTCTATCGCCGCCGCCTCGATCGTCGCCAAGGTGGTGCGCGACCGCCTGATGGGCAAGCTCGCGGAAGAGCATCCGGGGTATGGTTTCGAACAGCACATGGGTTATGGCGTGCCGCTGCATCTTGCGGCATTGAACGAACTCGGCCCGACCGCCCACCATCGCCGCCTGTTCGCCCCCGTGGCAGCCGCCTGGCGCAAGCATGGCGGCGACGACCTGCGGGAGGAGGCCCCGGCGCCCGATGCCCAGGCCGACCTGTTCGACGCCTGCGAGAGTGCCAGGAACGTTGCCTGACCGGCCGCGGCGGCTTATCACTGGCGGTATTCGCCAGATTGCCCCGCCACCGGTTCGCCCGCATGCGTTTCACCTCCCTGATCGTCGAACTGGTCCGCGCGCGCCCCAAATTGATCTTCTGGATCGTGGTGCTGGCGCAGGCGGCGCTGTGGCTGCTGCTGCCGACGCTGCTGTATCGCAGTCCGCCGGGCGACGTCGCGACGCTGCTGGTGTTCGGGCGCGAGCACCAGGTCGGGACCGATATCGGCCCGCCGCTGGCGTTCTGGCTCGCCGACATCGCCTTCCGTGCCGCGGGGCATCATGTCGTCGGCGTCTATCTGCTGTCGCAGGCCTGTTTCGTCGTCACCATGTGGGCGCTGTTCGAACTCGGCGCCGCGGTGGTCGGCCGCCAGCAGGCCGTGCTCGCGGTGATGCTGACCGCGACCTTCGGGGTGTTCAGCTTTCCCGGCGTCGAATTCGGTCCCCAGGTGCTGGCGCGGCCGCTGTGGGCACTGGTGCTGCTGCATGGTTTCCGGGTGACGGGACAGGGCCGCGGCAACGCCTGGTTCGCGTTGTCGATCGAGGCCGGCCTGTTGCTGCTGACCACCCACGCGGCGATCGTGCTGCTGGCGCTGCTGCTCGGCTTCATGTTGGCGACTGCGCGCGGCCGCCGCGCGCTCGCCTCGCTCGATCCGTGGTTCGCGCTGATCGTGATCGTGGTGCTGGTGCTGCCCTATCTGATGTGGCTGGTACGCGCCAACTCGCTACACCTGCCGCCGCTGCCGCCACTGCAGGAGGCCGGCGCGCGCGCCACGCGCTGGGGTGAATTGCTGCTCGGCCTGGTGCTGGCGATGGCGGGCATTGCGATCCTCGCCATCTTCAACGCCCGGCGCTGGTCGCAGAAGCCGGACGATGCCCCTGCCATCTTCCGTCCGCCGGTCGATCCGTTCGCTCGCCAATATGTGCTGTTCTTCGCTTGTGCCCCGGCGCTGGTGCTGACGCTTCTCACCGCCCTGTTCGGCTTTGCGCAGATCACCGGCGGTGCGGGCACGGTGCTGCTGCCGGCCGGGCTCGCCGCAATCCTGTTCGCTGGCGACCTCATTCCGTTGCGGCGGCAGGAGGTGCTGCGCACGGTGTGGGCCGCGATTATTGCCGCCCCTGCAGCGGCGACGCTGCTGTTCGTGCTGTTGCAGCCCTGGGCTGGTGTCGAGGTGCCAACCTCGCTGCCGGCGGCGGAGATCGGCCGCTTCTTCGGTGAGAGCTTCGAGCGGCGCACCGGGCAGCCGCTGCGTGCAGTTGCCGGCGATCCGCAGCTTGCCTCGTTGATCGCGCTTGGTGCTGCGCGTCAGCCGCACCTGTTCCTCGACGCCATGCCCGAGCGCACGCCGTGGCTGAGCGATGCGAAATTCGCGGCGACCGGCGGCATCGTGGTGTGGCGCGCCGCCGACACCGCCGGCACGCCGCCCGAGGATATCGCGAGGCGCTTTCCCGGCATCGCGCCGGAAGTGCCGCGCGCGTTCGAGCGCACCGTCAATGGCCGCCTGCCGCAGTTGCGGGTCGGCTGGGGAATCGTGCGGCCGAAATCGTCCTGACGGGGCAGGACTTCAGCAGGTCTTCAGGCTTGGACAGTCCCTCGTCGCGCCCGCGCGGTGATGATCAGAACCGCCAGAGCCAGTGCAACCGGTGGGAACACGACGGCCGTGACCGTCGGCCAGCCGTAATTCGTCAGCAATTGGCCTGACGAGAACGACCCGATCGCCATCATCCCGAACACCAGGAAATCGTTGAACGCCTGCACCTTGTTGCGCTCCTGGGGGCGGTGGGTCTCGACAACCAGCGCGGACGCGCCGACGAAGGCGAAATTCCACCCCAGCCCGACCACGATCAGCGTCACCCAGAAATGCAGCGCGGTGATGCCGGAATGGCCGATGGCCGCGGCGAGCGCTTCGAGCAGCAACCCGGCCGCCACCACCCGCGGCGCGCCGAAGCGCGCGATCAGCGTGCCGGTGACGAAGCTCGGCGCATACATCGCCACCACGTGCCACTGGATGCCGAAATTGGAATCGCTGACGCTCAGGCCACAGAACTTCATCGCCAGCGGCGCCGAGGTCATCAGCAGGTTCATCATGGTGTAGGCGACCGTGCCGCACAGCGCCGCGGCGACGAATCGCGGCTGCCGTGCGATCGTCACGAGCGGCCGGCCATCGGCGAGGTCGGTCGCGGCCGGCGGCGGTGCATCGACGCCGGCCAGCACCGCCATCGCCACCAGTGCGATCACCATCTGGGCGACGAAGCTGGCCGCGAACAGGAACGGCGGCCAGATATCCATGGTCCACTGCACGAGCTGCGGACCGAGCACGCCGGCGAACACGCCGCCCGCCATCACCCAGGAGATCGCTTTCGGCCGGTAGGACGCGCTGGCGCCGTCGGCCGCGGCGAAACGATAGGACTGCGCCACCGCGGCATAGAGGCCGCCGAGGAACGTGGCAAAGCAGAACAGGGCGAAGGAGCCGCGCAGGATCGCGACCGCGGCGATGAGACCGCACAGCGCACCGCAGCCGGTGCCGAGCATGAATGCGACACGCCGGCCGAAGGCGCGGGAGATCGCGCCCGTCGGCAGCGTGCCGCAGGCCATGCCGACGACATAGATCGTGAGTGGCAGTGTCGCCAGCGACGTGCTCGGCGCCAGCGTCGCGCCGATGATCGAGCCGGTGGCGAAGATCACCGCGGCATTGGCGCCGGTGAGCGATTGGGCGATGGCCAGCCGCAGCACATTGGCGCGCGCCCGGGCGTCGTCACAGGCCTCGTCGACGGCGATTGCGGTCATTTCTTCTTCGATTCCGGCAAACTAAGGGAAATTGTTCCCTTTATGACGGAAGATGGAGGTGAATTCTATCGATTTTGCCGTCTGGGATAGCAGCTATGTCCCGCCGTGCGGTTTACGCTACCGCGAACGGGCCCCTGGACTGCATGCCCAGTGGATAAGATGCCGTCAGGAACCGGCCGACCAGCCATAGGCCTCGTCGAGATGCTCGAACTCGGACAGCCCGACGATGGCGCTGTACTCCTGATAGCTCACCATGTCGGTGGCGCGGGCGCGCGGGGTGCCGTCGCGCTTGAGCACCGCCAGCGTGTCGGCGATCGCCTTGACCGCGGAGAACAGCGTCGACACCGCGTAGAAGGCAAGCTGGAACCCCATCTGCTCGAGGTCTCGCGCGGTCAGGGCGGTGGTCTCGTTGCCGTCGACGATGCTGACCACTTTCGGGCCCTCGATCGCCTTGGCCACCGTCTCGACCTCGGCGATGGTCTTGATGCCGTCGACGAACACCAGGTCGACGCCTGTGTCCTGGTACATCCTGGCGCGCCGGATCGCTTCCGCCGCGCCGGCGGCCGGCAGCGCGTCGGTGCGCGCGATGATCAGCATGTCGCTGTCGCCGCGCGCCGCGAGCGCACAGCGCAGCCGTCGCACGTTTTCTTCCGCCGGGATCAGGCGCACGCCCGCGAGCTGGCCGCAGCGCTTCGGCAACTGCTGGTCTTCGAGATGGATCGCCGCGACGCCGGCCTGCAGATATTCCTGCACGGTCCGGGTGATGTTCGCCGGGCCGCCATAACCGGTGTCGGCGTCGGCGATCACCGGGATGGATACCGCGCGCGTCATGTCGCGGGCATGGGTGGTCATCTCGGTCTGGCTCAGCAGGCCGAGATCGGGCAGGCCGAGCCGGCTCGCGGTGGCGCCGAAGCCGGTCATGTAGATCGCGGGAAAGCCGGCCTGCTGCACAAGGCGCGCGGTGAGGGCGTCGGGGGCTCCCGGCGCCTGGATGATTCGTCCCTGGCCGAGCAGGGTTTTCAGCGCACGCGCCTGTGTCATGGTGGAGCCTGTTGTCTGATGCGAATGATGATCGTGCGAATAGAGCCTGCTGTTTACCGCCCGCCGGAGACGTCCAGCACCACGCCGGTGATGTAGGCGGAGGCCGGCGACAGCAGCCACACCGCAGCGTCGGCGACCTCGGCGGCGGTACCGAGCCGCTTCAGAGGAATGACGTCGGCCATGGCGGCGATCTGCTTGGGGTCGGCAAACACGTCGTTCTGGATCTCGGTGTCGATCACCCCGGGTGCGAGCGCGTTGACCCGCACGGCCGGCGCCAGTTCCTTGGCGAGCGCGACGGTGAAGCTCGACATCGCGCCCTTGGTGGTGGCGTAGGCGATGCTGCCGACCATGCCGCCGGTGCGCGCGGCGATCGACGACAGGCCGACGATCGAGCGCTGCGGCTTGTCGCTGGTGTGGCGGCAGAATGCGCTCGAGACATAGAATGCGCTCTTGAGGTTGACCGCGAGGACGCGTTCGAGCTCGGCGGCGTCGAGCTCGCGCACCGTCATGCGGCGGCCGATGATGCCCGCATTGTTCACGACATGGTCGATCGGGCCGAGCCTGGAGGCGACCTCGGCAGCGGCTGTGTCCACCGCGGCCTTGTCGGAGACGTCGACATGACGCGTCAGCACCTGGGCGCCGTAGGTCCGCGCAAGCTCCGCGAGACGGTCATCGCGCAGATCCCACACCGCGAGCTTCGCGCCCGCCGCGAGCAGCTTCTCGGTAACCGCACGGCCGATGCCGGAGGCGCCGCCGGTGACGAGCACAACGCGGTCACGGAAAAAGGCGGTGTCGGCAGCAGGTGCAGTCATGGCGTCCTCGTGTCGTGATGGGCCGGGCAACGACGGCGGAACCGTTGCAAGGCGAAACTAGGGTTCTAGTTTATGTATGCTACTTGCGTGGGGGGATGTCCATGGCTATAGGGGCATGGCAAGCCCCGCATCGGTGACGGGGCCGGGATAAACGGGGGGACCATGGCGGATGTCATCGGCGCACAGGTTGCGCACAGCAGCGCGGATGTGCGCGATCGCACCATCGGCAAGCTGAACACACGGATCGTGCTGTTCTGCTTCATCTGCTTCATCATCAATTATCTCGACCGGGTGAACATCGGCTTCGCCGCGCTGCACATGAACAAGGACGTCGGCCTGACGCCCTATATGTTCGGGCTCGGCGCCGGCATCTTCTTCATCGGCTACATGGCGTTCGAGATCCCCAGCAACATGATGCTGCATCGCTTGGGTTCGCGAATCTGGATCGCCCGCATCATGGTGACCTGGGGCATCGTGTCCTGCGCCATGGCCTATGTGCAGGGCGCGACCTCGTTCTATGTGCTGCGCTTCCTGCTCGGCGTCGCCGAGGCCGGCTTCGCGCCTGGCGTGCTGCTCTACCTGACGTTCTGGTTTCCCGCGAAGGAGCGCGGACGCGCCACCGCGTCGTTCATGGCCGCAACCGTGCTGTCGATCGTGATCGGGGCGCCGCTGTCCGCCTGGCTGATCGATGCCGGCGACGGCTTGCTCGGCTTTCGCGGCTGGCAGGTGATGTTCCTGCTCGAAGGTTTGCCGGCCATCCTGCTCGGCGTCTTCACCTTCTTCTATCTCGTCGATCGTCCGGAGACCGATACGCGCTGGCTGCAGGACGACGAGCGGCAGTGGTTGCTGGCGCAGCTCAAGGCGGAGCACGCCGCGGGCGCCGTCGATAGCCGCCACCGGCTCGGCGAGATCTTCAGCGACTATCGCGTCTGGCTGCTGACGCTGGTCTACATGTTCAACGGCATCGCGGTGTACGGCGTCATCATGTGGCTGCCGCAGATCGTCAAGAGCCTCGGCAACCTGACGACGCTGCAGACCGGCGTGGTGTCGGCGATCCCGTTCGTGTTCGCGGCGATCGGGCTCGTGGTGATCGCCAAGAGCTCCGACCGCACTGGCGAGCGCAAGATCCATACCGCGATCGCCGGCCTGTTCGGCGGCCTGTTCCTGGCGGCGAGCACGTTCGCGCCGAGCCCGCTGGTCGGCCTGATGCTGCTGTGCGCCTGCGCGTTCTTCCTGTGGTCGTATCTCGGCGTGTTCTGGACGCTGCCGACCCAGTTCCTGTCGGGCGCAGCCGCGGCGGGGGGCCTTGCCGCGATCAACGGCTTTGCGCAGCTCGGCGGCTTCACCGGCCCCTACCTCGTGGGCTGGGTGAAGTCGGCGACCGACAGCTTCCAGCTCGCGCTGCTGGCGCTGGCGATCTTCCCGATCCTCGGCTTCTTCCTCTGCATCAGTCTCAAGGCGCGGCGGGACTGAGGGATCGCCCCATGGCGCTTTCAGTCCGGCGCTATCGGTCAGGCCGACAGCTGGGATAGCATGGCGCCATGGGGAAGAAGCCTGACAGCAAGGCGCCGACACTGGCGCACACGATCGCGGAGCGGATACGCGCCGCGATCGTCGATGCCGAGTTCGAATTCGGCGAGGGCCTGTCCGAGGACACGCTGGCCGCGGCGTTCGAGGTCAGCCGCACGCCGGTGCGCGAGGCGCTCAATATCCTGCAGATGCAGGACCTCGTGCACATCGTCCCCAAGTCCGGCACCTATGTCTTCACGCCGAAGCCCGAGGACATCGCCGAGCTGTGCGACCATCGCGCCGGCCTCGAGGTGCAGGCGGTGCGGCTCGCGCTCGCCGGCGGCAAGACCACCGAGCTGGTGCGGGCGCTGCGCGCTGCACTGGAGCGGATGTCGGATGCGATTCGCCGCGACGACCTGCAGGAATACGGGCGGGCCGACACCGATTTTCACCTCGCGTTCTTCGCCGCCTGCCGCAACCGCTATCTCGAGCGGGCCTACGGCCAGATCCTCGGCCGCGTCGCCGCGCTGCGCACCCATCTTGCGATCAAGGCCGAAGGCGAGCCGGAGCGTTCTTTTCGCGATCACCAGACCATGATCCGGCTGATCGGCGCCAAGGACACCGCGCGGCTGTCACGCCTGCTGGTTGCCCATATCCTGCGCACCAAGGCCAACTACCTCAACGCGTTCCGGACCATGCCGCCCGGCGGTCCGTCCGGCCGCGCGCTGCGCCTGCGCAAGCGGCTGTTCGAGCAGGGGTGATACGCCCGGTCGCTTCTCACGACGGCGTTCGATGAGCTGCAGCATTGAGGCGTGATGCGGCTCGATATTCTCAGCGTCATCCCCGGGGCCGCTGCGCAGCCGCGCGACCCGAGGATCCAGCTTCGGGCTGGTTTCCCGACAAGAATCAACGGGCCCGGTGATGATGCCGAGGATGTGGAGACACCGTGCCTCAGGCCAGCATTCACTCGCCTCACGCCGGCGTCAGTGCCTTGCGGATGGCGCGCAGGTCCTGCCAGGATAGGCGCTTATAGGACGGCGAGCGCAGCAGGTAGGCCGGGTGGAAGGTCGGCATGGCGCGGATGGTGCGCCGGCCGGTGTCATAATCGATCCACTTGCCGCGGGTGCGCATGATGCCCTCGCGCGTCCGCAGCAGCGTCTGGGTCGACGGGTTGCCCATCGTCACCAGGATATCGGGATCGACCAGCTCGATCTGGCGCTGGATGAAGGGCAGGCAGATCTGGGTTTCCTGCGGCGTCGGCGTGCGGTTGCCCGGCGGCCGCCAGGGAATGACATTGGCGATGTAGACCTTGGTGCGGTCGAGGCCGATCGCGCCGATCATCAGGTCGAGCAGCTTGCCGGAGCGGCCGACGAAGGGCAGGCCCTCGATGTCCTCGTCGCGGCCGGGCGCTTCGCCGACGAACATGATGCGCGCTTTCGGATTGCCGTCGGCGAACACCAGCCGCGTCGCGGTGAATTTCAGCGCGCAGCCGTCGAAGGTTTCCAGCAGCGCCCGCAGTTCCTCCAGCGTGGTCGCGGTACGCGCGGCCTCGCGGGCCGAGGTGATGGCGATGTCCGGCGCCGGTGCGGCGTCGCCGCGCGCCATGGGCGCCGCGGCCGGCATGGCCGGGGCGATCGGCGCGGATGGACGCAGCGCGGGCCGCTGGGCCGTCGGCGCCATCTCGTTCACCGTCTCCTCGGCGAGCCGGTCGATCGGCGTGTCCGACAGCGCGCAGTCCACCCCGGCCTCGAGATAGAAGGCGAGCAGGTCGTGAACGGTTGGCAGCGGTTCGGGCAGCATTGCTATCGTGGGAGAGGGGCGCGCGGGCCCGGGAGGGACCTGGGCGCCATGTTAGATCGGAAAGCAGGGCGGTGATACGCCCCATGTGGCATACAAGCGCCCCGCCGGTCCATAGGTGGCGGCTGAAGGGGCGTCCGGCCGTGAGGACTAGGGGTTGTCGGCGGCCGAAAAATCGGAAACAACAGGCTTGGAAACGTTCTTAATCAGGGTATCCGAGATCACAGCATGAGCACCGAGCCGCTGCCGCCGCGCGAATCCATGGAATTCGACGTCGTGATCGTCGGAGCGGGCCCGTCTGGCCTCACCACCGCGATCCGCCTCAAGCAGCTCAACCCCGACCTCAGCGTCGTCGTGGTCGAAAAAGGCTCGGAAGTCGGCGCCCACATCCTGTCGGGTGCGGTGATCGATCCCGCCGGCCTCGACAAGCTGGTGCCCGACTGGCGCGAGGATGCCGACTGCCCGCTGAAGACCCAGGTCAAGGACGACCACTTCTACTGGACGACGTCCAGCCTCAAGATTCGCCTGCCGAACTTCCTGATGCCGCCGCTGATGGACAACCATCATTGCTACATCGGCTCGCTCGGCAACGTCTGCCGCTGGCTCGCGACCAAAGCCGAGGCGCTGGGCGTCGAGATCTATCCCGGCTTCGCGGCGACCGAAGTGATCTATGGCGAGCACGGTGAAGTGCGCGGCATCGCCACCGGCGACATGGGCATCGGCCGCGACGGCGAGCCCAAGGCGTCCTTTACCCGTGGCATGGAATTGCTCGGCAAGTACACGCTGTTTGCCGAAGGCGCCCGCGGCTCGCTGTCCAAGCAGCTGATCGCCAAATTCGCCCTCGACGCCAAGAGCGAGCCGCCGAAATTCGGCATCGGCCTCAAGGAGGTCTGGCAGATCGATCCTGCCAAGCACAAGAAGGGCCTGATCCAGCATTCGTTCGGCTGGCCGCTCAACAATTCCACCGGCGGCGGCTCGTTCCTGTACCACTACGACGACAATCTCGTCGCCGTCGGCTTCGTCGTCCACCTCAACTATGCCGATCCCTATCTGTCGCCGTTCGACGAGTTCCAGCGCTTCAAGACCCATCCGCTGGTGCGCGACGTGTTCGAGGGCGGCAAGCGCCTCGCCTATGGCGCCCGCGCCATCACTGAAGGCGGCTATCAGTCGGTGCCGCGGCTGTCGTTCGCCGGCGGCGCGCTGATCGGCTGCGCCGCGGGCTTCGTCAACGTGCCGCGCATCAAGGGCGTCCACAACGCCATGGGCTCGGGTCTCCTCGCGGCGGAGCATGTCGCCGCGGCGCTCGCCGCCGGCCGTGCCAACGACGAATTGTCCGAATACGAGAACGCCTGGCGATCCTCGCCGGTCGGCCAGGATCTTTACAAGGTCCGCAACGTCAAGCCGCTGTGGTCGAAGTTCGGCACCCTGCTGGGCGCGCCGCTCGGCGCCATCGACATGTGGACCAACACGCTGTTCGGCTTCTCGCTGTTCGGCACCCAGGCCCACGCCAAGCCGGATCGCGCCACGCTCGACCAGGCCAGGGTGCATAGCCCGGTGCCGGCGGCCAAGGCCGATGGCAAACTCACCTTCGACAAGCTCTCCTCGGTGTTCCTGTCCAACACCAACCATGAGGAGGATCAGCCGATCCACCTGAAGGTGAGGGATATGACCCTGCAGCGGACATCCGAGCACGATGTGTTCGCCGGTCCCTCCAACCGCTATTGCCCGGCCGGCGTCTATGAATGGGTGGAAGAGGGCAGCGAACCCCGATTCGTCATCAACGCCCAGAACTGCGTCCATTGCAAAACCTGCGACATCAAGGACCCGAACGGCAACATCACCTGGGTTCCGCCGGAGGGCGGCGGCGGGCCCAACTATCAGGCGATGTGAGGTTTCTCGCCTCCGATCACGACATTGTGGGCGACGCGTCCGGCGACGACTGGTTGCCGGGCGCCTTGTTTGTGACCGGCTTCAGGAATTTATGCTGGCTTCGCCGTGTCGGACGCATGCCCAATCCTGTCGCAGCGACATCGGCCACGATCCCGCCACACTGCGAGGGCCATCGTCTCCTGCATGTTCTTGCGATGGCGCAGCAAAAGCGCCATTGTCGCGACATGGCGCGTCGGGTGGCGCGCAACGACAACGGATCGGGCCGTTGCGAACGGTCGTGAAGGCTGTCATTGCACAATCCGCTGATGCCCGAACCCGTCCATCAAAATCTGGGATCTAGTCTTGGAGCCAGGCGAGCCGTGATGAAGTTCATTCGTTTCAATCGTCTGGCGATTGCCGCCGTCACCGTGACCGCGCTCGCTGCGGGCCCACTGACGGCTCAGGCGCAGGACGCCCTCAAGCCGGAGACCGCCAAGGGCGACGCCGCGAAGGCGGCCGCGGCGGCCTTTCCGACCAGCCGTGATCTGATGACGATGACCACTGCCGGCAGCTATCTCGCCGCGCGCCATGCCAGCGTCGAGCGCGACGCGGGCTCCGCCGCGGCGTTCTACCGCTCGGCGCTGCGCTCCGACCCAAAGAACAACGAACTGCTCGACCGCGCCTTCATCTCGTCCCTCGCCGAGGGTGATATCGACGAGGCGGTCAAGCTCGGCGAACGCATTCTGGTCATCGACAAGAACAACCGCGTGGCGCGCCTCGTGGTCGGCGTGCGCGACCTCAAGCTGAAGCGCTATGGCGCCGCCCAGCAGAACATCAACCAGTCGGTGCGCGGGCCGATCACCGATCTCGTCGCGGCATTGCTGTCCGGCTGGGCGCAGTACGGCGCCGGCAACACCCAGGCCGCGGTCGCCAGCATCGACAAGCTGCAGGGTCCGGAGTGGTACCCGCTGTTCAAGGACTTCCATACCGGCATGCTGCTCGACCTCGCCGGCAAATCGAAGGACGCCGGCGTGCGCCTCGAGCGCGCCTACAGGCTCGACGATTCGGCCCTGCGCGTGGCGGAAGCCTATGCGCACTGGCTGTCGCGGGCGAAGGACCCGGCGGCCGCCGCCGCGATCTATGAGGCTTTCGACAAGAAGCTCGCCCGCCATCCGCTGGTGGTCGACGCCCTGCGCGAGACCAAGGCCGGCAAGAAGCTGCCGCCGCTGGCCGATTCGCCCCAGGCCGGCGCCGCGGAGGCGCTGTATGGCATCGGCGCGTCGCTGACCCGCCGCGGCGGCGAAGACCTCGCGCTGGTCTATCTGCAGCTTGCGCTCTATCTCGAGCCGCGCCACGCGCTGGCGCTGCTGTCGCTCGCCGACCTCTATGAATCGGTGAAGAAGCCGCAGATGGCGATCAAGGTCTATGAGCGCGTGCCGGCCAACTCGCCGCTCAAGCGTAACGCCCAGATCCAGCTTGCCACCGATCTCGACGCCGCCGACCGCGGCGACGAGGCCATCAAGATTCTCAAGGAGACCATCGCGCAGGATCCGAAGGATGTCGAAGCCGTGATGGCGCTCGGCAACATCGAGCGCTCGCGCAAGAAGTTCGAAGACTGCGCCACCACCTACTCGCAGGGCATCGATCTCACCACCGACAAGCCGAACTGGGTGCTGTTCTACTTCCGCGGCATCTGCGAGGAGCGCTCCAGGCAGTGGCCGAAGGCCGAGGCCGATCTGAAGAAGGCGCTGGAGATGCAGCCTGACCAGGCGCATGTCCTCAACTATCTCGGCTATTCCTGGATCGACCAGGGCACCAACCTCGACGAGGCGATGAAGATGATCCGCCGCGCCGTCGAGCAGCGCCCGGATGACGGCTACATCGTTGACTCGCTGGGCTGGGCGTACTTCCGCATCGGCAACTACGAGGATGCGGTGAAGACGCTGGAGCGCGCCGTCGACCTCAAGCCCGAGGATCCGACCATCAACGATCACCTCGGCGATGCCTACTGGCGGGTCGGCCGCAAGCTCGAGGCGGGCTTCCAGTGGGCTCATGCCCGTGACCTGAAGCCCGATCCCGAGGAGCTGCCCAAGATCGAGGCCAAGATCAAGAATGGCCTGCCCGACGATGCGTCGCCGGCAGCGGCCTCCGCCGACAAGGACAAGAAGGACGACAAGGGCGGCTGACAGTCCGCCCCGGGCCCTTCCTGAACAAGCACGTTTCCCTTGGCTGGAAAATGCTCTAGGGCATGCCGGACGGGCCGCGTCCGGCTCGCTTGGGAACTGGTTCGTCATGATGCCGCTGACTGAGAGCGCGCGCGCAAAGGTCAATCTCACGCTCCGGGTGCTGGGGCGCCGCCCCGATGGCTACCATGAGCTCGAGAGCGTGGTGGCGTTCGCCGGCGCGGCCGACGGCCTGACCCTCGCACCAGCCTCCGAGGCCAGCCTCACCGTCACCGGCCCGCGTGCCGCCGAGTGCGGCGCGCTCAGCGACAATCTCGTGTTCCGTGCAGCCCGGGCGCTCGGCGAGCGCGTTGCCGGGTTGAAGTCGGGACATTTCACTCTCGACAAGCATCTGCCGGCCGCGGCCGGCATCGGTGGCGGTTCGGCGGATGCGGCCGCGGCCCTGCGGTTGCTCGCGACCAGCAACAATCTCACTGCCGACGATGCGCGGATCATGGCGGTGGCGCGCGCCACCGGCGCCGACATTCCGGTCTGTATCGCCTCGCGGGCCTGCATCATGACAGGGGTCGGGGAGACCATCACGCCGATCGATTTGCCGCCGCTGCCCTGCGTGCTGGTCAACCCGCGCGTGCCGGTGGCGACCAAGGACGTCTTTGCTGCGCTCGGGCTCAAGCCGGGCCAGCTGCGCACCGGCTTCTCGGAAGTGCTGGAGGCGATCGCCTGGCCGCCCGCTGGAGCCGGCGCCGACGCCTGGCTTGACGCGCTGATCGGCGGCATCAACGACCTCGAGGCGCCGGCGATCCGCATCCAGCCGGTGATCGCCGACGTTCTGGAAGCACTGCATGCGACCCACGGCGTGCGGCTCGCGCGCATGTCGGGCTCGGGGGCGACCTGCTTCGGCATCTATTCCACCGCCGGCGAAGCCAGCGCTGCCGCAGCCGCGATCCGCGGCGACCATCCGCAGTGGTGGGTCGAGGCCAGCGTCCTGAGCTGAGCAAACGGCTGCTTCAGCGCTCCGGCCACGTCCAGCGCGCGTGCCCATTGAGCAGGGCGGGGCGATCCGGATCGTCGCCGGCGAGGCCGGTCTCGCCGAAATCCTTGCGCAGCTCGATCATCGCAATGGCGTAGCTGAGGTCCTCGGCGCCGAAGCCGAGCCGCAGTTGCATCGGCTTCTTTCGTATGGTGCCCTGCACCGGATGTTTGCGGGCGCGCACCTCGCGCGAGATCGTTTCAGGCCCTGCCCAGAACGTCGACTGCACGCCGCCCTCGCGCGCCAGCGAGCCGACGAGCTGCCCCTGTGCCGTTTCCGCCAACAGCCGCAGGCCGCGATAGAGGCTCGACTTGCCGCTGCCGTTCGGGCCGGTCACCACGTTGAGACGGTCGAGCGGAATGGCGAGGTCACGGATCGAGCGGTAGTTCGAGATCGCGAGGGTCTGCAGCATGTCTCGCTCCCGGGGACTGCGGCGCGCACCACCGCCGGTGTCCGGCGGCGGTGGATCGGAGGAGCGATCAGGCGGACGTCAGTGCGAGCGCGCGAGGCAGAAGGCGACGACCTGCTCGAGCGCGGTCTTCATCGGCGACGACGGGAACAGCGCCAGCGCATCGACCGCCATGGCGCCATAGTGATGGGCGCGGGTGAGGGTGTCTTCCAGCGTGCGGTGCTTGGCCATCAGGCCGATGGCATGATCGAGGTCGCCGTCGCCGATCTCGCCGCGCTCCAGCGTGCGGATCCAGAACGCGCGCTCGACATCGCTGCCGCGTCGGAACGCCAGCACCACCGGCAGGGTGATCTTGCCTTCGCGGAAATCGTCGCCGACGTTCTTGCCGAGCTTGGCGGCCTTGCCGCCGTAATCGAGGACGTCGTCGACCAGCTGGAAGGCGATGCCGAGATTCATGCCGACCGAGCGGCAGGCGGTCTGTTCCGCTTTGGGGCGGTTGGCGACCACCGGCCCGACCTCGCAGGCGGCGGCGAACAGCTCGGCGGTCTTGCCGCGGATGACCGCGAGGTATTCGTCCTCGGTGGTGGCGGTGTTCTTGGCGGCGGCGAGCTGGGCGACCTCGCCCTCGGCGATGGTTGCGGCGGCGGCCGACAGAATGTCCAGCGCGCGCAGCGAGCCGACCTCGACCATCATCCGGAACGCCTGGCCCAGCAGGAAGTCGCCGACCAGCACGCTGGCCTCGTTGCCCCACACCATGCGGGCGGACAGCTTGCCGCGCCGCAGCTCGCTCTCGTCGACGACGTCGTCGTGCAGCAATGTGGCGGTGTGCATGAACTCGACCGCGGCGGCGAGCTTGATGTGGCCATCGCCGGAATAGCCGGCGAGCTGGGCCATGGCGAGGGTCAGCATCGGCCGCAACCGCTTGCCCCCCGAGGAGATCAGGTGGTTGGCGACCTCCGGGATCATGGTGACTTCGGAGCCGGTCCGCGACAGGATGGTGCTGTTGACCCGTTCCATGTCGGAGGCGACAAGGGCCACCAGTTCATCTATCGACCCCGTCGAGGGACTCTCGAAAGGAACAATCACCGCCACGCCGGATCTCCAGGAGTTTTGAAGCTCATATCTGGCGGGAATCTGCCGCATTGCGGCGAGGGCGTCAAATCCCATGGCCCCTCAATACCATATCGATCACCAAGGGGGCGGCGGCGTGCGGGAATTGTTGCGGACCAATGACATGGTGCTGGTTTCGGCGGTGGAGGCGCTGCTCGACGGGGCCGGGATCGGCCATCTCGTGCTCGACCAGAACATGAGCATTATCGAAGGTTCGCTCGGGGTGCTGCCGCGCCGGCTGCTGGTCGCCGAGGACGATCTGCGGGCGGCCCGGCGGCTCCTCACCGAAGCGGGCCTTGCGCACGAGCTGCGGGCCGATGACTGAGGCCGAAATTCTCACGGACGACGCTTTTCTCGGCGGCAGGCTGCTGCTGCGCCAGCGCCGGCGCGGCCACCGGTCAGGCCACGATGCGGTCCTGCTGGCGGCGGCGACGGCGGCCCGTGCCGGCGACCGGGCGGTGGATTTCGGGGCCGGTGTCGGGGCGGCTGGGCTCGCCCTTGCCCGCCGGGTCGGCGGGCTCGACCTGACGCTGGTGGAGATCGATCCGGGGCTTGCCGGGCTGGCGCGGCACAATGCCGCCGTCAATGCGCTGTCCGCCCGGGTGCTGGAACTCGATGTGACGGCTGGCGCCGCAGCATTCGCAGCCGCCGGACTGCCGGCTGACGGCGCTGACGTGGTGCTGATGAATCCGCCATTCAACGATCCCGCCCGGCATCGCCGGTCGCCGGATGCCGCGCGGGGGCTCGCGCATCACGCCGAGACCGGAACGCTCGAGGCCTGGGTGCATGCTGCCCGTCGCGTGCTCAGGCCCGGCGGCGTGCTGACGCTGATCTGGCGGGCGGACGCGTTGACCGAGGTGATGGCGGCGCTGGAGCGCGGCTTCGGCAGCCTGTGTCTCCTGCCGGTGCATCCGGATCCCGCCTCACCCGCAATCCGGATTGTGGTGCGGGCGGTGAAAGGCGGGCGCGCGCCGCTGCAGCTCCTTGCAGGAATTGCGCTCCATGATGACGCAGGACAGCCGCATCCGGCGGTGCAGGCGGTGATGCGCGGCGAGCGGCCGCTCGCACTCGGCAGCGTGTGACGGCTGACTATTGCGGCAGCGTCTCTGACCGGGATTCAGGCAGGGAGGTCATCCGGATGGCGGTCAGCAGCGCGCCCATCAGCATCAAGAGAAGATAGATTTTCATCTCTGCACCATCGCTCGCCCATTGCATCCTATGGCGTTGCATCGGTGAGGCGCGATCAAGTCTCGCATCCGCTGGATCACGAAACCGGTATCGCATCGCCGACACTCGCCGCTTCCTAAGCAAGAAGCGTTCCAATGGTTAAGGTGCAGTTACCCGTCGAGAAAAAATCGGTGGAGAGAGTCTCGGTGCTTCACCAGGTGATCCGAAGGCCGCCGGAGCCGGCATACTGGCTGCGGCTGTTTGAGAGTTCGCCGGTGAAATTGGCCTGCAGCAGGACCGCGCGGGTCAGCGCCAGCCGCAGGCCGGCATCGACCTGCACCGCATCCGGCGCGACGCGCGGGCCGAACACCGTGAATGTCGATGCCGGCAAAGCGATGAACGATGCATCCTGGCTGCGATCCGGCCGGAACTCGTGAACCCATGCCACGCGTGCCGATGGCGTCAGCGTTCGTCCGGCGCCGAGATCGAGGATGGTGTCGAGCTGGATGCCGAGGAAGGTGGGCAGCGAGGTGACCGTCACCGGTGCATAGGACAGGCCGAGCAAGCCCGGGGCGCCGCTGCCCAGCACCACGCTGGTCTCGTTGCGCGCCCGCTGCCACAGCGTTGCGGGGGCGATGGCGGCGAACGGTGCCACGGTGATGCCGCTCCACGCGATGGGACGCGCGATCTCGAGCCGGCCGCCGACGAGCTCGCTGGAGAAGTTGGCGCGGGCCACCTCGGCTGGGCCGACACCGGCAATGACGCGGGAGGTCGTGTTGTCGAAGGTCGCGACATCGAGTGCCGCGGTCACGCGGAACGTGTTCCAGTCGCCGCGCACGAACACCGCCGCCTGGACGGTGTCGAGGTCGCCGGTGGTGGCACGGGGCGCCGAGGCAAACGAGAACCGGCCGCCGCTGAGCGCTACGCCGACCAGCCATTGCGGATCGACCCGGTAGCTGAGGCTGGCGAGCGCTGCGCCGCCGCTCGCGGTCTGGTCGGCGCTGCCGGTCGCCGCATTGCCGCGGCTGGTGAGGCCACCACCGAAGCCCCCTGCGGAGAACCGCCAGCGCCAGGCCTCGTCGAGGTCGGGGGCCTTGGCGAAGCGTTGTAACGCCGGATGCATCGGCTGGGGCGATGCATAGCCGAGCGCCTCCGGGCCGCCGCTGGTCGCGGCGAACGCGGCCGTGATGTCGGTCATCAGCGCGTTCATGAACATCGCGTTCGCCAGCAGCGCGGTCTGCTGGGTGGCGATGGTGCCTTCGCCGGACATCTGGTCGAGCGCGCCGAGCGAGCTGCTCGTCAGCAGGCTGCCGTAGAATGTCGCGAGCGCGCCGGTCAGGGTGGTCGAATAGCCGCGCTCCAGCGCCGTTCCGACCGCGCGCTGGTTGACCGTCTCGCCGGGGACGGCGCCGAACGGAAGCCGCGTCAGCACGAGGTCGACAGCGTTGATGCCGGTGCCGAGCGACGGATCGTTGACGTAGTTGGCCACGGCCGTGAAGAACAAGGGCGCGGACGCGACCACCGCGCCGAAGCGCGTGCCGTTGAGGTCACCGCCGGTGCAGCCGCAATTGGCGACGACGCTGTGATAGACCGTCACCGGATCGTACAGCCCCGGCTGCAGCACCGCGCGCAAGGTGCCGCCGAGGTGCGGGGTGGCGGCACTGAGTCCGTCGCTCAGGCCGTCGCGGTTGACGCGCAATTCCAGCGTGCCGGTCGAACTCTGCACGAAGCTGGCATCGATGAAATGCCAGTAGGTCGAGTTCGTCGCGCGGCCGAGCGGCGTGTCCGGGCTGCTGATGGCGATGACGCCGTTGTTGACGAGCGTGGTGCCGGGGATCGGCCCGCCGAGCTGGATGACGCCGTCAAGCCTGCCATTGTTGATGAACGTGGCCGTTCCCGAGAACGCCCCGCCGTAGAGGCTGTAACCGCCCGATCGAATGGTGCCGTTGTTGATGAAGGTGCCGCCCGACGTGAGCACGCCGGCGCCGCCGATACCGGCCGTGATCAGGCCGTTGTTGATGATGGTGCTGATATCCTGGGCAGCGATGCCTGCGCCGCCCGCGCCGGCCATGATCTGGCCGTTATTGGTCACCGACCCGCGGCCGGCCAGCGCGATGGCGAAGCCGCGGTCAGCGGCGGCGATCGTGCCATTGTTGGTGATGGTGTTGCTGTCCTGTGCGAGCACCCCGGCGAACAGGCCGGTGATGATGCCGCCATTGGTCAGCGTGTTGTTGTTGCCGAGCAGGATCCCGTAGGCATTCGTTCCGGTGATCACGCCGTTGTTGACGATGGTGTTGAAGTCCTGCGCGGCGATGCCGATGAAGTTGCCGCTGACCGCCCCGGCATTGGTGATGCCGTTGCCGTTGCCGACGTTGATGCCGAGATCGCCGGAGCCGCCGATGGTCCCGGTGTTGACAATGGTGTTGTGGTCGGTGGCCTGAATGCCGCCACCTGAACCGGTGACGACGCCGTTGTTGGTGATGGTGTTGCTGGCGGTGAGATTGATGCCGAAGCCGGCTGTGGCAGGTGCGATCAGCGCGTTCGGAGCGACCGTCACGGTGACATGGTCTTCCAGGCCGCTGCCCACCCCGTTGGTGTCGAGCCCGGTACAGGTAACGATGTCGCCGCTGCTGACAGGGGAAGGTGCGCAGGCTGCGGCCGCAGGGGGGACGGAGAGGACCTCACCCAGCGCCATGATCGCGCCGAGCCCAGCAAACAACTGAAGACCCGCGCGGCATCTTGCCGCCAGGACGCCCCCGATCCACACTGACGCAACCCCCGCGACGCAAACTGCCGCACATCATTGAAATTGCCATCTGGAGCCTAGAGGGATGGTGGGGTGGTGACAAGCCGCGTCGCTGTGACTATTTCAGGAGCATGAGCCAGTCAGACCCCTCCCATCCCCAACCCGGACTTGCCGGTTTCGCGCGGCACCTGCTTGCCCGCAGCCGACGCCTGTTGCCTGCGCGTCTGCGCGGCGACCAGCCGGTGGTCCCCGTCGTGCGCCTCGGTGGCGTGATCGGCGCGGTGACGCCGCTGCGCCAGGGCCTGACGCTCGCAGGCGTCGCGCGCACGCTGGAGCGCGCGTTTGCGACCCGACATGCCAAGGCGGTGGCGCTGATGATCAACTCGCCCGGCGGCTCGCCGGTGCAGTCGCGCCAGATCTTCCTGCGCATCCGCCAGCTCGCTGCCGAGAAGAAGCTGCCGGTGCTGGCGTTCGTCGAGGACGTTGCGGCCTCCGGCGGCTACATGATCGCCTGCGCGGCCGACGAGATCTTTGTCGATCCCTCCTCCATCCTGGGATCGATCGGCGTGGTCGGCGGCTCGTTCGGCTTTGAGGGGCTGATCAAGAAGATCGGCGTCGAGCGCCGGCTCTATACGGCGGGCGCGCACAAGGCGACGCTCGATCCGTTCCTGCCGGAGAACCCCGAGGATGTGGAGCGGCTCAAGGCGATCCAGCGCGAAATCCACGGGGTGTTCATCGCGCTGGTCAAGGACAGCCGCGGGGCCCGCCTGACCGGCGGCGACGACTATCTCTTTACCGGCGAATACTGGGCCGGCGGACGGGCGGTCGAGCTCGGCCTCGCGGACGCCGTCGGCGATCTGCGGGCGACGCTGCGGGCCCGCTTCGGCGACAAGGTGCAGACCCCGCTGATCGCGCCGGCGAGCGGCCCGCTCGCAGGGCTGCTTGGACGGCGTGCGCCGGGTGCGACGGCCCTGTTCGGCGGTGCTGAGCTGCCCGAGGAGCTGATCTCGGCGCTGGAAGCCCGGGCAGTCTGGGCGCGTTACGGATTTTAGTCCTGTGCGGCAAGGTGTCCGGGACAAACCGGGCACCTTGCCACAATCGCGACACGCCGCTGCGGAACAAAAGGGGTCTTGAGCGAGGACAGATCAATGCCGCCGCTGCTGCTGGTTCTTGTCGGTGCCCTGGGTGGGACTGCGCTGGTGCGTTGGGGCTTGCGGGAAGCCCGCCGGATCAATGATGAGCTCGATCGCGTGCGCGCCGTGCATATGGCAGAAGCCCGCCCCGAGCCGGTCCGTCGGCTGCGGCGCGATCCGGTGACCGGCGCTTACTGGCCAGAGTGAGCCGCGGCGAATCTGCGCTTCGGGTGCGCCTTCTTATGGTGGGGCTCAACTCAATTGAGTCTGCAAGACACCCGATACCTCCGAAAGACGTGATACCTCCAGAAGACTTGATGCTTCCAGAAGACTTGCGCCGGCTCGAAGGTGGGGCATCACCTTGGCCGGCGGCATGTCGTGGAGGTTTTGGGGGAGAGGCTTGGCGGAGTGGTGGTCGCTGGTTCTCAGCGCCGCTGACGGAGCACCGTGACGCGAACCCGGTTGTCGCGCGTCTGCCGACGCGCCACGGCAAACAGCGACAGCGCCATCACACATGCAGCGATCAGGTCAAGGCTCGGCATCGGAGTGCTCCGTTTCTTCGCTTCGTCCGGTTGGTCGCGGCGACGTCGTCACCGGTTCAAGCTGACCAGCGGCTTGTCATGGCCATCAGCCTAGGGCGGCGATCCCTAACAAAATCCGAGGCTCGATCTGCGGACCTCGACGGCGGTTAGGACGCGCTTGCAAGGGTCGTTCAATTTTTCTGAATCGCGCGCAGTCGCCGCCGCTGCTGCCGCTCGGCGTGCAGGAACGGCGAGGCCGCGACCAGGGTCGCGGCCACCACGAGAAAGACCGTCGCAGCGGCAAGTAGCATGGTGGTATCCCCCCAAAAGGAACGGGTGGAGAGGCCGTCGGATCGCGAATCGAAGGGTTAATCCCCGCTGCCCGACGTATACGCCGTCCCGGGCCGAGGGGTTTCTGGCCGGGCCGCCTTGATTCCAGTTATCCACGTCGATACGGTCCGCCGCGTTCCGACACGGTGAGCCAAACCTTAAGACGATCATGGAAAAACTGCCCGATCACATGCGGCCCGAGCGCTCCTTCCAGGGCCTGATCCTGACCCTGCAGCGGTTCTGGGCCGATCATGGCTGCGTGATTCTGCAGCCCTACGATATGGAAGTCGGGGCGGGCACCTTCCATCCGGCGACCACTCTGCGCGCGCTGGGGCCACGGTCGTGGAACGCGGCCTATGTGCAGCCCTCGCGGCGTCCCAAGGACGGTCGTTATGGCGAGAACCCCAACAGGTTGCAGCACTATTATCAGTTCCAGGTGATCCTGAAGCCGTCGCCGCCGGACATCCAGGACCTCTATCTCAAGTCGCTGGCGGCGATTGGCGTCGATGCCGCCCTGCACGACATCCGCTTCGTCGAGGACGACTGGGAGAGCCCGACGCTTGGCGCGTGGGGGCTCGGCTGGGAGTGCTGGTGCGACGGCATGGAGGTGTCGCAGTTCACTTATTTCCAACAGGTCGCCGGCGTCGAATGTTCGCCGGTCGCGGGCGAATTGACCTATGGCCTCGAGCGCCTCGCGATGTACGTCCAGGGCGTCGACCGTGTCTACGACCTCAACTTCAACGGCCGCGAGGGCGCCGACAAGGTGACCTATGGCGACATCTTCCTGCAGGCGGAGCGCGAGTACTCGCGGCACAATTTCGAGCACTCCGACACCGCGATGCTGTTCGAACAGTTCAAGATGGCGGAGAGCGCCTGCCGCAAATATCTCGACGCCGGCTGGCAGGACGGCAAGCGGGAGCGTCACCTGATGGCGCTGCCGGCATATGACCAGTGCATCAAGGCAAGCCACGTGTTCAATCTTCTCGACGCCCGCGGCGTGATCTCGGTCACCGAGCGGCAAAGCTACATCCTGCGTGTCCGCGAGCTGGCGAAGGCCTGCGGCGAAGCCTGGATCGCCACTGAAGCGGGCGGAGCGTAAGCGATGCCCGATCTTCTGCTCGAACTGTTCTCCGAAGAGATCCCCGCGCGCATGCAGGCCAAGGCGGCGGAGGATCTGCGCCGCATGGTCACCGACAAGCTGGTGGCCGAGGGCCTTGTCTATGAGGGCGCGAAAGCCTTCGTGACGCCGCGCCGTCTCGCGCTCACCGTGCACGGCGTGCCGGCGCGCCAGCCCGACCTCAAGGAAGAGCGCAAGGGCCCGCGCGTCGGCGCCCCCGACGCCGCGATCCAGGGCTTCCTCAAGAGCGCCGGCCTTGCCTCGCTGGATGAGGCCAAGATCGAGAAGGATGCCAAGAAGGGTGAGTTCTATGTCGCGCTGATCGAGAAGCCGGGCCGCCCGGCGATCGAGGTGCTGGCGGAATTCCTCCCCGTCATCGTGCGCACCTTCCCGTGGCCGAAGTCGATGCGCTGGGGCACGCGCTCGGCGAAGCCCGGTGCGCTGTCCTGGGTGCGGCCGCTGCATTCGATCATCGCGACCTTCGGCCCGGAGACCGAAGATCCCGACGTCGTCGCGTTCTCCGTCGACGGCATCGAGGCCGGCCAGGTCACGCGCGGCCATCGCTTCATGGCGCCTGCGGATTTCAGCGTGCGCCGTTTCGCCGACTACGAAGCCAAGCTGCACGATGCCAAGGTGATGCTCGATCCGCAGCGTCGCCGGGACACCATCCTGGAGGACGCCAAGGAGCTCGCCTTCGCGCAGGGCTTCGAGCTCGTCGAGGATCAGGTGCTACTGGACGAGGTGGCCGGTCTCGTCGAGTGGCCGGTGGTGCTGATGGGATCGTTCGATCCGGCGTTCCTCGCGATCCCGGACGAAGTGATCCGCGCCACCATCCGCAACAACCAGAAGTGTTTTGTGGTGCGCGACCCGAACACCGGCAAGCTCGCGCCGAAGTTCATCCTGATCGCCAATATCGAGGCGAGCGACGGCGGCAGCGCCATCGTCGCCGGCAACGAGCGGGTCATCCGCGCGCGGCTGTCGGACGCCAAGTTCTTCTACGAGACCGACCTCAAGACCAGGCTCGACGCGCGGCTGCCGAAGTTCGAGCAGATCGTGTTCCACGAGAAGCTCGGCACCCAGGCGGCGCGCATCGCTCGCATCGAGCGGCTCGCGGTCGAGCTTGCGCCCGAGGTCAGAGCGGACGTGGCCAAGGTCGGGCGTGCAGCGCAGCTCGCCAAGGCCGACCTGCTCACCGAGGTCGTCGGCGAATTCCCCGAGGTCCAGGGCCTCATGGGCCGCTACTACGCGCTGGCCCAGGGCGAGGACGCCTCCGTCGCCGCCGCCATCGAGGATCACTACAAGCCGCAGGGCCCGAACGATCGCGTGCCGACGGATTCCGTCGCGGTTGCGATCGCGCTCGCCGACAAGCTCGATACGCTGGTCGGGTTCTGGGCGATCGACGAGAAGCCGACCGGCAGCAAGGATCCGTTCGCGCTGCGCCGTGCGGCGCTGGGCGTGATCCGTCTTGTGCTCGACAACGCGTTGCGCTTGCCGGTGCGCAAGGCTGCGGCTTCTGCCATCGCGGGCCTGAAACTGTCCGATCCGCGCCATGCCGGCGTCGATGCGCAGACGCTGCCTGACGACCTGCTGGCGTTCTTCGCCGATCGTCTCAAGGTCCAGTTGCGCGATCAGGGCGCGCGCCACGATCTCGTCGATGCGGTGTTCGCGCTTGGTGGCCAGGACGATCTCCTGCTGGTCGTGCGCCGCGTCGAGGCGCTCGGCAAGTTCCTCGACAGCGACGACGGCAAGAATCTGCTCGCCGGCGTCAAGCGCGCGGCCAACATCCTGCGCATCGAGGAGAAGAAGGACGGCAAGGCGTATGACGGTGCGCCCGATGCATCGCTCTACCGCCTCGACGAGGAGAAGGCGCTCGCCGCCGCCATCGGCACCGCGACGGCCGACGCCAGTGCGGCCGTGGCGACGGAAGACTTTGCCGCGGCGATGACCGCGATGGCGAAGCTGCGGCCGGCGGTCGATGCGTTCTTCGACAAGGTCAAGGTCAACGACGACGACGCCAAGGTGCGCGAGAACCGCCTCAAGCTGCTCAACCAGATCCGCGCGGCGACCCGTGCGGTGGCGGATTTCTCGAAGATCCAGGACTGATTGCATCGACTGATCCCGTCGCCTCGTCCAGAGGCGACGGCGTCATGCCGGCGTGATCCATGCGGGCCGTGCGCATCAGGGCCGCGTCCCTCGCTCTGAGGAAAATCGGCAGACTATGGCATCACGGCCTCCGCTTTCGGGGAGGCCATGGTCATGGACCGCGACACGCTCACCGCCTATGACGCCGCTGCCGCGGCGTTCGCCCGCGACTGGCACGAGCAGCCGCCGCCGACCGATCTGCAGGCGCTGGTCCGCCGCTTCTTCGTGCCGGGCCTGACGGCGGACGTCGGCTGCGGCTCCGGCCGCGAGGTGGCGTGGCTCGCCGCCAACGGCTTTCCGGCGCGGGGCTTCGACGCCTCAGATGGACTGCTCGCCGAGGCGCGGCTGCGCTATCCGGATCTCTCATTCGCTCATGCCGAGCTGCCTGACCTGACCGGGATTGCACCGGCAAGCTTCGACAACGTGTTGTGCGAGACCGTGATCATGCACCTGCCGCACGAGGCGATCGCGCCGGCGGTGCGGCGGCTGCTCGATGTCGTCCGGCCGGCAGGGGTGCTCTATCTCAGCTGGCGCGTGACGCCGAACGACGACCTGCGCGATGCCCATGGCCGGCTGTATGCGGCCTTCGATGCCAACCTTGTGCGGGCCGAACTCGCGACCGCTGAGCTCATGCTGGACGAGGAGGTGGTCAGCGCCTCGTCGGGCAAAACCATCCACCGTATCGTCGCCCGCAAGACGCGCTGACTGGTGCGCCGGTATCATTTTATGGGAATTGCCGGCGACGCTCGAAATAAGCGGAAATATCTGGAAATGTTTACGTCTTGTTAACCATGCGGGCCGATGGTCGGCGGCAGGCAACGGTTTGTTAATAAATGGCCGTCCGCCGCCTGCGCCAATGCAAGGAAGCGCCGATGACCTCGGTCAACAACGGCCTCAACCCCTACGCCCAGTACGGTTCGGCCTATGCGCGCGCGGTTGCGACGCCGTCGCTCGCGACGACCCTCAACAACGATGCGGCCGACGGCACGCCGCCGCTCGGCGGCAACCTGCTGGCTGGCAACGCTGCAACCACGCTGACCCTTTCGGAGAGCGCCCGCGCCAAGCTCGCCGATGCCGGCAAGCTGCCGGATTTCGCGTCGGTTGCGGCCACCGCGCGCACCACGCTCGATCAGCTCTATGCCGCGGCCAAGGTCAAGGGACCGATCGTCGACGGCAAGACCACCATCAGCCTGTCGGGTCTCGACCGTCGCGCGCTGTTCGCGATCGCGACCAACAATGGCGGCAAGTTCTCGCCCGACGAACAGGCGGTGGCCAGCAATGAATTGAAGACGCGTTTCAATGCCGCGATGGCGCCGGCGGCCGCGACCACGCGCCTGACCGGCGACTACAGCGTCAGCTACAAGGCCGCGCTCGATTATCTCGAAGCGGCGAGCCCCGAGGAGAAAGCGACCGCGACCTGGGCCGCCCAGCACGACGCCGTGCTCAAGGGCATCAAGGCGACCCAGCAGGCGCCGACCAAGGCGCCAAGCGGCATCGCCAATGATCCCGTCGCCGACTATCTGGCGCAGAAGCCGGGCACCGGCAGCCGCCCGACGCGCGACTTCAACAGCATCGCCCGCGACGCGCGTGCCATCCTCGACGCACAGAAGGCCGATGCGGCCAAGAACCACAAGGATCTGGTTTTCACTGCCGGCCGCAAGGCCGGTCAGCTCGCCGACCTGTCGTCGCTCGACAACCGCGCGCTGTCGGCGATCACCCTCAATCAGGGCAAGCAGTTCTCCGGCGAGGAGATGCAGGCGGCCAAGAGGGAGCTGGACACCCGCACGCGCGCCTCGGTGCTGAGTGCGCTGAAGCAGAGCCAGTCGAGCGGCGATCCGCGCCAGCTCAGCCTCGGCATCCTCAAAAGCTATTCGGCGATGAGCGCCGAAGAGCGGCAGGCCACCAACTGGACGCCGGAATTCCAGGATCTTGCGTTGAAGAACTACAAGTCGACGGCATCGCTGCTGTCGATCCTGCACGGCTGATCCGCGGCGCAGGCATGAGCGGCGATCTGCGCGGCGAGCGCGGACGATCGCTGCAGGCAACGGCATCCTGCTTCGCAACGCCTCCTGCCTCGGCATGAATGATCGCGGTCGTCGCCGCCATCCGCCGAGGTTGTCGTCGAAAGGGGTGTTCCCGATCCTGTGGATTCATTGCGTCGTTGTCTGGCGGCTGGAACAAGCGCTGCGGCGTCTGGCTTGCGTGCGGTGAGCAGCGTTCGGATGATGGCAACGCGCCATGTGCTGGAGGCGTCTTTGCCTCGCGGCTAAGATCGCCGCGATTCGCCAGTCCTTGAACGGATTGTTGGCCGTTCCTTTGGCTGTTCCCTGGACGTCACGCCCGCCGGAGACTCTCAATGACCATCACCACCGCGCACATTCCCGCCATCGTCGCCCTCATTGCGGGCATTCTTATCCTGGTGATGCCGCGGCTCCTGAACTTCATTGTCGCGATCTACCTGATTTTCATCGGTCTGGTCGGGCTTGGCGTTCTGCGCGCGCTTCACCTCTGAAACGCGCCAAAATCGGCCACAAAACGGCCGAAAGTCACATCGAATCACGGGCCTGATGTCCCCGGCATGGCTTGCATGCCTGGGTCAATCCGTGTTGTAAGGCGCGTGCTGTTGTCCCTCTCATGCTGACGTTTGGAAGCCATGGCCAAAGCTGCATCAAAGATCAAAACCGCCCCAGCGAAATCAAGGACATCCGCTGCCCCATCGGCGCGGGCCGCCAAGCCCAAGGCGACGGCGAAGGCGCAGTCCCGCCCGGTCGCGAAGCCGGCCGGAAAGGCCGTGGCCAAGTCAGTCGTCAAGTCTGTGGCGCCGAAGTCCTCAGCCAAGTCGGCGGCTAAGGCGGTCACCGCGAAAACGGCGAAATCGAAGGTTGTGAAGCCGGCTGCGGGCAAGTCCGCGGCGGTCAAGCCCGTTCCAGTCAAGCCAGCGTCCAGCAAGCCGGCGGCCGTCAAGGCCGGCAAGTGGGTCTACACCTTCGGCAACGGCAAGGCGGAGGGCCAGGCGGGCCTCAAGGAACTGCTCGGCGGCAAGGGCGCGAACCTCGCCGAGATGGCCAATCTCGGCCTGCCGGTCCCTCCTGGCTTCACCATTCCGACCTCGGTCTGCACCTACTTTTACGCGAACGACAAGACCTATCCGAAAGAGCTGAAGGCGCAGGTCGAGGCCGCGCTGGTCCACGTCAGCAAGATCACCGGCAAGGGCTTCGGCGATACCCGCAATCCGCTCCTGGTCTCGGTGCGCTCGGGCGCCCGCGCCTCGATGCCGGGCATGATGGACACCGTGCTCAACCTCGGCCTCAATGACGAGACCGTCGAGGCGCTGGCGCACAAGTCGGGCGATCGCCGTTTCGCCTACGACAGCTATCGCCGCTTCATCACCATGTATTCCGACGTGGTGCTCGGCTTCGAGCATCACCACTTCGAGGACATCCTCGACAGCTACAAGGACAGCAAGGGCTACAGCCTCGACACCGATCTCACGGCCGAGGACTGGGTCGACCTCGTCGGTAAATACAAGGACGCCGTCGCGCGCGAGACCGGGCATGACTTCCCGCAGGATCCGCATGCCCAGCTGTGGGGCGCGATCGGCGCGGTGTTCTCGTCCTGGATGAACGCGCGCGCGGTGACCTATCGCCGCCTGCACGACATTCCGGAATCGTGGGGCACCGCGGTCAACGTCCAGGCCATGGTGTTCGGCAACATGGGTGACACCTCGGCGACCGGCGTCGCCTTCACCCGCAACCCGTCGACCGGCGAGAGCAAGCTCTATGGCGAGTTCCTGATCAATGCCCAGGGCGAGGACGTCGTCGCCGGCATCCGCACGCCGCAGGACATCACCGAGGAGGCGAAGCAGGAGTCTGGCTCCGACAAGCCGTCGATGGAAACGGCGATGCCCGACGCCTACACCGAGCTCACCCGCATCTGCGCCCAGCTCGAGAAGCACTACCGTGACATGCAGGACATGGAATTCACGGTCGAGCAGGGCAAGCTGTGGATGCTGCAGACCCGCAATGGCAAGCGCACCGCCAAGGCGGCGCTGCGCATCGCCGTCGAGCTCGCCAGCGAAGGCCTGATCAACAAGAAGGAAGCGGTGCTGCGGGTCGATCCTGCCTCGCTCGACCAGTTGCTGCATCCGACCATCGATCCCGGCGCTGCGCGTGACGTCATCGCCACCGGCCTGCCGGCATCGCCCGGCGCCGCCGCCGGCGAGATCGTGTTCTCGTCGGATGAAGCGGCCAAGCTGCAGGCCGATGGCCGCAAGGTCATCCTGGTGCGCATCGAGACCAGCCCTGAGGACATCCACGGCATGCATGCCGCGGAAGGCATCCTCACCACCCGCGGCGGCATGACCTCGCACGCGGCGGTGGTTGCGCGCGGCATGGGCAAGCCCTGCGTCTCGGGCTGCGGCTCGATCCGCATCGACTATGGCCGCGGCACGATGACGGTGGGCAACCGTACCTTCAAGGCAGGCGACGTCATCACCATCGACGGCGCCATGGGCCAGGTGCTCGCCGGCCGCATGCCGATGATCGAGCCGGAGCTGTCCGGCGAATTCGGCACGCTGATGGGCTGGGCGGACGAAGTGCGCAAGCTCAAGGTGCGCGCCAATGCCGACACCCCGGTCGATGCGCGCACCGCCGTGCGTTTCGGCACTGAGGGCATTGGCCTGTGCCGCACCGAGCACATGTTCTTCGAGGAGACGCGCATCCGCACGGTGCGCGAGATGATCCTCGCCGAGGACGAGCAGGCGCGTCGCGCGGCACTCGCCAAGCTGCTGCCGATGCAGCGCGCCGACTTCGTCGACCTGTTCGAGATCATGAAGGGGCTGCCGGTCACCATCCGTCTGCTCGATCCGCCGCTGCACGAGTTCCTGCCGCACACCCAGGCGGAGATCGAGGAAGTGGCGCGGGCGATGAACGCCGATCCGCGTCGGCTCGCCGACCGCGTGCGCGAGCTGTCGGAGTTCAACCCGATGCTCGGCTTCCGCGGCTGCCGTCTTGCGATCGCCTATCCGGAGATTGCCGAGATGCAGGCGCGCGCCATCTTCGAGGCGGCGGATGTCGCCGCCAAGCGCACCGGCAAGCCGGTGGGTATCGAGGTGATGGTGCCGCTGATCGCCACCAAGGCGGAGTTCGACCTGATCAAGGGCCGGATCGACGCCACGGCCGAGGCGGTGACGCGCGAGACCGGCGCCAAGCTGGTCTACCAGACCGGCACCATGATCGAGCTGCCGCGCGCCTGCCTGATGGCCGGCGAGGTTGCGCAGACCGCCGAGTTCTTCTCGTTCGGTACCAACGACCTGACCCAGACCACGTTCGGCATCAGCCGCGACGACGCTGCCGGCTTCCTCGGCACCTACATCGCGCGCGGCATTGTCCAGATCGATCCGTTCATCTCGATCGATCAGGACGGCGTCGGCGAGCTGGTGAAGATCGCCGTGCAGCGCGGCCGCAAGACCCGCCCCGGCATCAAGATGGGCATCTGCGGCGAACATGGCGGCGATCCGACCTCGATCGCGTTCTGTCATCAGGTCGGGCTCGACTATGTGTCATGCTCGCCCTACCGCGTGCCGATCGCGCGGCTCGCGGCGGCGCAGGCCGCCCTCGGCAAGACCGCGGCGAGCCAGGCGTAAGCCACACCCATCGACGACATCCGATCGCGCCGGCAGATTTGCCGGCGCGATTTTTTTCTGCACGCATGGAGTGGCGTAGACGTGCGGGCCTGACGTCATCCCGTCGCACGCTTCGAGCGGGTCGAAGTGAACCACGCGGCGAGCCGGCGGCCGCAGCCCCCGTCTCGAACGATGAGGCCAAGGCATCACCGCGCGCTGGTCGCGCGCCGCCATGTCCGATTGCTCGGCGGCGCAGCATAAGATTTCGTCAACCATGCGCGTTGACCGGATCTTTACCAGTTTTGCCGACGCGGGATTCACCAATTTCAGCGATCGCCAGATGCGAAACTTCCGCGTAGCTTGCGTGTTGCGCGGATGCATCGCCGATTAACCGGCTCGCAACTTTAATTCGATACCAACGATTTTGGTCGAATTGCATGCAACTGGCTGCAGCACGACCGTGTGAGTTGCGTAGAGCGTACCGATGTCTGTGTTGCGTAACGGGCCGAAGGGCGCACGCGGTGTGCCCTTCGGTCTCAGCCTCTGCCTCTTCGCTCTGCTGCCGAGCGAAATTGGCCTTCAGGATCTCGCAGCGCTGCTTGCGCGCCAGCCCGGCGTCGCGGAGCGCTCGCAGCGTCACATCGCCTCGACCGTCGCTCCGATCCAGGTCGCGACCTTCAGTTTCCCGCGGCCGATCGGCACCGCGATCCCGCACACGACACCCGTTCGCCTCACCAGCCTCGACAGCGAGAGCAGCGATATCACCGCGGCGATCACCCGTGGCCCGCTTGGCCAGGATCTGCGCTGGCCGCGGCCGTCCGATTTTCCGGTCGTCGACCGCGCGCTGAAGGGGGATCGTCTGGTGGTGACGGCGCCGGAGCAGGAGCCGGAGAGCCGGACGCCGCCGCTCGAGGATCCCGCGAGTTTCAACAGCTCGGTGATGGGCGCCAAGACCGCAGAGACCGCTCCCGCGTCCGCGAGCGAGCCGGTGCCGCTCGATGAGGAATTGCAGGCCGCGCTGAAAGCGCCGCCGCTGCCGCAGTACGACGCGGCTCAGTCGCCGGATGGCCGCGCGGCAGGTCTGGCCGACGCGCCGGATGCGGTGGAGTCACCGCCGTCGACCGATGGCTTCTCGGTGAAGACTGCGTCGCTGTTCTTCGGCAATGGCGCCATGGGCGTGCCGAGCGGCGCACTCGAGCGCTGGCAGCCCGGCGAGGAGCCGGTGGTGGTGCTGCCGCAGGCCGATCCCGACCTCAAGTCGAACCTCGTGGGGCCGGTGAAGCCGGACGACGCCAAGCCGGCCGATGGCAAGCCGGCGGACCCGAAGGCCGCGGACGGCAAGGGCGGCGAGACCAGCATCGGCAAGGGCGTGGCGACCACCGAGCCGAAGCGGCAGAAGACGCCGGCCGAGCGCCTCAATCTCAGCGAGAAGGCCCGCGCCAAGGCGGAGAAGTGTCTGGCGGAAGCGGTGTATTTCGAGGCGCGCGGCGAGCAGGTGCGCGGCCAGATCGCGGTTGCCCAGGTGGTGCTGAACCGCGTGTTCTCGGGTTTCTATCCGACCACCGTGTGCGGTGTCGTCTACCAGAACGCCCACCGCCATCTCGCCTGCCAGTTCACCTTTGCCTGCGATGACGTCGCCGACGTGGTGCGCGAGCCGGATATGTGGGTGCGTGCCAAGAAGATCGCCAAGGCCACCATGGAGGGGCAGCTGTGGCTGCCCGAGGTCGGCAAGTCGACCCACTATCATGCCTACTGGGTGCGCCCGTCCTGGGTGCACGAAATGAAGAAGATGTACAAATACGGTGTGCACACCTTCTATCGGCCGCGGGCGTGGGGCGACGGCAGCGATGCGCCGACCTGGGGCAATGCCAAGGAGACCGCCGCGATCTCCGCCAAGCTCTGAACGGAGATCGCGCGGGGCGGGATCCGCCGCGCTCAACCGCCCTGCGCCGTCTTGCCGCCGTCGATGATGAACTGCCCACCGGTGAGATAGGGGTGATCGTCGGACGCCAGCGTCAGCGCGAACGCCGCGACCTCCTCCGGCGTCGCGACGCGCTGCAGCCCCGGCACATTCGACTTCGCCCACTGCGATATGCCGACCTTCCAGGCTGCGTCCGGTACGTTCTCCATGCCGACGAGACGCCGAATCAACGGCGTGTCCGTGGTGCCCGGCACCAGCGTGTTGATGCGGATGCCCTGCTGGGCGTAGTCGAGCGCGGCGGCCTGTACGAGACCGACCAGTGCGCGCTTCGCCGCCGCATAGGCGCCACGCTTGGCAGTGGTCGCAACGGCGTTCGAGGACGACGTCACCACGATGTTGCCGCCGCCCGCCTTCAGCATTTGCGGGATCTGGTACTTCATGCACAGGAACACGCCGCGCAGGTCGGTGGCGATGACATCGTCGAACTCGGCAGTCGTGTAGAGATGCAGCGGGTGTTCGATCGAGATGCCGGCATTGTTGAAGGCGACGTCGATCCGGCCGTGGCCATCGATGGTGCGGTCGACGAGCGCCTTGATGTCGTCCTCGCTGCGCACGTCGGCGCGAATGAACTGGGCGACGCCGCCAGCCGCCTTGACCTCGGCCTCGACCTCATGGCCGCGTGCCTCGTCGCGGCCGCAGAACACGACGCGGCCGCCTTCGGCGGCAAACTGCTTCACCGCTGCGCGGCCGATGCCCGAGGTGCCGCCGGTGACCATCACGATCTTGCCGTCGAAGCGGCGGCGGCCGCTCGGCTTCTGCTGCGGCAGGTTCGAGGCCTGGCCGAGCGCCACGCCGCCGGCGAGGCCGCCGACCGCGCCGGCGACGACGCCGAGCGCGGCGCCGCCCAGCACCGCGCGGCGCCTGACGGGGGAAGCTGTGGTAACGTTCGCAGTAGTGGTCATGACGGTCTCCTTGTGGGCGGCACCGAGGTGCGCTCAATCTTAACACTGTTAAGATCACTAGCGCGCGATCTGAACACTGTCAAGATGATGGGCGACGTATGCGAGAGGCCGTGGCGTGACAGGCAAGAAGGCAGTTGGCGGACGAAAAGCGTCACCGCGGCCGCGATCCGCTCCCGAGGCGGGCTATCATCACGGCGATCTGCAGGAGGCGTTGATCACCGCGGCGGAGGCGATCCTCGCCGAGGGCGGCGCCGAAGGGTTCACCCTGCGCGAGGCGGCGCGTCGCGCCGGAGTGTCGCCGGCGGCGCCGTCGCATCACTTCGGCAATGCGCCGGGGCTGCTGACCGAGGTCGCGATCCGCGGCTACGATGCGCTGACGCGCGCGCTGGCGGAGGCGGCCGCAATCGATGCGCCCGTGCGCGAGCGGCTGCGGGCGCAAGGCGAAGCCTATGTGTGCTTCGCGCTCGACCATCCCGGCCGTTTCCAGATGATGTTCAGCAACCGGCGGCTGCTGGCGGACGAACCGCGGCTGCATGCGGCGGCGAAGGCGGCCTACATGGAGCTGGAGGCGGTGATGGAGCAACTGCCCGGCGGCGGGCCGGTGGCGGCGCGGCAGGTCGACATCGCCGCCCGCGCGGCCTGGTCGGTGGTGCACGGCTTCGCCAAGCTCGCGCTTGAAGGCAAGTTCGGCGCTGCCGATACCGCCGCGGGGCGCAGCGCGATCCGAACCGGGCTGCGCGAGGTGCTGGACTATCTGTGGCCTCCGCCGCCGCGGCGCTGATCAGGTCGCGATATCGATGGCGACATCGAAGTTCGGCGCCGAATGGGTCAGCGCGCCGCTCGAGATGTAGTCGACACCAGTCGCGGCGATCGCCGCGATCGACTGTGCGGTGACGCCGCCCGAGACCTCCAGCGCCACGCGTCCGGCGGTCAGCGCCGCCGCCTCGCGCAAGGTCGGCACGTCCATGTTGTCGAGCAGCACGGCGTCGGCGAGGCTGCAGTCCAGCACCTCGCGCAGCTGCGCGAGGGTATCGACCTCGATCTCGATCTTCATCAGATGCCCGGCCATCGCGCGGGCCCGCGTCAGTGCCGCGCGGATGCCGCCGGCGACCGCGATATGGTTGTCCTTGATCAGGATGGCATCGTCGAGCCCGAAGCGGTGGTTGGAGCCGCCGCCGCAGCGCACGGCGTATTTCTCCAGTGCACGCAGGCCCGGCGTGGTCTTGCGGGTGCAGCAGATCCGCGCCCGCGTGCCGGCGGTGTGGCCGACATAGGCCGCGGTCTGGGTGGCAACGCCCGACAGCCGGCCGGCGAAGTTCAGCGCCGTGCGTTCGCCGCTGAGTATCGCCCGCGCCGGGCCGGTGAGGGTCAGCAGCGTCGTGCCGGCAGCGACCGTCGCGCCGTCGCGGGCATGCGCGGTGATCTCGACGCGGTCCGACAGGGCGCGGAACACGGCTATGGCGAGCGGCAGGCCCGCGATCACGCCGGACTGCCGCGCCACGAACAACGCGCGGGCCGTTGTCGCTTCGGGAATGGTGGCGATGGAGGTGACGTCACCAGCGCGGCCGAGATCCTCGTCGAGGGCGCGATGGACGGCGGCGTCGATGGCGAGCGGGGACAGGAAGGCATCGGGAGCGAGCAGGGTGGCTGGAGCGATCATGACATGGTCCTCGGGATCGGTTGTCGATGGGTCAGGCGGTGAGGGCGGGCGCAACGTGCCCTGCCTCGTCCTGCAGCGCGGCGGCGATGTCGCGCGCTGCCGTCAGCGTGGTCATGGTGCGGCGACCGAGCGCCGCCGTGGTGTCGGGATGGTCGGCGCGGTAATGCGCGCCGCGGCTTTCGCGGCGGTTCCATGCGGCGCTTGCCACCAGCAGCGCGGTCGTCGCCATGTTGCGCAGCGCCGCGGTCCGCGCACCGGCCTCGATGTCGGCGAGGGTGCGCACGGCGGCACTGAGGCCGTCATGGTCGCGGATGACGCCGACCTGTGCGGCCATGACGCGGCGCAGGCGGTCCTTGCCGGAATGAACCGGCGGCGCGTGCGCTTCGTCCGGCACGAAGCGCGGCAACCTGGCCCTCGGCAGCGTCTGTCCGGCGATGTCGTCGGCGATACGGCCGGCATACACCACCGCTTCCAGCAGCGAGTTCGACGCCAGGCGGTTGGCGCCATGGGCGCCGGTCGACGACACCTCGCCGCCGGCCCACAGATGGGTCAGCGAGGCGCGGCCGCGCGCATCCACCGCGATACCGCCCATGTGGTAGTGCACGGCCGGCGCCACCGGGATCGGCATGGTCGCGGGATCAAGGCCCGCGGCCACGCAGCTCGCATGCACTGTGGGAAAGCGATCGGCGAAGCGCGCGCCGAGTGCCGTGCGGGCGTCCAGAAAGGCACCGCGGCCGGCGGCGATCTCGGCGAACACGCCGCGCGCGACAATGTCGCGTGGCGCGAGCTCGGCGAGCGGATGCAGCGCCGCCATGAAGCGCTCGCCACGATCGTTGATCAGCGTGGCGCCTTCGCCGCGCAGAGCTTCGGTCGCGAGCGGCGCCGGATCGCGGCCGACCATGATCGCGGTCGGGTGGAACTGGACGAACTCGGGATCGGCGATGATCGCGCCGGCGCGTGCGGCGATGGCGAGGCCCTGGCCGCGCGCCTCCACCGGATTGGTGGTGACCGCATAGAGGTGGCCGATGCCGCCGGTGGCGAGCACGACCGCGCTCGCCGCGATGGTAAGTGGCGCGTACTGGTCGCCCGTTTCGTGCAGCACGAGCCCGGTCACGACGCCGTCGTGGGTCAGCAGGTGCTCGGCCGTGTAGCCTTCGAGCGCACGGATCGAGGGCGTGGCGCGGACGGCGGCGACCAGCGCTGCCATGATCGCCGCGCCGGCCATGTCGCCGCGGACATGCACGATGCGCCGCGCCGAATGCGCCGCCTCCTGGCCGACCGCGAGGCGGCCGTCGGCGTCGCGGTCGAACGGCACGCCATAGCGCAGCAGCTCTTCGATCCGCGCTGGCGCTTCACGCGCGATGCCGAGGGCGATATCGGCCTCGACGAGGCCGCCGCCCACCGCCACGGTGTCGGCGGCATGCGCCTCGGCGCTGTCGCCCGCGGCGATGGCGGCGGCGATGCCGCCCTGCGCCCAGGCGGTCGATGCGCCCTGGCCGAGCGGTGCGGCGGTGATCACGGTCACCGGCCGCGGCGCCAGCTTGAGTGCACAAAACAGGCCGGCGAGCCCGCCGCCGACGATGACGATATCGTCGATGTGCCGACGATGGGTGTTGGAAGCCGTCATGGACATTGGTCCTTGCGATTGCGGTGATGAATACCGATCCGTCATCCTGAGGTGCGCGCGGAGCGCGCCTCGATGAATCGCGATCAGCTCTTCAGATGGATCATCCACTCCACTGATTGCCGCGCCCGCGCGGCGATCGCCGGATCGATGGTGACCTCCTCGGTGAGGTTGATGAGGCTGTCGAGAATCTTCGGCAGCGTGATCCGCTTCATGTGCGGGCACAGGTTGCAGGGCCGCACGAACTCGACGTCGGGCAGCTCCGCTTTGACGTTGTCGGCCATCGAGCACTCGGTGACCATGATGATGCGCTTGGGTCTGCGGGTGCGCACCCAGTCGATCATGTGCGCGGTCGAGCCGGTGAAGTCGGCCTCCGCGATCACGTCCGGCGGGCATTCCGGATGGGCGATGATCTGCACCGCCGGGTCGATTGCGCGGTAGCTGCGCAGCTCATCGCCGGTGAAGCGTTCGTGCACTTCGCAGGCGCCCTTCCAGGCGATGATCTGGACCTTGGAATGCGCAGCGACGTAGCGGGCGAGATACTGGTCCGGCAGGAAGATCACGCGCTCGGCGTTCAGGCTCTCCACCACAGCGATCGCGTTCGACGACGTGCAGCAGATGTCGACTTCCGCCTTCACGTCCGCCGATGTGTTGACATAGGCGACCACGGGCACGCCGGGGAATCTGTCGCGCAGCAGCCGCACGTCTTCGGCGGTGATGGCTTCCGCCAGCGAGCAGCCGGCGCGGGAATCCGGGATCAGCACCGTCTTCTCCGGATTGAGGATCTTCGAGGTCTCCGCCATGAAGTGCACGCCGCACTGGACGATGATGTCGGCCTTCACTTTGGTTGCGTCGCGTGCCAGCTGCAGCGAGTCGCCGACGACGTCGGCGACGCAGTGGAAGATCTCCGGCGCCTGGTAGTTGTGGGCGAGAATGACCGCGTTGCGCTCACGCTTCAGTTCGTTGATGGCGTGGATGGTCGGCGCCATGGTTGGCCATTCCACCGGCGGGATCACGGTTCGCACCCGCTCGTAGAGGTGTGCGGTCGCGCGCTCGACTTCCGGCGTCCAGGCGAGGGGCGGCGTGGACAGCGGGCGATCGGCGAGGGCGCCGCGGCTGCGCCGGCGTTGGAGCGGAGCGGTCCCCAGATCGTCAGGGCCGAGAAGGGTGGTGATCGGCATGTGGCGTCTCCCGAAACGGCCCTTGATATGCTCTATTTGAGTATATTGAGGGCCCAAGAAGTCCGGCCGCGAGGCCGGTGATGGGTTGTGGCTGACGGTGATGGTCCCGTCCGAGGACAGGATCGGTTACTTATTCTCCAAATGAGCAAAAGAAATATATCATGCGTCTATCATTTTGGCCAGACCGGTCGCTTGCCAAAATCTGCACAGCCGGTGGAATGAATTTGCATCGCTGCGATGCGGCGGGACGATTCGATCTCCCGGCGTGATCGCTTTATGTTCATGCAGCCGCATCTTTCAGGCCGTGACGCTTCATCACGATCGCGGCCAGCTTCCGGGGGAATGCCATGTCAGCCGACGCCGTCTCCGTCACCCAGCGTTCGTGGCGCTCGCCCCTGCTGATCATCGCCTGTGGCGGTCTGATCGGCATGCTCACCTTCGGGCCGCGCTCGACCTTCGGCTTCTTCATCCAGCCGATGAGTCACGATCTCGGCTGGGGCCGCGACGTGTTCGCCTTCGCGCTCGCCGTGCAGAACCTGTTGTGGGGCCTCGGCCAGCCGTTCGCCGGCGCGGTCGCAGACCGCTTCGGCACGCTGCGGGTGCTGTCGGTCGGCGCGCTGATGTATGCGGCCGGCCTGCTGCTGATGCGCTATGCCGGCTCGCCCTCGGTGCTGACGCTGTCGACCGGCGTGCTGATCGGCTTCGGCCTGTCCGGCTGCTCGTTCAACCTGGTACTCGCCGCGTTCAGCAAGCTGGTGCCGCCGCACAAGCGCAACCTTGCGCTCGGTGTCGGCACCGCTGCGGGGTCGTTCGGCCAGTTTCTGTTCGCCCCCGTCAGTGTGGCGCTGATCGATCATATCGGCTGGCCGGCGACGCTGACCGCGTTTGCGGTGCTGATGTTGTTCGTGGTGCCGCTGTCGTTCGCGGTGGCGACGCCGCCGGCGGCCAGCGTCGACGCGCCGGCCGAGGACAGGCAGTCCTTCACCCAGGCGCTGAGCGAGGCGTTCGGCCATCGTTCCTATGTGCTGCTGGTGCTCGGTTTCTTCACCTGCGGTTTCCAGCTCGCGTTTGTCACCGCGCACTTGCCGGCCTATCTCGTCGATCGCGGCATGCCGGCGCAGACCGGCGGCTGGGTGCTCGCGGTGATCGGCCTGTTCAACATGATCGGCTCGATCAGCGTCGGCTGGCTCGCCGGGTATTTTCCGAGGCGCTACATCCTGTCGACGATCTATTTCGTGCGTGCGCTGTCGGTGGTCGCCTTCATCTCGCTGCCGATGACCACGGCCTCCGCGATCGTGTTCGGCATGGTCACCGGCTTGACCTGGCTGTCCACGGTGCCGCCGACGTCGTCGCTGATCAGCCTGATGTTCGGCACGCGCTGGCTCGCCACGCTCTATGGTTTTGCGTTTGTCAGCCACCAGGTCGGCGGTTTCCTCGGTGCGTGGCTCGGCGGTCTCGCCTTCAATTATTACGGGTCGTATAACGTGGTGTGGTGGCTGTCGGTCGTCTTCGGCGTGCTGTCGGCCCTGATCAATCTGCCGATCGTGGAGAAGCCGGTGCTGCGCGCCGCGGTGCAGCCGGCGTAGGGACGGGCGTCTGCGCCGGGGTGGGCCGGCCATCGCTCGGGGTGACGTTGATTTGGAAACGGGGAGTTCGTCGTGGGTACGTTCAAGGCCATCCGTATCGACAAGGCTGACAAGGGCACGACCGCCGCACTGACGCAGTTCGACGATGCCGACCTGATGGAGGGCGACGTCACCGTCGCGGTGGAGTGGTCGACCATCAACTACAAGGATGGCCTTGCGATCAGCGGCAAGGCGCCGGTGGTGCGCCGCTTTCCGATGATCGCCGGCATCGATTTCGCCGGCACCGTGATCGCCTCGGGCAATCCGCAGTGGACCGCCGGCGACAAGGTCATCGGCAATGGCTGGGGTATGGGCGAGACCCATCTCGGCGCCTATGCCGAAAAGGTCCGCGTCAAGGGCGACTGGCTGGTGCGGCTGCCGGACGGCATGACCACGCGCGACGCCATGGCCATCGGCACCGCCGGCTACACCGCGATGCTGTCGGTGCTGGCGCTGGAGAAGCACGGCCTCACACCCAAGCGTGGTGCCATCATCGTCACCGGCGCCGCCGGCGGCGTCGGCTCGGTGGCCATCGCCATTCTTGCCAAGCTCGGCTTCCATGTCATCGCGTCCACCGGCCGGACCTCCGAGGAGCAGTACCTGCGCAGCCTCGGCGCCGCCGAAATCCTCGACCGCAACGAGCTCACCGGCGCGGCGAAGCCGCTCGCTAAGGAGTTGTGGGCGGGGGGCATCGACAGTGTCGGCTCGACCACGCTCGCCAATCTCCTGTCGATGACCAAGTACGGCGGCGCCATTGCCGCTTGCGGCCTCGCGGCGGGTATGGACCTGCCGACCTCGGTCGCGCCGTTCATTTTGCGGGGAGTGTGCCTTTTGGGCATCGATTCCGTGATGTGTCCGATCGAGACCCGAAGGCGCGCCTGGAGCCGCCTCGCGAGCGATCTGGATCGGTCGAAACTCGCTGAAATCACTCAGGAAATCAGCCTTGACGAGGTGCTGTCCACGGCGCCCTCGATCCTCGCCGGTCAGGTTCGCGGCCGGCTGGTCGTGAAAATCATGTGAAACGTTCAGACTTTACCAACCATCGTGCGCCAATGTTGCCACGGTTGGTATGGTAAGCAGCGGGTTAAGGCAGGCCATGGCGCGGCTTTCGGCGCGGTCGCCGGCAAACCCGATGAGTTGGAGTTGCATCATGTTGGCGCGTTTGATTGCTGGATCGCTCGTTGCTGCCAGTGTGGTCGTTCCGGCGATCGCCGAAGAAATGACCCCCGAACAGGCCCGGCAATTCGTCGCTAACAAGCTGTTCTCCTTCACCTGCTTCGATGGCTCGAAGGGATCGGGCCGCATCTACAGCGATGGTTCGGTCGCCGGCTCCATCCAGTTCGGCGGTTCGGGTCCGGTCCGCTACGCACGGCTGCCGGTCAATACCATCCAGGTCCGTCCCAATTCGGTGTGCGCCTCACTCAAGGGACTGCCGTTCGAGCCCTGCTTCAACCTCACCAAGAACGACGAGGCCTCGTTCCGCGGCTCGGTGTCCGGCATGGGCTTCGCGTACTGCGAATTCCACAAGCACGGCAACTCCATGATCATGGCGCGCGCGCAGATCCGCCCCCGCCGCCTGCATCCAACCGAGCCGACCCGTTCGGCGGACGCGACGCCGCGGGCTGAAGTGCAGGCCGAGCCGGTGAAGGCCGAACCCGCGCTGGAGCTGCGCCGCTCGACCGAGTGAGCGCCGCGTCGGGCGCTTTCTTCCGTTCACGGCTGCCCGGTACCGCAGGCCTCCCTGCGATGTAAGACACGCGCAAGCGATTGCGCCGTGGCCCGTGCGCAACGTGCGGCTGCTGTTTCTTCATCGTCACAGTCGTGCGCAATCATGGTGCTCGGCCGCATTCCGGTGCGGTTCGGTGGACCTGCCTGTGTTGACAGAATGTCGCAGTTGGCCCATCAGGGCGGTGGGCATCCTATCCACCCGGGAGGATAGGCGTCGTCCGCAGGGGATGATGCGCGCGATGTCGTGGTCGTGTTCCACGGCCTGTCGAGAGGGGCTCGTCCTCGCGCGCAAGGGGGCAGGCCAACCATGTTCGATGCAGTCGCTGATCGTGGACCATCGGATCCCGTCGCATCATGTTTGTCACGCAGATGTCATAAATCGTGGAGCGTGACGGACGGTCGCTCGAACGTGCGCATGGTGCGCGTGGCTCGCGCCACGATCCCGTCTTTTGCTGCGCTCTGGCTGATGGCGTCTGCCACGCCGGGCATTGCCGCGGACTGGCCCGTCATGCCGGTGAAGGCGCCGATCGCCGCGGCGGGCTTCGACTGGAGCGGCTGGTATGTCGGCGGCCATGTCGGCTTCACGCGAGGCGACTCGAACTGGAGTGCCGCGCCGACCGGTGCCGGCGCGCCGGTGAATGGGACCTTCGACCTGCCGTTTCATTTCGACGTGATGGCCGGAACGGGCAGCTACGTAGCCGGCCTGCAGGCCGGCTACAACTACGTCTCGCGATCGCGCGTGCTGCTCGGCGTCGAAGCCGATCTGACATTCCCCAATTCCGATGTGCTGGTGCCTTATTCGGTGCGCGGCAGCCAGCTCGTTGCGACGCCGCTGCTCGGTGCGGTGAGCTATGGTGAAGCCGTGATTCATTACGGCAGCGCCCGTGCCCGCGTCGGTTATGTGTTCGATCAATTCCTGTTGTATGGCACGGCCGGCTTCGCCTGGACCTACGATCAGGTCACGCGCACCCAGGTCGCCGGAACATCGCCCAACGGAATCGCGACGCCTGGCACCGTAGACAACGCATTGCTGTGGCGGTTCGGCTGGGCGGCCGGTGCCGGCATCGAGCTGCCGATCGACAAGAACTGGAGCGCCAAGGCCGAGTATCTCGCCACCGGCTTTGGCCGCAAGGGCGCCGTGTTTCCCGCCGGTGCCGAAGGTTATGCGGCCGATCTGACGCTGCAGAGCATTCGCTTCGGCCTGAACTACCATCTCGGCGACACGTCGCGGCTTCCGGATCTGCTGATCAAGGGACCGACGGCGCTCGAGACCGACTGGTTCGCGGTCCACGGCCAGTTCACCTACACCAACCAGTATGCGCCGCGTTTCCGCGCGCCCTACAGTGGCCCCAACAGCTTGGATGGCGGCATCGGCCGCGAGACCGCCGACCTCACCCTGTTTGCCGGCATCCGCTTGTGGCAGGGCGCCGAGGCTTGGATCAATCCCGAGATCGACCAGGGTCTCGGCCTCAGCAGCTCGCTCGGCGTCGCCGGTTTCCCGAGTGCCGAAGCCTACAAGGTCGGCGCCGACTATCCCTACCTGCGGCTGCACCGTGCGTTCCTGCGCCAGACCATCAATCTCGGCGGCGAGGTGCAGCAGCTCGATGCCGGACCCAACCAGTTTTCCGGATCGCAGACCTCGGACCGGCTGGTGTTCACGGTCGGCAAGTTCAGCGTCGGCGATGTCTTCGACACCAACCGGTACGCGCATGACCCGCGCAGCGACTTCCTGAACTGGGCGATCGTCGATACCGGCACGTTCGACTATGCCGCGGACGCGTGGGCCTATTCGGTCGGCGCTACCGCCGAGTGGTACCAGGGCCCGTGGACGCTGCGCTTCGGTCTGTTCGACCTGTCGATCGCGCCGAACCAGACGGCGCTCGACTCCCGCTTCGAGCAGTTCCAGTGGGTCGGCGAGCTGGAGCGGCGCTACACCATCCTCGACCAGCCCGGCAAGGTCGCGGTTACAGGCTTCCTGACACGTGGACGAATGGGTAGTTTCGCCGACGCCATCCAGCTCGCCATGGTGACGGGCGGCCCTGCCGACATCACGGCGGTGCGCCGTTATGCCAGCCGCGGCGGTATCAGCATGAATCTGGAGCAGCAGCTTGTGCCGAACGTCGGTCTGTTCGTCCGCGCCGGCATCGCTGACGGCCGGCGCGAGCCCTATGAGTTCACTGATATCGACCGCACCGTCGCGGCGGGTCTCTCGCTGTCGGGCAAGCAGTGGGGGCGCGACGGCGATACCTTCGGTATCGCCGGGGTGGTCAACGGCATCACGACCGTGCATCAGGCGTTCCTCAACGCCGGTGGTCTCGGCATCCTGGTCGGCGACGGCATGCTGCCGAATCCGGGCTCCGAGAAGATCATCGAGGCCTACTACAGCTTCCCGGTGTTCGCCGCGAAACTGACGCTGGACTATCAGTACATCGTCAACCCCGCCTACAACCGTGACCGCGGTCCGGTCTCTGTGCTCGGCGCCCGCTTCCATTCGCAGTTCTGAAGCGCCTGCGCAGGCCGTGACGGATCATGAATCCCTCGGCGTCATGCCGACGGATCAGTGACCGAACTGCCTGCCGTCCCAATGCAGCGTGGCCTGGCAGGCATCACCGCAATGCACGGTGAGCGCGGTGGCGCCGGCGGCCTGATCCAGATCGATCTCCCTGGCATAACCACGCCAGACCTCGCGGACCTCGACCGGTCCGCTCGCGATGTAGACATGGTGCAGGCAGCTGTCGCCGCGGCACAGTGCGGCGCGGTTGTTGCAGTGAACCTGATCGAGATGCAGCGAGACGAACGTTCCGCCATGAGCGCCGGGCAGGTAGCGCACATATCCGGTCCGCACCAGAAGCTGCTCGTCGCCGCAGGCCTTCTGCGCGGCACGAAGCGTGCGCTCCACGGCCGGCGGCAGCTGCTTCAGCCGTTCGACAGGAAGTGGCGTCCAGTCGCTGTGGGGGCCCGCGAAGCTGAACGCAAACGCGTTCGATGCCGACGCGAGCAACAGTGACGTCGTCAACGCAATGATCGTCTTTATCATGTTGACCAACCTCCGTTCGAATCCGTCTGGCGCTGTCATTCGGCGCACGTGACTCGGGTCAGGCGGTGCAGCACACTACCACGACTCGCCGCCTGTCGCGAGTTGCGGTCGAAACACCGGACGCCGGCTCGGCACGCGCGCAGCAGTGCTGCTCAGAATGCGCCAGTCGCAGCGATGACCTCGGGGGTCTGCGGCGGCTCGAACACGCAGGCGCGCCAGTCGCGCGATGGACAATCGGCAGGCCAGTTTCCGCCAAGCGCCATGAACAATGCGGCGACGTCCGAAAGGCGGGTCGCTTCCGCCTGCACCCGCGCGATCGCGGCGTTGAAGTAGGTCTGCTGGGCGTTGAGGACAATCACCTGGTTGATCAGGCCGAGCGTGAGCTGCTTCTGGATCAGCTCGAGGCTGGCCTTGGCGGCGATCTCCGCCTTGATCGCGGCCTGCACCGCGGGCGCGTCGGTCTGCAGGCTGCGCAGCGCGTCGGTGACGTTCTGCATCGCGGTGATCACCGCCTGGCGGTACAGCGCTTCCGACTGCTCCAGCGCCGCTTCCGCAGCCTTCTGCTTGTGGTACAGCGTCATGCCGTCGAACACCGTGTGGCTGGCGCTCGCCGCCACCGTGTAGAACAGCGTCCCCGGCGTCATCAGCTCGGCGAACTTGAACGCGGCGGCGCCCGGGTTGGCCGACAGCGTGATGTTCGGCAGCCGCGCGGCGATCGCGACGCCGACAAGGGCGCTCGACGAATGCAGTGCCGCTTCCGCGGCGCGCACGTCGGGGCGCTGGCGCACCATGGTCGAGGGCAGGCTGACCGGCAGGTTGGCCGGCAGCGTCAGCCGCCGCAGGTCGAACTTCTGCAGCACTTCGTCGGCAGAGAACTGGCCGGCGAGCGCGGTCAGCAGGTCGCGCTGCACCGCGAGTTGCTTCTGCAGCGGCGGCAGGGTTTGCTCAACCTGGGCGAGCGCGGCCTCCTGGGTCAGCACATCAACCGCTGCGATATGGCCGAGCTCGAACTGGCTCTTGAGAATGCCGAGAATGTCGCGGGCGATCTTGATGATGCGCTCGGTGGCGGCGATCTGGCCGCGCAACGAGGCTTCCTGGATCGCCGCGGTAACGACGTTGGCGGTCAGGGTCAGGTACGCCGCCTCGAGCTGGTACTGGGCCTGCTCGGTCTGGGCATCGAGGCTTTCGACGTTGCGCAGGTTCTGGCCCCAGATGTCCGGCGTGAAGCTGACGTTGAGCTGCGCGGTGTGCAGCGTGTAGCGGGTCTGCGGCGTCACTTCCGGGTCGACCGTGCCGTTGGCGGACTGCTGCAGGTCGGACGGGGTGTAGTT